>CAISBR010000106.1 GCA_903883645.1 uncultured Myxococcales bacterium | reverse complement strand
CGAGATTACCGGCGTGGCTCAGCGCGAAGTGATCGAGGCCTATTCTCAGCTGCGCAAGCCCGAGCACCTGCAAGCCGGCTGGCGTCTGTGGGCGCGGCTGCGGCCCGTGGCGGTGATGGACAACGGCGCCTTGCATTCGCTCGTGATCGCGCCCGCCACCGGCGAGGGTGTCACCATCGAGCGCCGCGGCGATCGCTACGTCGCCGAAGAAGGCGGAATGCCTGGCACTTTGCTGCGGCAAGCGGTGCGCTGCGGCATTGTCGGCACGCTCGAGGCGTCGCTTCAGCGCTGTGGCGAGGGCGAGGCGCTGGCCGCGCAACTGGCCGTCGTGCTTTCGGATCGCCTGCATCCGGCCATCGAGCTCAAGACTGGCGACGAGCTGCGGCTGGTGGTCGATAAGCTGGTCGATGGCGATCAACTGGTGCGCTATCTCGATGTGGCCGCGCTCGACGTTCGCACGCCCGCCGGTGCGCGAACCACCGCCGTGTTCTACGACGATGGCCGCGGTGCTGCCGGCTATTTTGGCATGGACGGCGCGAGCTTAGAGGCCCTGTTCCTGCGCCAGCCGCTGCGGGTCGGCAACCGTACCTCGGGCTTTGGCATGCGTCTGCACCCGATTTTGCACCGCATGAAGGCGCATTACGGCGTCGATTTCGCAGCGGCGACGGGCACTCCGGTGTATGCCGCGGCCGACGGCGCGCTGGTCTCGGCGCACAAGGCGGGCGCCGCCGGCAACATGATTCGTCTGCGGCACGTCGACGGTTATGTAACAGAATACATGCACTTGCATCGCTTTGCTCAAAATTTGAAGGCGGGCGATGTGGTGCGCAAGGGGCAAGTCATCGGTCAGGTGGGCACCACGGGCCGCTCGACGGGGCCGCACTTGCACTGGGGCGTCAAGAAGAATGGCGCCTACCTCGACCCCACTGGCCTGGGCGAGGTGCTCGAACCGGCCCTGCCGGCCCGTGATCGCAAGACTTTCGACGCCCACGCGGCCGAGATGTTGCGCTTGATCGACGCTCTGGGCGGCGTGCGCGGCGCGACGTAGCTGCCCTATAACGGCGAAAAACCATTGATTACTTGTCCTTTTACAGCTGAAGTCGCCGATCTGGGCGGCCTGGGCGACGGGATCGTGCGCCACCCGGATGGCCCCGTGGTTTTGGTGCCGCGTGTGGTGCCTGGCGACCTACTGCGTATCGACCAATTGGCTAAGCAGCGCGGGGTGTTGCGGGCCACCGCCTTTGCCGTGATCGCGCCCTCGCCGCAGCGTTGCGAGCCGGCTTGTGCCGTGTTCGACGAGTGCGGTGGTTGCGCCCTGCAGCACTGGAGCCTGGACCGGCAACTGCAGTGGAAACGCGGGCAACTGGCGCGTGCGGTCGGGCTGGCAACCGAGGCCATCGAGCTGGATCCTGTGCAGCCACGGGGACATCGGCGGCGTACCCGCCTGCACTTGCGGCCGCGCAACCGCGGGCTGGGCGCGGGCTTCTTGCGGGCGCAAAGCGATAGGCTCGTGGCCGAGGCGGCCTGTGCGGTGCTGGCGCCCGAGCTCGAAGCGCTGCGGGCGCGGGCGGGTGCGGCGCTGGGGCCCTACCTCGATCGCGGCGAACTGCACGCGGTGCTGGGGCAGCAGGGGGTGATCGCCGACCTGACGGCGCGGCATATTGGCGCCGAAATCCCGCAAGCTCAGGTATTGGCCGAGCAATTGGGTGTGGTCGGGCTGCGGCTGCAGATCGGTCGCCATGCCGATCGCTGGGGTCTGAGCGAGGTCGACCTTGCCGAAGTCGACGGGCCGCTGGCCGTAAGTACCGATGCGGCTGGGTTTTGCCAGGCAAGTGCCGAGGGCAACCGCGCTTTGCGACGGCGGGTGGGCGAGGCGCTCGATCGCTTGGGCCCGGTGCAGCATGTGCAAGAATTCTATGCAGGTTCGGGCAATTTTACCGGGCTATGTCTGCAGCGCGGCGCCACGGTGCGGGCCGTAGAGCTGGATGTGGATGCGGTGCGGCGGCTGCGTCGAGCGGTGGCGGCGGCGGGCCTGCAAGAGCGGGTCGAGGTGGTGGCGGCCCAGGCCGAGCGAGCGGCTGATTCCGCGCAACCATCTGAAATCTGGCTACTTGATCCGGGACGGCAGGGGGCGCCAGAGGTGTGTGCCGCGGCGGCCCGGCTGCGCCCCGATGGGCTGGTGTACGTGTCGTGCGCGCTCGACAAGCTGGTGCGCGACATTGCGCCGCTGCTGCAGCTGGGCTGGACTGTGCAACATGCCGCTCTGATTGACGGTTTTGCATGGACGATTCACCTCGAGTCGGTGGTGACGCTGCGACCGCCGGCCGTGCCAGTGAGCTTGTAACTGCCCGATCGCCCTGCTAACCTGCCCGTCCGCACCTGCTAGACCGGGCCCGAGCCGTGGCGCAGCGGCGGTGTTCTTGCCGTACAACTGCGGCAAACGTAGAGCCGACGACCTAGATCGAACTCGCGCGTGGCGCGTCGGAAAGGAAGGGCGCCGATGTGGCTCCTGATGATGGCGGCACTGGTAGCCCTGGCGGCGACCGAAAGTGCCAGTGACGAGGCGCTGTACGAGCGATTCGTCGGCGGAGATAGCCGAGCGCTAGGCGTGCTGTACGACCGGCATTGCAGGGCCCTAAAAGCCTTTGCGATGCAGCAGGGTGCCGCTCGCCCCGACGACGTGGTGCAAGACGCCTTTGTGCGGGTGGTGCGCAATACGCAGGGCTTTAAAGGGCAAAGCAAGTTCAAGACTTGGCTGTATGCGATTGCCCGCAACCTGTGTATTGATGCATCGCGGCGCGACAAGTTTCGCTCGGGGCCTTCGCTCGACGCGCCGATGGGCGACGACGACGGACCGACCCTGGGCGAGCGGATTGCGTCGGACGCGCCGGGGCTCGATGCCTCGCGCAATACCGCCGACAAGCAGTTTCGCACGGCGTACGAAGCGGCGATGCAGACGCTGCCCGACGAACAGCGCGAGGTGTTTACCCTGCGCGAGATTAGTGGCCTGAGTTTTGCCGAGATTGCCGAGGCGACGGCGACGAACGAGAACACCGTCAAGAGCCGAATGCGTTATGCGCTCAAGGCCTTGCGCGAGGCGTTGGCTCAGTTTATCTAAGCGACCCGTGGGAGCCTGCGCCCCCAGCGGCGGCAGGAAAGGAACCGGGAGGAGACCATGGTCGACATGACCCACGACAAGCGCGAACACGACGACGCAGCCTTTGTCGACGCTTACGAGCGGCGGCTGGCGGGCGGGCGGTCCGAGGACGTGCCGGCGCTATGGCGCGACGAGATCGAGCAGATGGTGGTGATCCACGAGCGGCTGGTGGCGTTGCCCCTGCCCGAGGTGTCGCCAGCGGTGCGATCGGCGGTGCTGACGGCGGCGGCCCAGGCGGCGGCCGAGCGTCCGCAGTCGCTGTGGTCGAAAGTTGCGGAATTCTTGCTGCGGCCGGGGCCGATCCTGGCGACGGCGGCGGCGCTCGCGCTGCTGGTGGCAGTGGGGCAACGGCAGGCGAAGGCGCCAGTCGATGCGGGTGTTGGTGGGGGGGCAGTGGCCATGGCGGAGCGCCCCGTGGCTGCCGAGCTGGCGCCGCTGGCAAAAGAACCTGTTCTAAATCAAGAGGCTGCTGCCTCTGGTGCTGCGGCTGTAGTCGCCCAAGCGCAGGTTCCGCCCGCTGCAGCTGCGCCAGCGCCCGTGCGCGATCCTGGCCCGCAGGCTGCATCAGATGGGCCGCAAGCCGTGGCCAAGGCCGATACCCAGCGACCCACGCGCACCATTGCCGCGCAACCGGCCTCGCTGGCGCCCGATACGCCGCGGCTGCAAGAGAAAGAGAGCCAGCCTGCGGCGCCCGCCCAGGTCGCCCAGGGCGAGGCGGCCAGCGACGACCAGCGCAAGCTACCTCTCGCACCGGTGATGGGCATGGCCCGCGCCGAGAACAACCGCGCGCAGAATCTGGATGTACTGAACAAGAATCAATTTGCCCAAGCGCCCGCCGGCGCAGCGAAACAAGCACCTGAGCAACTGGCGGACGCGGCCGACAAGAAGGGCAACGACTTCGACAAAGCGGCGAGCAAGGATGCCCAGGCGGCGGTGGCCCAGTCCGAAGTGCAGCAACTGCGGGCGGCGGTCGAAAAGACTACTGATCCGGCAAAGAAGAAGACGCTGCTGATGAAGCTGCGGGGGGCTGCTCTGCAAGCGGGCGATGGCAAGACGGCGCAGTGGGCCGAGCAGGCCCTGGCCGCCAACGCGCAAAATGGGGATGCGTCAGCGGGCGGCGTGCCGAGCAAGGCCAAGGCAGCACCGGCCAAGTCGGCGGCGCCGGCTAGCGAAAAGACATCGTATTAGTCTGTAACTACTGTCGTTCGAGCCGGATTTGCTCCGCAGCATCCGCGCCGTGTACCGCGCTGGCAAACGCGCGATAGACCTCGGCCTCGACCACGCCGGGCTGGGTTTGCAGCTGCCACGTCAAGGTGCCGCCATTGGGCAGGGGCTGCCAGCGCCGCTGCCAGTCGACCTGCGGCGTCTTGCCCGTCAGCTCGACCACAGCTTGCAGCGGCTTGCCAGCTCGCACCGTCAACACGAGCTGTTGGCGCTGCCCGTGGCCAAACAACAATGGCATCGCTCGCTCAGGCAAGATCGCAAAATCCTTACCTAACTCAGACGGAAGCAGCCCCAAAGCCAGCGTATGGCGGCGGCCTTCGCTGGGCTCGCTGCGCAGAGTCCACTGCAGGTCGAGCGGCCCGCCCAGGGTACCCAAGCCTTGGATATCCGCCGCTTCGACTTGCGCGCCCGGCAGCACACCCTTGGCCAACTCGACGAATAGGGCATTGCGCTCGTCGGTGGTCGCGCTCGTCAAAAACTGCTGCAAGTACGCTGCCATCGCTCCTGTCAGGTGTTCGCGAAAAGTGGCATCGACACTGCCGTCGTCGCGCCAGTCGAGCTCGCCCGTCACTTCGCGGGCATCGAGACCGTTGCCCAGATCTGGAGTAGAAATGCGCCGTTCGCTGGACTTGCACCCTGCTAGCAGCGCCGGCCGCTGCCGCAGACCCGAGCGCAAGTGGTCGAGCAGCCCGCCCTCGATGCCCGGGTCGTACCAGTGGGGGCCGTCGGCCAGTTCAAAGCGCACCAGCTCCGCCGGAAAATCGACGGGATCGAGCGAGGTCTTGGCCAACTGGTGATCCGGCGCCTGGCGAGCAAGCGTGTGTACGCGCACCATACAGGCCGTAACACCTTGATGTTGCAGCAAGCTATAGAACACCGCTGCCCGATCGCCGCGCTGCTGTTGCAGGGCCGTCACCGGGTTGCCCGGCGCACCCCCGTCGTGGCTTTGTTGCACACCGCGCGCCAACCTTTGCGCCAGATACTGCCAGCGCGGCAGCCCGTCGGGTTGGGCTAACAGCAGATTCTGCCATTGATTTAGCTCGGTACTGCTCGCTTGGGCCGCGGCGGCGAGGCGCTCGTCCCACGGCTCGACCAGCGCTGAAAGACTTGTACGGGTGGCCACTTGTACGCTGGGTAGGGCCAGATCCGGCCGCACGGCGCGGGGTTCAATGCGGGCGCGCGGCACGTTGGCGGTGCGGTAGATATGCGCGGTCCAGCCGGGCAGGGTGCGCACTTCGGCCGGCGGCGCGCGCAGCGAAGTCTGAAAACTGGCCATCATTGCAGTAGGTACGAGCACAACGTACTCCGACAGCCGCGTGGGGCCATCGCCCGACTGCAGCGTGAACGGGTCGAGCCGCGTCGCACCGGTCGCGGGATCTTCGGGCTCGACTAGCACAGTCTGGGCGTACTCGACCGCAGTACCCGTCGCCACGGCCCGCAGCGAGATCGTTTCTTTATCGGCCGTTTCCGCCGCAGCCACCACCGTGCCGTCGGCCAGCAGCGTGCGGGCAAACTCGAGCTCTGCCCCCTGCGCCACCCGCACCTCGCCCACCTGGTCCGCGGCCTCGTCGCTCAGCACGCGCAGCACCTGATGCACCCGCCGCAGTGCGCCACCTTGGGGTAGCAGCACCACGATCTCTTGATCGAGCAGGTAGCCCGTGCTGGCCGCGTTGGCCCAGCTCGGATCGTCCGGCACCTGCGCCAGGGCTTTGCCATCGCGCAAGAACGGCTGCCAGGGCGCGCGGGCTCCGGCTTGCAGCGCGCGTTGTCGCAAAACCGTGCTCGTTTCGGGCGCCACCAGCAGCTCGTCTAGGTTCTTTTGCGCGCGGGTCAGCATGATTTCGCGCACCATGGAGTCGGTATTCTGCCGCTGCTGGTTGAGCAGCTGGTAGCCCCGCCACAGCTCGCTGCCGTCGTCGCGCAGCCACAGCGGTTCAGGCCCAAAATCGAAGCCGAAGGCGTCGTCGCCTAGCTCATCTACCTTCCGCGCAACCTGGCGGGCTTGGGCCGGAGCCTGCAGCGCCACCCGCAGCACCCGCGCAGCCTCGTCGAGCCGGCCAATCGCTCGCCAAGCCGTCGCTTGCAGCAAGCTCGGCTGCCGCTGCGTACACCCCGGATGAGCCAGAATATGGCGAATGGCCGTCTTGTTGCCCAGATCGACAGCCAGCTCAAGGGCTTGCGACCACACCGCACAGTGGCCATCGGCGCGCACAGCTGCAGTCTCGGCGGCCATCGCAGCCAAGTCGTCGAGGCCCATTGCGGAATAGGCCCGACCCCGCAGCAGGGCCATATCGGTCCGAATATCGGTCGTTGCCAGCACTCCTTCGCCGCGTGGCTCAAGGCTATCCAGGCTGCGCAGGGCCAACTGGGCATTGCCATCGTCGAGGTGGCGCGCGGCATCGCTGACCACGGCGTCGACATGGCGCGGCCACACCCCCAGCACGCGGTCGGCGGCGTCGGCGGGCGCACTGCCCCACAGCACATCGCTCAATTCGGCCACGAGCGCTTGCGGAAACCACTGCTGCACGCTGCGGCGCGCCGGTCCCTGGGGATCGCTCAGCAGTTCGAACACCTTGCTCAGCCCGGCCGCGAGGCCATTCGGTCGACCGACCGAGTGCACCGGCGTGGGCGCCGCCAGCCAGCCCAGCCACACCTGATCGCCGTCGGCGGAAAGCGGCACCAGCAAATCTAGTGTATGTAAGCCAATTTGCTTGACCTTGGCCTGTTGCAATGCTGCTGCGGGCGCCACGGCCTTGCCATCGAGCCAAGCGCGCAGTGGCCGAGCGCCCAGAATCGCGAGGTCGAGCGGCGGGTCGCCAGGTTTACCGTGCCACTCGGCGTGCAGGTGGTAGATACCTGGCGGAACGGCGGCCAGGGCATACCGCGCCACTTCGCTGTCGCCCACAAACCAGGCGGGCACGGTGGCCGCGGTCGCGGTCGACCACTGCGGCAGCGGGGTGTCGTCGTCCATGCCCGTCAGCAGCCGCCGACTCCATGGCACCGTCGCCTGTTGCAGCTGCGGCCAAAAATCCGCGCTGTCGCCCTCGGGTTGTAGATCGACCAGTGCCCGCGCCCGCTGCAGGCGCTCAAGCGGTGTGCCGTGCTCAAAAAGTTGCTGAATCAGCTGGGCGCGCTTACTCAAAATAGCCTTTGTCGCCAACGGATCAGCCCGCCCTAATCGGCCCAGGCGCTGCGCCGCCACCGTCGCGAGCTCGCCCGCCACGGCTTCGGGGCTGCCCAGCGCCGCTTGCGCCACGTCGCACCACGCCGCTGCCGCGCGATCGACCGTCGCCAGGCCATCCGTCAACAGGGCCACCCGCACCGTGCGCTCGAGCGTTGGCGCCCCATCCAGAGCCGGCGTCGTCACTTCGGCGCACGCTCGACCATGCAGCAGACACAGCCACGCCAGCTGTGCCCGCCCCTCGGCAGCGGTTTGCGGCGACCTTAGATCGGCGCGGGCCCGCTCCTCGACCGCCGCGGCATCGGCCTGTGGCTCCCACGCCAACTGCGGCGCACTGCAGGCCGCCAGGGCAAGCAACGCAAGCAGAATCAGATACCTAAGACGCATGGCCTGCTCGCTCATCGCTCGCCCCCTGCTGCAACGGGCACCAGGGCGAACTCTTGGCCGAGCGCGTCGTCGACCTGGGCTAAGAACTTGCGCAGCCCCAGATAGTCGGCCACGGCAATGCGGCGCGGGGCCAGGCTCAGGTCGAGCTCAAGGACCAGGTCATTGGCCTGCACCCGCGCCACCACCCGCAGCGTGCCCACCTTGTTCTGCAAAATCTGGGTAAAAGCGCGCGGCTCATGCATCCATCCCAGCGGTGCGCGCACATGCACCATCTCGTGGATCGCAATGGGCCGCGGCAAGATCACATCCGCTTTGCGCACTTGCTCCCTCGCCAGCGCCGCCGACCAACTCTGCCCCGGCCGCAGCGGCGCCACCGTCCAGCGGCGCTCGCCTTGGCGTCCCAGCTTCGACACTTGGCCGGCAACCTCTAAGATTACAATCGACTCAATGGGGTCGATGCCCTTGGCCCCCAGGCTCGCCACCGCCAGACCCGGCCAGCGCCCGGCCAGATCCTGCTCCATCCGCTCTTTGCGCGTCGCCGCCGCCGTCAGTCGCGTGCGCACCTCGGCCGCCACCGCCCCCTGCAAGCTGGCCCGCCACTGCAAGTCCGCGCCGCCGTCCGTCCGCAGCTGCCACGTCACCTCGCGGTCCTCGCGCTCGCCATTCAGGGGCAGATCGGGCAAAATCTCAAGCTTTCCAGGCGCATCGGGCCCCACGCGCAGCGCCATTCCCGTCGCATCGCCGCTCGGCAGCTCGTGCATGTCGTTCAGGTTTGCCGTCGCATCCAACCACAGATTCTCGCCCGGCACGTACGCAATCGCATGATTAAACACGCCAAGCGACGCCACCCCATCGGCTAGCTTGCCACCCTCGGCGGTACGCACCAGCGCCACTTCAGCCGCAATGCCCACTTCGGCCAACAGCGCGGCAATGAGCGTGGCTTTGTCTTTGCAATCGCCAAACTGCCGCAGCACCACCTCGCGCGCTGGGTGCGGCTTTAGGCTGTGGATGCCGAACTCCAGCCCCACATACCGCACCTGACTGCGCGCGTACTCAAAAATCGCTTTAATCTTAGCCAGTCGCTCCGTCTTGCCCGCCGTCAGCTTGCGCGCCAGATCGCGAATCACCGCGTCTTGCCCGGGCTTGGGCAGTGCCTCGGCCACCACGTCGCCGTACCAGCGCGCCGCGTCTTGCCAACTCGCCATCGACGACAGGTGCAGGTATCGCCCCAGCTCCGTCTCGCCTGGCGCATCCGCTTCGCTCGGTAGGGCAGCTAACTCACCGATCTGCCACAGCCATTGCCGCCACGGGCCGCCCGCATCGCCGCGAGCGAGCACCGTCAACTCGGGCTTGGGAGCCACCGCATCGGGCTGCAGGGGATCGAACAGCGCGTAGTGCAGGGTCATCGCCTCTGGCAATTGCACCGCAATTTCAGTCTGACGCACCGGCGATGTGTCGGCCAGCGGCAAAAGCTCGCCAAAGACCAGGCCAAAGGGCGCCGGACTCAGATCGCGCACCTCGTGTTCGACCACGATCGCATCGCCAGCGTGCAAGTTCTTAAAAGTCAATGAGATTCGCTCAAGATCAAAGTACATGCCCGAGTCGTCTTCGGTAAACCTGTCGACACTTTGCCCCACGTTGCGATCGATTCGGCCATCGGCGCGCAGCACGAGCGCCTGCAAAACATCGGCTTGGGCCAGCGCCGGCGCGTAGTCAATCGCCACCGTGTGCGTACCGTTGCAGTTTGGCCCCAAGTAGGTCAGCTCGGCTTCGCGGCGCGCCTGTTGGCCGTTACCCAGAGCTTGCAACACCACTTGCCGATAGCGAATTTCGAGCTGTACCGTCCGCGGAGCGCCCCGTTCGCTCTGCGCCAGCGCTAGCAGATCGCGGTGGCGGGCACTCAGCGTGTCGCCGCCCGTACTCAGCCGCTGCAGCCGGGACCGCAAATCGGCGCGCTGCGGGGCCATCGCCGCCGCTTGCCGCAGGTAGCGCTGCGCCACCTCGCTCTGGCCGCGCCGCAGTGCCAGCCGCGCCGCAAAATCCAACCACTGGGTGCGGCGTTGCGCCTCGGGCACCCGCGCGAGCCAGTTCCCCGCCTGATCCAGCTCGCCCTCGTCGAGATAGGCGCGCGCGAGCTGCTCAAGAGGGCGCGTATGACCCGGAAACAGCTTGTGAAATTGCTCAAGCAGCTCCGAAGCCTGGGTCAACTCGCCCGATTGCAGCAGCGCGCCGACCGTGTGCGCATACGCTTCGGAGCGCGGCGCCAGGGTGAGCAACTCCGCATACGCCGTGGCTGCCCCGCGGCTGTCGTCCTCCGCCTCGCGAAAACGCGCCCAATCGGCCACAAGTACGGGCACATCGTCCCAGTCGCCCGCACATTGCCCTAGTAGGCGCTGAGCCGCCAAATCCGCAGATATCTTGCGCCATAGCCCTACCCGCTGCCGGCACGCCGCGACCGACACGCGCTCAGGTTGCAGCTTGTGCGCCGCCGCCCAACTCATCCACAACCGGTGGCCTTGGTCGGCGTGGCCAATCTCGTCGAGCGCCGCGGTCCGTGCGGCCATCACCTGAGCGTCGTTTGGCCGCAATTCTTGCCAAGTTGCCAACAGTTCTGCGCGATCGCCCGCCTCGCCCGACAAGTTGGCGTGGGCCAGAGCCACCGCAGTCGAATTGGGCAACTGCTCCGGTGCAAGGCTCGACAGCTGCTCGTGAAGCGCCTCGGGCAGGGGCCAGCCGTGCCAGTCGAGCTGCACCAGGGCCGTCAGCACATCGGCCGGAATCGGCTTGCCAGCCGGCCAGGTCAGACCGAAGACGTCCGTGCCTACCTGCAGCGGCGGTTCTTGATTTGGATCATCCACTTCAGTAGGGCATGTCGCGGTCTGCTCGACGGCCAGCCCGAGGCCCGCCGCATCGACCACCCGCAGCCCAAAGCCCAGATGTGCCCCCGCCGGCCCCAGCTTGACTAGTACGCGCTGCCACTCGCCCGCGAGTCGCACCGGCACGTCGTCTACCGCAGGCAAGGGCGCTACCTCATTGCCCATTCCCGCCACATCGGGCTTGGCGGCGATGGGCGTCAGCGCGTGCGTCCCCAGCCACAGGCGCGCCGGCCCCTGCACCCACAGCCGCAGTCGCGCCTCCGTCGGCTTGCGCAGCTTGGGGCGAAGCCAAGTCACAACATACACTTCTGCATCGTCGGGGCGGTCGAGCAGCTCTTCAAGGGGCGTCGGCTCCCCCAGCCGCGCCATCCCGGTCGGGGGCTGCTGCCAGCGCACTTCGCCGCTGCGACCGCGGGCCGTTTCAGGCAGTTTTCCAGGTCCTTGCACCGCAGCGGCGTCGATCGGCCCGCGCCGTGTCAGCGCCGTACCGTGTTCATCGCCGAACGGGCCCAGCCAGGACCAGGACAACACCGCACTAGGGTCGGCAAGGGGCGGCGCTCCAAGCGAACTCCACACTTGTAGCAATACCTCGCGCGCCCAGCGACCAGCGGCGTCGTGCGGCGGTTTGGCGAGAGCGCCCTTGGTGACCACCAACGCGATGTTGTGCGGCACGAGCGGCGCCAAGCGCGACCATTCTAGTGCAGCTGCAAGCACTTGCGCAGGGGAAGCCTTGCCCTCTAGCACGCGCGCCAGCTCCTCAGCGCGGTCGGTCTCGACTTGGGGGCTCGTCCGGAGCCGCGCCTGGGCGGGTCTACCCAGAAGCAGCGCCGCCACGCTCGCTAGCGCTGCCGCCCAACTCTGCCACCTGCCGATTGCCATCGTTCACCCCGGGTTGCACGCCGCCCGCCGCTACGGTACCGCGCCGCGCCGCAGCGGACAACAGCGCTCTTCGGCTATGTTTCTGTTGGGCGAGCACCACTGGCCGTGACTGGGTACGTGCGTCTAAATATGCAGGCGTTGACGAGCGATATTGGCCAGCGTAGCCTGAGCAGTGTGCGGTCGCTGCTCTTGGCGGTGTCGCGTTGTGCGGAGGTCAGTGTGGCCATTGTTGTCCGTGGCCCTGCCGTTGCGAATTGCGCGTCGAGCGGAGGGCCGCAGTGATTCAGCTCGATGTTCGCACCGTGTTGGTCGGCCACGCGGTCAGCAACGCCATCTGTTTGCTGGTAATGGCCAACCTGTGGTCGCGCTACCGCCAGCGGTCGCCCATTTACGGCTATTGGCTCGCCGATTTGGGCTTGCAGTTCACGGCCGTGCTGCTGATGCTTGCTCCCAGCGTCATGGACGAATTGCCGTCGCTGCTGCTGTCTACCCCGTTGGTTTTGCTGGGTGCGCTGCTGTTTTGGCAGGGTCTGCGCCGCCACGTTGGCTTGGTGGGCTGGCGACCGGTCGACCTGGCGACCCTAGCTGCACTCGTGGTTGCCCACACTGTAGTGACGCTGGGGCTGCCGAGTGCGCCGCTCCGCACGCTCGTGCTGACGCTGGGCCTGTTGCTGTTTTCGGCATACAGCGTGCGGTTGTTGCTGGGCGCCGAGCCAGTTCTGCGGGCCGCCTCGCGGCAGTTGCGGTGGAATCTGTTTCTGTGGTGCGCGGTTAGCATCGCTCAGGCCCTCTGGGACCGGACCTTGCCCAGCGACGCCCACCTGCTCAGCGGGGGGTCGCACACCTCGGCCGTGCTGCTGGCCTACCAGATGCTCACCATCGGCCAGACCTTGGCCCTGTTCTTGATGTCGAATCGCCTGCTGCTGGCCGACCTTGAGCGCGATCTTGCCGCCCGCCGCAGTGTCGAGGCTGAGGTCGAGGCGCATCGCCGGCGTCTCGAGGAGATGGTGGCCGCCCGCACCGAGCATCTCGAGGAGATGGTGGCCGCCCGCACCGACGCGCTGCAAGTGGCTAAAGAGGCCGCGGAGGCCGGGAGCCGCGCCAAAAGTATCTTCTTGTCGAACATGTCGCACGAGTTGCGCACTCCGATGAACGCCATCATCGGCATGACGTCGCTGGCCATGATGGGCGCGGCCCAGCCCAAGCAGCGCGAGCAGCTGACCAAGGTCGATGCCTCGGCGCGCCGACTGCTGGCGGTCATCAACGATATTCTCGATATTGCGAACATCGAGTCGGATCGGCAGTCGCTCGAAACGGTCGACTTTCGCCTTGGCGACCTGGTCGTTTCGGTCGAGGCGTTGGTGGGCGTGCCGGCGGCCGACAAGCACCTGAAGCTGCACCTCGTTGTGGCCCCCGAATTGGCTCAGTTGTCGGTGAGTGGCGACCCGCTGCGGCTTAAGCAGGTCTTGATGAACCTGACCACCAATGCGGTGCGCTTTACCGCGGCGGGCAGCGTCACGTTGCGCGTGCAACAGGTCGAAGAGGGCGAAAGCGGCGTCTTGCTCCGCTGGGAAGTGCAGGACACTGGCATCGGCATTGCCGAGCAGGATTTGCAGCGCATCTTCTATGCCTTTGAACAGGCCGATAATTCGATGACCCGCAAGCACGGCGGCACCGGCCTGGGTCTGGCGATCTGCCGGCGCCTAGTGGCGTCGATGGGCGGGGCGATCGGTGTGAACAGCCAGGTCGGGCAGGGCAGCACATTTTGGTTCACTGTATGTCTGCCGCGGACCGCTCCTCGCAACGTGGCCACGCCGCAGGCGCCGTTCGAGTCCGTGCCGCAGTTCGCGGGTAGCCGCGCCCTGGTGGTCGACGACGAGCTTGTCAGCCGCGAGACCCTGCGCGGCATGCTCGAAGAGGCGGGCGTGACGGTCGAAACGGCCGACGACGGTGCGAAGGCTTTGGCCATGGCCCAGACGACGCACTACGACGTGATCTTTATGGATGTGCTGATGCCGCGGCTGAACGGGCTCGACGCCACCCGCGCGATTCGCCAGGATTCACTCAATCGCGGCGCAGCTATCCTTGCGGTCACGGCGGGTGCCATCGAAACCAACCGCGACGCCTGTCTCGCGGCCGGAATGGACGACTTCTTGGCCAAACCGCCACAGGCCAAGCGCCTTTGGAGCGTGCTCGAGCGCTGGAGCGGCCGCGCGCCGGTCGTGCCCTCCGACCGCCCGAGCCCCAGCTGACGCAGTGTAATGTGCTTGAAATGCATCGGTTTGTAGAAGTTGTGACAGTTTCGTGTAGCGACCTGCCTTGCACCCGTTGGCAAAGCGGCTACCATACCGCCCCATGAAGATGCACACCCTTTTATCGTTTCTCGTCTTTACCCTCCCTCTTTCCGTCGCGGCCTGCAACAAGGAACCGCCCAAGCCGGCGGCGCCTGCAGTGACCACGGTTCCTGCTGCCGAACAGCCTGCTGCGGCCACGGGCGCAGTTCCTACGCCCCCGGCTGGTGTTGCGGAGCACGGTGCCGCGCCCGGTGCGGCCCCCGTCGCCGGCCCTGGCGCGCTGCCGCCCAATCACCCGCCGATGGAGCCCGCCGCCGAAGTGGCGATCGGCGACTTCCCCGCGGCCGACATGACCATCGGCGACTTGAACGCCAAAGCCAAAGACATGGACGGCAAGGTGGTGTCCGTGCGCGGCATCGTCGTCAAGGTCAACCGCGGCATCCTCGATCGCAACTGGCTGCATGTACAAGACAAGTCGGGCAAGGTTGTCATCACTACCAAGGGCGAGGCCAACAAGGGCGCCAAGGTCGTGATCAAGGGCACCGTCGCCATCAACCAAGACATCGGCGCGGGCTACAAGTACGACGTGCTGCTCAAAGACAGCGAAGTTACGGTCGAAGACGCTGGCTCGGCTCCGGCCCCCGCTGCAGCACCCGCCGCGGCCCCCGCTCCCGCAGCCCCAGTTGCTCCCGCCGCACATCCCTAAGTTTCTGCGGTTCGTCTAGAAAATTACACACTTGCGCTGCGAGGTCGGCATGACGCGCCATCTTTTCGTCGTGGACCCGCTGGGGCCGATCGACATCCGCAAAGACTCGTCGTTCGCGCTGATGCTCGCGGCGCAAGGCCGTGGTCACACGCTGTGGTCGTGCGATACCGACGGCCTGTTTGCCCGGGGAAATCAAGGGTTTGCCCGCTGTCGCTCGGCGCATGTGCAGGCGGTGCTGGGCGATCACGTGCACCATGGCGAGACCGAGACCTTGCCCCTGGGCCACTTCGATGTGGTGTGGATGCGCAAGGACCCGCCGTTTGACATGCAGTACATTGCGGCGACGTATGTGCTCGATCAGGCGCCGAAAAGTACCCGGGTGTGGTCCAAGCCGGCCGCGCTGCGCTCGTGGAACGAGAAGACCTCGCTGCTCGCCTATCCCGAGCTGAGTCCACCGTCGCTGTTGACGCGAAGCATGAGTGAAATCATGCGGTTTCAAAAAGACGTGGGCGGTTCGGTCGTGATCAAGCCCCTGGCCTTTTCGGGCGGCAACGGCATCGTCGCGCTGCATCCGGGCGACTTGAATACGCGGTCCCTGCTCGAGATTAGCACCCATCACGGCAAGGAATTCGTGTTGGTGCAGCAGTACTTACCCGAAGTCGTGGTCGGCGATAAGCGCGTGATTTTTGTGGCGGGTGTCGCCCGCGCGGGCCTGCTGCGGATTCCGCCGGCCGACGACCTGCGCGGCAACATTCACATCGGCGCCACCACCGAGCTGAGTCCGCTGACGCCGCGCGAACAGGTCATCTGCGACCGGCTGGGCCCGGATCTGTGGGCGGCGGGGCACCTTTTTGTGGGCATCGACCTGATTGGCGAGCGCTTAACCGAAATTAACGTGACGAGCCCGACCGGTATCCACGAGATCCGCGACTTTGGCGGTCCCGATCTGGCGGCCGAGCTGATCGATAGCTGTTTGCTGTAAATTCTAGAACTTGCGCTCGGCCCGCGCCGACCACGCCGACTCGAACAGGGTCGCATCGCCGGCCCGCTCCGTCAGCTTGCCGCCGCGCCAAAGGCCGATGCGCTCCATCCACGCCTCAAATTCGGGCGCCGGGCGCAAACCAATCAATTCGCGAAGTTGTGCGTTGTCGTGAAAGCTCGTGGTGTTGTAGTTGAGCATCACATCGTCGCCCAGCGGAATGCCCATCAGGTAGTTGACGCCGGCCGTTGCCAGCAAAACCTCAAGACATTCTTGGTCATCTAGGTCGCTGTCGGCGTGATTGGTGTAGCAGACATCGGTGCCCATCGACACGCCCATCAGCTTGCCCATAAAGTGGTCTTCTAGGCCCGCGCGGGTGATCTGCTTGCCGTTCTGCAGGTATTCGGGCCCGATAAAGCCGACCACAGAATTGACCAAGAACGGCGAATAGCGCCGGGCAAACCCATAGGTACGCGCCTCCATCGTCGTCTGATCGGTGTCGTAATGGGCATTGGCCGACAGCGCCGTGCCTTGCCCCGTCTCAAAATACATCACGTGCGGGCCCTGCGCCGTGCCCTCGCGCTTGGTCAGATCGTAGGCCTCGTCGATGAGCGCGACCGAGATGCCAAAGTTGCGATTGGCCTTCTCGGTGCCCGCAAGACTCTGAAAGCACAGATCTACGGGCGCCTTGTAGCGGCGAATCGCATCCATCTGCACGGTCACGTGGGCCAGCACGCACACCTGGGTGGGGATGCGATGCTGACGCATCAAGTCTTTGACAGCATAGAGGATCGCCGCGGTATTCTCGGTCGACTCGGTCGCCGGATTGATGCCGATCACCGCGTCGCCATTGCCGTAGGCCAGCCCCTCTTTGACCGCGGCCAAGATACCGGCCACATCATCAACGGGGTGATTTGGCTGCAAGCGGCTCGAGATGCGCCCCTCTAGACCTATGGTATTATTGCACTTCTTAACCACGCGCAGCTTGCGACCCGCCACCATCAGGTCCATCGTGCTCATCAGCTTGGCCGTGGCCGACACCATCTCGGGGGTCAGGCCCGGCGACACCGCGGCCACATCCTCGGCACTGGTGCGGCGGTCCAAAAGCCACTCGCGCAGCTGCCCCACGGTCCAGCCCTGAATCTTCTTGTAGGCGCGCTGGTCCAAGTCGTCGACGATAAGCCGGGTGATCTCATCGTGTTCGTAGGCAACTGACGGATTCTCGAAAAAATGCCGCAGCTCAAGATTGGCGATGACCTCTTTGGCGGCGATGCGCTGGCTGGTCGACTCGGCGGCAAGACCGGCGGAGCGGTCGCCCGATTTCAGCTCGCTGGCGCGGTTGAGCGCGTCTTTGAGGCTGGCAAAGGTAAAAGTAGTGCCGTGGACGGTGGCGGAGAGCTTCATGCCGGCAGTCTAGCCGTGCGAGGCCGAGTTGGCCAGACGCCCCCCAGAGCGTTGCGCATTGCCAGTTGGACGGGGCGCGACTATCCTAGTGCGCCATGCTCAAGCCCACGGACCAGCAGATCCAAGCCCTTGCCCGCCGAGAGGCAGCACCGGACTCGGCCGCGGCGTTTGCGCCGATTAGCCACGGACCCGTGGTTGCGGTGCTGGCGCTGCTGGCGATCGGTATTGTGGCTATCCCCCTGGCATTTTGGCAGATCTTGATGCACGTACTGGTGCGTCCGGTCCGCTTGCCAGCAGCCGGTGCGGCGGAATCGAGCCCGCCATGAGCGCCGCAACCGACGTCTTGATTGTGGGCTCTGGGCCGGCAGGTGCCATGGCGGCGGCCGCGTTGGTCGCGCGCGGGCTGTCGGTGCACCTGATCCACATGGGCTACGACGACGCCACCTTTCGCGATCGCATTCCCGATCAGCCGTTCGAGCAGATCCGTGCCAGCGACCCGCAGCAGGCCTACTACTTCTTGGGGCCGCAGGGCGAGGGCGTGCCCACCGGGCAAGTGCGCATTGGGTCGCAACTTACGCCGCCCAGGCAATTTGTTACGCGCAATGCCGAGACCTATCTGCCGACCAGCGGCGCCAGCTTTGAGCCGATGCAGAGCCTGGCGAGCGGTGGGCTGGGCGCGGC
Organism: uncultured Myxococcales bacterium; assembly: GCA_903883645.1. Classification (GTDB taxonomy): domain Bacteria; phylum Myxococcota_A; class UBA9042; order UBA9042; family UBA9042; genus SXRM01. The sequence goes on along the minus strand of CAISBR010000106.1, from coordinate 10,065 downwards.
GTGGGGCGCGGCGGCCTACACGTACAGCGACGACGAACTGCAGCGCATGGGTGTAGAAGCGCCCGAGTTTGCACGCTATTACCAAGAAGTTGCCGATCAGATTGGCGTGAGTGGCAGCCTCGACGATGCCACCGGGCGCGACTGTGCGGGGCAGCTGCAGCGCATCCAGCCGGCGCTACCCCTCGATAGCAATGCCCAGGCGCTGCTGGCGGCCCATGATCGGCGGGGTTCGCGGCCGCTTCGGCTCGGGCGCATTCCGCTGGCGATTCTGTCGCAAGACCTGGGCGAACGTCGCGCTAACCCGCAGTTCGACATGGACTTTTGGTCCGATTCGCGCAAGTCGATCTACCGGCCGCGCTATACGCTCGACGATCTGGCCAAACAGCCCAACTTCCAGTGCACTGCAGGCGTGCTGGCCACCGGTTTCGACGAAACGGCCGACGGGGTGGTGCTGCGGGCGATTCGCCCCGATGCCGGCGCTGCGCCCGTAGAATTTGCCGCTCGCAAGCTGGTGCTGTGCGCCGGTGCGCTCAATTCGGCCCGGCTGGTGCTGGCGGCGCGTGGCCAAGCGGGCGTGCGGGTGCCGCTCCTTTGCAATCCGTATACGTACATGCCCTGTCTGCAGGTGCGGCGGCTCGGGCAGCCGGCTCGCGAAGCCCGCCACAGCATGGCCCAGCTGGCCGGCATGTACGCCCCTGAAGACGCGCCCAACGAGTTGGTGTCGCTGCAGCTCTACTCGTATCGGTCGCTATTAAACTTTAAGCTTGTCAAAGAGTTACCTCTGCATCCCTGGGCTGGCCTGCAGGTGGTGCGCTTGCTGATGAACAGCCTGATGATCGTGGGTGTGCACCATGCCGACGCGCCGAGTGCCGACAACTGGCTCACGGTGCGCCCAGGTGCGGCCGCATGGCCCCTTGAGCTGAACTATCAGCCCACCGCGGAGCTGCTTGCACAGCGCAGTCGCCGCGAAATCGAAGTGTTGCGCGAGCTCTTGGTCCTTGGTTGTGTGGGGGGCGCGCGGCTGCGGCCGGGGCACGCGTCGAGCATTCACTATGCGGGGACTGTGCCGCATCTGCCCGCCGGGCCTGCGGATCGCCACGGACTCGACGACACGGGCCGGCTACTCGGCAGCCGCAGCGTCTACGTCGCCGACAGCGCGGGCTGGCGCTACCTACCCGCCAAGGGCCTGACGCTGACCATCATGGCCAACGCCCGCCGCATCGCCGATCACGTCGCCCGCGACTTGCAGGTGGCCGCATGACCCGCATCGTCGTCTTGACCGGCGCCAGTGGCTTTATCGGCAGCGAGCTGGCCCGCGAGTTTTTGGCTCAGGGCTGGCAAGTCCGCGCTTTGGCACGCGATCCGCAGCGGGCGACGCTGGCGGGCGACCCGCGCCTGACCTGGTCTCGCGGCGAGCTCGGTGCCGATCTTGACGAGGCCGTGTGGCTTGGCGCCGAGCTCCTAGTGCACGCAGCCTGGGCGACGGATACGCGCGACCCGGCCGCGGCGGCGCAGCAGAACATCCAGGGCGCCGAGCGGCTGTTTGCCCAGGCCGAAAACGCAGGCGTGCGGCGGCTGTTCGTGTCGTCGATGTCGGCTCATCCGCGCGCCCTGTCGTGGTATGGGCGTTCCAAGCTGCAGATCGAGGGCATGCTCAACCCATCGCGCGATCTGGTGGTGCGCCCCGGTTTTGTGCTGGGCCATGGCGGCGTGCACCAGCGCTTGGCCGGGCTTATCGCGCGGCTGCCGTTCATTCCGTCGTTTTACGGTGGCAACCAGCCCGTGCAGACCATTGCAGTGGCCGAACTGTGCCAGGGCATCGTGCGCGCAGCCGTGAAGCAGCGGTCGGGGCGGCTGGTCTTGGCGAGCGCTCAGGCGATCACGCTCGATACCTTCTATCGCGCCATCGCCGATAGCTTGGGTCAGCCTCGTAAACCGTTGATTCATTTGCCGGGTTCTGCACTTGCAAGCCTGTTCGGCGTCGCCGAGAAGCTGCATGTGCTCCTGCCTATGACGTCTGAAAACCTGCTCGGGCTGCGCGCCCTAGAGTCAGTCGACACCGCCGATGACCTAAAACGGGTCGATCTGGCACCCAAGGACTATCGCGAGGTTCTTCGCGAGCTGGCCCTCAGCCCTGCCCCCTCCCATCGCGCCGCCGCGCCAACTGCACAGAGGAATCCGTGAGCACCATTCGCCGCGTCAGTGTCATTATCCCCGTGTACAACGAAGCCCTGCTGGTGGGCGAAATCCTGCGCCGGGTGTTCTTGGCGCCGCTTGTCGACGACGCCGAGCGCGAGGTCATCGTAGTCGACGACGGCTCGACCGATGGCACCGTAGAGGCGATTCAGCAGTTCTTGGCCGAGCATCCCGATCATGCCAAAGACGTCAAGATGCACCCCGGCCTCGTCAACCATGGCAAGGGCGCCGCGTTGCGCGCCGGCTTCAAGCTCGCCACCGGCGATGTCATCATTATCCAAGACGGCGACCTCGAGTACTCGCCCTCCGACTATCCCACGCTGCTCGAGCCCTTCCACGATCCCAGCGTCGACGTGGTCTACGGCTCGCGCTTCTACAACGGCTTCCCCAAGGGTATGCGTCGGTTGAATTTGCTGGCGAATTTAATTCTAACCTTCTCGACACGCGCCATGTACGGCCAGCGCATCACCGACGAGGCCACAGGTTACAAGGTGTTTCGCCGCGAGGTCCTCGACCGCTTCTCGCTCGCCAGCCGCGGTTTCGAGTTCTGCCCTGAATTCACGGGCAAGACCATGCTCGCCGGCATCCGTATCAAAGAAGTGCCGATCACCTACAATCCCCGCGGCATTCTAGAGGGCAAGAAGATTCGCCCGACCGACGGCCTCATCGCCATCTACTGGCTCGCCAAGGTGCGCGCTGAAGCATTGCTCGAGAATGCGCGCGCCAATCGGTCCTAATACCATGGAGTAACTATGCTATTGCAAGAACCGCGCTTGCAGGGCGTGGCGCTGGGGTCGGCCGAGTGGTTCACCATTCAGCGCGATCTGATCGCCGAAAAGCCACTGCTCAAGCACTGTTACGATGCCTGGTACGCGGCGCTGTTGCGCGACGAGGCGACCGTGCCGGCCGACCAGCCAGGGATTCTGCTCGAATTGGGTAGTGGCGGCAGTTACTTAGCCGAGCTGCGCCCCGATGTGATCACCTCGGATATCGTGCCCGGCGCCGCCAGCCAAGTCATCGACGCGCGGCACATTCCCTATCCCGACAACAGTGTGCGGGCGATCTTTCTGACCCATGCGCTGCACCACATCCCCCAGGTCGAGGCGTTTTTTGCTGAGGCGCAGCGCGTCCTTGTGCCGGGTGGCGTGGTGGCGATGATCGAGGTGGCGCATACGCCGCTCGCCCGCGCGTTCTTTTCGCACATGCATCCCGAGCCCTATGATGACCGCGCCCACGCCTGGGATTTTGCGCAAAACGACGCCATGGCCGACGCCAATCAAGCGCTGTCGTGGTTGGTGTTCGTGCGCGACAAGCAGCGTTTTGCGGTCGAGTTTCCGGGTCTGCAGATCGAGCAATTCGAGTACTTGCCCTGGTTTTCGTACCTGGCCTCGGGTGGGGTGACGCGGCGGTCGGTGCTGCCCGGCCCCTTGGCTCGCGTGGCACTTGCGGCGGATGTACTGACCCGGCCGTTGGGCGGGCTGGTGTCGTTGCACTGGCATATTCGCCTGCGCAAACAGCTATAGCGGCCCAGTAACCTGCCAAATTTGCAACGGCTGTCGGATGTCTAGGTCCTCGTGTACGAGTCTAAGGTGCGCAGCTCCCACCTCGGTGGCAAGCCACTGCTTGGCCTCGACGGTGGCCGCCATATAGGCCTCGCTGTCCGTGCGGGTGGCAATCGCGATGAAAAGTGGGCGCGAATCGCGCGACCAGCGCGCTAGGTACCCGGCCGGCAGCGACTTGAAATCCGCGCGTGCCCGTTCGCAGCGCACGGGCAGCATCGCCTTGGCGAGCACCGACGTATTCGCCACAAGCCGCGCATCTGCCGGTACATACTCGCAAAGCGAATTTGCGTGTACCTCTTGGGTGTGGCTCCAGACCGCCATCGCCGGATGCACCGCCACCGACAGCAGCGCCGCACTGCCCAACAGCCCCTGCCGGTGAGCCAGCAGCCGTTGGTACCCACTCCGCGGCGTATCCCAGCGTGCCTCGAGCTGCTCCACGGCCGCCGCAATGGCGACGATATACAGCGGTATGACGGGCAGCAGGTAGCGGCCGCCGATGACAATGGCGTTGGGCCCGCCGCCCTCGCTTGCACCGTAGAAGTAGGCCGCGTGCAGCAAGGTGTAACTCAGAGCCGCAGCGAGCAGTTCTGGCCAACGCCAGCCGCGATAGCGCAGCAAGGCCACCAGCCCAAACGGCACGACCACCAGCGTAAGGACTAGATAGAACGGCAGGTTGTGCACCAGATTGCCCAGGCCAAAGCCGCCGTAACCGGGGTGGCGGAACAGCGGGTTGTGGTAGAGCACCTGCGCCGAAATCAGCCGCACGCCGGCGCCAAGCAGACCGCCCAAGACCAGCCGATGCACCCCGGGGTCGCGGCGGACCAGCGCGCCCACAAAGAACGGCGCCACCACCAGCACCGAGGCTTCGCGAAACACCAAGATCAGACCGGCGAGCACGCCTGCTAGCCACCATCGCCAAGCCGGACCCTCGCGGCCGCGGACAAAGAAGGCGAGCGCACCGCAAACCAGCGCAGCGTTCACGGTATCGCTCATCGCCGTACGCGACAGCACGACTAGTGGCGGAAACACGAAAAGCAGCAGGGTCCAACGGGGGTCGCGGCCGAGCGCCCGCAGTAGCGCCCAGCAGCCCCAGATCATGGCCACAAACCCCAGCAGCGACACGGCGAACACCCCCCGCCAACCCGCAACCATAATGCACAAGGCCTGCACCAGCGACGTGCCGGCCGGATAGTTGCTCGGGTGGGTCGCCACGCGGCGAAAGGTATCAATGTCGATGATCGTGCTGGTCAAACGACCTGCAGCAAAGCCGCGTGCTGCCTCTACGTACGAATATTCATCGGTAATGGTCAGCACCGCGGGCCACGTCAGCAACATGGCGAGCACATGCAAACTGCAAACCAGCAACAGCAGGTGCACCAACGAGAAAGTCTTGGTCATGGCGAAGCTCTTGAGGAACAGGGATTTGAGTCGGCATCCGCGGCGAGCGGCATTGGTGCTGCCCAGAGGCGCACTGCCTCACAACCTTAGCACAATTCGATTTGCCGCCCCAAGTACGGGCCCGCGCCCACTGCGCCTCGCGTGGCCCACACCGAAGCGGCGCCTACAAACATGCTTGCACCGCGATCGCAGCCCGTGTATCTACCGCTCTGGCCCCCTCAGCACGCAGTTCGGCAATCGCCGCCTCGGCAGGTGCACATGGCGCGACCGCATCCGTTTACTGGTTTGGCAGCGCTGTGGTCGTCGCCGCAGACCGCGCCGCCACTCGTCCATGGCCAGCTGCGTGCGCGGATCATGGCGTTGGCGCTGCCGTCTGCTCTGATCGAACCCCTGCTGCCCACCGGCATCGAGCTCGCGCCGCAGCGCCTGTGCGCCTCCGGTACCCATCCCCTCATTATAAGTCTTGGACATTATAGTGATGTGCGCCTTGCTCTTGAGCGCCGTGACTCGGGGGCTGTGCTGTGGGACGAGTGCCGGATCGCCGTGCCGTGGGTGCGTCGCGCGCTGGGTCCGCGGCCGCGCCCCGGGCAGCTGCGCGACCTGCCTCTGTCGGTGACGCTTCTACAGCATGTCGATCACGTGGTGTCGCTGGTGGGCGGCCAGCTGTGGAGTGGCGACCGCCAGCTTGCGCGCTTCGACTTGGGTCCGCACCGCGCGGCCGTGCGTTCGCCGCTGCGCGATCGGCCACTGCTGCACGCGCAGTTTGCCGATAGCGAGGCGCCGATTCCGCGGCCACTGCGCGAGGCCCTGCACCTGCGCTGGCTGGCCCGGCAAGCCACAGGCGATCTCAAGCGTTTTGCTTACCACTGGCAGCCGGCCGAGCTGCGGCTCCGCCCGCTTGTCGCTCAGCTTGATCTGGGCGCTGGCTTGCTCGATGGCCTGCCCACGGGGCCCGCAGCCGTGCTGGCCGCGCTTGAGCTGTCGGGTTCGTGGAGCCTGGATGTGCCTGAGGATTTGCCCGACCCCGCACAGGATTACGCGCACTTGCGCCGCGCCCACCGCCTGGCCGACATCGATGGGCTGGCGCGCCAATGGGCCGCAAGCCAGCCGCAAGTAGCTGAACTGGCACAGTTTTGGCAGCGTATGGTCCAGGAATTGCAGCAGAATGGGGCGTCGCCGCCTGTGCACGACCCCGCACGCCTCAGCCGCTTGGTCATCGACTGGTTCAACTGCTGCCACGACGCGGCGGACGCCTGGGCGCGCGGCTGGTGGCCGGGTCAGACTTGGCAGCTGGCGCTCGACGGGTTGCCTGGCACTGGCCTGGGGCCGCTGCTGCACGCCGCCGTGCAAGCCGACCTGCCACGGGTGGCGGCCGATCACGTGATGGCCTCGCATCTTACTGAATTTGCTTCGGATTATAGTTATCTGACTGCGATGGCATTGGCCGCTGCCAAGCATGTTTCGCGTCTTGATCACTGGTTTGCCGCGGCCTGGCCCGAGATCGTGACCCTCGCGCCGCTGTCGCCGGAGCACCGCATCGACGCGGTCGAACGCCTCGACCGGCAGGCGGCGCTCAGTCTGGATGCTGAAAATCTTGATATGGATTAGCTCACTTAGCTAGGCGCCTAGCTTAGCTTCGACGAGCGCCAACACCGCCAACTCGCGCCTTGCCGCGAACTGGGCCAGCTCATTGGCTTCGGCCAGCATCGCCGCCACTTCGCCCGGATTCTTCAGCCCGCCCGCGTTGATGCGCACGTTCAGATGGGCGCCGCGCACCGCCGCTGTCGCGCACAGCACGCCCACCCCAACATCGGAGATCGACGCCGTATTACCCGACCTCGCCATCGCCTCGAGCAGATCGTACGTCTGTGCCGCCACCCGCATGGTCTGCAGCGGAATGGCAATCGCATTCAAGGTGGCATCGTGCAACAGAGTACTTCGCTTCTGCTTTTCGGCGTCGCTGCCCTTTGGCATCCCCAGCGCCGCCATGATCGCGTCAAAGGCGCGGGTGTCCTCGTCGACGAGCTGGCCGAGGCGCGCGTGGAGTTGCTTGCCCGCATTGGCATGGTCCGAGAATTCGCGCCACCGCTCGTCCCAACCCCGCTTGTGCGAAGATAAATTTGCCACCATCGTGCCCAGCGCCGCGGCCAGTGCGCCCAGCAGTGCCGCCACCGATCCGCCACCCGGCGCTGCCGACTCCGAGGCCGTCTCTTCGATAAAGCCCCGCACCGTCAGACTTTGCAACGACTTCTGTGCCACCTGCCGTTTCGCGATCGCGTACTCGATGATCTTCTCGCTGGGATCAAACGGCGTCAGGTCGGCCAGCCCCAGCGAGCGCACCGCGATCTTGACCAGCTCGGCGTCGGCCACACCCACCGAACGCTGCTGTTTTTCTAAGAAATAGCGCCCCGCGTCGAGCATCGCCCGCAGCGGCACCACCCCTACCAGCTCCGAGCCCGTGACCCGCACGCCGCGATCGGCCGCCCTGGCGCACACCTCGTCAAAGGCCACGTGCAGCGGGGTAACGCCACTATCCGTCAAATTCATCGACACTTGCGCGATCCCATATTCTTCGATGAACCAGCCGATGGCCTTGGTGGCTTTGAGCGTGCCCGCTTGCCATAGCGGCTCGCCGTGGCCATCGCGCAGAATCTTGCCGCTCAGCGCGCCGCCTTCGCGCAATTCGCGCCCTTTTTCACGCACATCAAAGGCGATTGCATTGGCCCGCCGCGTCGAAGTGGTGTTCAAATTCACGTTGTAGGCCACTAGAAAATCCCGCGCACCCACCGCCGTAGCACCACTTCTGGCATTAAATTCAGCGGGTCCATAGTCCGGTTCCCAGTCGGGCAGGGCGAGCTTGGCGGCCAGCCCCTCGTACTCGCCCGCGCGCACTTCGGCCAGGTTCTTGCGCCGCGGCGAAGTAGCCGCCGCCTCGTAACAGTAGACGGTCATTCCCACTTCGCCCGCGAGGCGCTTGGCCAGCTTGTGTGCCCACTGCGCCGTTTCGGTCAGGGTGATGCCGCTCACCGGCACCAGCGGGCACACGTCCATGGCGCCAAAGCGCGGGTGCTCGCCGTGATGGCCGCGCATATCAATGAGCTCACACGCTTTTCGTGCCGAACGCACCGCCGCTTCGAGCACCGCTTCGGGCGGCCCCACCAGCGTTACCACGGTGCGGTTGGTGGCCTTGCCCGCATCGACATCGAGCAGCAGTACACCCTCGACCTGCTCGATTTCGCGGGTGATTTGGTCGATCACGCCGCGGTCGCGCCCCTCGCTAAAATTGGGTACGCACTCGACCAAAATGCCGTTTGTCATGATTTTCCTACTCAGTTACAGGCGCTTGCCAGCCTTTTGGCAGATAGGGCACAGGCCAAACATGTCGAGCCGGTGGGCAGTCAGCGCATAGCCATGCAGCTCGGCCACCTGTTTTTGCAGTGCCTCGATCGCTTCGAGCTCAAATTCGACAATTGCGCCACAGCGCGTGCAGATCAAGTGGTCGTGGTGATCGCTGTCGCCGACTGCAACCTCAAAACGTGCTGTGCCATCACCGAATTGTCCGGCATGGACCAGCCCAACCCGCTCCAGCAGCTTCACCGTGCGATAGGTGGTGGCGTAGCCAATGGCGTCGTCGCGCTCGCGCACGGCCCGATGCAGCTCTTCCACATTAAAGTGCCGATGCTGCCACAGCGTTTCAGCCACCAGGCGCCGCTGCTTGGTCATGCGCTGGCGATCTTGCACCAGGGCATCTTCTACCTGCGCCAGCCACTGTTCCAGCGTCCGATTCCCTTCCGCTTTATCCACGCTAGCCCCCTGCCGTCGGCCCGGCTGAGTGTCGCGCACCTTGGCCGCCGTCGCAATTCCTTGTCGGCCATGCCCCTATCGTGGTACACGAAAGGGCCGCCGCCGCCTGCTTTGCCCGCAGGTTTTGCGCGTGGTCCACCTACGGAGAATCGACATGAACATCCTGGTCCTCGCCCTGCTGGCGGCGGCTTGTGCCGCGCTGGCCATTTGGCTGTGGCTGCAAAGCTCGAAACTGCAAGATCAAATCAAGGCGCTTACCGACCGCGCCGACAAGGCGGATGCCGAGTCGCGTGCCCAGGCCGAGCGCGCCGAAGGCTTTAAGAAGCGCTTCGACCAAAGCCGCGAGGTTGCGGGCAAAGAAGACAAGGGTGCCAAGGAGTTCAAGGCGCAGGCCGCGACTGCCAAAGACGAGGTCAAGCGCCTGCAGTCCGCGCTCAAGAAGGCTGAGGCCGAGAGCGTTGAGCTGCAAGCCAAGACGCGCAAAGCCGAATCGATTGCCGAAGAGCTGACGCAGGCCTTGGCCGACCGGTCGTACAAGAAGCCCGCGCCCGTGGCCGAGAAGCCCCCGGTCGAGGTCGCGCCACCGCTGCCGCCCGAGCCCAAGGTCGAGCGCGAAGTGGACGAGGCTACTTTGCTGCGCCGCGCCGAGCTTGAGGCCGAGCGCGCCGCCCGAATTGCCGAAGCCGAGGCTGCGCGCACGGAGCGTGAGGCGGCCCGCGCGGCGCGCCAAGACGATAAGCAGAAAGAATTCATCGATAAGCTCAAGGCCGAGCGCGAAGGTTTCCGCCGGGCGATCTTTGAGCGCGAGCTGGCCCTGCGCGTCTTGGACCGCAAGACCGAGCGCACGCGCCAGGCCTATATCGTGACGATGGGCGCACTCGACCTGGCCGAAGACGAGTTGTATCGCCTAAAGCATGGTCGCGAACGCCCTGAATATGTGCCGAATCGCGCCGGTGTCGCCCATGATCAAGAAGCATTGGCCGACTTGCCCGACGAAGCGGACGAGCCCAGCGAAGCGCCGACCCAGGCCGATCACGATGCCGCTGCGGCGAGTATCGTGTCTGGCGTGGCCGATGTGATTGACCTCGTCGATACCGTGGCGGCT
>CAISBR010000105.1 GCA_903883645.1 uncultured Myxococcales bacterium | reverse complement strand
CCTTTTCGCAGGTCTGCACGTAGCCCAAGATGGTCTTGTTTTTATTGCAGTAACCGTCGCTGTCGTCGTCGCAGCCTTCGTCGGTGGTGCCGTTGCAGTCGTTGTCGGCGTTGTCGCAGTTTTCGGCGACGAGCGCCCCGTCGCCCTCACGCCTTGCTACGCATCCGGTTGTTCTTGGCGTCGTGGGTCACTTCGGCCAGGCCCAGCTGCTCCAGCAGGGGCGGCACGTACACGCCAAACCGCCCGCGCAGGCCCTTCTTTAGCCCGTACCAGCCGCCCACCGGATTGTCGGGCGAGCGACCCCACGCCTCGACCGTTCCCTCGGCGGCAGGTTTCTGCTCGTCGGCGCCACCGAGCGGCAGCCAGTCGCCGTGGGCCTTGAGCATTGCGGCTAGGTCGTCGACACAGCGCCACTGGTAGCGCAGCTGCGTGCTGCCCACCTGACACACGAGCGCGGGTGGACTCGCCGCATCGTCGCGCCACATCTGATACTCCGAAGTGCCGGGCGGAGTCTTGAGCTGCCATGGGTCGTCGCGGGTGCCTGCTGCCATGTCGCTGTCCTTGTTGGCGCCGCTGGTGACCTGGGCGCCGTGCGCGACGCTAGCAGGCCGATCCAGGCGCGGCAACGGTACGGGGCGCAAGTGCCTAGATGTGTGCGGCTTGTTAGGGTTGCGCGGTCGCGTGCGCGTGGCCCCACTCAGTTCTTTGCTTTGGCTTCCACGCACTTGCCCGCTTGCGCGACGCAAAGTCCCTCTGTCTCGCAGCGGTCCGACGCACGGCAATCGCGGTTACTGGCGGCGATGCATTGCTCGCCCTGCGCCGTGCAATTGCCGTGGATGCGGCAATCGCTGCCAAACCGGCACGAATTGGCGTCGCGCACGCACTGACCATCTTGCAAGGCGCAGCGCAGTTCATTGTCGCAGCGTGAAGAATTGCGGCAGTCGGCCACCGAGCCCGCGACACAGGTCCCGTTGCGCAAGCGACAGGTGCCTTCGTAGTTGCACCCAAAGGTCTGGGCGCACTTCTTTAAGCCCGCGTCGACCAAGATTTGCTCGGCCCAAATCCAATGGTAGGCCTCGCCGGTGCTCGCCGACTCGCCGCCGAGCGCAACCGTAACAAGTCGTTCGTGCTTAGGCACATCGAACCTCACGACGCGGCCTTGCGGTGGGTCGCTGGCGCGCTCGGCAAAAAGCCCCGACTGCGCAAGGCGAACAACCAGACACATGATCCTTCGCTGCAGTCGCGTTTGCGGAACAAACGGAGCCTGGTGAGCTGGCGCGCCGCCGAACGAGCCGAATGCACTCACTTCTCCGGCCTCGACAGTGCCAGATCCCAAGATGGTCACGCTGCGCGCCGGATGGCCTGGTCCGCCAGCCACCGTCAGCACAATCCGCGCGGAGGCAAAGTCCTTGCTGGCCAAGCGCTGGCGCATCGCCTTCGACTCTGGGTTGTTGCAAGCGGTGTCGATGGCCCACTCGTCCGAAATGGCGGGCGCGGCAGCCGTAACTGCAGCAGGCTCGGCGGCAGGGGTGGGTGCCTGGGCCAAGGCCGGTGCCGCTACTTGGGCTGGGGCTGCATCGTGCCCGGGCGCAAGCGCAGCCGGCGGCTGGGCGTGCACCGCTGGCGCAACCGGGTCTGCGGGCGCGGCGGGCGCCACCTTGCGACAGCCGCCAACCAAGGCGAGCCCGAGGACAGCGATGGCAAGCCACCCGCGGCTATAAACCCCTAATTTGGCGGACTCTTTTGGCATTGGCGCCTCGATCTTTAGAACAGTACTGTGCGGATCACCCGAGCCCAGGCCGCGCAAACAACGCATGGGACTGAAAATTCCGGCATCGGACACCCAGGCTACCCCGACGGCGGGCACGCGTCAACGCGACGAACTCGCGGAATTTCAGCCACTAGGCCAGCCGAGGCAAGGCCCACCACGCGGCGGCGTCGGGCGGGGCGCAACGGTTCCGGCGGAATTTGGCGATTCAAGGAGTACAGGAGTTCCGGCACCTTCTGTGCTCGAACGCGAAACGCCGCAACTTCTCATGGTGGCGCGCCCCAACGCTGCTACATTGACGATGTGGACGGCAGGCGACTCGCGTCACAATAACCGGCGATGTCGGTCACACAAAGTTCTGAATCGCAACAAAATACACTCACGCGTAGGAGACGCAACCGCATTTTCCACCTGACCGCCACCGACCGCCAACCACATCACACCCGCCCAAACCGGACCTTCCGGCCTCGAGCACTGAGCCTACGCCCGCGATAGCCCCTCGTCAACGCCAATTTTCCCCT
>CAISBR010000104.1 GCA_903883645.1 uncultured Myxococcales bacterium | reverse complement strand
CGCTTTGCCGGCGTGCTGAGCCAGACCCTGGTGCGGCGGCTGGCGGCGGGGCTAAAGGTGGCGGCGTAGGGACCGCGCAGGAGCAAGCATGAGGCTTAGTAGCACTTTCTGGACAAGAATCCTTGGCCTTTTGGCGCCCTGTGGACTCGCGCTCACCAGCCACGCGGCCGAGTGCACCAAAGACACCGTCAGCCGTCGCTTTGGCAACGTGTCGTTCGACCACGAGGCCGCCGTCAGGGCTGCCAATACCCGCAGCGTCGAGATCCGCAACTACGACCAGCCCTTCAAGCCTGCTCTGTGTGCGACGGTGGTGCGCGCGCTCGACCGCATCGGCCAAGCCACCACGGGCAAGCTGCGGTATTTCTTGGTGCAGTCGCTCAAGCTGGAAGGCAGCCCCATCAGCGGCCTGTTTCGCGGCGACGACCTGGTGCTAATCGCCTATTACCCACACGACAACAACGGCTTGGCCGAGTTCGAGCGCGTCATCTACCACGAGACGTCGTCGTACGTATACCGGCAAAACCCCGAACTGCGGGCCGAGTGGGACGCGCTGCACGACCGCCAGATGGTCGCGGGCGGCTGCGCCTTTCATGGTGACCAGTGGTACTTTGGGCACCCCGACGAGGGCAATTCGCGCGCCGCGCACTACCGGGCTTGCGGGGTGCTGATTGGCTACGGGGCCTCAAACGCCGAGAACGACTTCAATACCTATGCCGAAGACTACTTCATGGACCTGGACGGGCTGCGGCGTCTGGCTCAGAACAACGCGGCGGTGGCCAAGAAGCTCGCGTTGTTCTTTAGGTTTTATCCGGCTGGGCGCTAGCGGTCTATCGATGCGCCAACCACTCGCTGTACTTGGTTAACGAAACCGGCCACCTCTGTTGGCAGCGGCGTGTAGTACGGCAACCGCGCTGGCACATACATCGTCAACCCGCGAAACAAGAGCTACCATCGCCGCTCAACCCGAGAGGATGCCTAAGATGCCTAGGATCAGACTTGTTGACGCACTTGACGCCGCGCGAGCCGCCCTCGAGGGCCGCACAGCCCCTGCTCTAGCGGACTTGTTCAATCTGATTCACGACGTCAACCCGACTGGGCGCGCCATGCTGGCCAGTGTACGCACCGAACGCTATCGCCTTAAGCAATTGCTGCAAAGCTTGCTGATTCGACAGTATCCTCAAGAGTTACGCATACAGCTGGACGGTGAGACGGGTCGAATCATCGCCATTGGCCATCGCTCGCGACCAATCGACGCCTGCCATGCCGTGGTCGACGACCTCGACGAAGATGCCCGCAGTTGGGTGCGCTTCGAACTCGACACGCGGGGCGGGGCCGACAGAGAGGCTCTACCTCCCGTGATGGCGATCGCCTCTTCCCCGGCCGCTGCTTCGGGTACAGTCACGGTTGAAGAGGAGCTGTCAGCCGCAGAGCGTGCCTGCACCGAGTACGACTACCCGGCCGCACGATCGGCGTTCGAGCGGGCATTTGCCGCCGCAGGTGGCTCTGTCGGTACGGCAATTCCGTTGTTGGGCTGTCTGGTCGACCTGTTCGCCGACTACGAGTCCGCGTGGGACTATCGAGAGCAGCTACACGCGCGCGCCAGGGCCCACCCCGCGGTGAAACTGTTGCTCGCCCGGGCGGCGGCCCAAGTTGGCGACGCAGATGCCGCGCGTGACTTTGCTCCCGACGGGGAGGGACCGCTCTATGTCGATTTGTGGGTGCAGATAGGCAAGCTTTACCTAGACAAAGGCGAGTTTGAACTAGCGCAACAGGCAACGAAGCGTGCGAGCACCAGCGGCGCGCGCACTCTGGCCTTGGGCGAACTCGAAGAAGCGCTACGACAGCAGCGGGCTACGGCGCGCCAGCCCCTTGAAGAACAGCTCCAGCTGTTGACAGACCGCGGCTGCCAGACCGAGGCGGTAGCACTGGCGAGAGACATCCTGCAGAAGTTTCCGGAGAGTGCTGCAGCGCGGCAAGTGGTACAGGCCGAAGAGGACCGCCAAGAAGCTGCACGTATTGGGGCTAGAGAGCGCATGCGAGAGGCTCAGCGCGCTGCCCAGCTCCAACAGGATCAACGCTTCGTCGTCGACTGCATTTCGCTGCACAACAGCGGGCGACTGGCCGACGCGTGGCGGGCCTGGCTCGATCTCGACGAGCGCTTACGGACGCAAGTCGAGGCCGCTGTGCCAATGCGGGCCTGGGAGTGGTTGCGGACGCTAGCCAATTCGCGCGAGTCGCATGACAAGATCGTCCATGCCGCCCTGGCTGCGCACGCCGCGATGGCGCAAGGTAGCGACATTGCGCTTGCGGCGGCCTGCACGGACTACCCCATGCTGCGTGAGCTTGCACGATTTCGCCGGGCAACGGCTGCGATTGCCGCCGACCAGACAGTAGCAAGGCATCGGGCCGCGCAAAAGGGCCTAGCGGACGTGGCTGAGTACCTGGCCCGTGACGAGGTGGCAGCGGCCCGCGTTCGATTCGATGAGCTACCACCTATTCCAGCAGCCCATAGGCCAGATCAAGTTCGACTTGGGGCTCTGTTGGCCACCGCCGAGTTGCAGGTAGAGCGAATGGCCCAGGCCGACCTCGCGACAGTCGAAGAACGCTGGTTCGACCTGCTTGAGGTGAGTGAGCTGTTGGCCGAGGCGGCAGCGTGCCCCGAGCAGAAGTCGCGCTGGACTGAGGTCGGTCGAGAGGCGCGCGATCGTGGCAGCGCTAAGTTTCGGCGTTGGTCGGAGGTGGTCCCGGCTAGCACGAAAGCGGTGCAGGCATTGCCAGGGCACAAATACGGCGTGTCGGCTTACGACGCGCTGGACTGCGATGGTCATGTGCTTTTGGGCGATGAGCTGGGCGGCTGGCTGTTCGTTGAACGCATCGACTGCACGACGGGCAAGGTGGTCGAGCGCGGCATAGTCGAGATCGGTGCTTCACGGTTCCAAGGAAGTTTCGCCGTCCTGTGGGGCAAGCACCACTTCGCGGCTTGGGATGGCACACTGTTTGAGTTGGAGTTTGCGCCGCTGCGTGTCGCTCGCGTGCGCCACTTGAGCCTCGATCCTAACGAGCGGCTGGTCCGCATGATGGCCACAGACGACCTGCACCTGTGGACGGCGCGCAGGTCGCTTGACGGAAGCACGAACCGGCACGTAATCGTCGAATGGCCATCAAAACGCCATGTCTACACAGAACAGCTCCTGTCTAGCGACGATCATCGCGTGGCTGGACTGCAGCCGCCGGGCTGGTGCGAGCGGCGCAATCTCGATAGTTGCTCGTTGCGAACTCCGCGCGGTAGGCCGCATCCGTTGCAAATCAACAGGCCGCCACAGGTGCCCAGGCTTGTGGCAGTGTCGCCCGACGATCCAAGCCGCGTGATCATGGTCGCCGCGGACGAGTCGAATGGCCGCTCGTTCTACGTGACCGAGGGCAAAGGTGTTGGCACTGTGCTTCCCGGGCGCATGCCGCTACCTGACGACGCCGTGCCCCTGAGCCTAGCAACCTGTCAACTCCACGGCATTAGCTACTTGATGTATGTCGACACGCCAGCGAGAACCATGCGCCTGCGGGGACTTGCGTTGCTACCGGGCCCCGACCACACCCCCTTTAAGGTCTTTGACGTACCAGTCCCCGCATTGGCGACGCTCCTTCAAGATTCGGAGGCGCAGCGCCTGCTGTTGGTAACCCCTGGTGAAGGTGGCCTACATATTCAAGAATTGGGCGATACCAGTGCGCCCAAGCTACCCGTCACGGTTGACCCTGTGGAGGATTGGAGTCTGCACGCCCAGATCAAGATGGTGCCTTGCGGCTCGCAAGCTGCGATTTTGCCAGCGCCTATGGCCAAGCACCTGCTGCAGCAAGGCCACATTGATCCGGCCGCCGCGCTGGAAGTCTTTGGTCCACTCGACGCTTATGCGCGCTTGGCGCTCCTGCAAAGCCTGCGGGCGGCCGGCGACCGCGCGACGATTGCAGTGTTGGAGCCGCTGTTCTTGCCCGAACACCAAGGTCTTGCCGAGTGGCGATTGTGGCTGGCCGAGCAAGGACTGGTGATCGGCGACCTGACTGCGGTCGAATCTGCTTTGGGCGAGTCGGGCGACGTGGACGGCAAATGGAGCGGTGGCAACGCTCAACACCGGCACCACTTGCGCGCCGTGATGGCGCTACAGCGCGGCGACACGGAGGTGTGCCGCGATGAGCTTCGCCTGGCTGACATTGCGCTGCCCAACCTCAGCGCGTGTACTTGCGGTACCGCAGGCTTACTGCGCATCGCCGATTCCGCCGATCGAGCCAAGAAGTGCGAAAAGCAGGACTGGCTCGATGCCTTGCTCATGGCGATATACGCTGCAGACGGAGCACTGGCCGCAGGTAATCCCAAGGCGGCCCTCGACGCATTGCCTTGGGAGCATGTTGTGGGTCGTGGGCAAACCCAATCGCTCGCGCGAGCCACGACAGCGTTCTTGTCGCTGCCAGCGGATCCGGCCAGCGAATTCGCCATGGCGCTGGCGCTGGCGGGATTGGTGGCCGCTACCAGGCAGCCGGTAGCCGAGTTGGCCAACACCCTGATCGTCCCTGGCGCGCACTGGTCCGTCCCGCAGCTTGAGGCACTGGCGGAGCGTGCGCGCGACTGGCTGCGGCAGCGAGTTGCCTAGAGAAGCACTTGGCCAACGTGGCCATCTCTCAGAAACCGCGCCCAGTCTCAGCACAATCGGCCTTGGATTGCCGCCCAACCGCGTTGCGTCCGACACCCCTTGACGTCGCATTCTACTCGCGTCAATCTCTTCGTGCGGCGTCGACCGCGTGGTCGCCCGTGCCCGCCACCCAACCCGCCGCAGGAGAGCCCATGTCCACCCACGCGCCCAAGCCTGAGCCCACCTACCCACTCGTGCAAGTCAGCGAAGCCGAACTCGATCACGCCGTAGACGCCCTGCGCACACTGCACAAGGCCCACGCCGTGGCGCACGCGGTCTCGGTCGGCACCCTAGTTGTCGAACGCTTTTACGCGGGTGATTTTGCGGCCGCCCGCAGCCGGGATCCGGGCAAGCACCTGCGCTACCAGGAGTTGATCGAGCGGCGCGGCGAGGTCTTGGCCGACCTGAGCCTGCCCGACCGCACCCTGCGCCGCTGCATTGCGGCCACCGACGTCTGGCGCGGTCTGCCCGACGAGGTGCGCAGCAAGCTGGCGATTGTTCACCTTGAGAAGCTGGCGACCTTGGCCGACGGGGAGGTGCGTAAGCAGATTGCGCGCGAAGCGGCGACGCTGACCTTGACCGGCGAGCAGGTCGGGCGCGCAGTGGCAGACGAAAAGCGCAAGACGCGAGGCCACAAAGCCAAGCCCGGGCGCAAGCAGAAGCCGGCAGTGCTCAAGGCGGCGGTGGCGGCGCGGGCCCAGTTGCATAAGCTCGATGGCCTGCGCAAGGGGGCTGGCAAGCTGAGCGGTGCCGAGGCGGCCGAGTTCAAGACGTTGGTGGCGGAGCTGCAGCGGCTGGTTGGGCGGTTGGTGGCGGAATAGCGGCACGGCGTCTCGGCACAGCGTCTCGGCACAGCCTACACGACCTGCGTATTCAGGTGGGCGCGAAGTTGTCCGTTCAAACCATCCGCGCGCCCACTACCCGCGCCGTCGATCCCTTGGGCGATTTCTCGACCCGAATCTGCGACGGGATGTCCGTCTTCATCACTTCTACATGGCTGATCAGCCCCACCGCGCGGTTCTCGGCGATGGCGTAGACCATGCCCATCGCGCGCTCAAGCGTCACCAGATCCAGGCCGCCAAAGCCCTCGTCGATGAACAGCGTGTCGAGCTGCACACCGCCGTTCAGACCTTGCACCACATCGGCCAGCCCTAGCGCCAGGGACAGCGACGCCAGGAACTTCTCGCCGCCAGAGAGCGCATTGACATCGCGGCGCTGGTTCGACCAGGTGTCCAGCACATCGACGTCCAGTCCGGCACAGGAGCGGCCATCCTTGACTGTCGTCCGCAGCGCAAAGGTGAAGCGGCCGTCGCTCATCGCGCTCATGCGGCGATTTGCCTTGTGCAGGACCTTCTCTAGCCACCAGGTTAACATCCACGTGGGGAAGTCGATCTTGGGCGCGCGCTCGCCGTTGAGATGCTGCGACAGCGTCAACATACCCTGGCTATCCGCAATGGTTCGCGCGACCTCTGCCTGCTTGCGCTCGAGCTGTTCCGCCTTTTTCTGCAGTAGGTCGAGCTGGTTGTACTTGCCGAGGCGGTCTTCCGTAGCCTTTTGCGCGGCCGTTGCGGCGGCGGTCGCGCGCTGTTCAAGGGCGCCGACATCCGGCTCTTCACGCCCGACTATAGCCAAATCCAGCGCTGCAATCGTATCGACCAGAAACGTGTGCCGACCTTGCCAGCCGAGCACTTGTGTCTGCAACGCCGCCAGCTGACTGGGAGAGCGCGCCGCGGCCTGGGCGTCTTCCGGCAACGCGAAGTCCGCCTGGGCAAGCGCGTCTGCCGCGGCCTGTTGTGCGACAGGCAACACCGCCTGCTTCTCGTCGCGCGCCGCTGTCGCCGCCTCGAGCGTCGCGGTTGCGCCCGCCAGCTCGCGTTCAAGCGTCTGCCAGCGCGCCTGCACCTGGGCGATGCCCGCTTCCTCCGCCCGATTGCGGACAGCCGCCGCGTCGTGCTCCAGCCGGCCTGCTGCCAGATCCGCATCCAGATCCATGCTAATGCCGACCCGGTCGCGAATCGCTTGCACCGTGGCATGGCCAGCCGCCAGCCGGGTCGCCGCCGTCTGCAGCGCCGCTTGCGCCTGGTCGTGAATGCCACCCAGCCTGGTCACCGCGTCGAGCGCCGCCGGACGCTGCGCCAACCGGTTGACCAGTGCCGTATCTCGATCCCGCTGGACCTGAAGCGCCACTTCGGCCTGCTGCAGCGCCTGCTTCCACGCCGCCGGATCCGCGTAACCCGCCACCTGCAGCCGAGTCTGGGCTTGCTCCACAGTGGCTTTCTGCATCTGGTGCGCGGTCTCCAGTTGCGTGACGAGCTTGTCCTGCGCCGCGAAGGCATCGCGTGCGCTCTTGAGCGTCTGTTCGGCCTGGCGCAGCAACGCCACAAGGTCGCCGTCTTCCGGGTGGCCCTGATGCGGGTGTGGATGGTCGAGGCTGCCGCAGGCCGGACAGGGTGCACCATCTTGCAGCGTTGCGGCCACCACCAGCGCGGCGTTGGCCTGCAGGCGTTGCTGCACGGCGTGGACCGTCTTGTCGGCGCCATCCACAAGCTGGTCGAATTCAGACAACTTCTCGCGTTCCTGCGCGCAGCGGTCTTGCGCTTCGCGGTCCAGTCGCGCCACCCATAGCTGGATCGCACTGGCGTCCTGCTCCAAAAGTCTGCACGTGCGCACGGCGGCATCGGCGGCGTCTAGGGCGGGGCGGTCGGTATCGCGCTGTGTCTGCAGCATTTCCAGTTCTGCCACCTTGGCCTTGGCTATCTCCCACTGCCCAAAAGCCTTTGCTAACTCATCCGTCCGACTCTTGACGTCACCAGCAAGACCTGTCTGCAGCACGACGGCGTCTTTGAGTTGAGCCAAATCGGCGAGCCGCCGGGCCAACCGCTCCGCCTCAATGACCGCCTGCTGTAGCGCCGTGCGCCGATCCGCCAGCGCCGACCATTGCGGCTGCAGCTCCGCCGCGAGCTTGGCCGCCGTCTCCTCATTGGCGATTGCATTCGCGAGTTGCTCTTGCAGCGTCGCCAGTTCCGCCGCCAGCGTCGCCGCCCGCATCACCACCGGCAAGGCCGCCGCCGCGCGCTGGGCCGCCTGCTGCTCCGCCAACCGCGCGTCTTGCAAAGGCCTCGTGGTTTCGTGATCGAGCTTTTCCTGCTGCCTGCCGCGCAAGTCAGCAATCTGCTTGGCGAGCGTTCGGGCCAGGTACAGCGCATCCTGCGTGTCCTTGGCCTGCACTTGCGCCGCCTTCTCCGTCTCCAGCAGCGCCTCCAGCTCCGCCTTCAGCGCCGCTTCGTCTTCGGGAAAGCGCGCCGCGTTGAAGTCCATAAGCAGCTCCCTGATCACCGCCTCCAGCGTGTCCACCGCTGCCTTGATCTCGCGCACCGCCTCCTTGGCCATCCGCGCCAGGGCCTCGTGCTGGCTGACGGGAAACAAAGTCTTAAGCAGCGTCGCCCGATCCGCCGACTTCATCGCCAGAAACTGCTGGAATTCGCCTTGGGGCAACACCAGGATCTTCGAGAAGTCCTCGTAGCGCAGACCCACCACGCTGCGGATCTTGTCTTGCACCTCGCCCACTGCGATCACCTGCGGCGCACCGGGTCCCGACAATCGCTTGAGAGTCGCGTAGGTATCGATCTCTGCTGCGCCAGTCCGCTTACGGCGCACGAACTGGTAGGGCGAGCGCTCCACCTGCCACTGCTCGCCGCGCACCGAAAAGAGGAAGCGCACGAGCGTGGACGTCTCCTCGCCCGCGAGCTGGCTGCGCAGTCCGGCGGCGCTCTGGCGCGCCCCCAAGCCGCGGCCGTAGAGGGCATAGCTGATCGCGTCGAAAAGCGTGGTTTTGCCCGCGCCGGTCTCGCCGGTGATGAGAAACACCGGATCCAGCTTGTCAAAACGCACGGTCTGCGGCTCCAGGTACTGACCAAAGGCCTGCAAGTGCAACTCAATGGGCTTCATTCGGCCTCCTTGGCAGCCAATTCCTGGTGAAGTTTGCGAAAAGCTGCGAGGACCCCGGCGTCGGGTTCGCTGCTGTCGGTGAACTGGCGGTCAAAGGCCACGAAGTCCGCCTCTAGGTCCCGCTTGCCATCGGCGCCGTCGGGCATCGTCTGCAAGGCCGAGGACAGCGGCGCAAGTTCGTTGTGAAATTGCAGGATGTTGTGCCAGCGGGTCCGCAGCTGGTCGTGCGGGTTGCCCACATCGACCGGCGGGTCCAGCGTCAGTTCGACGTAGTCATCGACCAAGTGGTGAAACTTGGGGTTCGTGAGCAGGTCTTGCAGGCTGCCGGAGATCCGGTGCATACCGCGCAGATCCCGCAGCGGCAGCTCGGTCACTTCGCACGGCCTTCCCGGCGCGACGTCGACGGACAGGAACAGCTTGGAATAGCCTACCTCCGAGAAAGAGTAGCGCGCGATCGAGCCGGCATAGCGCACATGGCGGGCCGGCGCTTGCGGGCGGTGCAAGTGCCCCAACGCGACGTAATCAAAGCCGTCAAATGCCTTCACGTCGATCTGCGTGGCGGTGCCGATGAACGCGCGCTCGGAGTCCGAGGTCGTGCAATCCTGGACGAAGCAATGCCCGACCAGCACTTGGGCTTTGGTGGCATCTTGGCGGTCGCGGATGCGGCGCAGGGCTTCGTCCATGGCGCCGACCTGACTGGGCGTGGCCTCGTCGAGCGCGCCGGCGGCGAGAAAGGGCACCGCCCACACCTGCGCCTGCACACCATCGCTGCCACGCACCTCGATCGGCTGGTCGATCGCGCCCGTCTCCCCGCGCAAGTAGACGCCCTGGTGGTCGAGAATGCTCGCCGTCCACGCCAGCCGCGGACCGTTGTCGTGGTTGCCAGAGATCAGGACCACGGCCATGTCGGGCGCGAACTGCCGCAGCCTGCCGAGCCAACTGCCCAGGACGCGGACGGATTCCGGGCTCGGCGTGGGGCGGTCGAAGATATCGCCGGCGACCACCAACAGGTCGTGGGGATGGCCCGCCAGATAGTCGGCGAGCTGCTGCAGCGCGTGGGCCTGGTCAGCGTCAAAAGGGACGTTGCTCAGGGACTTGCCCAGGTGCCAGTCGGATGTGTGCAAAATCTTCATGACTTAGATTCCAACTTTAGGACACATGCTAAGGTCCCGGAGTAGCGAACAATCAGCGCCTCGCCTCACCGTCACTCCAGCTCCCCCACCAAGCCAGCGGATCGAGCTCGGCCACGGCCTGCAGCCACGCGTCGTCGATGTGAGGATGGCGGTGCAGACTTTCGAGCCAGGCGAGCATGGCGGTGTCCAGCTCGCGCAGCGCACGATTCAGGCCGCTCACTTGAATCAGTTCAACCCGTGGCAGTTCGAGCGGTCGCGGCGCCTCGGGCCACCGGCGCTCTAGCGGTCGCCCTTCGTGCTTGTCGCGCAGCCGCGCCAGCTTGTCGCGCTTCGCGGCCACAATAACTTCGCGCTGCCGTTGCCGTTCGGCGATTTGCTCGGGGTTGCGGTCTGCCTCCGACTGCCGCCAAGCGAGCAACACGCGCACACCTTCAAGGCGGTCGCGCTCGCGCCCAAGCCGCATGAACGTCTTGACGAATTCCGGGTCATCCAGGTCGCAATCCTGGCGCAATCGCACGAGACCATCGGCGAGCCAGTGGCAGCGGACGTGAGCCTGGTCATCGATTGCGCGAAGTTGCCTGGGCGACAAGCCGACAAACCACTGCCGCACAGGATCCAGAGGTGGCAGGCGTCCTTCGAGTAGATCTCGCAGTGCAATCAGGTCATTCGACGCCAAGTGCCGCATTCGCAACCCGGCGCCAAGCAGCGAGTCGAGCGGGGTGTCGCGGTCTTGTCGCTCAAGCTCACTGCGCAGCCACTCAGGGATTCGCGCATCGCTCAGGCCGTGCCCGTACGCAAAAGCAGGCATGGTCGGCATTGGGAGCATTACCACAGCACACCTCGCACGGCGGAGAGGGCGGGCGACAGGATGCAAGGGCTTGTGACCCAAAAGCAAGCGTGCCGCGGCGGCGCCTTGGCGGGGTTCATTTGGAGCCTCCTGATTGGTAAAAACGCAAGTGGGCGTGCACGGCTTGGCGCAACAACTCGGCGCGCTCGGCAGAGAGCTGATGCGTGACTCGCATCTTATCGATACCGCTCAGTAATCGTTCGCGGGCTCGACGAAAGCGGGCATCCAGATTCACCCGCAAACGCGGCACCTGGATCGCCACCAGTGCAGCGTAGAGAGTCTCGAGCTCGCGGCAGCAAGCCCCCCCATCTTGGCATGGCACAAGCGCTTCGTACGCGCTGGCGTGCCAAATCATCCCGCGCTGGGCAAGCGCCTGCGCCGAGCAGGAATCCAGCGGCAGCCCGCGGCTGACGGCCGCCTGCACGACGTCGCGGCCCATGGGCTCGGGGTCGGCGACGATGATCGACTCGGCCACCTGCTCCACGCTCCACTCGCGCTGCACCGCCTGTCTGAGTCGATGCACCGAGGTGAGGAATGCAGCACCGCTCGGCCCTGAGGCCGCCACTGCGGGCACAATATCGTCAAACAGCTGCCGCTCGACCGCCTGCCGTACGTACTCCGCCTCACGCGCCTCCAGGTGATCCAGGGCGTCCTTGTCGTCCGCAAAGTCGTCGAGGCTCACGTCGTCCCAGCGCAGAACGTCTTTGTTCTTGCGCTTGTAGTCGAAAAGGAAGTTGCGCAGACACCTGTACAGGTATCCGCCAACTGGGTTACTCGGACCGTCGTCGCCCGCGCGCACGCCTCGCGGTCCGCCGCGATACAGCTTGGCCATCACGTGTTCGATAGCGTCCTCTGCTATTTGGGCCTTTTCCAGGTCGGGCAGCTTGCGGGTGCGGTCGCGGAGGTCTTGGTACAGCACGCGGGCACACTCCGTCGTGTGCGCCACCGAGCGGGGATCGGCAGTCGGCGGCGCAAATTCTCGAAAAGCTGTCAGCACATCCATCATGCGTCACCCCTGCGGAAACCACCCGCGGTCCGAGCCTAGCAAATCCGCCAGGGCCGGGCAGACGGGCAGATT
>CAISBR010000103.1 GCA_903883645.1 uncultured Myxococcales bacterium | reverse complement strand
TTCGCAGTGGTGAAAACGCGCTGAGAATTCATTTTTGCCCCCGCCGCAAGGTCCCGCAAATCCAAGATCCTGCGCGGGGACCCCACGGGGCTGAGGGTGCGGGCTGGCTGGGTTCGGGCGGAAGCGTTGGTTTTTGTGGACGGTCGGGGAGCGGCCAGCACAGAGGCATGGCC
Organism: uncultured Myxococcales bacterium; assembly: GCA_903883645.1. Classification (GTDB taxonomy): domain Bacteria; phylum Myxococcota_A; class UBA9042; order UBA9042; family UBA9042; genus SXRM01. The sequence goes on along the minus strand of CAISBR010000103.1, from coordinate 2,817 downwards.
GCTACCCCTGGTGCGGGCGATTGTGGAGCGCTGGTTGGTCGCGTGGATGTTGGCGGCGGCGCAGCGGCCGCTTTATCCGGGTGAGGATGCCCGTCTCGGGCGTCAGGTTCGTGAGCGTTGATATGTGAGAGGTCTAGTGGGACTAGGTCGAAGAGCGCAGGCAATCGGCTGATGCTCAGGCGGGCCCATCACGTACTTCCTCCCCAAGTCCGCCCCAAGCCTTGACAACCCAAACCCGCAGCCCACCATGTACCCCAGTCGCGACCAGTCGCAGCAGGACCCCCAATGAAAGCCAGCCCGACCGTTCGCATCCCCACCGCCCACGACCAGCCGCGCTTGGCCGTCCTAATCGACGCCGACAACGCGCAGGCCGCATTAGTCGGCCCGCTTTTGGCCGAAATCGCCCGCTTTGGTCTGGCCAGCGTCAAGCGTGCCTACGGCGACTGGACGAGCCAGCAGATGTCGAGCTGGAAGAAGACGCTGCTCGCGCACTCGATTGCGCCAGTCCAGCAATTTGCCTACACCACGGGCAAGAATGCGACCGACAGCGCCCTTATCATCGACGCGATGGACCTGATGTACTCGGGGCAGTTCCACGGCTTTTGCCTGGTATCGAGCGACAGCGATTTTACCCGGCTGGCGCAGCGCCTGCGCGAAGAAGGGCTGATCGTGTACGGCTTTGGCGAGCGCAAGACGCCCGAAGCCTTTGTGGCCGCGTGCGACAAGTTTGTGTACACCGAGGTGCTGCGTGCCGAACCCGCGAGCGCTAAGGCAGCTGCCGTTGCCAGCGCGCTACCGGCAGCGAGTGCGGGGACTACGGCGGGTGCTGCCGCGAGTTCTGCGAGCGTCGCAAAGGCCAAAGAGCCGGCGCCTGAGCTGCCGCGCGAGCACTTTAGTCAAGCTGTAGAGCAAGCGGCCGACGAAGAGACCGGCTGGGCCGACTTGGGAACGGTGGGCAACTACATGACCAAGATTCAGCCTGATTACGATCCGCGCCACTATGGGGCCAAGAAGCTGCGCGACCTGCTGTTGCGCCACCCGGATTGGTTTGAGCTGCAGGAGCGGCGCCCGAGCGAGGGCGCGGCGAAGCGGTGGATGGTGCGGCTGGTTGAGGCGGCGGAGTAGCGGTTGCGCCAAGACCATAGACGGTGGCTATGGCGAGCTTGGCCCAACGGGCTGCACATGGACGACGGGGTCAATTTGACCGGTAAGTTGCGCCAAAGGCGGTAGGTGCATTTTGCCCCCGCCGAAAGGTACCGCAAATCCAAGATCCTGCGCGGGGACCCCACGGGGCTGAGGGCCCGGCGCCGCGTGGGCCCAGTCTGGGTGCGGACGGGTCTCCGCGCCTGTCCCGTCATGTCGCGCGAGACGGTTGGCGGCGGCGGAGCGGCTGCCTTGTGCGAGTCGGGTCGACCGCAAGACGGTCGCTCGCTACGTGGCGGCCGCCAAGCAATGCGGGCTGAAACCAGGCGACGAAGATGGGATTTTGACAGCGGAAGTCGTTGGTGCGGTGGCGCAGCGGGTGCCAGTGGGGGCCCCGGTGCAGACCGGTTCGGGCCACGCACTGTGCGTCGAGCACAGCAAGAAGCTGCTCGAGTGGCGCAAATTTGCCTGCGTTACCGGTTGACGACAGTCCTGGCGCTCGCGGGCACCGCGGCTGTGAATATCCAGACCTACTTGCCGATTCCCCCATCGACAATCGCGACCCATTCCGACGTCGACGTCGCTTGGCTCGACCCGTCGACCGTTCGCTGCAGCCGAATCAGCACGATGTCGAGCAGTTTTCCTTGCGTGGCAAAAGCCGCAAACAGTGCCGTGTCGGCCACCGCAGTTAGGGCCTTGTCAATGTCGGCCGCGGTCGGATCGACGGAGTCGCCGGCAAAGTCGTAGGCTTGGTGCGGTGGCTGTGCAAGCGTGCTTTTGCAGCTGTCGCCGAGCAGAGTCGGGTCGCGCCAAGACGTCGGGTAGGTCAGCTTGGCCGGTCCGCTCCAGTTCAGCTTGGCGCCAAGCAGCGGCAAACCAGTGCGCGCAGATACGACGCTCAGGCTGCCGAAGTCAGCGGGGGCAACGGTAAACACGAACACATCTTCGGGATTGGGCGGATTCTTGGCCATGCCCGGCAGCGCTCCGGGTTGCAGACCGGTGGCATCAAAGGTGGCAACGGCGGTGGCTTTTGCCATCGTTTCGGACACGTCGAGGGCCGGCCCGCACGCTAGTTGCCACTGGCCGGGTGCGTACGAAGCCCAATCAAGGCGCACGACGGCCGAGCAAATTTGCGGCTTGGCGTAGATTTCGGCAGCGAGGGCTGCGACTTTGGCGGCACACGCGGGCGCAACTGCCGTGTCGGCGTCCATCGTTGCGTCTGCAGATGTGTCCGTGGAGGTTGCGTCTGGCGCTTCCGGTCCGGCGGTCGCGTCGGTGTCGCCCGGTGTCAACTGGGTGTCGGCACTGTCTGCCGATGGGGCGTCTACGGAGTCGCTGGCAGTCGGTCCGCAGGCGCAGATTTGGGCGGCTACCACGGCGCTACACAGCCAGCGTGTCGTTTGGGCAGTGGTGACGACGGGAAAGGGAAAGATCGCCATGGAATTATCCTCTTTGGCCGAGTCATGGCCTGTCAGCAACCTACGTCGCGGGGGACACAGCGTCAAGTAGGCTCCGCCAACCACCAGCCTTGATCGGCCAAGCCCCGACCAATAGCCATCGCGGTCTCCGCAGCTCGACTTTTCAAGGCCATCGCCCAGACGGTTCGGTCGAGCTGCGCGTATGAGCGACGCCAGCCCGAAGATGGCGCCTTGCACCGCGCCGTCCGCCAAGGGT
>CAISBR010000102.1 GCA_903883645.1 uncultured Myxococcales bacterium | reverse complement strand
GTTGGTACGACCTGATTCCCAACATGCCCGAGCCGCGCCTGCGGTTGCTCATCGAGCATTTCGCGGCGGAGATCAGCAAGCACGCCGTCTTTCAAGAGATTTTGGGGAAGATTTGAGAATGAGGGGATGGGTCAGGGTGCCACCATACTATCGCACCATACGTCTTGACACAGAAAGGCCGCCGACTAGACTACGGCCGGGTAGGACTACACTGTCGCTCTGCTCCAACGATTCGTTCGATGCGTGCTCGTTCAGTTCAGCAAACTGCGCCGCCGCGCCTCGACCCAGCAGGTCAGCCCGGGCTCGCTAACTGAGCAGATACTGTGGAGGCTAGGTCGCATTTACTAGGTAAACGCCACTAAATACAAGGTACTGCCATGGCGCCCGACAAGAAAACCCGTGCCTCTCACGCTGCGGCGCCGCCGCTTGCCAGTACGCCCGCCGCCAGCGAGCCGGGGGCCAATCCGCCCGTTTCTGCAGATGAAGCTAAGCGTGCAGCCCCTGTGTCCGTCCCTGTTGTGGGCATCGGCGCTTCGGCCGGCGGGCTCGAGGCCTTTGAGGCCTTCTTTCGCGCTTGCCCCGCAGACAGCGGTATGGCCTTTGTGCTGGTGCCGCACCTCGACCCCGGCCACGAAAGCCTACTTGCAGAAATTTTGCAGCGTTCGACCACCATGCCCGTGGTGCAAGCGCAGGACCAGGTCGTGGTGGCGGCCAACCATGTCTACGTCATCCCGCCCAACCGCGACATGGCCATGCTGGGCGGTGCTCTGCAGCTCTCTACCCCCGAGCTGGCGCGCGGCCTGCGCATGCCGATCGACGCCTTCTTCCGCTCGCTGGCCGAGGATCAGGCCGAGCGGTCGGTCGGCGTCATCCTTTCGGGCACCGCCACGGATGGCACGCTGGGCTTGCGGGCTATCGCCGGCGCGGGCGGCATCTGCATGGTGCAAGAGCCCGCTACCGCCAAGTACGACGGTATGCCGCAAAGCGCGATTGCCGCGGGCTACGCCACCCACATCCTGCCCGTCGAGCGCATGCCGGCCATCTTGCTCGAGGTCGTGCGGCCCTCGGCCTACCGGCACCAAGTGCTGCCGGTCGCTCCGCAAGGCGCGGTCAACGGCATGAATCAGGTGCTCTTGCAGCTGCGCAGCGCCACCGGTCACGATTTTTCGCAGTACAAGAAAAGCACCATCGGTCGTCGCATCGAGCGGCGCATGATGCAGCACGGCATCGACGACATGGCGGTGTATGCCCGCCTGCTCAAAGATAATCCCAGCGAGACGCAGAAGCTGTTCAAAGAGCTGCTGATCAACGTGACCAGCTTCTTTCGCGATCCCGAGGCCTTTGTCGTGCTGAAGACCACCATCCTGCCGCGGATGCTCGCGAACAAGCCGTCTGGCTACATCTTTCGGGTGTGGGTGGCCGGCTGCGCCACCGGCGAAGAAGCGTATTCGCTCGCCATTGTGCTACTCGAGTTGATCGACGAGCTGAAGTTCAAGAGCGAACAGGAAGTGACCGCCCTGATCTACGCCACCGACCTGGACGACGACGCCATCACGGTCGCGCGCACAGGGCGTTATCCGCTCAATATTGCTCAAGATCTTTCGCAAGACCGCCTGCGTCGCTTCTTCTCGAAAGACGAGGTCGGCTACAAGGTCAAGAAAGGCGTTCGCGACATGGTGGTTTTCGCGGTGCATAGCGTGATCAAAGACCCGCCCTTTACCAAGATCGATCTGCTCAGCTGCCGCAACTTGATGATCTATCTTGAGCAGGAACAGCAAAATCGCCTGATTCCTACCTTTCATTATGCCCTTAAGCCCGATGGGGTGTTGTTCTTGTCCGCGTCGGAGAGCATCACCAACCAAGCCGACCTGTTCGCGACGATCGACCGCAAGTGGAAGTTCTACCGCGCGGTTCACTCCGCCAGGTCGCCCCAACTGCATTCGGTCCACCATGGGTCTTGGGCACAGGTGGGGGCCAGCGGGCCGGCCAAGGACGTCGCGAAGAAACCCAAGGAGTATTCGTTTGACGAGGCGGCGCGGAACTTGCTGCTGCAGATCTACGCCCCGGGCTCGGTCGTTACCGATACCAAGGGCAACATCTTGCATGTGTATGGCGACACGGGCCGCTTTTTGCGACCGGCTCCCGGCCAGGCCTCGCTCAATGTGGTCGACATGGCCCGCGACGGCCTGCAGCTCGAGCTGCGCACCGCTCTTCTCGGTGCGACCAGCGAAGTACCGCTGGCGGTGAACCGCGAAATCTCGGTCAAGACCAACGGCGGCTTCTCGCCGGTCCGCCTCAGCGTGCGCCGCCTGCCGAACCCGCGCAGTGCCGAGGGTGCCGCTGCAGAGGTGCCTCTGCTTCTGATGAGCTTTCAAGATGTTGCGCCGACTCCTCCTGGGCGCGGCCGAGGTAAGGGCGGCGGCGCCAAGACCGAAGTCAACGAGTCGGAGCGGCGTCGCAGCGATCAGCTCGAGCGCGAGCTCGAGTACGCCCACGAGAGTCAGCAAGTCTCAGTCGAGGAGCAGCGCGCCTTTAACGAAGAGCTCAAGTCGACCAACGAAGAGCTGCAGTCGGCCAACGAAGAGCTGCAGTCGTCGAACGAAGAGCTCGAGACCTCGAAAGAAGAGCTGCAGTCGCTCAACGAAGAGCTGATCACGGTAAACGCGGAGCTGAACTCGAAGATCGAGCAGTTGAACAACGTACAGAACGACATGAAGAACCTGCTCGACAGCGTGAGCACGGGTACGTTGTTCCTCGATGCGAACCTGATTATTCGGCGCTACACGAAGGCGGCGCTAAAGGCCTACCGCCTCATCGCTACGGACATTGGCCGCCCGCTCGGCGACATCAAGTCGACCATCCAGGGCGATGACCTGCTGGTCGACCTCCAGACCGTGCACGCCACGCTGATCCCGATTGAGCGCGAGGTGCGCACGATCGATGGCAAGTGGTATCTGGCGCGCATGCAACCCTATCGAACGCTTGATAATATCATCGCTGGTGTGGTCTTGTCCTTTACCGAAGTGACCGATCTTAAGCTCGCCAGCGACGCGGTGCAGCGGGCGCAGGGTCTGGCAGAGGGCATTATCAACATGGTCCACGAGCCGCTGATTGTGCTCGACAATACCCTGCAGGTGGTCTCGGCAAGTCGGTCGTTCTACAAGCAGTTCAAGGTGATACCAGAGGATACCGTGGGTCGCAAGCTCTACGACCTGGGCAACGGTCAGTGGAACATCGCAACCCTGCGCCAGCTGCTCGAAAATATCTTGCCCGAACACCAGGTGCTCAACGGCTATGTCGTCGAACACGACTTCCCCAATGTAGGGCGGCGGCGCATCGTTCTTGACGCTCGCCGCATCGTTACAGAGCTAGGCAGCACCGAGCTGATCCTGCTGGCGGTAGTAGCGAATGAGCCGATGGAGGAGCCATGAGCCCCACTGAAAAAAAGCAAAGCGATGCGCGAGACCTGCGCACTGCCGCCGAGCGCCATATCGAAGGTGCGGCTGAGGGTGCTGCCGCCGGGGCTACTACGGCGCCACAGGCTCTGACCCAGGGCACAGACCTGCAGCTTTTACATGAGCTTCAGGTGCACCGGATTGAGCTTGAGATGCAGAACGAAACGCTGCGTCTGGTCCAGCTAGACTTAGAGGCCTCGCGCGACCGCTTTGTCGACCTGTACGAGTTCGCGCCGGTCGGCTACCTCACGCTCACCACCGAGGGCGTGATTTCTGAGGCCAACCTGACCGCCGCCACGATGCTCCAATTAGACCGCGGCAAGCTGCTCCACCGGCGCCTCGCGGCCTTCATTGCCGCCGAAGATCAAGACGGCTGGGAACGGTTCTTGCCGGTAATTAAGCATTACGAGGGCGGCACAAGTGCCGAAGTGACGATGCTTCGCGGCGACGGCACCACGATGGCGGCGCAGCTCGCCTGTGCGCCCTATCCCGTCACTCGCGCCCGCGTGGTGGCCAACAGGGCCGGCGCCCCCACTTTCGCGCCGTGCCTGCGCGTCGCCTTGACCGATATTTCGGAGCGCAAGAAAACTGCCGCCGAGTTGGCCCATTATCGCAATCATCTTGAAGCGCTTGTGCTAGAGCGTACCGCCGCCTTGGCGCAAAGCCGCGACGCTGCCCAAGCTGCCAACCGGGCCAAGTTTGCCTTTCTGTCGAACATGAGCCACGAGCTGCGCACACCCATCGCGGGCGTAACGGGCATGATCGACCTAGCGCTAACGCTGGCCACCGACGAAAAACAAATTGGCTACCTCAAGAAGAGCCGGGGCGCGGCCATGCACCTGCTCACGATTATCAACGACCTGCTCGATACGTCGAAGATCGAAGGCGACCACCTTGAACTAGAAGAGAAGACCTTCTCGCTCGCCCAAGTCATGGACGAAGTCTTGCAGCACAACGCCGCGGCGGCCCATGCCAAGGGTCTGTTTCTGTCGACCGACATCGATGGGGATGTGCCCGACTTGCTGTGCGGCGATGGGGTGCGGCTGAAGCAGATTCTGAGCAATTTTACCGGCAATGCCGTCAAGTTCTCGGAGCGCGGCCAGATTGAAGTGCGCGCTAGCTTGGTGACGCAAGACGAACTGACCGTAATGCTTCGCTTTGCCGTGAGCGACCAGGGCATCGGCATCGTGCCCGAACAGCAGAGCCGGCTGTTCCACGCCTTTACCCAGGCGGACGACTCGATGACCCGCAAGTACGGTGGCGCTGGCTTGGGCCTAAACATTGCCAAGCGCATTGCCCTGTTGATGGGGGGCGACGCCGGTGTCGAGAGCACGCCCGGGGTCGGCAGCACATTTTGGGCAACCGTTCAGCTTAAGAAGGTTACTGAGCAGGGCGCAGACCTAGCGGCGAAGGGCAGTGCAGTTCGGAGTATCTGGTTGTCAGGCCACTAGAAGCACGGAGTTTATTTCAACACCGCTGCGCGCCTACCGCACCCACAGCGAGCCGCCGAGGCAGTCGCCGACCCAGCCGTAGTGGAAGGCGCAGCTATTGCGGCCATAGACGCTCATGCGCTGGAAGCCGCGGGTCGCTCCCACGTTGGCTGCGCCCAGGTAGTACTTCCAGTCGTCGCCGTCGCTCAGGTTCGTCCACGCGGGCGTTGTGCTGTAGGTGTCTGTGCCCCATACGCAATTGGCGTTGCACGCGTCGGCGTAGCTGGTGCAGAGCTTGCACGAGGCCTTGCCAAACTTCTTGACGTTGTAGGTCTGCGACTCGTGCAGCCGCACCGCGATCTGGTCGGCCGCCTTGGGCACTGCATCTTTGATCTGATTGATCACTGCGTCGGAGAGCTTGTAATGCAAGTTGCTGGCCGGTTGGCTGGTATTGAGCAAGTTGCCGCTCGAGCTCTGGTCGGCGGTAGACCAGGTATGGGCGCCGCCGTCGCCGCTTTTCATCACCAGGGTCCAGCCGCCGCCGTCAGACTGCATGTCGCACCACACCTGAAAGGCGTCGTCGCTGGGGCTGCCGTTGGGGTCGATCCACAACACGGCACTCGGGGCGGTGTGGCTCAAACTGGTGGCCACGTTTAGGATGTCGAGGCACGACTTGCCCGCCTTCGCCTTGGTGTAGCCCGTAGACGCGCTGCAGACCGCGCTGCAACCGTCGTTGTCGATTAAGTTGCCGTCGTCGCACTCTTCTGTGACCTCTAACACGCCGTTGCCGCAGCTGTCGGCCAGCGAGCGCCACACCTTGCCGTCGCAGTAGCGCAGGGTTGCCGTGGTAGTGTCGAAGTATTGCCCACCGCCCGTGCTCGCGTTGCAGTCGACGGGCGGGCTGGCGGCGCGGAACATCATCAATAGGCCGCCTACGCCTACCTTGGCGGTCGACAGGGTCTTGACCTGGATCGACCAGGCGTTCAGCGCGCCGTCTTTGCCGCCCACGGTGCCCGCGAAGTCCGCGACCGAGATCGACCACTTGCCCATGGGGTTCTTGCCGGTCCAGTAGCCTAAGTCGCCGCTAACCGGCTTGGTCGCCGCCGCAAAGTTGGTTTTGAGCGCCGTGCCGGTGCCGCCCTTGTCGTACAAGACGTAGGCGTTGCCAGTGGGGTCGTACACGGTGACCTTGAGCTTGCTGATGTCGCTATTGGTGATATCTAAATAGATTTGCAGGTCTTCGGCCGTGCCTAGGTCGGGCACTGTAATGTCGTCGGCGGTGCCTGCGGGGAAGGCGTCGGCAATGGCGATGGGTGTGTTGAGCGACGCACCGATCTCGGTGAACTGGGTGGTCAGCATGCCGTTCGACACTTCGTCTAGGCCGTCTTTGGGCAGGCCAGCGGCGGTGATGGTGATCGCGGCGCACTCGTAGCTGCCGTCGGCCTTGATGCCGCGCATGACTAGGCCGGTGCCGCAGCTGGCGCCCACTTTGGCGGCGATAGGCAGGCCCTTTAAGTCGCCGTAATTGCCGGTAGTCGCCACGTCGGCGAGCTTGGGCGTGCCGCTCAGGTCGGCATAGGCGCCGGTGGCCGCGACTTTAGCGAGCGCGGCGGCCTTGACGTAATCGGCCAGGTCGCTGGTCTTGGCGTAGGCGCTGAGGTCGGTGGCCTTGGCCAACCCCGCCAAATCTGTGGTCTTGGCATAGCCTTGCAGCAGCGTGGGCTCGAGCTGGCCCGCCTTGATGCAGCCTGAGCACTCTAGCCCCTCGGCCACACTGGCCCGCAGCGCCGTAGCCACCGCCCGCAGCGGCACCGTGGGCAGCGGCGAGTCCGTAGCGACCTGCAGCTGCAGCCACCGCTCGCCCGCGACCGTAGCCGGCGACAGCGGGGTCTTGCCGCCCAGCGCGGTGGTAAACTGCCCAAACTTTACCGTAATATTCTGGGGCCCTTCGCTCCACACCGCCGTGCCGGCCTGTGCGTCGAGCAGCTGAAACGTCATGGGATAGACGCCATCGGCCACCGGACCGCCGCCCGTCGATGTCAGCGCGCCCTCTAGCGCCAGCGTGGTCGGCACGGCGGCGTGGGCCAGGCTGGGCAAAATGAGCAGCGCGAGCGCCAAAGTACGCCAGAGTTGACGCGAGGGTGACTGGCTGGGGTTGCGCATCGGTGGGTTCCGCTTGGGCGCCCATGGCGGGCGCTGCTTGTGCCGCACCATACGCGGGGGCTGCAAGGTGGGCAAGGGGGTGAGCAAGTTGCGAGTTGTGTTGACGGTTTGCCTGTGGGCAGGTGCTTGCTGTACAGGGCGCTGGGTCGTCGCGGTGGGGTCGTCGCGGTGGGGGTGCCAGCTCTAGGGCTGCAGTGCCCCCGTCGCTCACAAACTCGTCGCCTGCGCTACCGGTTGCGCGTCGACCAGCAGCCAAGCCTGCACTGCTATTGGCAGTTTGGCCTTGCTGATATCGAGCATCACCGCATCGACCTTGCCGTCCGCGTCTGCGTGCTGCGTCGTGAGCGGGCCGTAGCTTAGGGCCAGTGGCTGACCGGTCGCCGAGTCTTCGAGCAGAATCCCCAGCCGATGGGCGTTGTTGGGCAGCTGCCCACCCGCGAGCGTCACCTTAACTTCCGTCGCCGTGCGCACAAACGTCGCCGCGCCGACCCCTGCAGGTGGCGTCACCGTTCCGCTGCCCAGCGGCTCGAGCAGCACCGCGCCAAAGGCAACCAGCAAGTCTGTGTCTGGATTGCAGAAACCGAGCATCTTTAAGAACACGCCGTACAGTTGGATGTCGGAGCACTTCGAAGTCACGGTCAGCACCGCGCCCGCCGGGGCCGACCCTTTCGCGTCGAGCCGCGCGTTCACCCGAAAATCAGTAAAGCTCAGCGAAGCATTCATCATCTCTAGCGCGAGGCCGCCCTGGTTCTGCAGCGTTACGGCGCCATCTTTCAGCGTCAAGGTCACCGGAAACTGTGCCTTCGACTGCGGATCGACCACGATCCCCGGGGCGGCCTCTTGGGGCAGCGCGCCGACTACCCACCCCACCGCCTGCTTGCCGTCGCCGTGGACCAGCCCGACCAGCCAGTGCAGCGAGTCAAAGCCGATCTGGTTATAACTAGGCAAAATAGTTGGCAAAGGCGCCGCCAGTCGGTACATCGCCCACACCCCACCCGCCGCAGCGGGCGTCGCCGCAATGGGCAAGGGCAGCGCGGTCGGCCCGCCCGTGGCCAGTGTATACGTCAGCACGACGTCGATGGGTCCGCCCACCTTGCCGCCCGTGGTCTTTAGCCCGTCGCGCTGCGGATCGCTCAGCCACTTGCCCTGAATGTGCAACTGAACCTTGCCGTCTACCCCACCGGCGAACATGGGCTGCGGCACCAGCGTAAAGAAGCGCCGGTCGCCCGAGACGCGCACCTGCACCGCCGATGGGGGCACGCTGTCGACCTTGAGCGTGGTCGAATCTAGCACGGCCAGCACGGTGTCGCCGCCTTTGCGCACAAACAGCGAAAATGCCAGGGCCTCGTTGGCATCGATCGTCGCGGTCGGCTGCAGCAGCGGCGAGCCAAATCGGGTTGTCTGCAGCAGCAACACCCCGTCGTTGGGCAGCACCTCGTTGGGCCCAAGCGTGCACGCCGCGTTCTTGGCCTCGCTTGGGCGCAAGCAGTAGTCGTACGGCACGCCAAAGACGCGGCCATCCTCGCCGCCCAGGTAGATGGCGTCGTGCCCCAGCGCCGGCGACGCGTTCAGGTCGTTGCGGTCGGCATCGATGAGGCGCAGTGAGAAGCGCAAGGTGCCATTAGGATTGATGACATACAGGCGCCCATCGCCCGAGCCGAAGTAGATTCGATCTTCGCTGTCGACCGCCGGCGAGCTGCGAATCGGCTCGAGCGTATCAAAGGCCCACTTTAAGGCCCCCGTTGCGGGGTCCAGCGCGTACACGGTGCCGTCGGTCGATGGTAAAATCACAGTGCCGTCAGATAGTTCAGCGGCGCTGGCGTAGATGTGGTCGCGGGTGGCAAAGCTCCATACTTCTTTGCCGCTGGCGATATCCCAGGCGTGGGCGATGCCGTCGAAGCCGCCGAGCACGGCGATGCCGCCCGAAGTGAGCAAGGGGCTCGCCGCAATCGTGCCCGGCGTGCTGGCGCTCCACGCTGGCTTGCCGTCGGCATAGAAGGCGAAGACGTTGTTGCCCAGGGCCTTGACGAGTTGATTGTTGCCTTGCACAAACAGCCCTTTGGCGACGTCGAGCGCGGGCAATGACCAGGTCTGGTCCGAGCGGGTGGCGTGCCACAAGGCCTTGCCGCTGCTGCGATCGATGGCGTAGACCCAAAAGTTGTCGTTGGGCACCAGCAGGTTGCCATTGGGTGCCATGGCCACGTTGCCTTCGAACCAGTTGATCAAGCCGCCCGTCGTCTTGGGGTCGTCGGCGGCAAATGTCCAGACCTCGTCGCCCGTGGCCGCTTTGCGCGCGTATAGGTGCCCGTCGCCCGAGGGGATGTAGATCAGGCCCTTGTCGTCTAATAGGCCAGAAGAGTCTATAATTTCGCCGGTTGCGAAGTCCCAGCGCTTGCTGCCGTCTTTGTTGAGCGCGTAGAAGTGGCGGTCTGCCGAGCCGATGTAGACGGTCTCGTCCGCGCTGACGATGGGCGAAGAGAAGATCCCCTTGCCCGTCTTGAACGACCACAGCGGCGCGTTGCCACTTGGCGCGTGCGAGGCGGAGCTGCGCCCCGTTTGGCGGGCGTCGCGGCGGAATTTGGGCCACGGTGCCCCGGCGGCCAGGGGTACGTCCCAAACGGTTGGGCCGATCGTGGCCGTCGCGTCGGTGGTATCGGCCATCGCGCCGCCGTCGGTAGCCGTGGCCGTGGGCTTGCTACTGCCGCACCCGAACAAGCACGCCGCCAAGATTGCACCTAAGCCTATCCGCTTAACTACTACGAAATCGCCGCGCCCTTGAACCTGCATTGCCCGACCTCCATCGCCGCCTCTGCGCACCATGGGCACTACCATGCCCTTCGCCACCGCGCACCGTCAACTGGGCGACCGCCGGGTGGCTGAACCGCCTGCGGCAATCGGGCATCTACAGTTGGCTGTAGGTCGTGTCGGGGGTGGCGACCGTTGGCGGTGCGTCGGTCTCGGACCGCTGCGTCGCGCAGGCTTGGTGCAGCGCGTCGAGCGCGTCGTCGAACTCAAACTTGCGCACGTAGTCTAGAATGCGGGCTGCATGATGCGGAAACGCCCGCAGCAGCAGCGGCGCGTTGCTATTGGCGACGTCTAGCGCCTCGCCATACGAGTTGGCAAGCAGCGTCTCTAGCTTGGCGCACACTTCTCCCAGCCGGCTGAAATCCTCGGCCGACACCCTTGCGGCTTCTTGGGCGGGCAGTAGCAGCAGCGGCCGCACGGCGATCGTCAGCTTGTCGATGTCTGCCTGAATCCCTACTAGGTGTTCAGCAAAGTCTCGGGGCGTCGCTTTGTCCTGGATCAGGCGCTGCAAAGTGACGCACCCGGCATGTATGTCCACGGCGCCGACGTTGCCAGCGACACCACGCAGCGTGTGCGCCAAGCGGCCCGCGGTGTCCCAGTCATCGGTGTCTAGCGCGGCCTGCACATCGACCGCAAATGCCCGGTGGCCCTCTACAAAACGCAGCAGCAGCGAATCGTACCGCGCCACGTTCCCCAGCACCCGGCTCAGCCCCCCTGCGATATCGAGGCCCGGCACGACCGGCAGACGCGGATGACGCGGCGCGACGCTCAGCCCATGCGCCGCAAACGGCTGCACTCCGCGCGGCGGACACCACTTCGCCAGCGCCGCCCACAACACCTCAAGCTCAATCGGCTTTGCGATGTGGTCGTTCATGCCGGCCGCCAGACAGCGCTCGCGCTCGATATCGAGGGCATTGGCCGTCATGGCGAGGATCGGCAACGCGGTGGCGCTCCATGTCTTGCGCAGCTCCAGCGTCGCGGCAATCCCGTCCATCACGGGCATCTGCACGTCCATCAGCACTAAGTCGTAGGCCGACGCGTGGACCAGCCGTAGCGCATCTAGCCCGTTGCCCGCCACATCCACGGCAAAGCCCGCGCCGCGCAGCAGCTCACTTGCTATCTGCTGGTTGAATTCGTTGTCTTCTACCAGCAGCACCCGCGCACCGCGGATGGGGGCAAGCGCCTCGGCGGGCGCGCGGAGCGGAGCGACCCGACCTCGGTGGCGACCACGCCCCAACTGTGCACTGAACCAAAACAGCGAGCCCTGGCCAAACGTACTTTCGACGCCGACCGCACCCCCCATCAACTCAGCCAAACGCTTAGAGATCGCCAGGCCTAAGCCGGTGCCGCCATACCGCCGCGTTGTCGACGCGTCCGCCTGATAGAAGCTCTGAAACAGCCGCGCCTGCTGCTCGGGCGTGATGCCAATACCCGTGTCTTGCACCGAGAACGTCAGCAGCAGCGAATCATCTGCCTGCACTTGCTGCCGCACCCAGAGGTGGATCTTGCCCTTGTCGGTAAACTTTAGGGCGTTATTCAGGTAGTTGATGAGGATCTGCCCCAAGCGCAGCGGGTCGCCCACCAGCGTCGTGGGCATATCGCTCGCCACGTCGACGACCAGCTCGAGCCCCTTCGCCTCGCACTTGGCCCCCAGCAGGCTCGTCACGTTTTCTAGCACGCTGTCGAGCTCAAATTCGACCGAGTCGGCAGTGAGCTGGCCAGCTTCGATCTTTGAGAAATCGAGAATATCGTTGATGATATCGAGCAACTGCCGCGAAGAAAGCTGAATCTTATCTAGATAGTCGCGCTGCTGTGCGGTCAGGTCGGTCTTGACCAACAGGTGGCTCATGCCAACAACGGCGTTCATCGGCGTGCGGATTTCATGGCTCATGTTGGCCACGAACTCCGACTTGGCCTGCGAGGCTTTGGTCGCGACCTCGGTGGCCCTAGTCAGCACCTCGTTGTCGCGCAACAGCCCGGCGGCGACGCGCTTGAGGGTTGCGGCGGCGGAATCCGTCATCGCCACCATTCGCTCGATGTGGCGCGTCATCACGTCCATCCACATGGCGACAACGACTCCACCCACCGTTAGCCGGGTTAGGTAGTCAATCTGAATCTCGCCGCGCGCGGCCGCGACCATAGAAAGCAATAGGAAGGCGCCCGCCAGTGCGCGTGCAGTGCGAAGCTCGTTCGCCATGTAGCTCAGCACAATCAGCATCGAAAGCAACAGCAACGGCAGGACGCCGTTGACGCGCACGGCTACGGCGTACGTTACCAGCAGCAACACAAAGAACACCGCGCGATCATGTGGCCGCGGCACCGCTCGGTCGCGTGCGCGCCATGCGAACACCCCAAACAGCACACTGACAGCCATCGGAATCCAGGCTAGCCAGGGCGTGGCATAGGCCCAATTGAGCACAAACACGCGCACGACCATGACGAGCGCAACACCGACCGAGCCGACGACAGTGGCGAGGAAGAACACCGTGCGGCGCAGATCCTGCAGATGTGTCTTGGCATTGTCGAAGTCAGCTCGCAGACCAGTAACGTCGTCAATCGGGCTGATGGCCACGTTCTGGGATGGCAACGGCTGCTGGTCATCGCTCATACTGGCTCGAATCGGCAAGTCGCACCGTCAACGGGGTCATGGGCGCAGAGGCCAGCGGCTGGGCCCCCTTGGGTACAGCGCCCGCAGGGCTTCCATCCAAAGGCCCCTTAGCCCAGAGCCTAAGCGCGTCAGTGTGCTGCCCCCCGAACTAACGTCAAGAATGAAATTCTAATTTCGTTTCAAGTCCTTGTAGTTAAAACGGATACTTGTGCGCATGGGGTGCGCAAGCTACGGGCGCTCGGTCGGTCTACCGCCGTCGACCCCAGCGTGCCCAGCCAAACTTGCCTGCTAGCCTCACGCGGCGCATCGATGGCGTGCCACCTGGGCTTGCCTGCCCAATTTCGCCACCCGTTTGGCTGCTGCCGCGCGGCCTGCGTCGGGGCCGAAAGGGCGACGCCAGCTACGGCTTGTACAACACCTGCACCACCGCCAGGCACATCTCGTCAAGGGTCTGCTCGCCCAGCCAAACATCCTGCGGCTGCAATTTTCCTTGTGCCTTCAGGGCTTCGGCCACAGCAGCGTTGCCTAGGCTGTTGTCGTACACGCAGCGCAACCGCAACCGATCCCCTGCGCCAATGACGGGCAGTTGCTCGATCGGCGCGTCGTAGACGTACACCCGCTGCCAGTCGAAGTTCCACTGCGGAGTTTCGACAAGGCATTCCGTTGCCGGGCCTTGCAGGGTCTTGGCCGTGGCCGCAGTGCACGTCGCCAAAATGGCGCTGGCGGTCGCCCCCTTGAGCACCTCGCCTTTTAGGCACACGCCGCAGCTGTCGCTGAGGGTGCCCGCGGCATCGCCACACGTTGTCTGCGCGCACTGGGCTAGGGCAAGCCCGCTCAGTTCTTTGCAATTATCTGCTAGACACGCGGCAAGTGGCCCTACTTCACCCGCAGTGCACGCCTGGCTTTGCGTGGCGCGCTCTAAGGCGACCCGCATCGACTTGCCCACATAGTGCATGTGCGTGCCCACCGCGTAAATCTTCAGGTCGGGCATAGGCTTACCACCCAGCATCGCCGGCATGGTAAACAGCATCTCTTCGGTGTGGTTGGTCTTGCCCGCTGGGATCACAAACGCCGGGCCACTGGTCGGGTCATCCGGGCCGGGCAGCAGCCCACCGCTCCCTTCTGGGCCGGCAAAATTGCCAACGAGCACGGTCGCGCCAAACATCGTGGGCGTACCTTTCACAAACCGCAGCTGCACTTGCGTCAGGTCGGGCGTCGCCGTCTTGCCAGCCGGGTGATAGTGCACCTGCAACACCAGCTTCGACCCCTTGGGGATGAGCGAACCCGCTCCGCTCGGATACTCCGCCGGCACTGCCCCTGGCGCCCACGCCGCCAGCAGCTTTTGCCCGGTCACACCGGCCGAGCCGAAGCACTCGTACTGCCCGTCCGCATTGGCCTTTGCCACCGACTCGGCATTGGGGTCTAAGAACAGCAGCGCATGGTGCACCACCGCCGGGTTGCCGGGCAGTACCTGCACGCCGTTCAAGAACTGGTCTTGCGCAAACGCGGCATCAAGGACAAAGCAGCGCAGCTGGTCCTGGGCACCCGCAGCCACATACGGCACCTTGGGCTTGGCCACGGCATCCACATCGGTCAATTCCATCAGCTTGTTGCCGACGGGCTGCGGATTGTTCGTCGTCGGCTGACCCTCGGGCATGCCCGCGCTGAGCCAAGCCGAAAGCGTCTGCAGCTGGGCCGGCGTCAAGCGCAGGTCGTGCTTCCAGCCCAAACGCGGCTTGCATTCCGCAGTTTCGCGCGCACCCCAGGGCGGCATCGTCTGGGCGCCAATGGGGGCGAGCCATGTACCCGCTGTGGCTGCGGCTTGGGCATACGTATCCAGCGCAAACGGGGCGATGCCGCCCTTGGTATGGCAGCCCGCGCAGTGGCTCTGAACGATGGGCGCCACATCGGCGTGCCAAGTTGGCCCGGTGGCAACGCTGCTGCTGTCGAGGGGCAAGGCCGCATCGGGCGCTGTCGAATCCCCAGTGCTGGCTGCGTCTTGCAGGGCATCTGCCGCAGGCGAAGTGGCGGTTGTCGTCGTGCAGCCTATCGCCGCAAACAGGCCCGTCGCCAGCAGCCACGACAAGTGGGGCCAAGGGGTCGTGCCACGCTTGGGCGCAGGTAGAAATGGGGTCATTCGCTCGAACTCCGTACCGGGCGGCGGCTGCCCCGGGGTAAATGCGCAAGGGCGCAGTGTCGCGAACGCGGTCGCCACCGACAAGCTCGGCGTGTAGAACCCCGCGGCAGTAAAGCGAGTTGCCGGTCACGGGTCAGCCTGCGCATCCTCCGCCGCCCGCGCCGCATCCTACCCTGGCACAGGAGGTTCTTATGAGCCAAACGCCCGCTCTCCGCATAGCTCGCAGCTTGGCTGCCATGGCCCTTACGCTGCTGACCCTTGACCTGTGCTGGCTGGGCATCGCTGCAAAGTCGCTGTACGACCAGGGCTTGGCCTCCTTGCGCCGGCCCGATGTGGTGGTCGAGGCCGCGGTGCTTTTCTACGCCGGCTACCTCGGCGCCATCTTTGTGCAGGCGGTACGCGGAGCTCCGTCGGTTGCAGTGGCAGCACGGCGCGGCGCTTGGCTGGGGCTGACGGCCTACGGCACCTACGAACTGACCAACTGGGCGGTCATCCGCGCCTGGCCGGCATGGTTGGTACCCATCGACTTGGCCTGGGGCGTGGTGCTGACCGCCGCCGTAGCCGCCGTGGGGCGCGCAGTCTTTGGGCCGGTAGCCAAGTGACCGCGCCACTTTCGCAACGCGAACCGCGCAAGCAGTCCTGGCTGCGACGGTTACAGACGATTCCGCTGCTTTTGCTGCTGGCGCTGCTGGCCTGGGCGACACTGCCGCTGTGGCTGGTTGCCGTCGCCCTGCTCGATGGGGTGCGGCCGCAGCTGGCCATCGGCAGTAGGGCTCGCATGTGCATAATCTTGCTGGTATACCTTACCGGCGAGGTGCTGGGCCTAATTGTCGCCGGCCTGATCTGGCTGTTTACGCTTGGTGGGGTTCTGGGTGGCACGCACCGCTACATTGCGGCCCACGCGGCGCTGCAACGCATCTGGACCGGCACGCTGTTTGCGCTGGGCCGGCGCCTGCTCAGTCTGACCGTGCGGGTGCAAGGCGCAGAACAGGCCGCGCAGGGGCCGTTTTTCTTGCTCGTGCGCCACAGCAGCGCCGCCGATACGCTCATCGCCGCCGCGGTCATCGCCAATCCGCATAAGATTTTGCTGCGTTATGTGCTCAAGCGCGAGCTCCTGGTCGACCCGTGCCTCGATGTGGTGGGCCAGCGCCTGCCCAATGCCTTCGTCAAACGCGGTAGCCAGGGCAGCGCGGGCGATGTGGCCGCGGTGGCGAGCCTGGCCCGCGACCTCAATGCGCACGCGGCCGTGCTGATTTACCCCGAGGGTACGCGGTTTTCGCCCCCTAAGCGCCTCGCCGCGATTCAAGCCTTGCGCGACAAAGGCCGCGCCGATCTGGCCGAGCGAGCCCAAGCTATGCCCGCCGTGATGCCGCCCAAGCCCGCCGGCGTGCTGGCCCTGCTGCAAGCCGCGCCGGGCACCGATGTGGTGTTCTTAGACCACGCCGGGCTAGAGCTGAGCGGCGGCCTGCGCGGGCTGTGGCGCGGCGAGCTGGTGGGGCGCACCTTGCATATTCGACTGCGGCGGGTAGCGGCAGCGGCGATTCCGCAACAAGACCGCGAGCTTTGGCTCTATGATGCTTGGCGCGAGTGCGACGCCTATGCCCGCGCCAATGCCCACACTACGGGGTAACTGATGACTCTGCTCGCTAGCAATGCCGTTGGAATTCTTGCAATCGCCGTCGTGCTGTGGCTGGCCAGCGTGCGCCTGCGCGATGCCAGTATCGTCGACCCGTGGTGGTCCATCTTGTTCTTGTTTGTCGGCTGCAATACCGCGCTGCGCACAGGACTGACCGGCAGCAAGTGCCTGTTCTTGGGCCTGTTATCGCTGTGGTCGCTGCGGCTTTTCACTCACCTCTGGCTGCGTGCCCGTGGCAAGCCCGAAGACCCGCGCTACGCCGCCTTTCGCGTCAAGTATGGGCCCGAGCGCTACTGGTGGGTCAGTCTGTTTCAGGTGTTCTTGCTGCAAGGGCTGCTGGCGCTGGCCATCTCGGCGCCGGTGCAGGTGGTGCTTAGCGCCGCCGCGCCCGACCCGATTAGCCCAAGCGACTGGCTCGGAACCGCAGTCTTCGCCATCGGTTTCGCCTTTGAAGCGGTGGCCGACGCCCAACTACAGCGCTTTCGCCGCGACCCCAGCCGCCGCGGCACCGTGCTCGACACGGGGCTGTGGGCCTGGACTCGCCACCCCAACTACTTTGGCGAGGCGCTGCTGTGGTGGGGGCTGTGGCTGCACGCGCTCGACCAGCCGTGGGGTTGGGCGACGCTGCCCGCGCCAGTGCTGCTCACGTTCTTGCTGGTGCGGGTGTCGGGGGTGGCGATGCTCGACGACTTGCTGCGGCGGACGAAGCCCCGGTATGCAGACTACATTGCGCGGACTTCGGCGTTCTTGCCCCGGCGGCCCTCCTAGGGTGTCAGGTATTGTCTTTTGCCTTTTAATTCGGCCCCAGCGGCCGGTCCTGCCCGGGTGGAGACGCGCGTCCCTACGCGAGCAAGAACTTCAGCAGCTCGGCCACCTCGCGCAAGTTATCGAAGTTCAGTCCAATTTCGCGCAACCCTGCGGCACGCAACCCGGCAACTTCACGTGCACGCACGTTCTGTCGAAGGTGTTGCACACATCGGCCGTACACACGTTGTTGTCCTTGTAAGCCGCGCCGCCGACTACGCATTTGCTGGCTTCGCGCCCAACGGCTTGCCTGAGTGTCAACCTGTGAGCGCGGCCTGGGTCGGCGCCCGGATCGCTGGCGGTGCGCACTGGCCGCCGTCCGTGAGTCCCGGGGGTGGACTGCACACGACACCCGGTGTAGCCTCGCTTCAGACACCGACACGAGTCAGCAGGGCGCCATGCGGGCAGAAGCGACCATTCGCTCCAAGACGTGCCGCAAGTTGTTGCGTGTTCTCGCTATTTTGCCGCAAAAGGCCGCACTGGCAATGCCGCGAATGCCCTGGTTGGCGCTGCTCGGTGCGGCGCTCACCTTGGCGCTCACCTTGGCGCTGCCCGGCTGCTGGACCGCGCCGCTATCTCAGGTGCGTGCGCGAGCGACCCCGCAACCGGTTGTGATTCCGGGGCTTTCGCCGTGCGACCAACCGCGCGGCGGCACCGTGGTCCTGGATCCGACGCGGCCGCTGACCTTGCTGGTGCACGGCTGCAATTTCTCGCTGGGCGGCTTTCGCACCCTGGCGTCGGTGTTCCAGGCGCACGGTCAGCAGACCATCTGCTTTAACTACAACGACCGCGACCGCCTCGAGGACGCCTCGGCCCAGCTCATCCGAGCGCTGCAGGCCCTAGAAACCCAGATGGAGCCTACAGATATCACCATCGTCGGCCACTCGCAGGGCGGTCTGGTGGCGCGCCGGGCCCTGGTGGCCGAGCGCCAGGACCGGCTGCAGTCGCAGTCTGGCTTCCGCTACCAGCTGGTGACGATTTCGTCGCCGTTTGGCGGTATTCGGGCCTCGCGCCACTGCGGCCTGGTGTGGCTGCGGGCGCTGTCGCTGGGCACCACCATGGCCATCTGCCAGGCCGTCGCCGGCTCCAAGTGGTGGGAGATCTTCCCGGGCGCCGATTTTATGGATGAGCCGGGCACGCTCAGTCCCGCGGTGGCACGCTACCTGAAGGTCGTGACCGACGAGCGCGACACCTGTCGCCACCACCGGCCCGATGGCAGCTGTGCCGAGCGCGACGAGGTGTTTGCCTTGGCCGAGCAGTACAACCGCAGCGTCGACCGCGATCCCCGGGTGATGGGCGTAGAAGTGCGAGCCGGCCACGTCGAGATCGTGGGCGAGCTGGGCACGGTGCCGGCCAAGCTCATCCAGATCCTGCAGGACCGCCACATCCTAGCCCAGACGCCGCCGGGCCGGCAGGTCGAGTTGACCGCGCTGCTGCGCCGGCTGTACCACGCGCGGTAGCTCGTCATTCAGCAGGTTCGTCACATCGCGCAAGCCGGCAAAGTTCAGGCCAATTTCGCTCAGCCCTACGGCACGCAACCCGGCAAGTTCACATGCACGCACGTGCTGTTAAACGTGTTGCACACATCGGCCGTGCACACGTTGCTGTCGTTGCAGTCCGCGTCCACCTTGCACTGCTGGTTGGGATTGCAGCCCGGGATCGGCGCAAACAAGCACATGCCGTTGCCCACGTTGCACAAGTCGCTGGTGCACACGTTGCTGTCGTTGCAGTCGGTGTTTACGGTGCAAAGTGGCGTGGGGTTGCAGTTCGCCAAGTTCTGGTACACGCAGACGCCGTTGTAGGTGTTGCAAACCTCGAACGTGCACGGGTTGTTGTCGTTGCAGTCCGCCGCCGCCTTGCAGCCCGAGCCGCAGCCCTGGATGGCCTGATAGGTGCAAATGCCGCTATTTTGCTGGCATTGATCGTTGGTGCACGGGTTGGCGTCGTTGCAGTTCTTGGTGGTGCCGACGCACTTGCCGGCGGTGCAGGCGTCGCTGGTGGTGCAGTAGTTGCCGTCGGAGCACGCCGCGCCGTCGAGCGAGGTCTGTACGCACTTGCCGCCCGTGCACTTGTCGCTGGTGCACACGTTGTTGTCGTTGCACTGGGCGTCGGCGGTGCAGGTCGCGCCGCAGTTCTGGATCTTGGTGAACACGCACGTGCCGGGTTGGCCGCCGCCGGGGCCACCGCCGCCGCCGCCGGTGTTGCATGTGTCGCTGGTGCAGGCGTTGTTGTCGTTGCAAACCACGGCCTTGCCGATGCAGGCGCCCGCGCTGCAGCCGTCGGTGGTGGTGCAGGGGTTGCCGTCGGTGCAGGTGGTGCCCGCCGTGGCTGCCGTGGTGACGCACTTGCCGGTCGCCGCATCGCACGAGTCGAGCGTGCAGGCGTTGTTGTCGTTGCAGCTCACAGCCTTGCCCGCGGTGCAGGCGCCCGCTTGGCAGGTGTCGCCGGCGGTGCAGTTGCTGCCATCGTCGCAGGCCGCGCCCGTTAGCAGTACGTAGACACACTTGCCTACGATGCAACTGTCCGTGCTGCAAGTATTTTTGTCGTCGCAGTCGGCGGTGGTGGCGCAAACCTTGCCGCAGCCGTTGATCGCGGTGTGGCTGCACTGGCCGCTGCCGGCGGTGCACGAGTCGGTGGTGCAGGGGTTCAAGTCGTCGCACGGCAAGGCTTTTCCGGTGCAGGTGCCGCCGGCGCAGGCGTCGCTGACGGTGCAGTTGTTGTTGTCGTTGCAGGTCACGCCGTCGATGCCGGCTTGGTGTACGCACTGGCCGTTCTGGCCTACCGGGTTGCAAGTGTCGACTGTGCAAGGGTTATTGTCGTTGCAGTCTTTCTGCACGCCGGTGCACACGCCCGCCTGGCAGGTGTCGTTGGCGGTGCACGCGTTGCCGGTGGCGCACTGGCCGCCCGTGGTGGGGGTGTAGGTACAATAGCCGTTTTGGCAGCTATTCTGCGTACATGGATTCTGGTCGTTGCACTGGCCATTGTTCTTGCACTGGTTGCCACAGTTGGCCACGGCGAGGTACACGCACGCGCCGGTGGTGGGGTCGCAACTATCGATGGTACATACGTTATCGTCGTTGCAGACCACCGCCGTGCCCACGCACTTGCCGCTTTGGCAGGCGTCGCCGCCGGTGCAGGCCAAGCCGTCGGAGCAACCGGCACCGTTCGTCGCGGCGGCCCACTTGCATACGCCGCTGGCTTGGTCGCAAGTATCGATAGTGCAGGGGTTATTGTCGTCGCAGGTGACCGTCTTGCCGGTCTGGCACGCGCCCGCCTTGCAGCTATCGCCCGCGGTGCAGGCATTGCCGTCCGAGCAGCCCAGCCCGTCGGCAACTGCTGATGCGCACAGTCCGTTTTGGCAAATCTCGATGGTGCAGACATTGTTGTCGTTGCAGTCGGCGTCGACCGCGCACTTGCCGCCGCAGCCGATTAGGGCCTGGTAGGCGCACAGGCCGGTCTTGGCGTTGCAGGTGTCGGTGGTGCACGGGTCGTTGTCGTTGCAGGTCACGGGCGCGCTGCCCAGGCACAAGCCGCCCAAGCAGGTGTCGATAATCGTGCACGAATTTCCATCGTTGCAAGGCAGTGACCCCGCCGCAGGCAAGTGGATGCACGTACCGCTGCCGGCCGAGCAGCTATCTTGCGTGCACGGATTGCTGTCGTCGCAGTTGACTTGCGTGCCCATGCACACGCCGGAGTTGCAAGTCTCGGCCGTGGTGCAGTTGTTGGTGTCGCTGCAGGCGGTGCCCGAGAGCGCGACGTGGGTGCACTTGCCATTGGTGCAAGCATCAGTAGTGCAAGCGTTATTGTCGTTGCAGTTGTTGTTGCCGCCGCCGCCGCCGCCACAGTTGGCGTTGCAGCCTTGGATCTGCTGGAACACGCAGTTGCCGGTCGTTGGGTTGCAAGCGTCGAGTGTGCAAGCGTTATTGTCGCTGCAGACCACCGCGGCCCCGGCGCACTTGCCGCCGCTGCAGACGTCGCTGCTGGTGCACGGGCTGCCGTCGTCGCACTTGGGGTTGCCGGCGACGGGCGCCGCCGTGCAGCCGCCGCTGGCAGGGTCGCAACTATCTGCGGTGCAAGGGTTATTGTCGTTGCACACCTTGGCCGCGCCGCCGACGCACAAGCCGCCCTTGCAGGTGTCGCCGCTGGTGCAGGCGCTGGCGTCGTCGCAGGCAATGCCGTCGGCCGCGGAGTTGGCGCACTTGCCGCCTAAGCACTGGTCTTTGGTGCACGGGTTGCCGTCGTTGCAGGTCGCGTCCTGGGTGCACGCGCCGCCGCAGCCTTCGATCAGCACATTTTGGCACTTGCCGCTGGCCGCGTCGCAGGTGTCGAGCGTGCACGCGTTGCCGTCGCCGCAGTCCTTGCCGCCGCCGCCGGTGCAGTTGCCCTTTTGGCAGGTGTCGACGGTCGTGCAAGCATTCTTGTCGTCGCACGGCACGTTGTCGGGGCCGGCCACGGCGAAGCACTTGCCGGTGCTGGGGTCGCAAGCGTCTTTGGTGCAAGGGTTACCGTCGTCGCAGCTGGTCAGGCTGCCCGTGCAGCTTGTGCCTTGGCAGGCGTCGCCGGTGGTGCAGGGGTTGCCGTCGCTGCACGCGCCGGTTTGCGGGTTGTGGACGCAGGTGCCTTGCTGGCACTGGTCTTGCGTGCACGGGTTGTTGTCGTTGCACTGCTGGCCGCCGCCGCCGCCGCCGCCCTGGCACTGCTGGTTGCAGTTGGGGATGGCCGTGTGGCTGCACGTGCCGGTCGAGGCAATGCAAGCATCTGTGGTGCAAGCGTTGTTGTCGTCGCAGTTGACCGCGATGCCCACGCAGGCGCCGCTCACGCAGGTGTCGCCGATGCTGCAGGCCTTGCCGTCGTCGCACGTCACGCCGTTCGCCGCCGCTACCGAGCTGCACTTGCCGCTAGTGGGGTCGCAACTATCTACGGTGCATGAATTTCCGTCCTCGCATACTGCCGCCGCGCCGGGGGCGCACTTGCCCTTGACGCACACGTCGCTGATCGTGCACAGGCTGCCGTCTTCGCACGGGCCGTCTTGCGGGGTCGCGGCGCACTTGCCGTTCGACGGGTCGCAACTGTCCTTGGTGCAAGGGTTCTTGTCGTCGCAGCTGAGCGGCGAGCCCTGGCAAGCCTGGCCGCTGCAGACGTCGCCGCTGGTGCAGGGGTTGCCATCGTCGCAGGCGCCGCCGGGCAGGGGTGTCCAACCGCATTTGCCAGCCGCGCAAGTGTCGGCCGAGCAAGCATTTTTGTCGTCGCAGTCGGCGTCGGCCTTGCAGCCCTGGCAACCGCTGATGGCGCTGTGGCTGCAAATGCCTGTCGCGGCATCGCATTGGTCCGCGGTGCACGGGTTTTGATCGTCGCATTGGCCCGAGGCGGTGCACGCGGCCACACAGCCCGGCTTGGCGGTAAACACGCAGGCGCCGCTGCTTGGCTCGCAGCTGTCGGTGGTGCACGCGTCATTGTCGTCGCAGACCTTGTTGGTCGCCGTGCTGCAAGTGCCCGATACGCACGAGGCTTTGAGCACGCAGGCATTGCCCGGCTCGCAGGTGCTGCCGTCGGGGGCGGCGATGGCTTGGCACACGCCGGCGATGCAGTCGGCCACTTGGCACGAGCCGACCGCTACTTTGCCGCCGCAGTTTTCGGCGACTTGGCACGCTGCGGGCGGCAAATCGGGCAGGGTGGTGCTGTCCGGCTGCTCGGTCGTGTCCGCGTCGGGCTGTACCAGAGTATCGTCGGGCGGCGTAACGGTGTCGCCGGGCGGCGTAACGGTGTCGTCGGGCGGAGTTGCGCCATCGTCCAGTGGCGCCGCGTCCGGTGGCAGGGGTTGACCGTCGCCGGCCTGGGCATCGGTGCCACCAGCGTCGGGCTGCAGCGCATCGGCCACACCGTCGATCTGATTGTTGTACTGCGAATCCGCACTGGCCAGCGAGCCGCCGACCACAGCATCTTCACCCCCGCAGCCCGCTAGCAGCGCCAGGGCCGTCACAGTTAGTGTAACGGTACAGAAATAATAGAAATTTTTGCTTTTCATTCGGTCACCTGTGCGGGTGCGTGGCGGGATCGGGTCGGCGGCAGTCCGCAAACCCGTGCTGGCGCAAGATCATATACTGGTCTCTGCGCCAATTGCCAAAACGTCGCCGCCTTCGCCGCCACAATTGCAGTCGACAGCGGCAGCTGCCGCGCGTGCCATGGCCCACTTTCGCTATTCGTCGAAGGGGTCGCCCGCCTGCAAGCCGGCCACGGTCGCTTCAGCGCGATCTAGGCGCTGGTCGAGCTCGCGGACCACCTCGCCCAGCACTTCTACCTCGTGCTGCAGCTCCATGTAGCGCAGCTCGAGCTCGGCCAAACGGGCTTCAATTGGGCTGTCGCTCATGGCGCCAAGAAGGCTGTGGCCGCCGCAACTGCAAGAGGTATCGAGAAGTTATCTTCAAGGCGGTTCGACACCAGCTCCACGCCGGCCCCCGCCACACCCGCCACCAGCGCCAGCGGGGCCGCGGCCAGCAGCGTCGCCCAACGGCTGGTCAGCCCAAAGCTCGCCGGCTCAAAGATCGCCAGCCAGGCCGCCACCAGCAGCGCCGCCGACACCACAAAAGCTAGCGAACCTTCAAGACTTTTCCGCCCCACCAGCTTGTGCTTGCCCCAGCGCTTGCCCACCAGCGCCGCGAGCGGATCGCCGATCCCCAGCGTCAGCACCGCGGCGATGCACGACAGGCGCGGCACGCCGGCCGCCAGCATCATCACCACGGCAATGCCAAACCAACTGGCCGAATTCATACGCCAAGCCTCGCTGGGCCGCGAAATCGCGCCAAACACCACATCCACCAGCCAGCGATTGATCGTCTTTGAAAATCGCCGCGCCAGCTCCATGCTCAGCATCAACGCGGTGTAAGCCACGGCAATTTTCAGCACCGTCGCCCGTTCGGGAAAGAATGTGTAGAACGTCGCGCCCATCAGCCCATTGGCGACATGGAACACGTTGCGGGTGTAGTTCTTTGGCCGTAATTCCGGAAGCGGTACAGTCACTTCGGGCTCGCGCCGCAGCGTCCGCGCCAGCCCTTCGTAGTACTGCGCGATTTTGATCGAGGCCCGCGCCCGCGCCCGCTGACCGCTTTGACTCAGATCGAGCGCGCTCAGCCGCGTGGCCGTGCGCTCAAGCAGCAGCGATACCTCGGGGCGGGCCGCTTGCCACTGTTTGCCAAGTTCTCGAGCTTGCTCGCTAAGTTGCCTGGCTCTCTCGGCCATGCTCGGCGCGTGCGGGGCGCTGGCCTGGGCGGCAAGGTGCGCCTGACGGCGTTCCTGTAGATCAACTACAAGTGCATGGAGTTCAAGGGCAATCTGCGCTACGGGCTCTAGCGACAGGGCCTGGGACGAGGTCATTGGTCTCCTTGATAAGGCCCGCCGGCAGGGGAGCGGCAGGCCCGTCCGCGCGCGGTGGTCGCACCGCTGCGGTAGACAGATATTCTACCCGCGAATCGCGACGGCAGCTAGATTTTTCGTGTGGGACAGGCGGCAATAAGCGGAGAGGGCGGGGCAGTCGGCCAACTAGAGCTCTTCGACCCGGACCGCGATGCAGGTCACGTTGTCTTTGCCGCCGTTTTCGCACGCCGCTTGAATGAGCTTGCTGACCATGGTGGTCAGCTCGGTCTCGCGGACCATGATGTCGCAGATCTGCGGGTCCGTGACCTCGCCCGACAGTCCGTCGGAGCAAAGCATATAAATGTCGCCCTTTTGCGGCTTGTCGCGCTGGATGTCGACCAGCACATCTTGCTTGAGCCCGCAGGCGCGCACGATGATGTTCTTGTGCGGGAAGTTGGCCTCTTCCTCGGGGGTGAGGACGGCCATCTTCTTGTAATCATTTAAGAGCGAGTGGTCTTCGGTGACCTGGAATAGATCTTTGCCGCGCAGCCGGTAGCAGCGCGAGTCGCCCACGTGCGCCACGGTAAAGTGGGTGTCGTCGACGTGGAAGCCGACCACCGTGGTGCCCATGTTCTTAAACCGCTGATCAGATTGGCCTTTTTCCCAGATCGTGTAGTTGCACCAGCGAATGCCCGCGTTGAGCATGTTCTCACTGGTGGTGCGTCCACGCTCTTCGCGACCGGGCCAGGTCGCATCTGGATCGCCGGCGGCGCGCGCAAAATACTCGCGCATCGTCTCGACTACCATGGCGCTGGCGACTTCGCCGCAGGCGTGCCCGCCCATGCCGTCTGCCACCACGAAAAGATGCTGTTCCGGAAAAACCAGAAGGTTATCTTCATTGTGGCTGCGCTTGCGGCCAACGTTGGTCTCACCGGCACAGGTCACTCGAATTGCCACGGAACACCTTTTTTGGTCGCCGGCGACGATGGCCCCGAAGCGCAAATGTACGGGGTGCGAAGCCTTGGCGTCAACCGGTCGAAATGGGGCGCTCGACCTTGGGTTCAGAGGGGCGCGGCTGGGTTGCAGCGCTCCAGCGAGGGAACCGCGCCAATCTAGGCGAGACACCCTTGCACTGTAAAGGTTTTCAGAGCGAATAGACCTTCAAATTGTCGATTCGCACATCGTTAGCCCAGTTGTTGAAGCCAAAGGCGCTGCCGCGCACCGGATCGCTGTCGTCGTAGGCGATCATGAACTTGCCGTCCACGTACCAGCGCAACACGGCGTCGGTCCGCACGATCGTCCAGGTGTAGGTGCGGCCCGGCTCGACGCGCACGAATTCGCTCTGGGTGACGCGCTTGTTCTCGTGCTCGCCTTTGCGGGCGATGGCGTTGATCGTGTTGTTCCAACCGCCGAAAATTACAGAGTAGCCGCTCTCGTGCTTGGACTCTGTGCCAAAGATCTCGCACTTGGTGTCGCCGATTTTGGTCAGCGACTTGCTCTCAAACGTGACCCGCACCTTGGCCGGCAGCGGCTTGTTCAGCCAAAGACCTTGATTTCTATCATCTTCGTTGGCGATGCGGCTGGGCTTGAGCTGCCCGTCTTGCAGCAGCCACTCGCCCTCGTGTTTGATCGTCCAGTCTGTGCCCAGCTCAGGACGGTCGAAGTCGTCTGAAAACACAAGCTTGCCACCCGTCAGCCCGTCGGAGCGAGCGGCGGCCTTGGCCTGCGGATCATCGACTTCGCCCGTCTCGCTCATTTTGGCGAGCGCCGGACGCGGTGGCGGCGGTTCCGGCGGCGTGCACGCCCCAACAACCAGTAAACCCACTAGAATAACTAGCTTATGTGTTCTCGGCAGACTCACTTGCTGCCTCCCGTCTTGATGTGGCTCAGCTCTTCGCTCGTGCTCCGCAGCCGGGAGTTCAGCATCCGCACTAGGCCCCAAAGTAGCTTGACTGCAGCACTTTCTTCGCTTAGCAGGCCGTAGAAGCCCTCGCGATCGATGACCAGCACATCGCAGTCGGTTTCGGCGGTCACCGTCGCAGAACGCGGGGCCCGCTCGATGAGCGCCATCTCGCCAAAATGCGCACCGGGCGCCAGAACACTTAGCTCGACGCCGAGCTTGGATACCTTCGCCGCGCCCGACAGCACGATGTACATCGCGTCGCCCACTTCGTCTTCGCGGAAGAAGGCCTGCCCGGCGGGCCAAGTCAGCTCGCGGGCGATACCGGACACGCGGATCAGGTCGGCGAACGGCAAGTAGCGGAACATGGTCACGCTTTGGATGGCCTCGAGGCGGCGGCGCACCCGCATGGCGCGATCTTCGGCGCGATCGTCGAGCACATCGACCACCACCACCGTGGCGTTGTCGGGCGCGCCCCGCTCAAGTGCCGCTCCGATCAGCTCGTCGCAGGCGACTTGCGGTGTGCCACGCCCGGCCAAAAGCTGCATAAACTCGTTGTTAACCACCCCGTGTACCCCGTCGGAGCACAGCAAGAAGCGGTCGCTGGGCAGCACTTCGAGGTCGAGCAGGTCTACGCGCGCCGTGTCGAGCACGCCCAAGGCCCGCGTCAGCGACTCTTGGTAGCCGGCCGCCATGCTCGAGGGGTCGATGGCGCGGCCACGGCGGCGCATGTCGTTCACAAGACTATGATCTTCAGTAAGCAGGTGCAGCACACCCTGGCGCAACAAGTACACGCGCGAGTCGCCGACGTGGGCGACAAAGGCTTGATTGCCCGCCACCAGCAGCACCGCCGCGGTCGTCGCCAACCCGGTCAGCTTGGGGTCGCCAAAGCCGTGGTGGCGGACCTGCCGGCTCGCCTCCGAGATGGTCCGCTCTAGGATCAACGCCACATCCCGCCGGGCGACCTGACCAATATCCTTAGAAAAATCATCAATCTGCTTGCGGTACGTCGCCACCGTGCGCGCGATGTACTCGGCGGCGATGCGGCTGGCCTCGGCACCACCGGCGCGGCCACCTACGCCGTCGCAGACGCCATAGAGTTGGCACTCGCCATCGGCAAAGAAGCTGTCTTCGTTGTTGTTTCGTACCGATCCAATGTCGGTTCGACTTCCGTGGGCAACGATCATGATCTTCCTCTGCGACGGCCGTGGCGGTGCGTAACGTAGCGATCTACAGTCGAGTTGTCCATTGCAGCAGCGCCATCGCGGCGCGGTCCATGTGGTACTCGCGGACCAGCAGCGAACTGCCCACCAGGCTGGCCGCCGCCACCATCAGCTCCGAGCTCGCCAGCACCCGCCAGCGCACCCGCATATCCACTTCGGTCGCCAGACTCTGCCACCCGTGATCGCCGGGCACAGCCGCGCCGCCAAACGCGGGCATGGCACCGCCGGCCCCCGCCAGACTCTGCCTGCCATCGGCACTAATGGTCAGTGGCCACGCAGGGTTGGGCGACGTCCACTGCAGCCTTGCCCCAGCCTGGGCCAGATTTGAGGGATTAAAAACCCGCAGCAGGCCCACCAGCAGGTCCTTCGACGGGTACAGCGGCTGCCACGCGCGGTCGGTGGTATCGGTCGCGTCGTTGTTGCCGCTGAATATGTGCCCGAATAGGCCAAAACTCACTGGAATTCGACCAGTTATCCGGTAATTGGCCTCGCCGGCGGCCATCCACGCGACGCGGTCGGTCGGCCGCAGATTTAGGCTATGGCGACGCTCACCCACCTGCACCGCGCCCTCGACCTCGGCCGACAGGCCCAGCCACGGTCCACCGACCAGCCGCGAACCCATGGTCAGCAGGTTGCTGCGCTCATCGGCATTGTCGTCGACCAAGTACAAGACGTAGACCTCGGCCTTTAGTAGCTCGCCGGGCGTGGCCGACAGGTGCGTGCCCGACAAGCCGCGCCGCACCTCGCTGCCCGCCGCGCCTGGCTTCAACCGCGCAGAAAAAACCTCTGCAGTCAGTCGCTTAGCGATCGCATAGTGGGCGCGTACCCCGTCGAACGACTGGCCAACCGCGTCGTAGTCATACGCGCCGATCTGCCGACCCGCGCCGTAGTCCAAGACGAAACGACCCGCATCGAGCCACAATTCCTCGGCAAATTGCGCCCGCGCCCGCAGCCAACCCTGCTGCATGCCAAGCGGCATCGGATCGGAGCCCGGCCCCGCCGCGCCAAGTGCGCCCGACGACTGCAGTTGCAAGTAGGCCGCCAGTTGTTCGTGCTCGAGCAGCAGGCCCACCCGCGACCGCTGGAACCAGCCCGTGTTGGCGTTGCGGTAGCTGTCGCCCAGGCCATCAAGGTGCGAACCACCGGCGCCGCGAAAGCGCATCTCAGCGTCGGCTCGCAGCGATGTGTCTGTAATCGTTGCATTTTTATCAGGAGGGGCGCTTTCGTCGGCTGCGGCAGTCGCGGGCCGAGTCCAAGCCACCAGCGCCACGAGCAGGGCACAAAAACGCCGAACGGACCCGAACTTCGCACCGTGTGCGCCGCGCGGATCCGCTAGGTTGTTTGGGTGCTTCCCCCGCAAGTTATGCAAGGTTGGGCTTCTTATCGTGCGGTGCCGGAGGTGGGACTTGAACCCACACGACCGCAAAGTCAACGGATTTTGAGTCCGCCGCGTCTACCATTCCGCCACTCCGGCTTGCCTCGCGGGGCCAGAGCGCCGCGCGACGGCCGTACATTCGGCCAAACCGCTATCCGTGTCAACCCAACCGGGCAGTCTTTGCAGTTTTATGACCGCGACGGGGCAGCTCAAATTCCCTCGCCGCCCTCAAATTTCTGTTCGCGTGTAGCGGCTTGCGTGACTCGACCACCCGCCGGCACGCTGTTCGTAACCCACACATTGCCGCCGATCGAGGCGCCGCGTCCGACCGTGATGCGACCGAGGATGGTGGCGCCGGCATAGACGATCACATCGTCTTCGACGACGGGGTGGCGCGCAATCCCTTTGATAGGATGCCCGCTTGCGTCGAGAGGGAAGCTTTTGGCACCCAGCGTTACACCCTGATACAGCCGCACATTGCGACCGATCACCGCCGTTTCGCCGACCACAACGCCCGTGCCGTGATCAATGAAAAAGCGCTCGTCGATGGTGGCGCCAGGGTGGATATCGATCCCGGTGATGCTATGGGCGTGCTCCGTGATCATGCGCGGAATTAGTGGAACTCCAAGGATAAATAGCTCGTGGGCGATGCGCTGGTAGGTCACGCCCAAGATGCCGGGATACGAAAAGATCGCTTCGTCGCGCGACACGAGCGCCGGATCGCCTTCGTAGGCGGCGTCGATGTCGCTGGCCACAAGTCGCCGAACATCAGGCAAACGTTGCGCAAATTTGCGGATAATCGCGAAGGCGCGCTGCTCGCGATCGTCGCGGCTGCTGGGATCGGGCGCTTCCATAAACGCAATGCCGCGCTGCACCTGCTCTTCAAGATCGCGCAGGGTCCGGTCGAGCGTGGCGCCGACGTAGTAGTGCAGGCCCTCGTCGTGGAGGTCTGAAGTGCCCACGTATCCTGGGAAAAACGCGGCTCGCAGCCCCTCGACACAGCGGATGACGACCTCGCGCGAGGGCAGTTCTAAGCGACCATTAGTGGTGCGCGGTCCGGCGAGTAATTGGGCCGCGGCGCATAGCGCGTCGACCACGGGGCCCAGTGGGGGCAGATCAGCACTGCTCGAACTCATGATTTCTCCGTGAGGAAGTAGCAAATTCAGTCGGACTTGCCGCCTGCGGCAGCGCTGCATGGCTTCGTGCAGCCGCACCGGCGTACACGTTAGGACCCCCGTTCGCCGCAATCAAGTCGCGGTCGCGCGGCCCTTCGTCCTTGACCCGACCCCGCAAGACGCATACACTTCTGCCCCCTCTGCCTACGGGCGGAGCAAGTCGCACGCTGGCCGGAACGGTCCGTCAGCCTCTGCGCCGCGAGCTGGACGAGGTCCCTCGCGCCAATCCTGTCGCCACGTCGCCGCAAAATCCAAGGGCAACGGGCAAGACCGGAGCAGAAAATGTCCCTGAAAAGCACCATCGGTAAAGGCTACAACAAGGCCCTGAGCAAGGGCCTGTTCGGCCGCAAAATCGGTATGACGCAGATCTTCGGCCTCGAAGGCCAGCGCATCCCCGTCACCGTTCTCGAAGTCGGCCCCTGCCCCGTCGTCCGCGTCAAGAGCGCTGCGGGCAACGACGGCTACAACGCCATCGTCCTCGGCTACCCGGGCATCAAGAAGGTTAAGAATATCAACGAGCCCGAGGCCGGCGTGTTCAAGAAGGCGGGTTTGGAGCCCATGGCTCACCTGCGCGAAATGCGCGTGTCGGCTGACGATGTCGCCGCGGTCGAGGTCGGCCTGGTCCTGACCGCCGAGGCGTTCCAGGTTGGCCAGAAGGTCGACGTCATTGGCACCACCAAAGGCCGCGGCTTTACGGGCGTTATCAAGCGCCACAACTACCACATGCCCAAGGCCTCGCACGGTACGCACGAAGTGTTCCGTCACGGTGGCTCGCTCGGTACCCGCACCACTCCCGGTCGCGTTTGGCCGAACAAGAAGATGGCCGGCCACTACGGCACCGACCGCGTCACCGTGCAGAACTTGGGCGTGGTCCAGGTCGATGTGGCGAAGAACATGGTGGTGGTCCGCGGCAGCGTGCCCGGTCCCAACGGCTCGCTGGTGTGGATCCAAGAGGCGGTCAAGGGCACCAAGCCGCAGTAAGTCTGCGTAGTTGAGGTTCTGCTGATGCCGCCGACCGTTCGTGTTCGCACCGGCACTGGCACGCTCTACACCGACAATTCGATTCGCGATCGCGCCGGACAGTTTCCACGAACTGCCCGGCGCGGTCGTTTTTCGCGCCTGCCGAACCACGATCGGCTGTGGGTGCAAGGCGACGAAGGGCCGATTCAGCTCGACTGGAAGGGCCTGGTCACGCAGATGCTGCGCGAAGTGGGCGACCTGCTTGATCTGATGCGCGATGTGGGCGCTGAATTTCAGTTCTGTCTGCGCCGCCGCCACCACCTCGACCCCGAGTTTCTGGCCGATTATGCCGAAGTCATCGACTGGTTCGTGGTGTTCTATACCGTCGGCTTGGTCGACCGTCGCGGCGCTTGGCTGGGCGACACGCCTTAACGCCGCTTGCGTTTTGCCGGCCCGGCCCCTAAATACCATGCGGCCGCAAGTTGGCACCTGCTGGGGTATGTGATGCGCGTAGTGTTTCCGGCTCTGCTCGACGGTTTCGACTGCGGCGCTGCCGACTGTGCCTGTCGCGCGGCGCTGCGGGCGGCACCGGCGGTTAAGCCCTTGGCCGCGGGCAAATTTCCCTTTAGGCAGGCTGAGAAAGCGATGCTTCGCGGCGCGGCGCGGTTGGCCAAGGGCGAGGACTTGCCGGCCAAGCCGATGGCGCTGAGCGGCGATTACCCGATCGCGGCAGTGATGACGCCTGCGGGCGCCGAGCTCTATTTCGCCTCGCTTTGCCCTACGGTGCGGCAGCTCCTCGCGGTGCAGACCGAGGCCGTGGACCTGGCGCGCGCCGAGGGCGGTTGGCGTATTCCGCTGCAGGTGTTCCAGCCCGATGACCAGCTGCGCGACCTGCGGCTGACGGGTGTGCGAACGCTGCCGTGGCGGCATTACCAGACGCTGCGCGAGCACTTGCTCGACCTTGTCGCCGATTCGAGCAATGCGCTGTTGGGGCGACTTGCGCGGGTGGCAAGCCTGATCGATGCGGTGGTGGCGGACCAGTCGCTGGCTACGGCCAGAGCGCCGCTCACGGGGCGCATGTTCTTGGCATTTCGGGCGTTTTTGGAGTCGCGCTGCGGTGCGCTCGATGGCGCGGCGCTGGCGAATGCGGTGGGGGCGATGCTGCCGCTGGCAGCGGATTTGACCTTGCACGCCAGCGATATAACTAGTCTTACTGAGGCGCTTCAAGGTGATTGGCGCGCCGATGTGCGGCAGTGGCTGGCGGTGCGCGAGCCCGAGCTTGGGCCTGCATTCGAGGCGTATTTGGCCTTGCGGGTGTTTGCCATGCCGCTCGACCGCGACCAGACGCTGCAGCGGGCCTACGCCGAGCTTATCGAAACGGTCGTGGCGGCCATGCGCCTGGCGGCGGCGGTGGGGCAAGTGCGGCAAAGTCCGGTTACGCCGGCGATGTTGGTGGCGAGTCTGGCGCTGGCTGAGGCTTGGATTGCCGATGCTGGTCAAGGGCTTCCGACCTTTCAGCGGCCGAGCGAGACCCACGATCGCGGCCCGAAAATGGCCGACATCGATATGACGTTCGAGTCGATCTGCTGACTGGGGCGTGACACGCTTGGGGCTCGCCCTGGGCATCCTAACGCGGTGGACCGGCGAGCGCCGGTGGGAGGACGCATGTCGAGTGCGGGTGAAGGGCAAGGCTTGCAACAAGATGAAGTGATTCGGGATCAGCACGGTGCGCCGGTAACGCGGCCCAACTTTGCCACAGTAATCGGTACGCGCGGCAGCGAGCTGGCCCTGTGGCAGGCGCGGCACATCCAGGCGCTCCTGGGCGGTGAGGCTGCGGGCGTGGGTCTGCAGATTATCAAGACGCGCGGCGACCTGATGCTCGATGTGCCCTTGCAACACCAACTCGACAAAGGCTTTTTTACCAAAGAGCTCGAGGCGGCGCTGCTCGACGGGCGGGTCGATATCGCCGTGCACTCGCTCAAAGACCTGCCCACCCAGATGCCGCAAGGCCTGGTTCTGGCTGTGGTTCCCGAGCGGGCCGATGTGAACGATGTGCTGTTCGTGCGCAAAGAGGCCTACGACCCTAGTCGGCCACTGCCGGTCAAGGCGGGCGCCAAGGTGGGTACGGCGTCGATGCGGCGCAAGTCGCTTTTGCAGCATGTGGCACCCGATGTCGAAGCGACGTTCTTGCGCGGCAACGTGCCGACTCGCTTGAATAAAGCGAAGACGGGCGAGCTCGATGCGGTGATTTTGGCCCGCGCAGGCGTGTCGCGTCTGGGGCTAGACACCGGCGACTTGGTGGTGCTCGACCTCGATCCGCTGCTATGGCTGCCGGCGGCGGCGCAGGGTGCGCTGGGGATTCAGTGCCGCGGCGGCGATGCCAAGACCTTGAAGATACTTGAAAAGATTGCTAATCCTGACGCCGCGTTAGAGGTCTCGCTCGAGCGCGAGCTGCTGCAGCGCATGGAAGGTGGTTGCCATTCGCCGTTTGGTGCGCTCGCCAGCGTGACGGGCACGACTGCGGTGTTGCGGGCGGGCACGGTTGACGCGCTCGACCGCTGGGTGTCGGTGCAAGTGCAGGGAACTACGTCTGAAGTGGCGGGTCTCGCCGAAGTTGCTTTGCGCGCAGCACTGGCCAAGGAGCAGGTATGGGCTCGCCCGGCACTTCCATGGGAGTAGGCCGCGCCGTGGTGGTCTTGACCCGCGCTGCCGAGGATAATTTGGCGCTGCGTCAGACACTTGAGGCCGCTGGCGTCGAGGTTGTCGAACTGCCCACCGCGCAAATCCGCACCATTGCGGCCGAACCCGATGCGGAATCGGTGGCGGCGTGGTCGGCCTGGGCGCACGCGTTTGCCTTTGCCAGTCGCAATGCCGTGACCGGCTACGTTGCGCAGTTTGGCACGGCACCCCTGACTCGGCCGGGCGTGGTGGTCGGCGCGGTCGGCGAGAGCACCGCAAAAGCCCTGCAAGCACATGGGGTTGTGGTCTCTGTGGTGGCGCGCGACCCCTCGACCGGCGCCGAGTTAGCCAAGCTGCTCGCTGCGAATCTGCTACCCCACAAGACCGTGCTCATCGCCCAAGCCCGCTTTGCGCGGCGCGATCTCGCCGAGGGGCTGGCCCATGCCGGCCACGACGTGCGCATCGCCACGGTGTACGAAAATGCGGTGCCCGATGCGCCGCACGACCTGTCGCAGAATGTGGCAGCCATTTTCTACTCTGCAGAAACATTGATCTTTGCTGCCGCCCCCAGCGCAGTGACCCGCCTGACCCATTGGCTGCCCCAGTGCAAGGCTTGCCGGTGGGTGGCGATCGGGCCGACCACGGCCGATGCCCTGCGCGAGGCGGGGATTGCGCCCGCCGCAGTCAGCCCAAGTCCTGAATTCTCGTCTGTTCTTGAAACCTTGCGCAGTTGTATCGCCGCCTAGCCGGCGTCTGCTGCCCACCTTTCGGAGCCATCGTGAGCTACTCCCGCGCCAAGTCGGACCACCTTTTCGAAACCGCCGTCTCGCTCATACCGGGCGGCGTCAACAGCCCTGTCCGCGCCTTTAAGTCGGTCGGCGGCAAGCCCGTGTTCTTTGCCGAGGCCAGCGGCGTCAAAGTCAAAGACATCGACGGCAACGAATACACAGACTTTTGCCTATCTTGGGGCCCCTTGATCCTGGGCCACTCCCAGCCCGACGTCGTCAAAGCCGTCTGCGAGGCCGCCCCCAAGGGCCTGACCTACGGCGCCTGCCACCCCGGCGAAGTCGCGATGGCGCAAGCACTTGTCGATCGCTTTCCGGGTATGGACATGGCGCGGCTGATGAGCTCGGGCACCGAAGCCGTGATGACGGCCATTCGCCTGGCCCGCGGCGCCACCCATCGCAGCCTGATCGTCAAGTTTGAAGGTGGCTACCACGGCCACTTCGATAGCCTATTGGTTAAGGCAGGTTCGGGCCTCATCACCTTGGCCGACCCGGGGGGCGAGGCGAGCTCGGCGGGGGTGCCCAGCGAGCTGGCCCATCTGACGATCACGTTGCCGTTTAACGACTTGGCTGCGGTCGAGAGTCTGTTCGCCGAGCACGGCAGCAAGATCGCCGCGATCATCTTGGAGCCGATGCCGGCCAACAACGGTCTGCTGCTGCAAACCAATGAATTCTTGGCCGGTTTGCGCCGAATTACCCACGAGCACGGCGCGCTGCTGATTTTCGACGAGGTCATCTCGGGTTTCCGTTTGCACTGCGGCGGTTACGGCGAGCTGGCGGGCGTGCAATCCGACTTGGTGACGCTGGGCAAGATCGTGGGCGGCGGCATGCCGCTGGGGGCGCTGCTGGGTTCGGCAAAATTGCTTAATCTTTTGGCACCTATGGGCCCTGTCTACCAGGCCGGCACCTTGTCGGGTAATCCGATCTCGATCGCCGCGGGCTTGGCCACCATGCAAAAGCTGAGCGATCCGCATACCTATCGCCGGCTTGAGCAGCTGGGCGGCTACCTGGAGCATCGGCTGCGCGAGACGGGGATTCCGTGGCTGCGTGGTTGCCGGAAGGGCTCGATCTTCTGGCCGTATTTCGACGAAGGTGTGATCCCCACCCGCGCCGACCAGATCTCGCAAAAGGCCGTGCAACGCTTTAATGCGATGTATAACCAGATGCTTGAACAGGGTTTTTACCTGCCGCCCTCGGCGTACGAAGTGCTTTTCTTGTCGACGGCGCACCGCGAGGCCGACATTGATGCGCTGGTCGGTGCCTGGGCGCGCGCCGCGGCGAACATTCTGTAGCAGGAGTCTACCGTGAAGCCCCTTCGCCCGCCGGTGGCACGCGCCCAGCGCATCCAGGCGCCCAAGCCGCGGCGGCGAACGTTTCGCGAACTGCGCGCCCATTACGGGCCCCGCGTGCTGTTTTCGGCGGCGGTGGTGCTGTTGATCGCGCTGGGGGCGTGGTGGCTGCTCCTCATCGGCCAGTCGATCCGCACGCAGCACCAGATGGCGATGCAGCTGATCGACCGCGACGTGTATGTGGCGTCGATGCGCCTGGGTTTCCATGCCGACCAGCTGCACGTTGGGCTGGTGCAGGGCGATGACCGTATTGAAATTGCTGAGTTTAGTCCGGATGTGCGGCAGCCGGCGCGGTGGGTAGGCGACGGTACGGAGGTCAAGCCCGGCGAGACGGATCCGCAGCGGCGTTGGTTGGTGCAGCCCAGCCGGCAGTGGGCCGACCAGGTCTCGGCGCGCTACGACCGGCGCAAGGGCATGGTGGTGGGCGAAGGGCTGATGCTGACGTCGCTTTTGGCGATGGTGGTGGCGATGCTGTACCACATGATCCGCACCGAGACCAAGTTCCGCCGCGAGATGCAAGAGTTTTTGGGCCGCGCCACCCACGAGATGAAGACGCCGTTGGCCGGCATCAAGGCGGTGCTGCAGACGCTGCAATTGGGGCGTATGCCCGCAGAAGAGCAGAAGAACTTGCTTAAGCTGGCCCTGGCTGAGGTCGAGCGCGAAGAGCACTTGGTGCAAAACATGCTGCTGGCGCAGCGCATGCGGCTGCCCAATCAGCAATTGGCTAGCGAGTGTGTAGAGTTGCAAGTCCTCCTTGAGCGCTTTGCCCGCCACCGTCGCGAGACGCTGGGGGCGCAGCAGATCCTCGTGGTCGAGTGCGCGCCCGAGGTGCACGTGAGCGGCGACGCGACAGCGATTTGGACGATTCTTGAGAATCTGGCCGACAACGCGATCAAGTACGGCGCCAAGAAGCTGATCGCGCGCGGCGAGCTGCACGAGGGGCTGGTGCGCGTGCAGTTTATCGACGACGGCATGGGCTTTGAGCCCGAGCGCGGTCATTCGTTGTTTCAGAGCTTTGTGGCCAGCGGTGGCCCGGCGGTGGGCAAGCATGGCACCGGTCTTGGGTTGTCGATTTGCCGTGCGCTGATGAAGGGGATGGGCGGCCGCATCGAGGCGCACAGCTCGGGACCAGGCCACGGAGCCACGTTCACGCTGCATTTCTGGCCGTGGAACAAGCCGGCGTGAGGCGAATTGTGGGCCGGCCAAGGGGCGCGCGCGGGCATTTTGCGGCGTCCACTAGGCAGAAAGAGACGGCGGGGGTAAACTACGCCGCGTGACGAAGCCGTGGCATTGCCGCACGGCGCAGTGAGGCGTCACCTTTGGGTAATATGCCTATGAAATCTGGGCAATATGCCAAAAAAATACAGGCTGCTAGTCGAGTCTGTGTTGCAGGCCGAGGCGGGCAATGGATACCAACGAGGGCGCCAATCCAAGCTACGAAAACGGCGCAGACGACTTCGAAGACGAGGAGCAGAGTGAAATGCGAGTCCT
Organism: uncultured Myxococcales bacterium; assembly: GCA_903883645.1. Classification (GTDB taxonomy): domain Bacteria; phylum Myxococcota_A; class UBA9042; order UBA9042; family UBA9042; genus SXRM01. The sequence goes on along the minus strand of CAISBR010000102.1, from coordinate 31,298 downwards.
GCTTGTCGAAGACGACAACCTGATCGGCACCATGGTGCGGCTGAATCTGGAGCAAGATGGCTACCAGGTCGAGTGGCAGCGGTCCGGCGAGGCCGCGCTGCAAGTGCTGCGCACGGTGCGCTACGACTGTGTGCTGCTCGATATCGGCTTGCCCGGCATGAGTGGCACCGAAGTCGCCAAATACGCACGCAAATTGGGCCTTGGTACACCGATCATCATGCTGACGGCGCGCGACGAGATCGAGAGCAAGATCTCGGCCTTAGATGGCGGCGCCGATGATTACCTGTGCAAGCCGTTCAACATGGCCGAGCTGCTGGCCCGCGTGCGCGCCCACATTCGCCGCAGCCAGGGCAGCCTAGAAGTGCCCACGGATCAAGAGCTTCATGTGGGTACGTCGCTCGTGAATCTCGAGCGCCGCGCGCTGCGCACCACCGATGGCACTTGGCACGAGCTGAGCGATAAAGAAGCGGTTCTGCTGCAGTTTCTGGCGCGCAATCCGGGTCGAGCGCTGTCGCGGGCCGACATTCTCGAAGAGGTGTGGGGCATGGACGCCACGCCGACCGAGCGCACCGTCGACAATTTCATCGTGCGTTTGCGGCGTTGGGTTGAGCCTGAGCCGGATCACCCCCGCCACATTGTGACTGTGCGCGGCTGGGGCTATCGCTACGAGCCGTAATATCCGTAGAGAATTCAAATGATTGATACCCACGCCCATCTCAAGATGTCGGCTGAGGGCGATTGGGCGCGCGTGGCCCAGTTGCTGCAGCGCGCCCAGCAGGTCGGAGTGCGGCACGTGGTGTCGATCGGTGCCGGCGGCGATGCGGACGAGCTGCTGGCTGCGCTTGAGTCGGCGCGGCAATTCGCAGGCGTGAGCGCGATTTGCGGCATCCATCCCCATGATGCACAGCGGTTGATGGGCGAGGGCGGCGACGCGCTGTGGCAGGCGGTCGAACAGGCCTGTGCCGACCCGGTCTGTGTGGGGGTTGGCGAGACAGGTCTGGATTTTCACTACGATCTCTCGCCTCGTGAGGCGCAGTCGGCGGTGTTTGTGCGCCACATCGACCTGGCGCGACGCCTGGGCAAGCCCCTGTGCATCCATACCCGCTCGGCTGAGCCAGAAACGCTTGAAATTCTAAAGAATGAGCGGGCTGGCGAGGTGCGCGGTGTGATCCACTGCTTCTCGGGCACCGCGGCCTTTGGTTTGGCATGCGTGCGCGAACTCGATTTTTACCTGTCGATTCCCGGGATTGTGACCTTTAAGAACCCGGGCGAGATCGCCGACGCGGTGCGCTTGGCCCCCGCAGACCGCCTGCTGGTCGAGACGGACAGCCCGTACCTGGCGCCGATTCCGCACCGCGGCAAGAAGAATGAGCCGGCGTTTGTGCGTCTTACGCTGGCCAAGGTGGCGGAACTGCGCGGCTGGACAGTGGAACAGGCCGACGCCATTACCACGGAGAATGCGGAGCGGCTGTTTGGTGCGCGCTTGCAGCAGCAGCTCGTCGGCTAACCGTAGCGCCACATTGCCATGATTTCTTTGGTATTTGCGTCGCCGACAAACGTAGCGCCGGCGCGTCGGCAGCCTTGGTCCAGTTCATCCAGAAGCGCCTGGCGAGCCGCTTGGTCCGCGCGAAGTAAACCGCGAGCCGCGTCGCTATCGTCCGCTTCGGCAATCAAATCAAAACTTTCGCCCGCATCGAGCTCGCGCACTGCCACGGCCAGCACCCGGTGACCTGCTTGGCGGGCTGCGGCAAAGACTTGGAACAGGGGCTGCAACTGCCCGACTAGACCACGGAAATCCGAGATCACCACGAGCGCGTAGGGGCCCTTGCGCGCCGTCATGGCCGCTCGCACACCAGCCACTAGGCCGGCCACCCGCGCCGGAGCGGGCAGGGCGCCGCGATAGGGCAAAGGCACATCCATCGCCCGGCAAAACCGACGCAGAATCGACAGATCGGCGCGTACGCTCGGCTCGGGACCGCGCAGCAGCGGCTGGCGCTCGCGCTCGGGCAGGCGGGCCAGGGCGGCCATCACCGTTCGCTGGCGCACATGGGCCAACTGTTCATTATCGTGTGAATTATCATGCCACTCGGGCAGCGGCACCCGCGCCACCGCCCGCAGGTAATGCACCACCGTCGCCAGCAGCTGCGACTCGCTCAGGGGCGCCAGGTCCTCGGCCACCGCCCGCCGCAGGTCGAGCAGGGCGCGGTCCGTCGACTGCAGCGCCGCTAAGCCTTCGAGCACCGGACGCGCGTCGATCACTCGCCCGTCGACCAGCGCCAGACCCAGAGGATCGTGAGTACGCGCGCACACTTCGGCGAGCGAGTGGCACAGGTCCATCGCTTGATCGAGCGGCCCGCGGCCTGGCACACCGTCGCGCATCGTCGCACCAGTCTCGAGCACCACAAACATGGAGCGGGTCTGTTCGCGCTCAAAGGTGCGGGCCATCAAATGTCCGCGCGCCGCCGAGGCTTTCCAGGCAATGTGCTTAAACGGGTCGCCGGGTTGATGCTCGCGCAGCTCGCGCAGATCGTCGCCGGTACCAGGCACCTTATCGGGGCGCTGGCCCATGCCCGAACGCGGCGACATCCGGCGCGTTTCGGCCACCGCTCGCAGATCCAGTGGCAGCGAGCGCGGCAAGGCGGCCAGCTCAAGCGGCGTAGGGATGAACACTTCGGCCTGCAGTAGCCCCGCCGCATCGGTCAGCCGACCTTGCAGCCCCCAGACGCGGTGCACAGCGGCCGTATGCGGCATGGCGCGCACCACCACACTGTCGTCGCGCTGGCTCAAAATGCGGGTCATTATGCCGTCGCCATAAAGGGTTAGGCCCGGACTCAGCCACCAGCGATCGATATCGAGGCGCGCCCCCACAAACGCCGCCGGCAGGTCGAGGCGCAGCACCAGCGCAATGTCGTTGCCCACGCGATGCGACCGCTCGGTCTGGTGGGCCCGCCCGCGCGCCATCACCTCGAGCTGCGCCTGCAGGCCAAGAGGGGCTTGCAGGGGTTGCAACTGCCTGCGCAGACGATGCAATTCGAGCTGCAGCGCCGCCACCACCAGCGTGCCCGCCAGCACCGCCGCCGGCGATGGCAGGGTCAAACCCGCGGCAATCAGGCCCAGACCCGTGGTCAGCAGCAGTTTTCCGGTCGGCTCGAGCATTGCGTCCTACAGCGGGCCAATATGCAAATCGGTCGGTACCACCACGCCCGTCGGCGTTTCGACCACCTTGGTGCGGTGCACGACATCGGCCAAAACCGCCGCCGCCGTCACCCCTTCGATGCTCGCGTCGGTGGTCACCATAATGCGGTGTTCGAGCGCGGGCCCCAGCAGCGCCTGCACGTCGTCGGGTGTAACAAAATCGCGACCCGCAAGCAGCGCCCAGGCCTTGGCCAGCCGCATCAGGGCCAGCGAAGCCCGCGGACTTGCACCCAAAGCCACCCGAGGATGCTGCCGCGTCGCCTGCACCAGCCGCACAATGTAGCTCACCACCCGCTCTTCGACGTGCACGCCATCGATCCACGCGGCCAGCTCGAGCACTTCGGCCATCGTCGCCACCGCTTGCACGGGCTCGGGCGGGTGGTCGTAGGTCCGCAGCATGCGCATCTCATCGCTAAGGGTTGGGTAATCCAGGCGAATGCGCACCAAGAACCGGTCGATCTGCGCCTCGGGCAGCAGGTACACGCCCTCTTGTTCCACCGGATTTTGCGTCGCCAATACTAGGAAAGGATTGGGCAAGCTCTGCGTCTCGCCTTCGATCGTGACCTGCCGCTCTTGCATCGCTTCGAGCAGGGCCGACTGTGTCTTGGCGGGCGCACGGTTGATCTCGTCGGCCAGCACCACCTGGGCAAACAGCGGCCCGCGGCGCAATTCGAACAACTGACTGCGCTGATTGAACACATACGTGCCTGTAATATCAGCTGGAAGTAGGTCGGGCGTAAACTGGATGCGGCGGAACTGCCCGCCCAAGCTCGTCGCCATCGCCTTGGCCAAGGTGGTCTTGGCTAAGCCGGGCACGCCTTCGAGCAGCACGTGCCCGCGCGCCAGCATCGCCGCCAGTAGCAGTTGGACTACCTCCGTTTTGCCAATATAAACGCGGGTTACTTCGCCCACTACTCGATCGCGCAGGGCGCCGGCGCGAGCCAATCGCTGGTGATCTAGCGCTGCGGCTTCGGCGCCACCATCGCTCAGTTCTGCAGGCACAGTTTGGGGTTGCGACTCGATCATGACTCTCCTTTGGGTATCGCAGCGGACCGCGCGGCGGCGGTATGGCGCAACAGTGTCTCGGCCCACTCGACCTCGGCGGCCAACTGGCCAAATCGCCGGCGCGTCAGCTGCGGTGCTTGGTCGCTGGTGGCGCGGGTGATATCGCTCAACACCTGGCGCAGTCGCTCGCCGGCTTGGGGCGAAAACTGGCCGCCCTGCACCAATTCGTCGACGACGTGGCCGCTGCGGCGCCGCGCATTCGGCTGGCGCAGAGCATCGCGGCGTGCGGCTAGTCCACCGGCCTGGTCAGGCTGAAAGACCGCCGCGTCGGCGCGCTGAAGCCAACGGGCGAGCTGAGCCCCGAGAAGTCGCGCCGGTTTGCGGTAATCGGCGGCGCCGTCAGCCAGCCAGGCCGCCGCATTTTCGGCCAGCGTCGTCGACCGCTTCCCGGTCGCTCCCCGCGGTGGCAACTCGGGCGCGGTCAGCTGCGAGCGCCGCAGCACCAAAGTCGCCAGTACCCCCACCAGCGCAGCCACAAGGCCGGGCGCGACCAGCGGCCCCTGCAGCAGATCCGCCACGGCCTTGAGTCCCTTTTGCAGCGCATCGAGCCCCAGGTGCCATGAGTTCGGCTGCGCGGCCTCGGTTGACGCAAAAACGCCGTGAATCTCGCTAATATTCGCCAGTAGCCGCACCTTGCACGGTCGATCGACCACGCAGTAGTAGCGCAGCACGTTCGCCGCAAACTGCCGATTCTCGTACACGCGCGTCAGCATTTGATTCAGCAGCAGGCTCGAGTCGGCCAGCACTAGCACGCGGCCCCCCTCGTGCTCGGCCTCGGCCAGCCACCCCAGATCACCGCTGCCATACGGGCCCCACAGCACCGCATTGGCGCCATCGGCAACCCGCAGCGCCGCCGGGTGATTCAGCACCACCGGCTTTTGCAGGTTGTGCCCCAGAAATTCGGCAGGGGTCAAGCGCGCGCGCGGCAGGTGCCACTTGGCCACATGCGCAAGGGCGACAGCGCTCGCCTTGACCTCGACGGCCGCGAAGGCCGGGTTGCCATCCAAAGTTCGCAGCGAACGACCGGGCTGCGGCAAGAGCTCGATGCCCAGCGGCTGCACCCAACTGGCGCCTGCGCGAAAATCGTCGGCTACAATGAGACGCCCTCCCGCCTCAAGAAAATGTAGTAATTCAACAGGCTCATCAAGTTTGGCCAAGGGGCCGACCACCAGCAGCACCTCGCGCTCCGACACAGTAGCCCAGTCGAGGTCGCGCCTCGCCGTCAGCTGCACATCGATGCGGGCGGCGGTGGCCTGCAAAGTCGCTAGGCCGTTCCAATCGGTCGAAAGCGGATCAAAATCGCGGCCCGCCCATGCTGGCGCGGCGGCGAGGCCCAAAGCGAGCACGGGTACCACCCAAGCCGTCAGGCAGCGCAGGCCAGGGCGCAGTAGCCGCAGTGGCCTCATTTTTGCGCCTCCTCGACTCGGCCAAGCGCGTCTTTGACCTCGCCGACCAACCCTGCGTCGGTGCGCTCGCCATACAGTGCGCGCTCCGAGACTCGCACGGCCTCGCGGACCTCGAGCTGGCCGCGTCGCAGGTGGCGGGCCCAGCGCGGTTCGACCTGGCGGGGGGTTTCTCGGCCCCAGTCGACTCCGCGTCCGCTGGCTTTGCGCACGGCCTCGGCTAAGTTGCCGCGAACCACCGCGCGACAGCTGACCGGTTGCAGGATGCAGCCGTCAAATCGGCCGTCGTGGGGCACCTGTAGCTCGGCCGTCAGCAGCTCGTGGTCCGCGGCCCGCACGTGCAGGGTCCACGCACCATGCGGGCTGCTGTCGTTCGCAAACGAGCCGAAGTCAGACAGAATATCGACACGAACGTCGCCGCGCAGCAGCCATAGCTCGGCCGGCATTGGTCGCCCCGTCTCGCCATGCAGCACCGTTCCCGCCAGCCGAGTCGACAACTGGTCCCCCTGGCGACCGTAGACAATCGCGTCACCCCGCAAGCCAGCCGCGCTTTCTTCGAGCTCTCGCGAGCGCAGCTTGGCCTGCCGCCGTTGCCACAGCGCCCGCAAAAGCGCTCCAAGTACTAGGGCCGCCACCGCCGCCGCCGCCAGCCATTCGCGCCAGGCCGGACCGCGCGGCAACTGCAGCTTAAATACGTCGCTCCAGCCGTCGTCGACAAACGGTCGGCCACCGGCAACCTGGGCCGCCACTTCGACCTCGCTCCCTTTGGCATAGTGTTCAAGGGCCTCGCTGCGCAAGACCGCGGCAAATCGCCCCTGCTCGTCGCTAACCAGAGTGCCGATGATCTGCCGATCGGCATAGATTGTCACCGCTGCATCGGCGTGTGCCTGCCCACTGCCGTAGCGCCGCGCGGTACCGCTTAGACACCAGTCGTCTGCGCCGCAGGTCTCGCCCTCGCGCCCCGGCCGGGCCTGCACCCGCACGTCGACGGCATCGATGATCGCAAACATTGCTTGAGCTTGCGCCCCATTGACCCTTTCTGTCGGCGCAAGCTCGACCGCGACCCGATGGTTGCCCAAACCGTCGATCCCGGCCAGCGGCAGACTTGCCTGGGCCTTGCCGCTCGCGTCAGTGCGGAGTTCAAGCACTTGCCGGCCGTCGATGCGAAGGCTAAGCGCTACGGCCGCGAGCGGTTCGCCACCCGACTGGGCCGTCGCCACCATGCTCCAGGCGCCGCGCCCTGGCGTCCAGCGGCTGGTGGGCAGCACAATGACCAGCTCAGCCGGAGCTTTACCTAAATCGGCAGTCAACTCCGCGTGCGCATCGCCATGGTTGGCATCGCCGGCAAAGTCGGCTTCGACGTGGATCCCTGATGGCGGGTCTTCTTCAGCGGCGCCGCCCATCAGCACCGCAAAGGCGCCATCGGGGCTAGTTACGCCAAGATGCGACCGCGGCGGGCCGCGCCCCTCGTCATCGACGGTATGCAGCGCCACTGCCGCACCGGCGATGGGGTCGCCGCGCTGATCACGCAAAACTCCAGAGACTTGAACTCCTCGTGGCCGAGCCTGCACCTGCAGTTGTAGTTGACTGCGCACGCGAACATGCACGCGGGCGGCCTGCACCGCTGGGACCATTGGTCCGCCCAGGAGCAAAAAAGTAGCGAGAATGCCGAACAAACCTCGACCCAGCCGTGGCACCTGCCTGCTAGACTGAGTTGTCGAGGTGCGCGCGACCATCGTTACCACTATGCCCGGGTGCGGCGCGATTCGCCACCGCTGCCTGCTTGCGACGCGCCAACGTGGCCTTTCGGTCCGCCGCCGAGCCACCTAGCGAGCCGGTCGCGCGCGCCGGGCACCATCGGCAACTTCGCCAACGCGCAAATGTTTGCCACGCAGAATCCGCCGTGGTAATTTCGCCTTCGCCAACTTGCGGCCGAGGACGCGCGCTGCGTCGCATCGGTTTTCAGGAGGACGAAATCATGCCACGCCACCTAAGCCTACTCCTTTTGCGGGCCAGATTTTCGAGCACCGCGCCGGTCCCCACTCCGCGTTTCACGCTGACGCCGGCAACTGCGACGGGTGGGGTGCTGCGGCGGTCCATCGGGCAGTGGACGAAGCTCGCGGGTCAACTGGCACTGCTCGCCGGATTGCTGGCGCCGGCGCTGCAAGGTTGCACCGAGATTCAACTCGCTACGGATCCAGAGGCCAACGAACTGGCTGATCTGCGTGCTAATCTTGAAGAAGAGGCGGTTCTGGTCCAGTACCAGATGAAGAAGAAGGACCAGGCCAAGCGCGAGGGGCGCGACGCCGATGCCCTGTACGACAATGCCGCTCCGCTGCGCAAAGAGCAGGGTTTCTTAGACAACTGGCAGATGGCGCACAAGAAAGTGCTCGAGGCCAAGAAGTCGGAGTACCTCAAGCGGGCGGGCAAGACCATCCAGCGCTGCACGATTAAGGCGCGGGATACCAACAAGCCGGTTCGCGCCGAAGATGTCGACAAGTGCGTGCAGAACCCCTTATCGAGCGACGAGACGATCGACCCGATCCTCACGGCGCTGCTGCTTGTGGGGATTGTGTTGTTCGGTATCGGAATTTTGGTGGCGTATCGCTCGACGCGACGGCGGCTCGACTCGGTGGCGCAGGCCGCCAAGAAGCTGGGCCTGGTGGCGGTGCAGACGACGCAGGCCACTGAAGTTACAGGAAGCTATAAAGATTTGGCGCTGAGGATCGAGGCGAGTCCGCCCGAGGCCGGGCAAGATGACCGGTATTTGCGCGTCATCGTGTTGTCGGGCGTCCATCCGCATACCATCGTGCGGTTCGGTCCGCTGGCGCCGCCCACTGGCCTAGACCTGCCCGACCTCGATGCGCCCGAAGTGCACGACCCGCGCCTGCCCGAGGGCTATAAGCTGCGCTTGTCGAAGGGCGCTTCGGCCGAGGAATTGCTGTCGGGTGACCTGGGCTTCCAGTCCCGGCTGTTCGATCCGATCGACATCCGCGTGCACGACGGTCGCTGCGCCGTGACCTGCTGGCAGGTGCCGTCGAACCCCGACAAGGTGGTCGACTTCATCGAGCTGGCCATGGCGTGCGCCAAGCTCTATCCGCCGGACTAGACCATTCTCTCTGCGACTATCCGCTGGTTGCTGGCCGTGCTGGCGACGCTGACCTTCGCGCTCGGCGCCGGTGTCGCGTTTGGTATGGCATCGCGGCACTTTGACCTGATTGGCATGTACGACGTCGCCGCCGCGGTGGTGCTCGGCACAGCGAGCGTGGCTTGGCTGCACGTGCTGCAACTGGTGCCGGGGCGGGCGAGTGTGCTGCTGGCGCTGCTTGTGGCGACGGTTGAACTCGCTACCTTTGAAGTCACTGCTGCACAGTCGTTTGCCCGCGAGCAGGCTGAGTGGATCACCGCGAATCCCGAAGTCGAGGTCCAGGACCTGGCCGTGGCTGGTGTCGACACTGCGCAAGAGCTGGTCGAGGCAGGCTTTAAGGCCGATACGGGGCACGATGGCTTGCTGGGAGCGTGGCTGGCGCGCGGCAAGGCTGGCCTGATTGTGCAGCGCGGCGGCGGTAGTTTTAGGGTGTTGCCTGCCCCTCTGCCGGCCCGGGCGGCGTGGCTGGGGGCGCGACTGGCGGCGGTGCTGCTGGTGGTGTGGCGGTCGTTGCGGCACCTGGCTCGGCAGCCGCGGTGTGCGCGCTGTGGTCGCTATCAGCTGCGGCGCGAGGTGTTGCGGCTCAATGGCGGGCAAGCGGCCGAGCTGGCCAACGCTTGGCAACGCGGCGAGCGGCCCCTCGCCGTGGCGGCGCAGAAGGCGGCCGTGGCGGCGCTTTGGCACGATAGCTGTCCGGTGGGGCACTCGCGTGTCGATGGCCTAGCGATTGTGGGGCTGCGGCAGCACACGTTTGCGCGGCGGGCTCCGGGGCCGTGGGCCGAGGTCGCGGCCGAGCTTTACGACGAGTAAGTGCCTGATACAGATGCGATTTACTTAGCCGCCTCGGCGCTGCTCTACGTCGATGGGAGCGATCCATGGCATTGGCCGCGGGCTTGGCGTAAACCGAATGCGGTCGCCAAAGCCGAAGCGCCGCCGCAAGTGGCCACCGTCGAGATAGATTTCGCCGGCGAGCATGCGCGATGTGACGACCAGTTCGTCGTCGAAAAGGCCATCGACCAGGGGCGCACCCGCAAAGGTCCACGACATGGGCTCGCGCACGCGGAACTGCAGCGACCGACCGTCGAGCGGCTGGACACGGCCACCTGCCGCACGCATCGCACCCGTTGACCCTGCCGCGGTGGATACCCAAATGCCACTGCTTTTCTGGTCTTGGCGGCGACCGGCCACCTCGAGCACGTAACGCGAAGTCTCGGCGGGGACGCTGTGGGCCAGCAGCACATCGTTGAGCACATGCACGGGCAGCAGCGTGTCGTTAACGGACACCTGCATGCGCCATAAGCCCTCGCTATGGCAGGCGCCGCTGTCGATTTTGTCCAAGATGGCGGCGAAGCTGGCGGCGGTGGCGGCACAGAAGTAGCCGACCGACGAGCTGGTCGCGCTGTTGACGCCTAGCATCGGCGGCCCATCGTCGGGACCCAAACCGGTCAGCACGTGCGAGGCGCGCAAGAAGGTGCCATCGCCGCCCACTGTGACTACCAAGTCAGCCCAGGCGGCCAAGCGCAGGGTCAGGCTTTCGACGACGCGGAACTCGAGCTTGCGGGCCCCGAGTACGGCCTCGACCGCAGCCGCGCTCGCCACGTGTTCGCGATGGGCCAGAAGCACGCGATCCGAGAGCGGGTCGCCGACGGCGATCGAATGGGCCAGCTTGGCATCGCTGCGACGCTGCTGCTGCTCCACGGCGCTGATCTTGCGCACGACTGCCACACGGCGCAGCTCGACGGCCGTGCCGACGCGGCGGCCATTGCGGGCAGGCGGCACGGCTACAGAGTGCGGCAGACGGGCCCTCATCTAAGGAAGAACACCGTCAATTGCGCGATTAGTGGTGTCAGTCATGCGGTCGTCAAAGTCGTTGCCGTCGTGGCGGAGCTGAGGTGCCAGCGGCAAGGCCATCGCGAACGTAGTTCCCAAGCTCGGCTGGGTGGCAAACGTAAGTGAACCGCCATGGGCACGCACGATCTGCCGCGACAGATCGAGGCCCAGACCCAGGCCGCGGTCGCCTTTGGTGGTAAAGAACGGTTCAAAAATGCGCTCTTGCACATCGGGAGCGATGCCACTACCAAAATCCTGTACGCTCACGACCGCAACCTCGTCGTCGCCATCGATCGTAATAATAATAGGGTCTTGACTGGACTCAGAGGCCTCTGCCGCGTTGCGAATTAGGTTGATCAGCACCTGGCGAATGCGGCCCGCGTCCATCGGCACGATCGGCTGGGTATTCACCTGCACATCGATTTGGTGGGCGTTCACGGTGCGATCGCAGCCCACAAAACGCACCACACCGCGCACGACCGCCACTAGATCGGTGGGGGCAATCGTCGCAGTACTGCGTACACCACCTGCGAATTCGCGCAGTTCGTCGACCAAGTCGAAAATGCGTTGCTGGGCCTCGAGCATCAGCTGGGCTGCGTCTTGAATGGCCTCGTCGTCGCGGTACTTGTTGGCGATCATGTCGGCGAGCATAAACGGGCCCAGATGATTCTTGACCTCGTGGGCAATGCCGCTGGCTAGCCGCCCCAGCACACCCAAGCGCTCGGCGGCGATCAGACGCTGCTGCGTAGCCAGCAATTGAGCTTGTGCGCTGCGGAGTTCGGTAATGGCCTGCTCGCGCGCGTTCGAGACTTCAAGGTGGTCGAGCGCCACGCCCACCATCGAGGCGAGCACCGACAGCATCTTTAGGTCCGACTCGTCGAACGCATTGACACTGTGGCGATTTTCCGCCTCGATCAAACCCAGCAGTCGATTGCCCACCAGCACAGGCACCACGGCCAGCGAGCGCACGTGGCTGATCATCACCGACTCGGAGCCCAAAAAGCGCGAATCCGTGGCAGCATCAGCGGTTATCACTGCGCAGCGCTGCTTGAGCACCATGTCGGCCACGGTCTTGCTCAGCACCATCTCGTCCGACTCGCTAGGCTGCACGCTTCCGCGCGGCGCCGGGCGTTGACGAACAACTTTAGGAATCAGCTGTTGCCGCTCGTCGAGCAGCACCAGGGCCACGCGATCGGCCGCGAGGACCTGCATGACCAAGTCGAGCAGGCCGGGTAGCGTGCCATGCAGATCACTGTATTGCTGAAGGGCGCGACTGGCCTCGACCAAGATGGCGAAATGTTTGGTTTTCCGCAAAATGTCGGGTATTTCGCCCGTGCCGCCCACGCCGAATGCCGCAAACAGGCTCTCGGCCGCGAGCCCGGTCATGTTCAGCGGGCCGGCACTGGCTTCAAACTGCCGCACCATCCGCGGTTCGACCGGATTGGCATCGTTTACAACCCGCACAGCAGCAGAGTTTTCGCGCGGTTGCGTGCTCTCGACCAGGAATACCGACGAACCGATCCGCAGCCGGTCGCCGGGCAACAAAGTCGTCCGCTCGATGCGCTGCTCGTTGACGAAAGTGCCGTTGTGGCTGCCCAGGTCCTCGACCATCAACAGGTCGCTATGCTGATACACGCGGGCGTGCTCGCGCGAAACCCGTCGATCTGGAACGAAAATCGTGCAAGTCGTCGCACGACCGAGTAGGAGCGACTCCTGCACGGGAAAACGCTGACCGGTCAGGTCACCAGCAATCGCACGCAGCAGCATAGGAGCCAGATTGGGCATGGGGAAAACTTGGGGCGTTAGCCACCGCCCTGCTTGGATGCTGCGGGTTTGAGGGTGTCGCTGTCAAGGCGTACGCGCGCGCCGTGTCGGCAGAATCGATCGCTTTTCTTGGCGCGGGGGCGGCACCGCGTATGCTTACAGGGCGACCGGTGCCGGTCGTTCGACCGTGAGCAGACCATCACCATGGCAACTCCAGAGCCCAACAATCGCGGCCAAGCGCCCGTGCCAATCCTGCAAGTAGAGGATCTGCATAAGGCATTTGGCGGACAGACGGTGCTCAACGGCGTCAATCTAGACATTGAAGAAGGGCAGATTACGGTGGTGATCGGCGGCTCGGGTTCGGGAAAGAGCGTGCTCATCAAGCACTTGGTGGCCCTGTTGCGACCCGACCGCGGCCAGGTGCGCTTTGCCGGCCGCGACCTGTTCCAGATGGCCGACCGCGAGCTGCTGCAGGTGCGACGGTCGTTCGGTATGCTTTTCCAGAACGCGGCGTTGTTTGACTCGATGTCGGTGTTCGAAAACGTGGCGTTTCCGCTGCGCGAGCACCAAAAGCTGACCAAGGCGGAGCTGCACGACACGGTGATGGCCTCGCTTGAGGTGCTAAAGCTGGAGTATGCGGCGCAAAAGTTTCCGGGCGAGCTGTCGGGCGGCATGAAGAAACGCGTGGCCTTGGCGCGGGCGACGATCCTGCGGCCCAAGATCCTGATCTACGACGAGCCGACGACCGGATTGGACCCAGTGATGATTAAGCAAGTTGATGATATGATTGCTGAAACCCAAGAGCGCTTGCAGGTAACTTCCGTCGTCATCTCGCACGACATGGCCAGCACGTTTCGTATTGCCCACAAAATCGCGATGCTTCACCAGGGGCAGATCATCGAACAGGGGTCGCCGGCGGAGTTTCGCGCCAGTGCCAATCCGATTGTGCGCAACTTCATTTTTGTGAGCGGTACTGGGCCTTTGCAGGCTCAGCCATCGCCGGGCGGAGGTGCGCTGTGAACAACGTGCGCGCGGCCATGGGCGTAGGCTTATTTGTAGTTGCTGCAGTGGTGGCGACACTGGTCTTTGTGGGCTACAGCAAGCGTGGTATCGGTAAAGGTGATGGAACCTATCAACTTCACGCCACGTTTGACGATGTGACAGGCATCGGCGAAGGCACCAAGATCACAGTAGCCGGCGTCCGCGTGGGCGAGGTAGAGGCGATGGCCTTAAAAGGCCAGGTCGTCGACGTGCGGGTACGCCTAGTTACCGACGTCAAGGTGTGGTCAGGGGTCCGCGGCCCGACCGGGCAACTGAAGAGCTCTGCATCGCTGACCCGACTGCAGGCGTCGTTACTCGGCGATTCCTATCTGGAGTTGGGCGTGGGGGCAAGCGGCAAGCAGCTCAAGGAGGGCGACGAAATCCCCTTGGTGGTGACTGCAACCGCGCTGCAACAGACCCTGGCAAAGATGGATAAAGCGGCTGACATCATTCCTAAAATTGACCAAATTACTAGCGATGTCGCGAAAGTAACGCACAACGCCGCGCAGGTGCTGGGCAGCGACTCCGGTGCCGATAAAATTGCTCAGATTACCAACAACTTGGTCGAGGCAAGCGCTGCGCTGGCGGGCAGTACGGCCACGCTGCAAGACCGCCTGAGCAAGGGGATCTTAGCGCCGGGTGGCGACCTAGACCGCGGCCTGCACGGCTTTGCCGACACCGCGACCAAATTGAGCGAGCTGACCGACAAGGTCGACAAGTTGGTCGGACGCACCTCGGGAACCATCGACGCGGGGGGCAAGTCGCTGGTGCACAGTATCGAAAATATCGCGGCGGTGACCGATGAAGTCCGTGATCTGATAGGTAAGAATCGCGCGGGTGTCGATAGCTCGATTGGTACGGTGTCTACGGCGCTGAAGAAGGTGCAAGACGCTCTAGGCAGGGTCGACCGGGTGATGGAGCACGTAGAGAACGTGACCGCGGATGTCGATGCCGGCAAGGGCAATGTGGGGCGGCTGCTGCGCGACGATACGCTGGTCAAGTCGGCCGAATCGATCATGGCTTCGTCGAGCACCTTGCTGAAGAAATACACGGACCTTGAGATCGGGGTCGACTATCGGCTGGCGGCGCACGCGGCACTCTACAACGCCCAAGATCCACTCAAGTGGCAGTCGCACCTGACCTTGCGGCTGCAACCCAATCCCAATAAGTACGTGTCGGCGACGATTAGCAGCAATAATCTACCTGTTATCTCGACGTTTTCGCGGGTGACCAACAGTGCTGGCGGCAGCGATCCGCCGCTCGTCAGCGAGACCTTTACGGACCGGCAGCCTAGCGGTCTGCGCTTGGGTCTGCAGTACGCGCGGCGCTTCGGCTCGGTGACCCTGCGCGGCGGGCTAATCGAGAGCACTGCCGGCGGCGGTGTCGACCTGAGTCTCTGGCGCGACCGTTTGGCGATCTCTGCGGATATGTTCCGCTTTACCGAGGACCGGCCGCGGCTGCGCGCGAGCCTGCTTTGGACTTTTGTGCCGCACCTGTACGTGTGGATGGGCGCCGACGAGCTGATGTACCCCACCTCGCGGATGAGCCTTTTCTACGGCGGCGGCCTCAGTTTTACCGACAACGACCTGCTCGTGCTGTTCGCGGCGTCGCCTAAGGTCCAGATCGGCAACTAGCGGCGATCAATTGGCTACCCGGGCAGTTGCCATCCGCCTTTGGGCAGCAGATCGACGCCACACTTCAAATTCTCGCACCAGGCCATGAACCGCTCAACCATCGGCTTGCCGCGGAACAGAGCGCCGTGCTGCGGAGCAATCATTGCGATATCGAGCTGGCGAACCATCTGAACCCAGGCGCGCATGGCCGAATTCGAGGTCATGTAGCGGGTATGAAAGCCGGTCATGAACTTGAGGTGCGCGTCAAAGTCTTTGACCTCTTGGTAGTCGATGCCCAGCGACGCTCCCAGGTCGCCGCTGTACAAGATCTTGGACACCGGGTCGTAGACCTGACAGTTGCCGGGCGAGTGCAAGAAGTGTGCGGGGATAAACATTAACTTGCAGCCAGCCATGTCGAGGACCATACCGCTGTCGGGGATGGGCTTGAGGCGATCGGCGACCAAGTTGTCGAGGCCAAAGTGTGGAATGAAGCGGATCCACAGCGACGGCGCCCAGCCCGTGGCATCCGTAGTCATGAGCCACCCGTTCGCCGCGGCCACGATATCGGGATCTTGGTGCGAAAAGAACAAGTTCGTGAGCCTAGCCTTGCCGAGTTGGGCAAAGGTTTCGCTGAGCACCTTGGAGTAGACCTTGTGCCCGCCGGGGTCGAGCAAAATGGCCTCGCCGTTGTGGACGATCAAGTGCTGATTGGCTTGCACCGCCATGCCGCGGCCAAAATCTTCGAGCAGGATATTTTGGTGGCCGACTGTCTCAAATAGCTTGATGCTAGGCATGGTTCCTCTAGAACGGTGCGGTGCGCCGGAGCGCCTGCTGGTCGAACTGGCGTACCGTGGCCGGCCACGCTCGGCGGCGGTTTTCGCGCCAACGGGTAGTGCGCCGTGGCCTTTGCCGCGTCGATCCCAACTGGCGGAAAACTTGCTCTCACGAGTCCATCGCAGCGCGAGACAGTACACCGAGCGCTATTACCGGTCAACTCTGTGAACCTCCAGAGAACCGTGCCTAGAGTCGCCTGTCGCGAGCCGACGTGCTGCGAGCAACGGCAGCAGGCGCACGAACGGGGCCGGCGCGGTCAGGTATACGTGGCCTTGCGACACGGCCTGTGGTCACTTGAAGGGGGTAGGTTTGCGCGGTGAGCGAGCCCAGCGTACGCTGAACTTGGCGGCCGCTTGGCTGCCGCACCTGCGGAAGGTTCATGGGCTTTGCCATCACCAGCGCCTGCGACGGCTGCACTTCGTGCCTGCGCCAATGCCCCACGGCGGCGATCGTGGGCAGCGAGGGCCAAGTGCACGCGATCGATGTGCGGCGGTGCATCGACTGTGGCGTCTGCGGCCAAATCTGCCCGGTCGACGCGGTGTTGGACCAGCATGGCCTGCTAGCTCCGCGTGTGCCCCGCGACCAGCGATTGCGCCCCGTGTTTGACCTTGCGCGCTGCAACGGCTGCCACCTCTGTGCGGAATTTTGCGCGTTTGCGTGCTTGAAGTTGCTCGGGCCGCGTTATTTCGGCGCCGTGTATCTCGCTGAGCCGCTGCAGTGCGTGTCGTGTGGCGATTGCGCGGCGGTGTGCTTGAAACACGCTGTGACGATGCGCACTCTCGACCTGCGCACTTGGTCGCCGCAAGCCGCGCGCGAGCTGGCCCTCGCCACGATCGCCAACGACGGTCGGCCGCACGACGCGGAGGCAGCAGGGGCAGATACTGTCACATCTTCGTAGGCACAGCGGCAAGCGCTTGATTTTGCGTAGCAGGTTGCCTTGACAGGCCCGGCGGCGGCTCGCACGCTAGGTTCTGGGTGGCAACCCGAGGGGCGACGATGCAATTCTTTGGCGAACGAGCACAAAAGACGTTGATTCTAGTGGTGATTCTGGTGGCAATTGCGCTGGCGTCGCTGCTTGCGACCGTGGCGTTGGCGTACACGCCGGGGCCGGTTGTGGGTGGTGCGGCGGTGCGCGGCATCGTCAAGTTTACGGGGCCGGTGCCGGCGCCAGCTAAGCTCGACATCATCAAAGACCCTGAAGTCTGCGGAACGGAGCCGAAATTCGACGAATCGCTGCAAGTTGGGGCCGGCCAGGGCTTGGCCAACGTGGTGGTGTACATCGAGAAGATCGACAAGGGTCGGGCGCTGACGACCGCCAAGGCCGAGCTCGACAATCGCCATTGCCGCTTTGTGCCGCACTTGCAGGCGTTTGCCACCGGTACTGAGCTCGCGGTCAAGAACAGCGACGGCGTGCTGCACAACACCCACATTCGCTTGCCGAACTCGGATGTCTTTAACTATGCGTTGCCCGAAAAAGGTCAGGTTATCAAGAAGAAGATGACCCGCGCCGGGCTGATGAAGGTGGGCTGCGACGCGGGGCACGTGTGGATGGGCGCGTGGATTGCGGTGTTTGACCACCCGTACTTCGCCATCAGCGACAAGGACGGCAAGTTTAGCCTGGCCGATGTGCCACCGGGGCAGTACAACTTGATGTTCTGGCACGAGAAACTCGGAAAGGGTAGCCAGCAGCTCACGGTGCAGCCTGGGGCGGCGCAAGACCTGACCCAGGTGTACAAGTAGGGGCCGGCAGTGCCGCCGTTTCTTGCCGACGAACAGCGTAACTACAAGATCATCTTTATGATTTTGAGCGTCAGCTTGGCGCTGGCCGCGGTGTGGGCGTTCTTTGACGAGGACGTGACGCGCCGGCCGTGGAAGCAGTGGCAGCGGCTCTACGCCCAGTTGCTCGACCACGGCGCCGACCAAGTGGCGGTGGCGCAGCTGGTGGTGCCCGAGCTCCAAGTGGTCGACCGCTGTACGACGTGCCATGCCGGTATTGATAACCCGGCCATGGTGGGTGGAAATCACAAAGTACTTCAAGTGCATCCGCAGCGCGACACGTTGCTAAAGCACCACCCGTCGCTGCAGTTTGGTTGCACGCCTTGCCATCGCGGCCAAGGGCTTGCACTGACGGAAGGAACGGCGCACGGGCCGGGCGATCCGCACTGGCTCGAGCCGCTGCTGCGGGGGCCCTATGTGCAGGCGAGCTGTCTAGGCTGCCACGCCGCGACCGAGCACTTGGCAGGGGCGGAGATCCTGGCGAAAGGTAAGCAGCTTTTTACCGAGCTGGGCTGTGCGGGCTGCCACGCTATCGGGCCGGAGGCGCCGCCAAGGCGTGGGCCGTCGCTGGTGCATGTCGCGCAAAAACTGCTTCCTGGCTATATGGTTACCTGGATTGCCAACCCCGAAAAGCGCCGTGCGCGTTACCAAATGCCGCAGTTTTGGCCCAAGGCGGCGACTGACCCGTCCGAGGCGACGCGCCGCGACCGCGAGGTGCTGGCGATCGCTGCGTATCTGCTCGAAAAAAGTGAAGCTTGGCCCATGGCCTCGGCTGCGACGGCGGTGGCTGGTGAGCGGGCCGCTCTGGGCAAAGCGCTGTTCGATCAAGTAGGTTGCCGTGGTTGCCATGCGCTGGGCGGTGGCCGCGATACCGTGCGCATCGCCGAGCCCAAGGCGGCCGGAAGTGGCGATGCATGGGCCGATTTTGGCGGCAATGATGCGCCGGGCGATGCCAGTCCGGTGGCGCTGGCGGCAGCGGCGACTATCGATTTTGCGCCGCCGCTGGGCGAGGTTGCGAGCCGTCTGCAGCCCGGGTTTATTGCCAATTGGCTGCGCGACCCCAGCCAGTACTGGCGCGAGGCGCGGATGCCGACGCCGCGACTGGTCGAGGGCGAAACTCTGTATATTCAAAGCTATCTGCACAGTGTGGCCACCTTGCCGGTGCCGCCGACGCCCGCGGCCCTGGCCACGCCTCGCGACCCCAAGCTAGTTGAACAAGGTCTTAAATTGATTACGGTTTATGGCTGTGCGGGCTGCCACGAGATCCCCGGCTTTGCTACCGATGCGCGCCCAGGGCCCGACCTGGCGGATTACGGCAGCAAAGACCCGCGCGACATGCTGCAGCCCACGCCGCCGCCGCCCCGCCACCAGCGCACCTGGGAACGGGCGACCGAAGCGAAACTGCTGGCGCCGCAAGCCCTTTCGGCGGGTACGATCAAACTGGTGATGCCGGACTACGGTCTACAGCCCGAGCAAGTGCAGGCGCTGGCCGTGTTTCTGCGCGGGCTGCGGAGTCAGACGATCCCGGCCGCGTATCGAGCGGAGCCCGCGGGTGGCCAGGCGCGGCTACAGGCCGAAAACCTAATACAAGAGCGGGGTTGTCAGCAGTGCCACCAGCTGCGCGGCCTAAACGGGGCCATCCTGCGCTATTACGAGCAGGCTCACTTGGCGCCGCCGTCGCTCGATGTCGCGGGCAAGAGGCTGCAACCCCAGTGGATGTTTAGCTATTTGCTCGAACCGGCGCCCGTGCGGCCGTGGCTGCAGGTGCGGATGCCGCAGTTTCGCTTTACCCCCGCTGAGGCCGAGAATGTGACGGCGTGGCTTGCAGAAAATGCTGGGAAAGCGGGCGGTTTGCGGCCCATGCCGATCCACGCGGTATCGCCGCAGCGGGCCGAAATGGGTGCGCACCTGTTTGAGCGGCTAAAATGCGTCACCTGCCACCGGCTGGTGCGCGGCGACGGCGTAGAAACGGCGCAACTGGCCCCTGACCTGGGGCTGGCGCGGCAACGGCTCGACCCGGCTTGGGTTCGCAACTTCATAGAAGATCCGGGTAAAGTGCTGCCGGGCACCAAGATGCCGCAATTCTTCCCCGATGGGCAGAGCCCGACGCCCGATGTGCTGGGCGGCAACGTGGCGGCGCAAATGGAGCTGCTGGTCGATTACCTGATGAATCTTGGGCTCTTGCCGGTTGGCGCAGAGCCGCCCGCACCGGTTCGCAAGGGGGCGCCATGAGCGAGGCGACAGGGCATAACAGCTCAAAATTAGAACACTTGTGGGGGCGTCGCGAGCTCTTTACCCGCATTGGCTGGGGCGCGCTCACAGCCGCGACGTATGCCGGCGTCGTGTCGGTCAAGCGCCTGGCGGTACGGCCCGCACCTGTCGAAGATCCCACGATGTTTCGCGCCGGCAAGCCCAGCGACTTTCAGTCGGGCCAGGTCAGCGACCGCTTCCTCAAGACCTGGCGCGTATTCGTGGTGCGCCAAGGCAGCGAATTGTACGCAGTTTACGGACGTTGCACCCACTTGGGCTGCACGCCGCGCTGGTACGACCGCGAAGACAAATTCAAGTGCCCCTGCCACGGCTCAGGCTTTACTAGCGCGGGCGTCAATTTTGAGGGACCGGCGCCAAGACCGCTCGACCGGGTGCGCGTGTGGCTCGACGACGCCGGCGACTTGTGGATTGACGTCGGCCAAAAATTCGCACACAGCGACTGGCACAAACCGGGTGCCAGCGTCAAAGTACCCAGCCGGATCGCTCAGTTCGGACCCAAGGAGCCCGCGTGAAGACGCCGCCAGAGGGGCTCGGTCGCCAGCTGTGGCGCTCGATCTTTCGCCACCGCTTCGAAGACCTGCCGCGCAACCGGATGCTGCAGATTACGTCGAGCGTTTTCTTGCACTTGCATCCCGCCACGGTGCGCCGCCACGGCCTGCGGTTGCGCTTTACCTGGGGTATGGGCGGCCTCAGTTTCTTGACGTTTTTGGTCACTGTCGTTACCGGCGTGGTGCTGATGTTCTACTACCGGCCGACCGCGCAGTGGGCCTACATCGACATGAAGAACCTGCAACACGAGATTCCGTTTGGCATGATCCAGCGCAACATGCACCGCTGGGCCGCGCACGCCATGGTGATCTTGGTGTGGCTGCACATGCTGCGGGTGTTTCTGTCGGGTTCGTACAAGGCGCCGCGCGAATTCAACTGGGTCATCGGCGTGGCACTGCTGGTTTTGACGATGCTTTTGTCGTTTACCGGCTACTTGCTGCCCTGGGACCAGCTGGCGCGCTGGGCGATTACCGTGGGCACGAACATGGCCGCGGCGACGCCGTTTTTGGGCCACCAAGGGCCGGGCGCGAGCCTGACCGGTGTGACCGAACGTACCGATCTGCGTGCGCTTTTGCTGGGTGGGCCGCAAGTGGGCGACCCGGCGATTCTGCGCTTCTATGTGCTGCACTGTGTGGCGCTGCCGCTGATGGCGGTGCTGCTGATGGCCGTGCACTTTTGGCGGATTCGCAAAGACGGCGGTATCTCGGGCCCGCCGCCCCCTAAAGGCGAGTAGATGCAGGCTTTTCTAGAGATTTTGACCATGCCCGACAACATCCCGATTGTGGCGATGCTGGGGGCGGTGGTGTTCTTGCTGGGCGTATGGCTGCGGCAGGCCTTGAAGCACGACAAGCTGCTCGAGCAAGGTGGCGAAGCGGCGGTGGCCGAGGAGATGCGCAAGTGAGCGACGCCACCAAACCACCTGTAGCAACTGCGGAACCGAGCGATGGTCTGACGACGTGGCCGCACCTAGTGCGCGTGGAATTCTTGGTGGCGCTGGCGGCGATGCTTGTGCTGACGGTGTGGTCGATCGTGCTCGACGCGCCGCTCGAAGAGGCTGCCAACCCCAATCGCACCCCCGATCCCAGCAAGGCGCCTTGGTATTTCTTGGGGTTGCAAGAGCTGCTCGTCTACTTCGACCCGTGGATCGCGGGCGTGGTGGTGCCACTGCTCATCATCGTCGGCCTCATGGCGATCCCCTACCTCGACCGCAACCCGGCGGGCAACGGCTACTTCACCCTGAGGCAGCGCCCCTTTGCGATCGCCACATTTCTGTTTGGCTTTCTAGGCTTATGGATCATCCCCATCGTCATCGGCGTATTCTGCCGCGGCCCCGGCTGGAACTGGTACTGGCCGTGGGAGAGCTGGGATGTGGCCAAGACAGTCGACCTGCGCAACGTGAACTTAACGGACTTGCTGGGGATTCGCGACGCGACCGCGGCGACCTGGCTGGGCGGTCTGCTGCTGGCCGGCTGGTTTGGCCTGGGCGGGGTGTTCTGGCTGTGGCAGCGCAAGTCGTTGGCATTGCTGCAGCTTGGTGCGGCGCGCTATGCCATCGTGGCGTTCTTGTGGCTGTCGATGGCGGGCATTGTGGTGAAGATGGCGCTGCGGCTGGCCCTAAACGTCAAGTATGTATGGGTAAGTCCTTGGTTTTCGGTGTAGTGCGCCCCGAGGGGGCCGTCGCCCCGCTAGCCCATGTGCTGCAGACACTGGTCGACCACGTAGCGAGCAAAGGCCCGCGGATGCCAAAGGGTCTCAAAGCGCTGCACGATATGCTGGCGGCGCTCGTCGCGGCGGTTCGGCGGTTCGCTCATCAAGCCGTCGAATACCGTCCACACCCGCGGCCAGTCGACGCTGCGGTCCAGCTCATAGCCCATGGGGCCCAAGTCGATGACTTCGTTGGTCATGTCGAACGGAGCGTACCAGCGCAAGGCGATCTCGTCGCTGGGCACGCTGGCGCCGACCAAGAACGAATCGATAAAGCGGAAGGGCAAGCTGCGACGGAAGCCGCTGATATTGATGTTGTGCCATGCCCGGCCCACCACCGCGGGATAGTCGTCGTCGCCCAGCTTGGGGCCGCGGCGAGCGGCGCTGTCGGTGTTGAGGATGCGCGCGTCGACGCCCTGTCCGGCGGGGTAACGCTGCCGCAGCCCCTCGACCAGCAAACCGCGCTTGGGGTTGGGATGGGCGGTGCGCTCGGCAAAGCGCTCGAGCACGATCCGCTCGGGGCCGCCGACCCAGTCGATCTTGTCGCTTCCAAAAAATGCAAACAGATTCAGATCTTTGCTGCCCTTGGCTCGGTCTCGCCAGCGCTGCAAAATCTGCGCGTTCTGCCGCTTGTTCAGCGTGCGCGACAGCGGCCGACCCAGCATTGCCGGCCGAATGCGGTCTTGATAGGTGATCACATCGGGGTGATAGGGGAACCAGGCGTCGCGGGCAATCGGAAAGCCGCGCGGGTCGAAGCTAGCCGGGCACTGTGCCTTGAAATACAAATCCTTTTCGAGCAGCAGGTCCGTCTGAAACGCGTACGGCGAGTCGCCAATATCGAACACGAAGCTGACCGACTTGCCGCCCGCCTCGACCCGACCCGTAATCAGGCTCGACGTTCCACGCGCCAAGGCCGCTGCCACGCCCGGCAAAACCTTGCGAAAGGCCGCGAAACTTTTGCGATGCGTCTGAAAGGGCAGGGTAGTGCGGGTGGTGCGCACCTCGGCCTCGATTTGGCCGTCGTCTTGTAGCATCCACAGCCCGGTGGCGAGCCAGTCGTAGTACTCCATGAGCGGAAAGTGAATGTCTTCGAGAATGACTCGCACCGCGCTGCCCATCGTGACCCTCACTAAATGCCCGTGTCGGTGCGTATGCCTTTGTTGTTTAACGGCTTAGAGCATAAGCAACGCGGCGTTCATGTACTCGTCGGGCGTGCCCAGCACCACGGTATCGCTCTCGTGGTGGACTTGGCCGACCAGCAGGCGACGGCCCTGGGTAATCATGCGCTTGTAGATGGCGCTGACGTACAAGTCTTCGCCGGGTCGGTAGAACTCTTTAAAAACCACGCTACTAGCAAAGCCATATAGGCCCGAGGTGGCCAAGTCCGACACGACGATCTTCTCGGCAATCTCGGTAACCCGGCGATCGGCGTCGATCAGTACGTAGCTGTAGTTGCGATTCGACGAGCGAAACACGTCGATATAGCCGTCGGCACTCGCCAGAGCCTGCTGCATCTCGCTGAAATTCCGCTTGAACAGCACAGTGTCGATGTTGTGAAAAACCAGCGGCGCCCCCGGCTGTTGCAAGACGCGCGCACAGGCTTCGGCGCCGATCATCGCCGTCTCGGCCTGGCCGCTGGTGTCGTGGGTCATCAGCAGGTGGTTCGCGGGGATACCGTGGCGCTTCATCACCGCGCGCACGTGCGGCATGTAGGCCTCGTCGCGGTGGTTGGCTACCAGCAGCACCTGGCTAAACGTGCCACCGGCCAGCAATTCCGCCAAAATTACCGATAGGACCGTGCGATCGCCCCAAGGCAGCAGGTACTTGGGCACTTTGAAGCCCTCGTTGGCAAAGCGCTGGTAGCGGCCCGCCATTGTCAAGACCAGAATCATGTTAAAACTCCTATGGTTCTGAGGGATTGCAACCTAAGCCGGGCGCGGAGCTCAATGCCACTCGTTGCTTGGAAACAGAATGGCCTTCTTCAGCACGACCCGCTCGGGCAGGTCGGCCACATACTCGACCAGCGAAGCCACATCGCCAGGTTGCAAAATCTTAGACAAATCACCAGGATAGGGGTTGCCCTCGGCCTGCCACAGCGGGGTGTCGATGCCGCCGGGGCACAGCGTGGTGATCGAGATGCCGCGGCCCAGCAGCTCTTGGTTCAGGGCCTCGGCAAAGCCATCGACACCGAATTTGCTTGCAGAATAGATGGCTTGCGTGGCAATGCCGTGCGTGCCCGCCACTGAGCCGATGTTGACGATGCGGCTGCCGCGCCCCAGCAGGCCCAAGGCCGCGTGCGTGCAATACAGGGTGCCCTTTAGGTTGGTGTCGATGATGGCATCGATGTCGGCGATGGAGCATTCGCCAAAGGCGGCCATCTTGAACACCGCGGCATTGTTGACGAGCAAGTCAAGGCGCGCGGCGCTGGCGGCGATCGTGGCAAACGCGTCGGAAACGTCTTGCGATTTGCGAATGTCGACGGCGATGGGCACGAACATGTCGCCCAGCTCGCCTCGCACGATGTCGAGTTTGTCGCGGCTGCGGCCCAGGCCGAACACGCGCCAGCCCTTGCCGATCAGGCGCGCGGCGATTTCGCTGCCCACACCGCTACTAGCGCCTGTAATTGCTGCATGTCTCATTCTACGCCCCTTGCTAACCTGCGGCATCGAGCTGAGCGTTGACCGCCTGCAGCCCGGCCACGGCGCTCTTGATTTCAACAAACTGCAGGTCATTCACAAACAGGGAGTCGCCAATTGCGCGCGGAATCGGCAGGTTCTGGTCGCCGTTGCGGTGCTTCATGGTGTCTTTCAGCGCTTCGAGGATCACGAGCGGCTCGCGGAACAGCGCGTGATCGGTCGGCAACTGCATGCGCCGCTGGGTCCGGCCGACGCGCAGCACATCTTGCGGCGACAACAGGCCGCGCTGCTGCGAAATTACACATGAAAATAGCACATCGAGCGACACGGCCTGGCCGTGGGTCAGCGGCACCTGGCCGGCGTCGTTAATCGAGCGCATCTCGATGATCGGGCTGAAGGAGTGGCCGAAGTCGACCATCCGCTCCAGGTTCTTTTCCCACAGATTCTCTTGCAGCTCGTCTTTCATGCCGCTCACAGCCCGATTGATGACCTCGTCGGCCACGGCGCAGCCAATAAAGCGCGTGTCGATGAGCTCGGGCCCATAGCCCTCAAGCAGCTCGAACAGCGCTAAGTCTTTGACGACGGCCATCTTTAGGATTTCTCCCAGGCCCGAGGTGATCTCAAGCGGCGCCAGGGTGCGCAAGAAGCCTTTGTCGAGATAGGCGGCGATCGGCGGGTAGTAGCTGCCCAGGCGGTTGCGGCGACTTTCGAAGTTGATGCCCGTCTTGGCGCCCACGCTCGCGTCGACCAGGCCCACAAGCGTAGTCGGCACGCGGATATACGGCACGCCACGCCGATACAGGCCCGCGGCCATGCCCGCTATGTCGAGCAGCACGCCGCCGCCTACGGCGATCACCGGCTCATCGCGGCGCAGCACGCCGAATTTCTCCATCTCCCGCAGCACCACCAGCAGCGACTCCAGGTTCTTGTCGTCTTCGGTAGCGTCGATCGGCACAATGTGGCACTCGACCTGCTTAGCTTTAAAATACGCGAGGATATCTTGCAGATAGTACTGGCAGATGGTGCGGTCGATGACCACGAGCCGGCGCCGCTCTGAGCCCTGCGAGCCAAACTCGAGGACGTCGTCGTTGGCCGGGTCAAAAATACCAGGCGAATTCTTGATCTTGAAGCTTACGGGCAGGTGGGTCTCCATGACCCAGGTGCCGATGGTCGATGCCGTAGGAGTCGTGGTGCTCATGCCTTGCTCGCGCGTGCCGGCCCATGGCGCAACACTTCAAAAAGATAAGACCCCAGCGCGTAGAAGAACAGCATCTTGTCGGGGTCGATGGCCAGCTTGAACGGCAACATGCGCATAAACTGCGAGATTTCGAGCAAGCGCACGCTTACCAGCGCGTCGGCGTCGAGTCGCTCGGCCATGAAGTCGTGGAAAATGACGTTAAAGTAGTCAAGGCCGGGCGCGTCGGCAATCGCACAGGTCACGCGGTGGCCGTCGACTTGCGCCTTTGCCGAATTGTACAGCTCGTACTTGCTGTTGCACGACTGTAGCACCTGCGAATACTCGGCGAGCACCGAGTCGATGATGTTCTCTTCGTAGGGATCGATGAACACGATGCGGTTCTCAGCCGGCACATACAGGATGTTTTCGAGCGTGAGGTTGCCGTGGGTAAAGGTCTCGCTCGTGTGGCGATACGTCTTGGTGGCCAGGGACTTGTATTCGCCCATCACGGTGCCGATGCTCGCAACGTTCACGCCGTTGAACTCGAGCTCGGGCAGCCGGTACAGCTGGGCAAAGCGGGCATCGCCCATGCAAGCACCGATTTTCTGCTCGATTTCTTCGTAGATATACAACTCCATCGGCGCGGCGGTCGACGGTAGCTGCGTGCTGTGCATCCGCGTCATCACGGCCTGCAGGGCCACAAACATGCGGTCGATGCGCGCGCGATCGCTGGTCTGCATTAAGAATTCTTGAACGGTCACCGCACCTTCAATGTACTCCATGTCGAAGTAGGCCATGTCGCCCTGCTGCGGGTCGTGCAGCATGCCGTAGGTATGCAGCGCCGGAAAAACGCCGGGGAAAAGCTCGGCATAGCGCTGCATCCGCTTGAGCTGCGAGTACCACCGCTGAAAACCGTACTCGCGGTTGTGCACCAGTGAGACATCTTTACGTACAAAGGGTTGGCCTACATCCGGCCGGCACAAGTACGTGCCAGAGAGGGAGCCGCCTTTGAGCCGGGTCTTGTGCATAGCGCCTGCCAGTTCATGAGTTATTTCGAGCGCTTCGCTGGCCACACCCCCGCGGGGTAAAGACAGGCGCACGCGCGCAGCCTACGACTCTAGCGGGCGAGCGTCAATTGCCAGCCGCGCTCGCCAACTGGCCTGTTTCCTCTTTAAAATTAGCGTTGAGTGCCCGTCTCGCGCGGCGGCTTCATGCAAAACCGCGCAGTGCAGATTACCCAGCAAAAATGCGTACCGGCGAACGGTTCGACCACCAGCTTTGTGCCCGGCACCAAGTGCGACGGCAGCGGCCCTGCGAGCTTTCTGTACCCCGACTGCTGGACGTGCTGCAACTCGACCGACGCGATGCCGGGCGTGTGCAACGGAGTCGACGTCTGCTCCCATAGCGACGGTCTGACACAAGTCGACGTTTGGCACGGACGAAAAATCAGCTTGATCACGGCAGCTAAGGGGCCGGTGACTCGGCCCTGCCGTCAGATTTTCTCGCACCGCGCGGCATAGACCGCTACACTGCGGGCATTGACCGAGCCATTGCGGCGACCAGAGGAAGCTAGATGAGCAGTAAGAGCGCTAAGCTGCGGATGTTTATGGGAATCTTGGTCGCGATGACCGCGCTGGCAGGCTGCGGCGACGGCGTGACCGACGATGTGGCGGGCACGACCGCGGGCGCCGATGCCAAGACCGGCACAGACGCGGGTTTGCTCGATAGCTCGGACGCCAAGCCTAACGACACCCAGGTGGCAGATGCGCAACCTGCTGATACTCCTCCGGTTGATGTGCAAAACGACGAGGGCATCGGCGCGGACATGTTCCAGCCGCACACGCTGGTGCTTACGGCGCCGACGAAGGGGCAGATCGTCAATCCTCAAGCGCCGTTGCAGGTCAAGGGCAGCTTAGAGCCCAACTATGTGGGCGAAGACGCCGTCTTTGAGGTAACCGACGAAAATGGCGTGGTGCTGCTCAGCGGCGATGTGACGGATACTAGCAAAATTGCTGTGGATCTGTCGGCGCCCGCTACGCCGGGTACCCACAAGTGGACGATCACGGTCAAGGGTAAGACCTCGGGTAAAGTGATCGCGAGCAGCGAAATCAACTTTGTAGTCAATAGCTTGCCTACTGCGCCGCAGGTGTCGATCCAGCCGCAGACGCCGAGCACGCTAGACCCCTTGCAGGCCCAGCTCGATGTGCCGGCGCAAGACGCCGATGGTCAAGCACTTACCTATACGTACGCATGGTCCAAGAACGGCCAGCCCACGGGGCAGACAGGGGCGACGCTGCCGGCAGGGACGGCGAAAAAGGGCGAGATCTGGACCGTGACTGTTACTGCGAGCGACGGCGTGGGCCAGGGCCCGAGCGCGAGTGCGAGTGTGACGATTGGCAATGCGGCGCCGGTAGCGGCTGTGCTGGCGCAACTCGCGGCATTTACGCCGCTTGATGGCACGATCGCGGTCACCCAAGTCAGTCCGCCGAGCGATGCGGATGGCGACCCCCTGACGACTGTCTATGTATGGCAGGTTGGCGGCGTGACGGTGCCCGGCATTACCGGCCCGCAGGCGACTATCGACGAGCTGGCC
Source organism: uncultured Myxococcales bacterium (assembly GCA_903883645.1). Lineage (GTDB taxonomy): Bacteria > Myxococcota_A > UBA9042 > UBA9042 > UBA9042 > SXRM01. The sequence continues at coordinate 2,699 of CAISBR010000102.1, read as the reverse complement.
CTGGCGCTGGGCAAGCCGATTAAGACTGGCGATGTGGTGAGTGTCACCGCGCAAACTAGCGATGGTACGGCGACTTCTACGTCGCAGAGCGTGTCGACCAGTGTCAGCATCGCGGCGCAGTGCCCGTTTGTGGCCGAGTTGCCGCCGCACGCCGTTTGCGTTGAGAACGGTACGACTTCGCCCGGCGTGATCTGCGATAAGCTGAGTCTTGGCGATGGCTTACTGTGCGTGCCGGTGGTCGGGCTGCCGCAAGACAGCACGCCCGTCATCCCGTCGAATACGACCTTGTCGGTGCAGCTTGGCACTGCGGGCACCAGCACGGATGGGCCGTTTGATGTTGAAATTACCGACGAAACCGGTGCGCTCATCGGCTCGGCGCTGCTGCCCAGCCTTGAGGCCACGCAAACCGTCGAGGCCAAGCCCGCTCACCCCGGGCTGAATCAGGTGACGGTGACGGTCAAGGTCGGCGGAAAGCTTGTAGGCACATGGACTTCGAGTGTGTATGTCAACACGGCGCCCACCGCGCCCGAAGTGGCGATTCAGCCGAATCCCGCCTTGGCTGGTGCGGACTTAAAGGCCGTCATCACCGCGCCGGCTACCGATGTGGATACCAGTCTGCAACAGCCGCTGACCTACGCCTACGCGTGGGCGGTCGATGGGCAACTTAGCAACTATACAGGCGAAAGCCTGCCGGCGGGCGTGATCAAGAAGGGCCAGTTGTGGCAGGTGAGTGTGACCGCCAGCGACGGCGTCGAGGCTGGTCTGCCCGGCGTGGCGACGCTGACGGTGGGCAACACCGCGCCAGAGACGCCGCTGATCAGCACGGAGTCGGCCTCGGTTGGGTTGCTAGGTAAGATTGTGGTTTCGCAGAGTAATCCCCAGGCGAGCGATGTCGACGGCGACCCCGTGACGACCACCTTTGCCTGGCAGGTCGACGGCGTGACCATCCCTGCGGCCGCAGGAAGCGGCTTAACTCTAGTCGAATTGGCCAACGGCGGCGCAAAGTTGCAGGTCGGATCGGTGATCAGCATCACCGCCACGGCTAGCGACGGCACGGCCACAGCCACATCGCTGCCCGTCGCGGTCACGGTCAGCGACGCCGATGCGATCTGCCCGTCGGTACTCAGCCCCTGCGCGCTGGCAAGTATCTGTAACGAAAACGGCAGCTTCGCGCCTGTCTGCAGCTGCCCCACCGGCTCGATCGGCGACGGCACAGTCTGTGTCAGCGCGGTGGTGGCGAGTGTCGGCTTGGCCGGCGAAGTGACGCAAGTCGGCTTGACCACGGCCATTGGCGCCGGGGCCAAGAAGCCACTTACTCTGCAAATTCTGGATAGTACGGGCACTGTGGTGGCGAGCGTTGCGCTGACCGATGGCGGTCAAACCCTTGACGCCAAGCTGTTGGCCGGTAACCAGCAGTGGACGCTGCAGATCCTAGACGTCGACGGCAAGGTTGTGGCCAGCGACACGCGGGCGATTTTCGGCGACACCCCGCCCAGCGCGCCGGTCGTGACTCTGGGCCCCGCCAACCCCACGACGCTGACGGGCGTGCTGCTGGTGGCGGCGATCTCTAGCGATCCCGATGTGGATCAAGTGCTTACCTATAGCTACAGCTGGTCTAAGAACGGCCAGCCCACGGGCATTACGACGCCAGGGCTGCTGGCCGGCGCGGTTAAGAAGGGCGAGCTATGGTTGCTCGAGGTGGTGGCCAGCGACGGTATTGCGGTCAGTCTGCCGGGCCAAGCTACGGTACTGATTGGTAATGCTTCGCCCAGCGCCTTCAACGTCAACCTGCCGGCTAAGGTGCAGAATCTAGACCCGCTGACCGCGGTGGTGGCTCCGGCGGCCAAAAGCGACGCCGATGGCGACCCGCTCACCTATGCCGCGCAGTGGTTTATCGATGGCGAAGCCGTGCCGGGCGCGACTGGCTTGACCCTGAACCTGTTGAAAGTAAAGCTGACTAGCGGTAAGCCAATCAAGGTCGGCGCGCAAGTTACCTGCACGGTCACGGCCAGCGACGGCGCGGCCAGCACCACGGCCACAAGCGACGTGTGCTTGGTCGACGCGCAGGGGGGCGATGTATGCAAGATCTTTAACCCTTGCGATGCCAACGCTGTGTGCGTCAACAATGGCACCCTGTCGCCCACCTGCACCTGCAAGACCGGCTACAGCGGCGACGGACTGACCTGCAGCGACGTCAACGAGTGCTTGACCGCCAACGGCGGCTGCGCGGCCACGGCCACGTGCACGAACTCCGCAGGATCGTTCAGCTGTGCCTGCAACGCCGGCTACACTGGCGACGGCAAGACCTGCACAGACGTCAACGAGTGCTTGACCGCCAACGGCGGCTGCAGCGCCAACGGCACCTGCACGAACAGCGCGGGATCGTTCAGCTGTGCGTGCAAGACCGGCTACACTGGCGACGGCAAGACCTGCACCGATGTCAACGAGTGCCTGACCGCCAACGGCGGCTGCGCGGCCACCGCGACGTGCACGAACTCTGCGGGATCATTTAGCTGTGCCTGCAACGCCGGCTACACGGGCGACGGCAAGACCTGCAGCGACGTCAACGAGTGCCTCACCGCCAACGGCGGCTGCAGCGCCAACGGCACGTGCACCAACAGCGTGGGATCGTTCAGCTGTGCCTGCAAGACCGGCTTTACCGGCGACGGCAAGACCTGCACCGACATCAACGAGTGCTT
>CAISBR010000101.1 GCA_903883645.1 uncultured Myxococcales bacterium | reverse complement strand
GTTCTTCTGCACGTTGCGCGTGGGCTTGACCTCGGGCAGCGACGCCGAGAACGCAAACACCGGGTCGCGGTCCATCTCGTCGGGCGAGATCCGCAGCACGAGCCGGGTAGTGCGCGCGGCCGCAGCGATGGCTTTGCCCACTTTGAACAGCGGGTCGATGATGCCGGACTGCAGGTTAGCCGCCATGATGTCGCCGCTCACGCTGGTATTTGCGGCCTGGGCCTTGCTCAGGGTGACCTTGCCGCTGGTGCACGCGTCGACCGCGTTCGGCTTCTTCCAGTACAGGCCGCAGGCCTTGAGCGACCCAAGCGTATCGGCGGCCGTCTGGCCCATAAACAGCCCAGTCTGACCTATGGGCCCGGCGATGGCCGCCACCACGTCGTCGTCGAGCGGCAGCGGCGCCACCGCCAGGTAGTTGGCGACATCCAGCAGGGTTTTCGCGGACTTTAGGCCTGTTAGGTCCAAGTCGAGCAGGGGCGAGAGCTTGCCAAGCCCCGAGCCCAGCAGCGACGCCTCGGTCACAAAGGCGTGCCCAGCCGCCTCGTCGATGGCCGCAGCCAGCACTTGCGCGTAGTTGCTGGGCACATGGCACGCGCTGCCGGGCGTCGCATCCGGCAAGCAGGGCACCGGATTCTTGGCGTCGAGCAGCAGCAGCCGCAGCGGATTGACCACCACGTCAAAGTAGTTCTTGACCACGGCCCGGCCGCTGCCCACCAGGTTCACGGTGACCGTCATGTCGTCTTGCGCGGCAATGGCCGTCAGGCGCAGCGGCACACACGGCTCGGCGTCGGTCATCTCGAGCACGATCGGCCGGATCGCCTGCACGCCCTGCCCGTTCTGCAGCTTTACGGCCAGGAACACGTCGCCCTTGGTGGCATGGATCTGCAGGATCGGCTTGGCCTTTTCGGGCGTGGCGTAGCCGGCCTTGGTGAGCCACTCGTACAGCTTGGCGGCCTCGGCGCCCTTGATGACTGCGTACTCGTAGGGCCCGGTAGTGCCTTGGGCCAGCACGTCTACGCCGTCGACTTTGGGGTTGTTGTAGTCGTTCCACTCGGCGCCGCCCTGGACGTCGCTCGTCGACGCATCCATAGCCGAGCTGGCGTCCTTCGCAGTCGCCGGCGCGCAACCCTGGTAAGGATCACGGCAATTCTCGCTAGGCAGCTGCCGCACCGCCACACGGAAGCCCAGGCGCTGGTCCAGCGCGTCGAACACCGCGCGCGGCCCCGTCGACACCGTCGGCACCTTGGGTAGGGGCAAAACCCAGCCAAAGTCTTGGGCAAGCCCGGCGTACAGCACCTCGATCCACACGGTGGCCAACTTGGTCTTGTCGTCGCGCAAGAACAGCACGCGCTCGGCGTTTTGCACCACGGTCTGCTTGGTGTCGCTAGACGGTGGCGAGAAACAGCCGCCACAGGCCCAGGCCTGGCCCGCAGCTAACAAAAAGGGCAAAGCTACCGAACCAAAGGCCAAGCGAATCCGTCGGGTAGTCATAGCATTCCTCCACAGCTGCGCGGAAGTCTGCGCCTGTTCGGTGGTCGCTACAACTGGAGGCGGCGCCCGCCCTACCCCCGCTTCGCCGCCTGCTCCGCCTGAATCGCCGTAAGCGCAATGGTAAACACGATATCTTCGACCAAGCAGCCGCGCGACAAGTCGTTGACCGGCCGGTTCAGGCCCTGCAGCAGCGGCCCCATGGCCACCACGCCGGCCCGGGGTAGAAGCTGCCCCCCCAACTCGACTTTCGCACAACCCGAAGGCACCCGGCGATAGCTCTTGCTCGTCAAGTCCGCACGCTGTATCTTGTTCCCACTTGGTCGCCACGATTGCGCCCGCAAAGTGGGAACATGTTGACCGCAGACGAGTTCCCTAACGCGCGCCCCAGGACCGACGAGCAGCGCCGCCAGTTCGTCGATGCCCGGCAAGTTCTCGAGGCCTGGGAACTGGTCCACGACGAGCTGCGCCACCGCTTTGGAGGCAGCGTGCGGTGGGTGACCCGGCGCGGCCACGAATACCTGCATCGCAAGGTCGGCGAGCGCGAGACATCCCTGGGGCGCCGCAGCGCCGAAACCGAGGAGTCCGAACGGGCGTTCTTGAGCGGCCGCTCGGCAGGGCAGGCTCGGGCGGCCGCGCTGACTGCGCGGTTGGAGGCCATGGCACCGGTCAACCGAGCACTTCAGCTTGGCAGAATGCCTCGGCTTTTCTCGCGGATTGCCCGGCGTTTGGGCGAGGCGGAATTGCTGGGCAAGCACCTGCTGGTGGTGGGCACCCAAGCGCTGTATGCCTACGAGGCAGCCGCCGGCGTGCACTTGGCGAGCGACCTGCTGGCGACTGGGGATGCGGATCTGTTGCGGGATGCCCGGCCTCGGCTCAGCCTAGTCGTGCCGCAGATTCGCCGCGAAGGGGTGCTGGCGCTGCTCCAGCGCGTGGACCACAGCTTTGCGCTCCGCGGTCCGCGGGACTTCCGAGCCTTCAACAAGGACGGCTTTTGGGTCGACCTGATTCGCCCACAGGACCGCAGCTTTGTCGCGCCGACCGCCCGCTCGACGATCGGCGACAACCCCGCGGAAATCCACCCAGCGCCTCTGGGTGGCCAGAATTGGCTACTGAACGTGCCCAAATTCGCGACGGTCGTGATGAGCACCGATGGCTATCCCGTGCGGGTGGCGACGGTGGATCCACGAGCCTTTGCGTTGCACAAGGCCTGGTTGGCGCAGCGGCCAGACCGCGATCCCGTCAAAGTGCAGCGCGACCGGCACCAGGCCCGCGCCGCGGCTTGGCTGGCGCAGCGGCACCTGGGTTTGGCTATGGACGACGGGGCCTTGCGCGGTCTGCCGGAGCAACTTCGCGCGCTGGCACCGGAGCTGACGTGGGCAGCAGCCAGTGCCCCTGGGCAAGTGCCGGACTGGTAGGCTGCGGCTGGGTCGTCGCGCCGGCTGTCGCACTGCCTGTCGCAGTGCATGTCGCAGTGCCGGGCATTTTCTACCGGTGATTTTCACAGGCTTTTGGGCGTCCCGGCCCAATTACCCCGCTGTTGCCCAAAGCCGGAACCGGAGCCGGAGCCGGAGCCGGAGCCGGAGCCGGAACCTGAGCCGGAACCGGAGCCGGAGCCCGAGCGGGAGCCGGCGCGCCCGCGTACCCTACCCCCGCTTGCTCGCCTGCTCGGCCTGAATCGCCGTAAGCGCAATGGTAAACACGATATCTTCGACCAAGCAGCCGCGCGACAGGTCGTTGACCGGCCGGTTCAGGCCCTGCAGCAGCGGGCCCATGGCCACCACGCCCGCCGAGCGCTGCACCGCCTTGTAGGTCACGTTGCCGGTATTCAAGTCGGGGAAAATAATCACGTTGGCCTTGCCCGCCACCAGCGAATTGGGCGCCTTGGAGCGGGCCACGTCGGGCATCACCGCGGCGTCGTACTGCAGCGGTCCGTCGAGCAGCAGGTCGGGGCGCATTTGCTTGGCCAATTCCGTGGCTTTGACCACTTTTTCCACGTCTTCGCCGCCGCCGCTGCTGCCGGTCGAGTACGACAGCATCGCAATTCGCGGCGAAATGCCGAACGCCAAAGCGGTATTGGCACTCTGGATGGCAATGTCGGCCAGCTCTTCGGCCGTGGGGTTGGGCACCACCGCGCAGTCGCCAAACACCAGCACCTGCTCGGGCAGGCACATAAAGAACACCGAAGACACCAGGTTACAGCCCGGCACGGTCTTAATGATCTGCAGCGCCGGCCGAATCGTATGCGCCGTAGTGTGCACCGCGCCCGACACCAGCCCATCGGCCTCGCCCAGCGCCATCATCATCGTGCCGACCATGATGCTATCTTGCAGTTCAATTTCAGCGCGTTCTACGGTCATGCCGCGGGCCTTGCGCCGCTCGACCAGCGCGGCCACGTAGCGCGGCGCGATCTCAGCCGGGTCCAAAATCTCAATCGACGCGGGCAGTTTTACGCCCAGCTTCTTGGCCTGCTCGTACACGGCCGCCGGCGAGGCGAGCAGCACGCACCGCGCAATCCCGCGCTCTTGCACAATCGCCGCCGCCTGAATCGTACGCGGCTCCGACCCCTCGGGCAGCACGATCCGCTTGTTGGCGCGGCGGGCATCTTCGACCAAGTGATGGCGAAACGCAGGCGGCGACAGGCGTTGCGAGCGGCGCATGGCCACCAAATTGCGCAGCCAGCCGGCATCGATGCGGTCGGCCACCACGTTCATGGCGAGCTCGACGCGGTCCTTGTCGTCGGTCGGGATCTGTTTGTCGACCGTGGCCACCTTGGTCGCCGTCTCGTAGCTGCCTAAATCTACATGCAAAACTGGCAGTCCAGTGGCAAATGCAGGGGCACATAGCTGCATGATGCGCTCGTCTGGGTCCATGTCGCCGCACAGCACCAGCCCGGCGAGGCGCGTGCCGCCCAACACCGCCAGCGACACCGCCAAGATGATGTCGTCGCGGTCGGCCGGCGTAATCAGCAGGCGGTCGGGCACAAATACCCGCGCCGAGTGCGCCACGGTCATCGCGCACAGCTTGACGTCGCGGTAACGGCGCTTGGCCATGTCGCCCGCGTGCAGCACCTTGGCATCGATCGCCTCAGCCAAGTCTTTGACGCGCAAGGCAGACAGGTCGTCGCGCGCCGGAATCAGCGCCACCGGCACCAGCTTTTCGGCCTTGAGCGCCGCCACCCAGGGCGCCAGGGCATCGTCGTGGTCTTCGACCGGCACTCGATTGAGAATACAGCCAATTTGCCGCCCCTCGCCCAGCTCGCCAAAACCGCGCGCCGCAATCGACATCGCATCGGCCAGCTCGGCCGGCCCCTGCTGAAACGGCGCGCCCACCAGCACCAGCTCGGCATCGAGTGCCTTTAAAACCAAGCTGTTGACACGCATGCCATAGGCCGCACCCAGCTCCGAGACCATGCCCTCGACCACCAGCACATCGGCACCCTCGGCGGCGCGGTCGCAGAACTCGACCACTTTTTCGAGTAGGGTCTGCTCATCGCCGGCGGCCAGCAGGTCTTCGACCAGTTTTCGCGGCAGCGGCGCGGGCGGCAGCAGGCACGAACCCAGCTTAACCAAAGCGGTACTGCGGTCTTCGACCCGCGTAGCGATCGGCTTGGCAAAGGCCACCCGCACCCCTTGGCGGTCGAGCGCGCGCACCAGACCGAGCGACGCCGTGGTCAGGCCCACATTGCGGCCAGCCGGGGCAACAAACAGAGTTCTAGCCATACTTTCCTCCAGTTACAGATATTGTGCACCTGCGAACGAACCGCTCACCAGCGCCGCAGTATCCAGGGCAATCATGCGCTCTTCGTTGGTCGGCACCACCAGCGCTTGCGGCTTAAGGCTGTGGGTGATGCGCCCCGCCTTGCCGCGCACCGCCTGCGCATTGGCACCCGGGTCGAGCTGTAGGCCCAAGAAACCCAGCAAGTTTAGCACCTTCTCGCGGATCTCGGCCGAATTCTCGCCGATGCCACCGGTGAACACCAGCGCATCGAGCCGGCCCAACGCCACCACCAGCCCGGCCAGTTGCTTGGCCAGCACATAGCAAAACACCTCGATGGCGAGCTGGGCCCGCGGGTTACCCTGCGCCGCAGCCTCTTGCAAGGTGCGCATATCGTTCGATAAACCTGACATACCAAGCAGACCCGACTTCTTGTTCAGCGCATCGAGCACCGCATCGGCCGTCTGGCCCGTCGCGCGCGCCACATAGCCCAGCAGCGCCGGGTCGACCGAGCCCGAGCGCGTGCCCATCACCAGGCCCTCAAGGGGGGTCAAACCCATCGTAGTATCTACGCTTTCGCCGTTCTTCACCGCCGTAGCCGAGCAGCCATTGCCCAGATGCGCGGTAACCAAGCAGCCCTCGTTCGCGGCAATCCCCAGCAGTTCTTGGGCCTTTTGCGTCACATAGCGGTGGCTGGTGCCGTGGAAGCCATAGCGGCGCACATCATACTGAGTTAGCCACTCGTGCGGCACCGGGTACGTATAGGCGCGGGCGGGCATGGTCTGATGGAAAGCCGTATCAAACACCGCCACTTGCGGCAGATTCGGCAGCAACTGCTCGGCCAGGCGAATGCCCACCAGGTTCGGCGGATTGTGCAGCGGCCCAAGGTGGATACACGCCTCGACCTGCGCCACCACCTCGGGGGTAATCCGCATACTGCTCGCGAACTTAGAGCCCCCGTGCACCACGCGATGCCCCACACCGGCCAGCGACGCCCGCAGCCCCAGGTCGTCCATCACCTGCACTGCCGCCCGCAGCCCCTGGTCATGGCCCGCACCTGGCAGTTTTTGCACGTGTTTTTGCCCGTTGTGGCTGTAGTCGAGCGACGCCTCGGCCGTGCCCAAGCGCTGGGCGATACCAGTCAGGTGCTCGGTGCCGTCGGCCGAGTCGATCACAGCGAACTTAGCAGAAGAACTACCACAATTTAAGACGAGGATGTTCATGGTGGTCACGCTGGCGCGCAGAAAGCGGCGGGGCACGCAACACAAGCCGATTCATGTTGCACTGCACCAATTACGCTCGCGGCTGGGGGCGGTCAAGGCGGCGGCGAGGCTGGTACACAGTGGTGTGACAACCGTCTAGTGCTGCGGTCTTTGGCGACACTACCTGTATATTGCGGTGCACAAAGAATTACGCCGGCGGATTGAGCCGCAGCCACTCGGCCTTGGACCGCTGCACGCAGTCTTCGATCGCCAGACCCACAAAGTAGTTGCCACACAAGGCCAGCGGCAGGCCACTAAGTGCTGAATCTAACGCGGCAATTCGCTCAGCGTGGCCCACTTGCGGCGACGGCAGCTCGGTGTGGCGAGCAAAGGTGGCCAGCAGCTTGTCGGCGCCCAGCCCCAGCACTTCGCCAAGGCGCGTCTGCTGTTGCGCGGCGGTCTGGCCCGGCCTGAAGTGAAACGACAGCCCGCGATGGGCGGCATCGGGCACGGCGTCGCGGGTCACTGCCGAAAAAAACGTGTCATTCAGCGGCACTACAAACGCCACCTCGGGCAGCGTCAAGGCACTTTTGTCGACCACCACGCCCAGCGTATCGACCGCCGCCAGTTTGATAGCCGCCAGGGCCTCGCTCAGCGCCGGTAGACTGGGTTGCAGCAGCTGCGCGGCCACCGACGGCGGCACCGCCATGCCCAACTGGGGCGCCTGCAGCGTCTGGCCATCAGCAGTCAACACCTCAAAACCATTTGCTGTTTGCGCAATATGCTGCACTGCACAATGGGTGCGTGTCGCGATGTTGGGCAGACCTGCAATGGCGTCGGCGACCGTGCCCAGACCGCCCTGCAACGTCCAGGTTTTGATCACGTCTTCGCGGCGCGTGCGCTTTTTGAACAGGCTGCCCGCACCCTCGGCCGGGAAGTCGTCGGCCGCCTGCGAGGGCACTGCCGACAAGAAAGGCCCCAGAACTTTAGCGAAATTATCCTTTCCCAGCAGCTTGCCGTAGTACTGGGCCGTACTGAGCCCGGTCTTCTTGGCAAATAGCCCTGCCGGAAGAGCAGCCAGCAGCTGGAGCCAGTTGAACTGCAGCATCACCGACATCGGCCCCATGGTGGTCAGCTTGCCGTCGCGCAGCAGGGCAAAGCGCTTTCTCGCCTCGCCGCGCGGCAGCAATTGGTCCATAAGCCCAACGCCTTCTAGTATCTCGATCAGCGTGGTGTACGAGTTGTAGCAGGTGTGGGCGCCCAGCTCGAACCAATAGTCGCCGTGGCGGCGCGAGTCGAGGCAACCGCCGATGCGGTCACTACTTTCGAGCACCAGCACCTGCTTGCCCGCCTGCGCCGCAAAGTACGCCAGCGACAGGCCCGAGATGCCGCCACCCACCACCACTAGGTCGGGATTCGCCATAATCTACCCCTGTTTGCGCTAATCGGGCAGCCGTGGCGCATAGGCAAAGATGTCGTCGCGCAGGGCAATCCCCACGCCGCCGCACACCACCACCAGCACGTCGCTCGCCTGGGGCACGCTACCCAGCTGCTCGTACGCCACCGACAGCGCCGCGCCCGCTGCCGGCTCGACCAACACTCGATGATCCAAGGCAAATTGTCGACACGCCTTTAGTGCCTGCTCGTCCGTCACCACCAGCGACTCGACCTTGTGGCGCACCGCACGTTCGAACACTGCATCGCAAACCCGGGCTGCGCCAAGCGTTTTTGCCACCGAGTTGATGCGCGGCAGGGTAATCTGCTGGCCCGCCTGTAGCGACTGGTGCAGCGAGTCGGTTCCATAGGTCTCGACCGCAATAACCTTTGTAGTTCTAAGGCTATGCCGGTCTAGGCCGTCGAGAATCCCCGTCAGCAGCCCGCCACCGCCCACCGAAGCGATGACCAGGTTCGGCCGGTAGCCGCTCGCCACCACCTCGTCGACCAGGGTGCTATGGCCGGCCCACAGATCGGGGTGATCGAAGGGGTGCACGTAGAAAGCGCCCTGCTTTTCAGCAAGTTCGCTGGCCATCGCGTGCGCCTCAGCCCAAGAGGGCCCGGCCATCACCACCTCGGCGCCAAACTCTTGCATCCGCAGCTTGGCCGTCTCGGGCACGCCCGCAAACACATAAACTGTAGTCTTGATGCCCAGTTCGCGCCCAGCATACGCCGCTGCCACGCCGGCGTTGCCGCCCGACGAAGACACAAATTGCTTGGCACCCGCAGCCAGCGCTTTTTGGCACAACAGGCCGATACCGCGAATCTTAAACGAACCAACGGGTTGCAAGGCCTCCATCTTGAGGTAGACGGGCTTGCCGGCCAGGCGCGAGATGGGCAGCGAGTGCCACAGCGGTGTATTTACATGCAGTTCAGCCGACATGGGCCACCCCCGGGCGCTCGTGGATAAAGCGGTGAATCAGCGCCAGCACATCGGCGGTGTCGCTGCCCCAAAATACTAGGCCGTGCTTCTGGATATACACGATACGGCTCTGCTTGCTGCCCTCGGCCACGGCGCGCGCCAGGGCAATCGAGGCGTACTCTTGCGGCGTGACAATCGCCACATCAAAGTCTATAGCCTCTTGATTTGTAAGCAGATAGTGGGTATGCACCACCGCGCCGGCCGGCACGCTCTGGTACACCAAGAAGTGCATCAGCGACTCGGACGAGGGCACCGCCGCGCCGTGGTACTCGATGAGCTCGCCACTGGGGTCGACCGCGTCGAGCTCGACCACCTGGCCGTCGCCTAAGTGCTTGATATACGAGCCACTGCTCGACACAAACACCCGCTCGCCGCTGCGCAAGCTGACGTTGCCGGTCGAGTCGGTTTGGTTGGGGAAGCTGCCGGCCGCGGCGCCGAGCGCCCGAATGTTAGCAAACTCCGGCGCGTCCATGGTGAATTCGTTGCCCAGGTGACGATAATCGACCCAGCGCCCCTTGGCCGAAGGTGCTGTAATCGCTGGCAAATCGAGCTTGCCGTCTTTCGTCTCGCCGGTGTAGTAGCACTGGTCGAAGCTTTTGGCCAGCGCCACCACCGCCGGGGCAATCCCCTCGGGCTCGGCGCCGCCCAGCACAATTGCAGCAATCCAATCGGCCAGTTGCGCCATCTCGCCCTCGGCGTAGCCGCGCCGCGTCACTTCTTGCACGCCGATGCGCAGCGCGTCGACATTGCGGAACGGCAGGCCGCGCTGCACCACGATGTGCGCCCGCAGCAACCGCTCCATCTGGTGCGCCGCCGAGGCCACACCCGTCAAGTTCACGAAAAGATGGTGGTTATCGGTGTGGGCGCCGTCTTGCCGCGCCAGCACCGGCAGGCCCAGGTCCGCCAGGCGCTTGGCCAAAAAGCGAGCATTGGCGACCACTTGCTTGGCAAAGGGCTTGCCGGTCAGCCGCGCCTCGTGCAGCGCAATAAACAGCGACACCAGCGACGCCGTGTGCTGGCTCGACACCAGCCCCTGCGACATATTGTAGCCGATGCGGTCCATCAGCTCGCGATTATTGGTAAGGATAATGCCCTTTTGCGGCCCAAACAGCGTCTTGTGCGTGTTCGCCTGCAAGATGTCGGCGCCCTCGAACAGGGGGTTCTGGAACTGGCCGCCAGCAATGAGGCCCAGCGTGTGGCTGGCGTCGTAGATGATCGGCGTGTCGCCCACCACCTCGCGCAACTCTTTAATCGGAAATGGAAAAAGGTAGTTCATCGCATCGAGGTACAGGAGCTTGGGCTTGTCGCGCTCAAAGATCTCGGCGGTCTTCTTAACGTCGATGGTCAGGTTGGCGCGGTCAAAGGCGTACACGCTGCTTTTTCGGCCAAATACCTTGATAAGATGCTCGGTTGCAAAGTGACCGCCGTCGGCAATGCCAAAGCGCATCACGGTATCGCCCGGGTCGGTCAGCGACAGCATAGTCGTCTGCATGGCGTGCAGGCCCGAAAGGCAGCGAAATTCGACGTATTTGGCGCCAAACATCTCTTGGCAAACTTTGGCGGCCGACGCTTCGATGGCGTTGACGCGGCTGAGTCCCTTGAAGATAAAGCCATTGAGCCGCGACGGCGAATCCTGCCGCATATCGCGGTGTTCAAGCAGGTAGCGGTTGCCTAGCGGCGAAGCCAGCACGTCGAGCGCACGCGGCGACAACAGCGTCTCGTTCGAAGTAAGGTGAATATAATCAAGCTCATCGGCCTCTTCGTCCGCGATCAGTTGGTCGATGTCCGCCAGTCCCAGCACCATAAAACCTCCTACGGGCTTGCGCCGCGAACCGCAACCCAGTCCGCACAGGCCCCCGCCGACCGGCGATTGTGCGCGGGGTGCGGCGCCGAGGCGTCACTCGATTGTCATGTACCGTAGTAGAGAAATGCCGCCGCGCCACAACAAGCGGATGGTCGGCTTGCCCACTGCACCGCGAGCTTGTAGAGTCCGGCGGCCTTGACCGCACACGACGCGGTCGGCGACAAACGCCCACATCAGGGAGTGCCTCCTATGTCGAAGAACCCCAATCAACCCCAGTTGGTCCGAGAGGAATTGCTTTTCCTCGAGCGGTCGCTGGCCGGCCTGCCCACTAGCAAGCTAAACGGCGCCGGTACCGGCGATGCCGACGGCCTGCTCAAGTTCAGCTACCATCAAAATCCGTACTTGCGTACCTATGCCAAGGTGTTGTGGAGCGGCTACGCCATCGCCCGCGGTCAGCTCATCGACGGCCATCAGCGATTTTCGCAGGCGCGGCGCGATGCAACGGTCAGTGCGGTCGATGCCCTGACCACCAAGGCGCTCGACGATGCCCACACGGCGCTCGAGAACGCGATGGCGCCCGATGGCACGATTGCCGGTTTCTTGCAGGTGCTGCGCGAAAGGACCCTGCAGCGGCTGTGGTCGCGGGTTTGCGAGACGACAGGGCTGCCGCCGCCGCGCTTCCATGTGCTGTTTGGCAAAGTGTCGAGCGTGACGGCCGAAGAGCTAGAAGCCGAGGAACAAGCTGAACTCAATGCACTTCGCTTGCAGCCCGATCCACCGGCGGACGTCGTGCCGGTCGACGAAGGTGATGACGAAGAAGAAGGCGACGACGAGGGCGATGACGAAGACGACGAGCCGACAGACAACGGGCCCGCTAAGCTTTCGCTAACGTTGAGTAAACGCGGCGCGGCCGACACCGCCCCCGAGCTGGTGCTGGCCCTGGCTGCCGACATTTTGCGCGAGCTGCGCGGCAAAAAGGCTGCGGGCAATCTGGTCTTTACGCTGACGGTGCAGGGCGAAAACGCGCCGGGCACGGGTAGCGGGGGCGATCGCAAGCGCGGTCGGCGCCGGCGCAAGCGCACGAACGGCTAGAGCGGCCGGGCAATACCGGCAATTCCGCGAAAACTTGCTTGGATTGCCTTGCTTGGTACGCTATGGCGTTGGCGGGGCGCGCACCATCCTGTGCCCCGAGCGAGGCAGTTTTGGGCTGGCGGCACCGAATTCAGAGTTCTTACAAGATCATCACCTACCTCAACTTGCTCGGCTTGGTGCTGGTCACGGCGTTGGCTGCTTGCTCGCCGGTGGCGGCAACGACGGTCTGCATGATCGACAAGGACTGTCCGGCGGGCACCGTGTGTCAGCAGGGCGCTTGCGTCGAGAAGAACGCCTTCGCCTGCAGCGGCGACACCGCGTGCCAAGACGCCCTAGCCAGCGGCTCGTGGACACCCGCCAACAACGGCCCATGCATGCTCGCAACGTGCAAGAGCAGCGCGTGCAAGCTGGTGAATCGCGACGCCGGGGCTGAATGCGACGACGGCGATGGCAAAGCCTGCACCTTGGGGGCGTGCGGCTCGGACGGCAAGTGCGCGGCGACAACTGCAATTAAAACAGACAGTTGCCTAATCAGCGACGCGTGCGTGGCCTCGGGTGCAAGCAACGCGAGCGATGCGGCGGACGGCGCCTGCCAAGTCTGTGATCCCAAAGCGAGTCAGACCGAGTGGTCGGCAGCGGCCGATGGGGCACCCTGCGCCGACGACAAGGTGACCTGCACCGAGGACAAGTGTAAGGCAAAACTATGTAATCATGATGTAATTTTGAAGACCCAGTGCCGCATCGGCGGCGAATGCCTAGCCAGCGGCGCCGCCAAGTCCGACAATCCGTGCGAAGTCTGCGAGCCCGCGGCCAGCCAGAGCGAGTGGTCCGCGGCCCCGGCCGACACGCCCTGCGCCAGCGACGGCAAGGACTGCACCATC
>CAISBR010000100.1 GCA_903883645.1 uncultured Myxococcales bacterium | reverse complement strand
GAGCTGAAGACGCCTTGGGAGGATGGCACCGAGGCCGTCATGCTCACTGCCGCGGAGCTCACCGGCTGACGCCGGTCGATCACGGGCGTAGAGTCGGCGCTCGAGGCCGGAAGGTCCGGTTTGGGCGGGTGTGATGTGGGCGATGGCGGATTCGGCTTTGGGGCGGAACGCGTTGCGCTTCCTATGCGTTGGCGGCGTTTGATGGGGGCGACGGGGCTCCGCGTGTCCTGCGCACGGTGTCCAGACAATTTGCAAGTCGGTGACCATCGTGAACAAGCCGTATGAGAACGCGTCTGTGCGCTGGCTGGCCATCGCGGTCCTGGCTGCCGCAGGCGGGCTCGGTTGCCAGCGCCTCGACGACGGCGCGAAAGACAAGTTCGTAGGCGATTTCAGCTGTCCCAAGGACCGTATAGAGATTCGCAAACGCCTCGATGTCGACGCCTACAACCTCATCTTCGGCCAACACGCGCCGCCGGCCGATGTGGCTGCCGATGTTGCGCGCCTGGCCATCTGGCAGCAAGGGGAGGAGGACTCCCACTCGAGTTGGAACGCGGCCGAGACCGTGTTTGAGCTGCGCGGCTGCGCCCAGCAGGCGCTGTACACCTGTACGCGAGTCAGCTCGGGCAGCCATGCCGGAGCTCCAATGTGCAGTCAGTACAGCTATCCCCCGAGCGTGACCCGCTGGTAGCTGGACACCGGAGGGGTGCCGGCCGTGCACGCGCGAAGAGGCTGGAGCTGGACCGGGCGGTGAGCCGCGCGCCACGGCAAGCGCTTCGCATCGCCGAGCAGTTGTGGACGACCACACCATTGTGGTCAATGGTTCGCCGTGATGCGAAGTGCTGACAGACGGGCGTGCCGGCGGCGGCGATCGAGCAGTCATGCTCGTAGCGTTTTCGTGCAAGGTTCGCGGGTTATGCAATAGCTGCGACGGCAAAAGGATGATTGAAGAGGCCGAGCACCTGTGCAATTCGGTACTTCCGCACGTGCCGTATCGCCAGTGGGTCTTGACCCTGCCGTTCGACTTAAGGTACCTGGCCGCCTGGAACGTATCGCTCCGGAACGCGATTCTCACGGCCGCTATGAATGCGATCCACCGCCACTACGAAGCGCAGGCCCGCGCCCGAGGTATCAAGGGCAAGGTGCAGAGCGGGGCGGTGGTCGTAACACAGCGCTTTTCGAGTGATTTAAGACTGAATCTGCACTTTCATATTCTCGTGGCCGACGGGGTCTGGGCCGAGCGCGACGGCCAAGTCGAGTTCCGGCCAGGCGACCACCGAGCAAGAGGTGTGGGCCATCCTGCTGGCCTACAACCTTGTGCGGCTCGAAATGGTCCAGCTCGCCGTGGCGGCCAAGGTTTTGCCAAATCGAATCAGCTATATCGCTGCCCTGCGCCTGATCTGCGATGAATGGCTGTGGTCGGCTCTGACCACGTCGCCGGGTGCCATCCCGTCGCACCTGCGCGACTTGCGCGCCCACCTCGGCTACTACGTCTTGCCGGAGCGGCGGACGGAACGCGCTTATCCGCGAGCGGTCAAGAAGCGGACTAAGGGCTATCCGGCTAAGAAGACAGCCAATTTAGCTGCTGCTCCGAGCAAGAAGGAGGGCTAACCGATGGG
>CAISBR010000099.1 GCA_903883645.1 uncultured Myxococcales bacterium | reverse complement strand
GTTTATCCCCGAGCACGCTAGCCCCACCCACGACGGCGCGGTGGTGGTCAAGAAAGGCCGCATTGCCGCGGCGGCTTGCTTCTTGCCGCTGGCGGGTGGTGCGGGCATTCCGGGTACGCTTGGGTCGCGGCATCGCGCGGCGCTAGGTCTGGCCGACGAAACCGACGCCGTGGTGGTGGTCGTAAGCGAAGAGACTGGCACCTGTTCGCTGGCGCACATGGGGCAGCTGGATCTGGGCCTGTCACCTGCGGATCTGCGCGAACGGCTGCGGGTGCTGGTGGGGGCGACGGGCTACGGCGAGACGTGGCGCGAGCAGTCATGGCGCCGGCGCATCCACTTCCACGCTGCCGACGCGGTGCCGCTGCGCCCGCCGGCCGCCCACGTGCCTATTCCGCAAGACGACGGTGAAGACGAGCCGCTGCGCCCCCCTGCGCCGCTGCTCGATCTGGCCGAAGAGGACGACCAAAGCATCGAAATCGATAGTCTTGGCGAAGAAGACGAACCCGCTGCCCAAGAAAGTGGCGACGACTCCTGACCTGGAACTGCGACCAAGGCCACCATGCTTAACTTCTTGCAACCGCTGATAGAACTGGTCACCGTCGAGCCGGGCCTCAAGCTTTTGGCGCTGTGCTTGGCCGTGCTGGTGCAGTTCGCCGTCGAGCGCGAAGGTGGCGAAGGGGAACGTATGCTCTTTGGCCAGCCGGTGGTGCTGCGCGGCTGCCCGGCCAAGGCGCGCTGCAGCGTCGAGCCGGCCGAGATCAATGTGCGGGCCCAGGGCAATGTGCGGGCGCTGCGGGCGCTAACGGCCGACCCGCCTAGCAATTTGGTGGTGGCCGACCTGGAGCCCGTGTTGGGTAATCGCGAGATGTTTGTCCATTTTTCAACAGGTTCTGTGTCGGGTGTGACCCTAACGCCCATGCCCAGCGTTGCAAAGTTCGCCGTGGTGTACGACGCTGCGCCCGCCAAGGGCGACCCGGTCCCTTGAATTTCTTGCCCAAGCTCGAGCCCGCATGTCCTTGATCGTCCAAAAATACGGCGGATCGTCGATGGCTTCCATCGAGCGCATCCAACATGTCGCCCGCCGCGTCGCCCGCACCCAGGCTGCCGGCCACAAGGTGGTGGTGGTGGTGTCGGCGATGGCCGGCGAGACCGATCGCCTGCTCAGTTTGTCGGGCAAGATCAGCTCGAAGCCGCGCGACCGCGAGATCGATGTGCTGTTAGCGACCGGCGAGCAGGTGTCGATCGCGCTGCTGGCGCTGGCCTTGGGCGAAATAGGCGTGGAAGCACGCAGTCTTTTGGGCCATCAGGTCAAGATCGTGACCGACAACGTCCACGGCTCGGCGCGCATCCATACGATCGACGCCTCGCCTGTGCATGAGTGCTTGGACCGCGGCGAGGTGGTTGTAGTCGCTGGATTTCAGGGCGTAGATCACGAGGGCAACATCACCACGCTCGGTCGCGGCGGCTCGGACCTGTCGGCGGTGGCGATGGCCGCAGCGGTCAAGGCCGATGCCTGTGAGATCTACTCCGATGTAGACGGCATCTACACCACTGACCCCAACATGTACGCCAAGGCTACGAAAATCGAGCGAATTTCGTGCGAAGAGATGCTCGAACTCGCCAGCTTGGGCGCCAAGGTGTTGCAAGCGCGCAGCGTGGAGTTCGCCTTAAAATACGGGGTAGCCATCTGCTGCAAGTCGACATTCGACGACGGCGAAGGCAGTTGGGTCTTGCCCGATGGTCCAGGGGGAAGTATGGCATCGCTCGAAGGCGCTGTAGTTACGGGTATTGCTGCGGATCGTCAAGCTGCGCGCATCTCGGTCACCCGCATCCCCGACCGTGCTGGCGCCGCCGCTGAGCTTTTCGAGCCGCTGGGTCGCGAGGCCATCAACGTCGATGTGATTGTACAAACCGCCCCGCAAGACGGTCACTGCGACCTGTCGTTTACGGTGCCCAAGGCCTCGGCCAAGCAAGCGCAGCAACTACTCGAAGGCCTGCGCAGCGAGCTGGGTTTTGCCGAAGTGCGCGTCGATGATTGTGTAGCCAAGGTCTCGATCGTCGGTGCCGGCATGCGCAGTCAATCCGGTGTGGCGCTTCGCTGTTTTCGTGCGCTTGGCCAAGCCGGCGTCAATCTGCAGCTCATCTCGACATCGGAGATCAAGATTTCGGTGGTCGTCGACGAGCGTTTTGCCGAAGTGGCGGTGCGGGTGCTGCACGACGCCTTTGAGCTCGACAAGCCCCAGGGCGAGCGCAAAGGGCTGCACGATTGACAACTTGGCCGCTACAGGGACCAGCGCTCGCGGCCCGGCCAGTCGTCAAACGGCGCTAGATCCTTAGGTATAATCGACACATATGCGCCGCGAACCCGCAACACGGGGTGCCCTTGGCGCCGAATTTCGGCGTGCGCATACAGGCTGCGACCGTCGCGACCTACCAGGCTTGCTACGAGCTCCAGCGCCTCGCCGGGCCGGACTGCAGCCAAGAAATCGCTATGAATTTGAGCTCCTGGAGCCACATGGCCTTCGCACCAACAGATCCGGCCCATCGCTTCGTCGCACAGCGCCGCCAGCACGCCGCCGTGGACATGGCCTGGCAACCCCTCGGCATTTATACCGAATTGCAGCGATCCACTTACCCTTCGCTCCGCCGCCGACCAGTGCCACTGCAACTGCACATCGCTGTGGGCCAAGTGCCGGCTCGCCCCCAAGACCGCATCGCGGGTCAGATGTCCCACGCCGATGTCGGGTTTATTAATAAGTCCAGGCGGTTGCCATCCCTGTGCCGCCAGCTCAAAACCCTGGAATGCAAAGGCCGGTGCCACCGTGCAGCTCACCAGCGTCCACTCACCCAGCGGCGCGGCGGCCTGCCAATGCCCTGGAGGAATAACGAGTTGTGGGACCTGACCGTGCAACAGCTCGCTGCCCAGCCGCACCGACTGCGGCGTGCCGTGCCCGTCCCAAATCTGCAGCAGCAGCGGGTCGCCGGCATGAAAGTGCCAGATTTCAGCGGCATCCACTCGGTGCCAATGCGACTGTTCACCCCTTTGCAGCAGGTAGTAGATCGCCGTCGCGTGGCCACGCTGCCCGTCCGCCGGCAGATCGCGCCAAGTTTCGCGGTACCAGCCGCCCTCTGGGTGCCGCTGCAGCCCCAGTCGCTGGATGATCTCGACTGCCCTTGCCATACATGCTCCGCGCGGTTGCAAAATGCCGCATCATTGCGCCACGAGAAGGCTCCCTCTTGCAAGTCGGGCCAGAAACGGGCATCCCTTGCAGCAGCCGCGCCCGCTTCTCGGCGCCCGGAGCACCGTGCCGCACCGCAGTAGTGACCCCGAACTCGAAATTCAACGAATCCCCGCACTGGCTTGCGGTCTGTATCGCACGGGCCGCGCCCTGGCCAAGGCCGCCGATGCCATCCCCGCCGGGGTGCTAGTGCATCTGCACGACCACCGACCCGAGGAGTGGCCGACCGTGCATCTCCCCGGCGAACAGTTAGGTATTCATTGGCAATTTGACGATGAGGGCTGGCAGGCGCTCGACCCCGAATTCTTGATAGAACTCGAGCCGCTGGCGCCCGAAGGCTGGTATGTGTTGCGACAGCCGCTGGCCACGGGCGAGGGCGACGAGACTGTGTTGCCGGCGCGATCGCTCGTGTTGCTGGGCTACAACCGCCAGGCCCATTGCATCTTGTTTCCGGCGCAGTTTGGCCTGCGCGAGGTGCGCTTTGCCGAGCGCGGCTTTCGCTTCGACGACCTCAGCGTCTTAGAGGCGCTTGAGCCGGTCAATTTCGATGTGCCCGACGGCGAAGCGGGCCGCATTGTCCATTGACGCCGCCAGACCGCCCGCGCACTGTGCCGCAGCTCGATCGCCCATCGCGCAGACCGGCGGCCCTACGCCGTGCGTCGTAGTTCGCAGGCACGGGCGGTGTGGAACGCCGGATGTATGCAAAACCACGAAGGGTCGCGCGAAGAGGTTGCGCAACCGACGCAGTCACGCTAAGAAGGCAGCTTGGGTCGTTGCGCCGCGGGTTGCTCGCGTAGGCGGTCCGAGCCGCCATGCCCGCCCTGCCCGGAGGAGCCCGTGAGGTTTACCTGCCCTAGCTGTGCAAAATCATACCGATTGCCTCCAGATCGCCTGGGGCCGGCGGGGCGAGCCCAGATCAGCTGCCCCAATTGCAAGGCCGTGGTGCTGGTCAAGACCGGTCAAGACGAGAACCTGATCTGCCAGCTCTTGGGGCCCGGTGCCAGCCAAGAGGGCATGGCTCCGGCCGCCGGCAATCCTGCGCGCACGAGTGGGGTGGTCGCCGCGGCGGTACCGCCCACGTGGTTCGTCGTGGTCGATCGCGAGAAAGTGGGTCCTCTGAACCCCGCGCAATTGGCCGAGAAGTTGGCCTCGGGCGCGCTGACAATCCAGCACTTGGCCTGGCAAAAAGGCATGGCGGGTTGGACAAAGATCGAGGAACTGCCTGAACTTCTGAAAGAACTAGCGCGCACGGGCCAAGTCGCCAACGCGCGGCACTCTGGCGTGATCGCCCCGCAACCCGCCCCGCAACCCGCCCCGCAACCCGCCCAACAACCTGTAGCACCGCAGCCGGCCCCGCAACCTGTAGCGCCGCAGCCCGCGCCGCAGCCCGCCGCAAAGGCAGCGCCACAGCCGGCGGCAGCGCGGACCTCGCAAGCTGCACCCGCCCGCCCGGTGGCTCGCCCGCCGATGCCGCTGCCCACTGGGGCTAACAGCGACGACGACGGCGGGGGGCCGACTCTTGAAGCGGCGATTCCTGTGCCGGTTGCCCGCCCTGAGCCGAAGGCGGCGGCCAGGCCGCCCGTGCCCGCGCCGGTGGCGCCCAAGAAGTCGGCTTCGACCAACAAGGCCCACGCCGATGCCCACGGCGATGATTTCTTTGGCAAGCACCACGACTTGGGCGACGTCGACTTTTCGCTGCCCGATCCGAACAAGCACAAGCCGACCAAAGAGGAATATCAGAATCTGATCCAAGAGTTCAGCGTCATGTTTCGCCTAGACAAACGCACGAAGCGGCAAAAAGTGCTGATCGGCGTGGTGCTGGCGTCGCTGCTGCTGGGGGCGGTCAGTTTTGGTGTGGTGCTGTCGATCGGCGCCAGCAAGAAAAAGCAGCTGATTCGCGATAGCAAAGAAATTCTGGCACTTTTCGACTTGGGCTACAAGCAGGCGGTCACGCCGGCCGTCTCGGGTGATAACGGTGATGCGGCGGTGGACCCCAAGGTCGCGGACGGCACGGCAGCGGTGCCCAAGAAGGCCCCCGAGAAAGTGTCGATGATTGCAGATAAAATCTTGAACACGGTCGCCAAGAAGCGCAAGGACGCCAAGCCGGTCGGCACCACGAGCATTGCCCAGCGCGGTGTTTTGGATGCGGCCAAAGAGGCGGCTGACCTCGCCAAGTTGCAAGCGCAGAAAGACGAAATCGCCAGGCAAAAGGCCCTAGAGATCGCTAAGAAGTACGGGCTCGGTGGCAGGACCGAGGCCCCCGTGGGTGGCGCTGTAACCCTTGGTGAAGAACTGACGCAAAAAGAAGTCACGCGGACCTGCCGCGAAGCCGAGGGCGTGCTCCGCGGTTGCGGCAAGAAGAACGAGGTCGAGACGGGCTTTAAGCTTAGAATTACCGTGGTTACCTCGGGCAAGATCGACAGTGTGGTCGCCTTGGTCGACGGCAAGGCCAACGCTGGGCTCGGCGCGTGCATCAAGAGCCAGCTAGCCCTCAAGCATTTGAATTCCCCCAAGGCCACCACAACCTACGACTGCCACCTCGACTAGCCGCACCGCGTCGCGCGAATCGGCGCCCACCTGCGCGCGTTGCACGCCCATTGGCGGAGGACGATCATGAAGCAATTGCGTCCTGGGATTCTGTCGCTGCTGCTGCTGATGCTGGCGGGGCTGCTGTTCGCCAGTCTTGCCTTCGGTCAAGAAGTGCGGGTAAGCTATAAGATCCGCGGCTTTTCGGCCGATCAGAAGCAGATGCTGGTGCAGATCGACGACATCAACTCGTCGGACCCGTTCTTGCAAGTGTGGGATATCGACCCGCCGGCGCCGGCCAAGAAGGCGCAGAAGATCGCGTTCGTCAAGTCAGAAGGCCCTAAGTTTATTCGCGAAACTCGCAAGAAGCTCAAGATGCTCGATGCCGGCCTCGAAGACTGGCTGTATCCGCTCGACCCCAAAGACGAGACCAAGTCGCTGTCGTTCTTTGGCCTGATGGCCTCGAAAGACCGCTTTGTGCTGGCGTGTACGGATAAGCAAAAGCTCGGCAAAGTCAAAGACATCCCTATCAAGACCGACGAAGAAACCAAGACGCAGGCCAAGGCCAAGCTCGAAGGCATCTTTTGGACGACGGACAGGAAGCTGCTGATCGCGGTGGTGTCGCAGAAGATCGATACGGGCACATTCTTGAGTGAACGCGCCGAGTTCCACGTGGTGCATTTTAATCCCGCCGATATCCAGTGGGTCGATAACAGCCCGGAACCGCCCAAGAAGTAGGCCGCCGCCGGCCGCCACGGCACAATGTCACAAACCGAAACCGGGCCACAGGTCCCACCAGATCCGAAGCGCGAAGGGCTAGGCCCGGAGCGCCACCCAGCGGTGCGCGTGCGCGGCCAAGATTGGGCGCTGCTGCGGCGTTTTTGGCAGTACGCGCGCCAAGATCGGCGCTGGCTCTGGCTGGGGCTGCTGGGCCTGCCGGTGATGACGGGCGCGGGCCTGCTGCAGCCGTGGCTCATCAAGGTGGCGATCGACGGGCCGATTGCGGCGAGCGTCAAGGGGCTAGTCGCGCCGGGGCCGTGGACGCTGGGCACCATCGCCAGCGTATTCTTGGTGGCGGTGATCAGCGAATATGGCTTTCGAGGTCTGCAGTTGTATGCCCTGCAGACGCTCGGCTTTCGCGCGCTGGGGCGGCTGCGGCGGGCGGTATTCGTGCATGTGCTAGGGCAGGGTGGGCGCTTTTTCGACACCCGTACCACGGGTTCGCTGCTGACCCGCACCACCACCGACGTCGAGGCGTTGGGCGAGGTGCTCACCTTTGGCATCGTGGGTATCCTGGGCGATGTGATTGATATTGTGTCGATTATCGCCGTGATGGTGGTGCTGGACCTCAAGCTCACCGCCATGAGCATGCTGGTCGCGCCGCTCATCGTGCTGGTGGTCAACTTTTTTCGCCGGCAGCTGCGCAAATACTCGAACGAAATCAGGCGGTCGATGGCCCAGTCGAGCGGCTACTACCAAGAGGCGCTGGCCGGTGCGCGCATTATCCAGCTGCACGGCCGTCAGCAGACCACCATCGACGAGTATCGCGAGCTGAACTATTCGTATCTAAATGCTTATCGCACCTCGAACGTGTACGACGCCGGCCTGTACGCGGTCATGGATGGCGTGGCCTCGCTCTGCATCGCGTTGCTGATTTGGTATGGCGGCGGGCGCGCCTTGCAAGGTGCCGTAACGGTTGGCCTTTTGGTGGCCTTTATCCAGTATATTCAGCGGCTGTTCATTCCGATTCGCGAGCTTTCGGCCAAGGTGGCGACGATCGAGCGGGCGTTTTCGGCGCTTGAGCGCATCTTTGGCCTGCTCGATGTGCACGAAGAGGTGCGCCAAGGTGCGTTTGCGCCGGAGCAGGTTCGCGGCGAGATCGCCTTGGATCACGTAGACTTTGCTTATGACGGTCGCAACTTGGTGCTCAAGGGTGTGTCGCTCGAGGTGGGGCCGGGGCAGGTGCTGGCGCTGGTGGGGCCTACGGGTTCGGGCAAGACGACCGTGGCTAAGTTGCTGACCCATATGTACGAACCGCCCGATGGTCGCGTCATGTTAGATGGGGTGCCGGTCGAGCAGTGGCAGGCGCAGGCGCTGCGGCGGGCGATCGGCGTGGTGCAGCAAGATGTGATCGAATTCTCGGGCTCGCTGTACGACAACGTGGACTTGGGGCGCGGGCTGTCGCGGCAAAAAGTCGAGCAGGCGCTCGAAGATGCGTGCCTTGGCGATGTGGTGCAGCGGCTGGGCGGGGTCGAGGCGATGCTGGGCGACGGCATGGCCCTGTCGTCGGGCGAGCGGCAACTGCTGAGTGTGGCGCGTATTTTGGCGGCGAATCCGGCGGTAGTGGTGCTCGACGAGGCCACGGCGTCGATCGACTCGCTGACCGAGCAGAAGCTGCAGCAGGCCATCGAGCGGGTGCTGGCGGGGCGCACGGCGGTGGTGGTGGCGCACCGGTTGTCGACGATTCGCCGCGCGGACTGCATTGCGGTGCTGCGCCACGGCGAGCTGATCGAAAAAGGTAATCACGACGAGCTGATGCAGCTAGGGGGCCTGTACGCCGAGCTGGTGGCGTCGGCCGATCGGCAGGGGCATCTGGTCTAGTCTAAGCAAGAGGTGAACATGATTCCGCAGACATTAAAGGGTTTTCGCGATTTTTTGCCCGACACCATGGCGCCGCGGCAGCAGATGATCCGCACGATCGAAGACGCGTTTGCCCGCCACGGCTTCTTGCCGCTGCAGACGCCGGCGCTCGAGTACCTTGAGACGCTGCTCGGCAAGTACGGCGCCGAGGGTGATAAGCTCTTGTATCGCTTTGAGGATAATGGCGGCCGCAGCGTGGCCCTGCGCTACGACCTGACCGTGCCGCTGGCGCGCCTGGTGGCCCAGCACCGCGCGGAGATCGTGTTGCCGTTCCGCCGCTTCCACATCGCGCCGGTGTGGCGGGCCGAGAAGCCGCAACGGGGGCGCTTTCGCGAATTCTTGCAGTGCGATGCCGACATCTGCGGCGTCGACTCGCCCATGGCCGATGCCGAGGTGCTGGTGACCGGCCTGGCCACGCTGCGGGCGCTGGGCGTGAGCGGCGCGCGGCTGCACCTGAACCACCGCGACGTGCTGTTTGGCATGCTCGACGTGCTGGGTATGACGGAAAAGACCAAGCAGATCATCTGTATCCGTGCCATCGACAAGCTCGATAAGATTGGCCAAGACGGCGTGGTGGCCGAGATCGTGCGCGAGGCCGAGATCGAAGCCAGCCAAGCGAGCGAGATTGTGCGGGCTTTTGCCGGCGGCGGTGGTATCGAGCCCATCGCGGCGGTGGCGGCGGGCAAGGGCCACGCGGCGCTAGACACGGCGCTGCTGCGGCTGCAGGCGGTGGTCGACTTGGTGGCGGCGGCGGGGCTGGGCGAGCAGGTGGTGATCGACCGCTCGATCGCCCGTGGACTCGATTACTATACTGGAATCATTTACGAAACTAGGCTGACCGACCCCAAGGTGGCCAGCATTGGCGCTGTGATGTCGGGTGGCCGCTACGATGGTCTGATCGGCCTGTTCGGCAAGGAACAAATCGCCGCGGTGGGCATCTCGATCGGCCTCGACCGGCTGCTGGCGGCGCTGCAAGAGCTGGGGTTGCTGGCACAAGGGTTGGCGCAGGTGCCCATCTACGTCATGCCGCTCGATGCGAGTGTGGCGGGGCCGGCGCTGGCTCTGGCGACCGAGCTGCGGGCGGCCGGGCTGCGTGTCGAGCTAGACCTGGCAGGTGGTCGAATTGGCAAGCAATTTGAGCGGGCCGGCAAGCGTGGTTCCAAGATCGCACTGGTCGTGGGCAGCGACGAGCTGGCTGCGGGTGTGGTGCAGGTCAAGGACTTGGCGAGCGGCGAGCAGGCCAAGGTGGCGCGGGCCGAGCTGATCGACGACTTGCGGCGGCGCTTGGCCTGATTTGCGGGCTAACTGACGTTTTTTGTCAGCCGCGTGGGCGCGTTACGTCACTTGTGTCGCTGCTGCGACTTGCCTTTAACGGAAATGGCCAACAAAACCAGGCAAATAGCGCTGTGGCGCAACTTGGCACAGAAGTTGGATAGTTACTCAGTGGGGGATCACCTCGGACCCTCCGCTGTGCCGGCACTAGCCGTCGCGGCGGAGGGTTCGGGGTTTTTGGCGACCGCACACTCGGCCAGCCGCCTTGACCCCGCCCCGGCGCAATGGTTGACTGGGCCCATGTGGCCGCCTACCCCCCACATTCTGAGTTTTCTGGCGTTTGCGACGCTCGCGTTCCTGGCAGCGTGCGGCGGCGCGCATCAGCAGGTGCGCAGCAGCCAGGTTATTGTTCTTGATCCTATTGAAATCAAAGCGGATATTCAGGGTGGTAAGGCGGAGTCCTACGTCAAGGACTTCGACGAGCTCCACGATAGCGCCATGGCGGCGATGAAGGCCGAGCAATGGGCGGCGGCGCTGCGCGACTTCGAGCGCATGATCAAGGACTTTCCAGAAAGTTCGCAGCGTTTTGCCCTTGAGTTCAATGCCGGCCTCTGTCTTGAGCACCTGGGGCGCCACGCCGCCGCCGCCGCCCGCTTCGCCGATGCGCGCGCCCACAGCACTGGGACGCGGCACGCCCGCGACGCGCTGTTTCTGCAGGCCGAGGCGCTAGAACATGCTGAAAAGTGGGGTGATGCCGCCGAGTTGTACCGCAGTGGCCTTGAAGATGTGGCGGTGCAAGAGGCGATTGGCGGCAAGCTGGGGCTGCTCGATGAGCTAGAAGCGCAGGCACGGCGCGGACTTGCACTGCGCAGGGCCGGCGATCTGCCAGGGGCTGACAAGGCGCTGCGGCAGGTCGAGCAGCTGTACGACGACCATCGCGACACGCCGCTGGTGGCGCAGTCGGAGTGGGTGGCGCGGGCACTCTACGAAAGGGCTCAGATCTTCTACGACTTGTTTGCCTCGATCCACTTCAAGTTGCCGGTCGAGCGGATGCAAAAAGAGCTCGAAGACAAGTCGAACCTGTTCTTAAAGGCCGAGGGGCTGCTGTACCGCTGCGTGCGTTTGCGCACCAAACCCTGGGCGCTGGCTGCGGGTTTTGCCATTGGCGCGCTGTATACACGGCTTATCGAAGACATCGACAGTGCCGAGGTGCCGCCCGAGCTCGACCCGCCCACCATGGAGCTGTACCGCGACGAGCTGTGGAATCATACCGAGCGGTTGGCCAAGCGTGCGCTGACGATCTTCCAAAAGAACATTGAGTTGGCCCAGACCCTGGGCGATGCCGAGTGGGCCGAGAAGTCGCACGAGGGCTACAAGAAAGTCGAAAAGCTTATCGATATCAACATAGAGCGACGTGTGCGGCTGCTGCACGGCAACCAGGTCAAGCCGTCGGAGCCCAGCACGCCGACTGACGAGCTCGACACGCCGTGACCGCTGCGCCGCTAGGTGCACCGCCGCGTCAGTTGGCGTAAACTGCCCGATTTACCGCGTGCGCCCGCGCGTCAGCAGCCTGCTATGAGCGAAACCCTCAAATTTATTCGCGCCGACGCGACGCCCCATGTGGCCGACAGCCGCCTGCGCCGCGATGACCCGCGCATGGGGGCCTGTGCCGTTACCCTCGATGCCAATCCGCCCGAAGAGCGCGTGCGGGCGATTGTGCTCGGGGTCGCCGACGAGCGTGCTGTGCAGCTTGCCGGTGGCCGGGTGGGTGCGGTCGATGGTCCGCATCGCCTGCGCGACTGGTTCTTTCGCTTGCCGGCGCCGCCGGAGTTCGGGCCGCTGTCGGTGCTCAACGCGGGCGACCTGCAAGCGGCCGACCACACTGCCGAGACGCAAGCCCGCCTGGCCGAAGTGATTGCCGTGCTCCGCGACCGTTTTCCGCACGCGCGGATTGTGGTGGTGGGCGGTGGCCACGATCACAGCTACGGCGAAGTGCTAGGGATGGCGCGCAGTGTGGCCCGCGACAGTGCGGCGGCCCGCGTGGCCTTGCTCGATGTGACCCACCGGGCCGGGGTGCGTCCGGCCGAGCACGACCGCAAAGAGCTCGCTGCCGATTCGCAAATTCGCCGACTGCTCCTTGAGCCTGCCGCCCGCCTCGACGGTCAGTCGCTGCTGCAGTGGGGGTTGCAGCGCTCGGCTAATTCCATTGAACGTATGCAATTTCTGCAGCAGCACGGTGCGCGCACAGTATTTTGGGAAGACATCGAGACCGACGAACGCCACGCTGCAGAAGGCCTGGGCCGCTGGCAAGATGAGGCAGCTATCGTGCACGCTGCCGTAGCGATGACCATTGATTGCGCGGTGTTCGGACAGGTCGCCGCACCGGGTGTGAGTGAGCCGATCGCGCTGGGTGTCGCTCCCGGTGCCGTGCTGCGGGCTGCGTCGCACTTGGCGGCTTGCAATCGGCCAACTCTACTGGGTATTCACGGTCTCAATCCGCGCTTTGACCAAGACGGCGCCACCGCGCGATTGGCGGCGCGGCTGGCCTGGAGCTACCTGACCGGCTGGATGTAGCCCCCCTTTCTCGCAAGGATAACATGAAAAGCTTTGTAAAGATGGGCATGTGTGCCCTATTCGCTCTGACTGCGGCCTGTGGCAGTGATGCCACCACCACCGCCAGCGCCAAGACCGACGTCAGCAGCGACGGTACCACTAGCGATAGCGCCGCCTTCGACAGTGGTTACGCTGATACGTTAGTGTATACAGATACTTCGGGTGTCGATGCCGCAGTGCCGACCTTGTACGGTGTGGGTGTCCTCGACATCAAGGTTGCGGGCCCTGGCGGTCGCTCGCTGCCCACCACCATTTGGTACCCGATCCCCGCAGGCACTCAAGGCACGCCAATCAAGTACTTGGGCATGATGGCCTCGCCCAATGGCGCGATCGCCAAGGCCGATGCTGCCCAAGGTCCCTTTGCGCTCGTGGCCTTCAGCCATGGCAATCAGGGCTTGCGCCAGCAGTCGGTGTTCTTGACCGAGGCGTTGGCCCAGCACGGCTATGTGGTGATCGCGCCCGACCATGTGGGCAATACCTTTATGGATTACGACGCCAAGCTGCTGGGGGCGATGGTGGTGTGGCGGCCGCTCGACCTGCGCGCAGCCATCGACCGCGCCCTAAAGCCCGAGGCGGGCGACCCGGCGTGGCTGGCCGGCCTTGTCGACCCGAAACACATTGCCGTCAGCGGCCACAGCTTTGGCGGCTACACGGCTTTGGCGGCTGCCGGTGCGCCCGTGAGCGTGCCCGCGGCGTACCTGCCCGACTGCAGCCTGCCAGGGGCCTCGAGTGACACCACCTGCCAGGCCATGGCGCTCGCCGGGTCGCTGCCGTGGAAGCTCGGCGACCCCCGCGTGAGCTTGGTGTTACCCTTGGCGCACTGCGGCCAGCTTCCGGGCTTTGGTTTTGTGTTGCCCATGCTCGCCGACCTGAAGATTCCGGCGATTTTTCAGGCGGCGACCGGCGATACCACCTGTACGCTGCAAGACCAGGCCCAGCCCGCCTACGACGCATGGGGTGGCCCCAAGGCGCTGTTGGTCATGCAGGGTGGCAATCACTTTAGCTATTCGGATATGTGCAGCCTGCCGCTTGCCCAGACGGCGCAGTTCGCCGCCTACTGCAAGGGTCGCGTGCCCGAGCTGAGCGTCGCCCACGAGGCGATCGTCCACTACACCCTGGCGGCGTGCGATGCTTGGCTGCGCGGACAGACGGCGGCCAAGCAAGAGTTCCAGGCGGGTCCGGCCGGCATTCTTACGATTCAATCGAGCGGCATCGCACCGTAGCCGTGCTCAGAACTGTGCTCAGAACTGTGCCCAGAACTGCGCAGCCATTTTCTACATCTTGAATTTAAAGTGATGAACTACTTGAAGCAGTCGCTGTCGGGCAGCAGGCAGCTGTCGCAGGTGCCGTCGCCGTATTTGCTGGCCGCCTCGCAGTAGTCTTTGCAGGTGCCGGTGGTGTCGCCGGCGGCTGCGGGCACGCAGGCCAGGCCCGGTAGGCAGGTGGTGGTGCCGCCGCAGGTCTCGCCCATGCCCAAGGCGGGCAGGCACTTGGCCGTCGTCTGCGTGTCGTCGATGTACGAGCACCCCAAGAACCCAGCGCAAAAGCCGATACCGTAGCCGCACTCTTCGCCGCTGAACTTGACGCTCATGCACGTGCCGGTCGCGCTCTGGTCGGCCGAGTCGGGCACGCACGAGGCAAAGCCGCTGCATGACGACGGCGCGGCGTAATCGCCACAGGTCTGGCCGCTGCTGCCCCAGGCGTAGCACGAGGCGGAGCTTTTGGCGCTGCTGTCCCACACACAGTCCGCGGTGTCGACGCAGCCGCCGATGCCGTAACCGCAGCCCGCTCCAGGGCTTCCAGCGGTTTGGCAGGTAAAGGTGGGGTCGGTTGCCGAGGTGGGGAAGCAGGTTAGCCCGGCGCTGCACCCGCCCAAGCCCACGCCGCCGCAGGTGCCGCCCGAGCCCGAGTCGGCGTAGCACTTGGCCGAGGTGGCAGCGGTGCTGGTCCACGAGCAGGTGCTGCCGGTCGCGCACATGCCAAAGCCGTACTGGCCGCACGCCCCGCCGGTTTTGACGTCGGCGTAGCACTTCATGGCCGTCTTGCCGCTGTCGGTAAAGCTGCAGGTCGCGCCGTCGGCACACTCGCCCAGGCCGGGGCCGCAGCTCTGGCCGGCCGTGCGGTTGGTCTGGCAGGTGTAGTCGCTTAAGTCGCCGGCGATCGCGCACTTGCTGCCGCTCGGGCAGCCGGTGGCGTTGGCAAAGCAGCTGCTGCCCACTTGCAGGCTGCCGCCGCCCACGCACACGCCGCTGCTGTTGCAGGTCTTGCCGCCCGTGCAGGTGCCGCACTTGCCGCCGCAGCCGTCGTCGCCGCATTGCTTGCCGCTGCACTGCTTGGTGCAGGTCGTGTCGGCCTTGGTCGTGGTGTCGGCCTTGGTGCCGTCTTTGGCGATGACCAGGTCTTGGCCGCCGCTGCTGTCGCCGGTGGTGCTGCCCGTGTCGCCACCGCTCACTACATCGAGTCCGCCGGTCGAATTGGCTACGCAGATCGCGAGCTTCTTCACGCCGGTCGAGTCGCTGGCGTCGGCCTGTACGTTGCAGTACTGGTTGGCGCCGCACGCGCCCAGGTCTTTCCACACGCCGGTGCCGTCGCATTGCACGCGGTGGCTCTGATCGCCGACCGCATAACAGCCCATGTTGGTCGAGTTGCTGTCACACGCCGTGCCGGGCGCGCCGCCGGGGGTGACTACGCCGCCGCCGCCACTGCTGCCACTCGCGCCGCACGCCGTCGTTACCAGGGTTAGTCCAAGAATTGCCAAGTATTTCATGAGTGTACCCCGTGTTCGCCGGCTCGTGGTTGGCCCGCCCGCAGCCCCAAGCGTAGCGCGGCATGGTGAGGCAGGGCAAGGGGGGCCAAGCGTGCGAAACAGCGTCAAAAAGCAGCAAGGCGCCGAGTTGCCCCAGCGCCCTGCGCACATTCTCATTCTTGACCGCTTAGCCCGGATTAAACACGAACGGCCACTGAATCACGCACACGCCTGCTTCCGGCTTCAAGAACTTGATATGGCGGATTGCGCGCAGCACGCAGTCCGACACGGCGGTGTTCTTCATCGAGTCGTCGACGATCTTGTCGTTGGCCACCGAGCCGTCGCCCGTGATCGTCCATTGCACGGTGATCTTGCCGCTGAGGTCAGGCTTGGCCATGAGCTGGGTTTCGTAGCACGCGCGCAGGCTTACGGCGCGAGCGCGCACGTTCTTGCTGATGTCGCCCTTGTCGCAGCCGCCGGTCGAATTGCCCTGGGCAATGTTGAGCTTGGCGACCTTCTTGCTCGCCTTGCGGCCGATGCCCATGTCGGCATTGCGGCCAGTGCCGCCGCCCGTGTCGATCGAGCCGAGGCCGTGCAAACGACCGTAGCCTTCGCCGCCGCCGCCCGAGCCGGTGCCGCGGAAGCCCATGCCGCCTGAGCCGTGGCCGATGACGAGCTCGCCGCCTTCGCCCGACATCGCGACGGCCATTTTGCTGCTGATCGCGCCTGTGTCGCCGGCCAGGATGTTGCCGAGCGCGCCGGTCATCGCCTGCGGACCGCCCAAGACCTTGGCAATGCCGATGTTCTTGACGTCGACCTTGTCGCGCATCGGCCCGTCCATCTTGGGCACTTTGCTCTGCTTGTTCGGGTCCTTGTCGGGATCGCCAAACTTGCCTTCTTCGCCACCCGCCTTCTTGGCCGTGGTGTCTTCGTCTTCGCCCTCGGGCTTGATCTCTTCGGGCTTCTCTTCTTCTTTTTGCTCGACGGCGACTTCGATCAAGCCGCGGTTCTTTTGCGCCAAAGCTTCGCTTTCGAGCCGGTCTTCGTCGTTCTTGGCCACCGAGTTCACGCCGATAAACAGCACGAAGAACACGGACATTACCGTCGCGAACGACACGGCCAGCGCCGCATTGCGGGTGCGATGCGTGCCCACCAGCGCGCCGGGCTGGGCGCCGGTAAAGTTAAAGTGCAGATCAATGCCGTTTTCGAACGAGATCACACCCGAGTCGCCGCGCGTGATCGGGTGGCTGCCGGTCGCATCGACCTCGTTGCCGCCGATCGTCAGCGTGCCCGATGCGCCCTTCGGCACCGCGAGTTGGTAGTGCTCGTTCGCGCCGGGCGTAAAGAGCACGTGCGAGCTGATGCCGTTGGCGGCCAATTGCAGTGTGTTCTTATTGTCTTCGCCGACCGTTACCACGGTGGGGACAAAGAACACCTTCTCAACCACGGTTTGATCGTTCCAGCCCAGGGCGACGCGCAAGAAGCGCTGCTCTTTGTGGTACTCGTCGAACGAGGCCACTGCCGTCAGGCCACCGAAGAAGGCGAGCACCGAGCCGAACACCATCCAGATCAGACCGTTCAGGTGAACGTAAGTCTCTGGAATTAGACCGCCCGTCGCGTCGCAGAAGGCCAGTTCCATCGCCTTGCAGGGCACGATGCTGTAGACCTTGTCGTAGGTCAGCCAGGCCAGCACGATCTGGATAAGGCCCGCCGCAGCGATGCCCCAACCGAATTTTCGCTTGCGCTGTTTGAAGATCATCGCGCCGAGTGCCACTGAAACCAGCGACAACAATAGCGAAACCTGACCCGTCCAGATCTGGAATCCGGCGATACCTTTGTATCCGAACTCTTCGATGTAGATGGCTGAGAACAGGTTGCGCCATGCCGACGGGTCAGAGTCTGCTCCGCCGCCGCCCATGCCGAGGTTGGTGCCAAGCAGCGCGATAAGGCTGCCGATGATTGCTAAGATGGCTCCGCCGCTCATGTCTCTCCACGCTCGGCCGACCAGGGATCGGCTCGGAGGGGCTGGGCTGGGCGCGACCGAACGCAGGTCGGACCAAACCGGGCCGCGATGCTAGTTTCGGGGCAACCCCCCGTCAAGCGCCGATTGCACATTGGGCCTTTGCCCGTGACTTTGGCGGGCGTCGCCAGCCCCCACCGCACGGCGCGTGCTGGCAGGGCAAGACCATCGACGCGCGGTGCCGCTTGGCGATCTACGCTGCGGCCGGGAACCTGCAACTTTTTTCATGGCTGCCCGACCGGGCTGGCGGGGGTGCTCAGATCGACCGTGGTCCCCGCTTGTACCGCAGTTTCGCTGATCTGCACGGGGTACAGGGTGCCGCATCCGGCTTTCACTTCGATCACCCGCACTTGGCCGGGCTGCCGATCGGTCGACCACGGCACGCGCACCGACCAGCGGCCGCCAGGCCCACGCTCGCCAAACGCCAACCAGCGCACGCCTTGATCGCCAAGCTGCAGTACCACTTCGGCGCGCGGTCGCTCGCTGGCTTGGCAGCCGCTGCCGATTAGCTGTGCCCCGGCCACGCGTTCGAACACTTTGGCGCGTTCACCTGGAGCGGCAAAGGCCAGGCGCCACTCGGGTCGAGCCGCACAGCGACCGTCGGGGCTGGCGCTGCCATTGGCGTAAAAAAGTACTTGTGCATTGCTGCACTCGGCCTCGGCGCTGAGGCTGCGGCCACCGTCTGCGGCGTCGATCACGTAGCGCTCGGCCGCTGCACCGCGGGCCACACCGTAGGCACGCAGCGAGGCCGACGGCACTTGCGTGGCAATCCAGTAGCGAATGTGGTGCTTTGCGACCAGATCGGGGCGATCGCCCGTGGCCAAGATCAGATCGGCGCACGCATCGAGCCCCGCCGTCTGCCCCGGTGCGATGAGCGGGCTGCACACGTTGGCTTGGCCGCCCCAAGTGAGCAGATCGTGGCCGAAGCCCCAACCGGCCATGACTGCGTAACTTGGCTTGCTGGTTGGGTTCCATGGCTCGCCTGGCGAAGGGGCGTGGTGGTGCAGCCAATCGAGGGCCTGCCACACGGGCACCCGCCGCGCGATCGGCAGCGCCCGGCTCGCAACATCGGTCAGCCCGGGCAGCAAAGCCAGCGCCGCGCCGGCATAGATCAGTCCCGGGCGCGGCTGCTTAGCCGCCCAGTCGCTCAGCGCGGCCCCCGCCAGCACGGCCAGCGGCACGGCCGACAGCGTCGCAAACCGTTGCTGCAGCAGACCCAAGGCGGTCGTGATCGCCAGCGCCGCGCTCCACGTCACGAGCGTCGCCCGCTGCTCGCGCTGCCGCAGTGCCCACAGCAGCAGCAATGGGGTCGCAAGGATGGGCCAACCCAGCAGTTTCAGGGTCCCCAGCACTCCAGTTTCGGCGCTTGAGGTCGACTCGGCGATAAGGCCGACGTAGCCTTTGCCCGCCATAAAATCGCCACCGCCGAACAGGGCTTGGCGGCCCGGCGCCCACAGTGCCAGCAAAATGCCTGCAACGATAAGAGCTTGTAGCCCGCTACGGACACGCCCAACCAAGCCTACACCCAAGGTCGTCGCGGACAGCGCTACCGCTGCCAGCCCCAGCAGACCCGGCTGCAGCAGCGACAAGCCCTCGGCCACCACGGCACCGCCGTGCCCGAGCGGCGACGCCAGAGCTAGCGGCACGGCCAGCACACTCGCCACACCAAAAACTGCCGCCAGACGCCGACCAAAGCCGCGCCGCTCCGCGGGTTCTGTCGCCAGCAGCGCGAGACCCGCCAGCCCCGCCAGCAGCCCCACCGTCATCGCCGACGAGGGCCACAACAGCAGCGGCCCCAGCAGCAGCGCCACGGCCCCACCAAGCCTGAAACGATTTGCACTAGTTCGCAGAGACAGCAGCACCGCGAGTGCGGCAAAGGTCGCCAGCGGCTCGGCGGCGTGGTGATCAATCTTGCCCACCTGCGTGTAGTTGTGCAGCCCGGGATGGCACGCCACCAGCAGACCCGCCACCGCTAGGGCGCGCGTTCGCTGCGGGGCCTGGCTGAGCCTACCGGCCAGATGGGCCGCCAGCACGGCTGTCGCTACCGCCAGCAGCGTCACCAGCACGTAACCGCTCCACAGTGCGGCATTGCGGTCGGCGCCAAGCAGCGCGCACAGACCGGCGCCCAGAGCGTCAAAGCCATCGGGCCACACTGCTACGTTGCCATCGGGCACGTGGACCCAGGCGTCGTTGTGCAGCGGTCCGTAGCCCTGCGCCTGCCACAGAATTCGCCGCACATGGTACCACGAGTCGCCACTTACGGCGATCCAGCGCCCCTGCCAGTCTAGATCGAGCACATTGCGCAGACGCAGCGCGGCGGTAAGCAGCGCCACCAGCACCAGAACGAGCCGTGGGTGCACCACTTTGCCTAGCACGCGCTACTCCGAAATTTCGGTGGGCACCAGCACCACGACGCTGACCGATACCATGGTGGCGTGCTGGTTCGCCGCATCGACGCCACCGCCAAAGTCGATACCGGCCTTGGTGGTGCGCCACGACAGGCCACCGCAGACCCAGTGCCGAGTCGGATCACCGCGCACGATCTGATCAAACTGATAGCCGGCGCGCAGTTGTAAGCCCTCGGCCCCCACTTGATAGCCGATTCCGGCGCGGTAGCTCTGGCCATCGCCGTCGCCCGGCAGGGCCGTGTCGCGGTTGCTTACGCCCCAGGAGCCCGACGCTTCGGCCACCAGTTGCGTACCCACAAAGGCTGCGCCCACGGCCACCCGCCGCGGCGCCTCGCGCGGATCGAGCTGCAGGCCGTTGTGCACCACCGCGCCTAGGCGCAGGTTCTGCAGACCCACCGTAACACCCAGATCGCCGGTCCAGCCGTCGACGTTGTGGCCGCCTTGGGTGATGTTGAGATAGCGCGCCGAGGCGCCCACCAGCAGGCGAGTGGTTTCGCTTTGGCCGCCCATGCTTAGACCCATGCGCACGTCGTGGCCGCGGCGGATGGGGGCGTCCGTCGACCAGCCGAGCTCGCCCGCATAACCCACGCCCGCTGCCAAGCCCCAGGCCGAGGTCGAGTCAACGTAACTAACGAATGGTGCTCCAGAACCGGCCTGCCCCGAGCGGGCAAAGCCGGTTTCGAAGACCGAGTGCTGCACTTGGCTCATGCCGGCCGGGTTGCTGTACAGCGCCGCGCTGGCCACACCCGAAGCAACCTGGGCATCGGCTAGGCCAAGCGACGAGGTGCCTGCGCCGGCCGAGCGGTACGGCCCCATACCGCACAACAGCAGCCACGAGCTTGCCGCAAGCATTAGAATCCCGTAGCGATTGCCGATCATGCAGTCCCTTTTGCGGTTACGAGGTCTTCTTGTCGGCGGCCTTCTTCATCCGCGCAATTAGCCCGTTCCAGCCTTCTTTATTCAAGATCTTAGCAAAGTTTTGCCGATACGACTGCACTTGGCTGGCGTCGTCGACCACGATGTCGAACACCCACCAGCGGCCGTCGCCCGGCAACAGCTGGTAATTCACGTCGGCACTGGTGTTTTTGACTTTCAGCACCGTTTGCACCTCGCTGCGGCCGGCCGGCAGGGGGCGAGTCTGCTTGTAGCTGATCTCGACCGGCGTGCCGGGCTTGAAGCGCTTGACGTAGGTGTTGATAACCATCTTGGTTAATAGCTGTGTAAACTCAGTACGCTGCTCGGCCTGCAGTCCGTCCCATTGCGCCGGCAGGGTCAGCTTGGCCATCTCGGCAAAATCGATGATGCCCTGCAATTCATCGCCAATGGCCTTGTGCAGCGCTGCGAGATCCGCCGTGGCCTTGGACTGCTGGTCGAGCTTGGCCGACAGCCCTGCGATAAATTTCTGAGGATCTCCAGCGGGTTTATGGGCACCTGTGGCAGCCGTTGCCGGCGCAGTGGCAGGCGCTGACTTGGCGGCCTTGGGCGCGGCCACGGCCAGACTGGGCAGGGCGAAAAGCGAAACCAGAATCAGCGCAGTGAGCTTGTGCATGATCATCCTTGGGACCTAGGGGCGCCGAGGTGGCGTCGAGTCGTGCAACGCCGGCCTTGCCGTGGCGATTCAGTGGGCGGTCAGGGTAGTCAGGTCCATGCCTACTGCCCGCGATAGCGCCGCCACCGCCACATTGTAGTTAAAGATCGACTCGGCGTAGGCCATCCGCCGGCGGGTATAGGCCTCCATGGCGCGCAGTACCTCGGCGAACTCTTGAAAACCGTCTTCGTACGCTTGGTTTTCGGCCGTCAGCCAGCCGCGCGCCGATTTGTAAGCGCGCTCTTGCACATCGATCATCGCCCGCGCATCGGTCATTTCGCGATACATTTGCCTCACATCCATGCGCAGCTTGGCCCGTTCGCCCTGTTCGAGGAGCGAGGCCTGCTTCAGATCCAGGTTGGCCTGCTCTAGCTTTTCGATCTGGCGGAGCGGGTCAAGGGTCCAACGCAGCGCGACGCCCACGCCCGAAGTGGCCGAGTTGTTGGGGTTTGTCGCCAGCGAGTCTTGCGAGTCGGCGCGGGTCGGCGCGTAGGTGTAGGCGTAGCGGGCCACCAGCACAAAGTCGGGCAAAAACTGATTTCGCGCCAATTGAGTTTGCAGCAGTCGCACTTGCACGCCGCCCCGCTGGGCCAGCAGTCGTGGCGAGTTGGCCAGAGCCAGGGTCTCGACCGCCTCCATCGGCACGGGCGGTACCACCACGGGTGTCAGCTCGCCCGCCGCCTCGATCGCCAAGTCGTTGGGTTCATGGATGGCCAGTCGCACGCCGTCTTCGGCTAGGCCGCGCGTACGCTCGAATTGCCGCACCTTTTCTTCGATATCGGCGGCAAACACGTTGAGCTTGGCTAGATCGGCCTGATTAAACGAAGCGTCGCCATCATCGCGGGCTCTTTCGATTTTTTCGCGCTGCTCCTTCAAAAGCCGCGCGCCGTCGGCCACAAGATCGTGCAGCTCAGCGGCCAGCACCAAGCCCCACCACGCCCGCGCTAGCTGGTAGTGCATCTCGTCTTCGGCAATGTGGTTGGTCAGCTTGGCGATGTCGATGCCCTGATGCGCCATCTCTTTTAGAGTCGAAATCTTGCCGAAGGTGAACAGCGTCTGCCCCATGCTCAGCGAGCTGACGATGAGGGGGCCAACCTTGCCGAAATCGTAGTCTTGCAGCGGCGTTGAGCCGTCGTGGCCTGGCTTGAGCTCGGGGAGCGCCGTGCCAAACGCGCTTGCATCCAGCTTGGGATACCACGCCGACTGGGCTTCGCGCAGCTTGCTTTCGTATTGATCGATACCCAGGCGCGCGGCCGCCAGCAGCGGCGATTGCTGCTTGGCGCGGACAAAACACTGGTCGAGCGTGCAGCGCAGTGGGCGGGGCAGCGCGTCTGCGTGCACCGGCATGGCCAAGGTCGGGCCAAGGGCGAGGCTGAGCGCCACCACCGCGAATCGGCGAAAATCGAGAGTCATTTGCTAAAATCCAGACTTGAGGGGGACGCGGTCCGTGGTATGCGCCAACAGGTTCCAGGCCGCCAGGTACGCACCCTCGGCGCCCAAGCCGCAGAACGAGGCATCGCCGCCGATGAGGATGTTCTTGTAACCCGTGGTCGTGGCCAGCGGGCTGGTCCCCACCGTGTGGGCGATCGCCTCGCCGTAGCCCGGTTGCAGCTCGCCTGGGTCGATGTCTTCGCTGCCATCTTCGCCGCGTTGCAGCCACGGGGTGTGGCGGTGCAGCAAGTGTTCGCCCAAGAACGGCAGGGTATCTTCAACGCGTTTTTGCAGGCGATCCAGCAGCATGCGCGCCGCGGGTGCACCGTCTGACGCCATGCTGATCGGCACGCGCATCGCCGCCGAGATCAGGCGCACCTCGCGATCGTCGGCGCTGGTGCCAATGTCGGCGTCGCGGGCGATGTGGATGAGGTTGTCTTCTTCGAGCGACTGGCCCAGGTCGGCCACGGCGAACACATGGCGGGCCATCGCCTCGGGCACGGCGCGCGCGCGCACCACAAAATTGCCGATAAAGGTGTGGCAGACAGGTTGCAACGTATGAAGAACATGATGGTAGTCTTCGTTTTGCTGCTCTTGCGGAATGAGCTGGGCGAAGCGCTTGGGGTCCATGTTGCAGACCACCATGTCGCAGCCGATGACCTCGCGGCGGTCGCGCAGCACCACGCTCTGCGCTTTGCCACGGTGCACCTGGATCGACGAGACCATGGCCCGCGGCCGCACGTCGCCCGAGGTCAGGATGATCGACGAGAACAGGTCGCGCAGCGCATTGGGTCCGCGATCAAATACCGCCGTACCGCGCCAGAGCTCGGTCACCGCGCGCACAAACGTCGCCGGGTAGGGCCGCGCTGGCACCATGCCCGACACAAAGCGAAAGGGCGCCTGCACAAACGCGCGAAACGGGTGGCCGTGGGCGAATTTGGCCAGCGGATCGTCGAGCGCCCACTCGTCGTCTAAGATGGGGTACTTCTTGACCAGCGAGCGAAAGCGAAACGTCTCGACGAGGCCGGTAGGGGGCAAAACAGGGCGGACTTTAAGCACTTCGTCGACCTGGCTATCGATCTCGCCCACGCGGCGGAAGAACAGGCCGATCTCGGACTCGAGGCCTGGAAACTCGCGTCGCAGCTCGCGTTCGAGCAGCCGCGGCTCGGTGCCCACATTGATGCGCGCTTTGGGCAGCACCACTTGGAACGACGGCTCGAGCGGCCGCGGCAGGTTGCGCAGCTCAAGGCCTAGGCTCAACTCGTCGAATACTCGCCGGGCCGCTAGCGAATTCAGACCGTAGTTTAGGTCGAGGCGCCGGCACAGGGTATGGCCCTGGTGTTCGTACAGCGCGCCGCTGCTGCCGTGCGCCACCACCAGCACGCGATAGCCGCGCTTGGCGCAGAGCGCACCAAAAATCAGCCCGGCCAAGTCGGTGCCGATGATAACAATGCTGTAGTGGGACGAGACCTGGCTCACGCGACCCGCTTGCCGCCCCACCAATTTCGGCGCGGCGCGCGCAAGCCTAGCGCAACAGGGCGAATGGCGC
Organism: uncultured Myxococcales bacterium; assembly: GCA_903883645.1. Classification (GTDB taxonomy): domain Bacteria; phylum Myxococcota_A; class UBA9042; order UBA9042; family UBA9042; genus SXRM01. The sequence goes on along the minus strand of CAISBR010000099.1, from coordinate 21,616 downwards.
CAATGTTGGCCATGTAGCAGCCGCAAAACGCCTCGGGCTTGCACTGGCAGCGCGCCCGCGTACGCTTGCCGGCGAGGCGGGCGATGGGCGGCGGGCAAAAGATCGACAAGTGGGCGCCCCAACTGCTGGTGGCGACGGTGTGGCTGGCGAGCGTGGCGCTGGCGCATCATCTTGGTCTGGCGATGCAGGCCGATCTGGGGCGCAGCTGGCAGGCCCTCGATCTGGGCGAACTGCGCCATCATCTAGGCCAAAGCCTGTGGTACCAGCACAGCCAGCCGCCGCTATGGAACGCGCTGCTGGGCGCGATGGTGGCGCTGAACCTCGACCCGCAAGGGCCGTTGCTGCATGGGCTATTTGACGCGATCGGCCTAGCCACAGGGCTGCTAACTTGGCAACTGGCGGTGCATTTTGGCGCTGGGCGCTGGTGGGCGGCGCTGGCGGCGAGTCTGTTGCTGGCGTCGCCAGGGTTTGCCCTGACCGCGCATTGGCTGTTTTACGACGCGCCGGTGGCGCTGCTTATCCTTATGGTTTTGTTGACTTTGTTTCAGGCGGCGCAACGGCCCACCGTACTGCGGCTGCTGGTCTTCGCGCTGTTGACCGTCGCGCTGGTCTGGTTGCGAAGTGCCTTTCATCTCGGGTGGTTGCTGGGTCTAGCTGCCCTGGTGCTGGCGGGGCGCGACCTGCCGCGGCGACGCCTGGGGCTGGCGTTGGCGTTGGCGATCGTGCTGGCCGCGCTGCCTTTTGCCAAGAATGCGTTGGTGTTTGGCCAGTTTACGACCAGTTCGTGGGCCGGCATGAGCGCGCAGCGGCTGACCAAGACCATGCTAACGCCCGTGCAGCTGCAGGCCGAAGTGGCGGCGGGCGAGCTGGCGCCGATCACGGCGGTAGGGCCGTTTCAGGCGCTGCAACGCTACGGACGGACTGCCGATGTCCCCAATAAATACAAAGAGATTGCTGTGCTGAGCGCGCCGTACAAGACGACGGGCGAGATCAACTTCAACCACTATGCCTACCTGGATCTGTCGCGGCGGCTGGCGGCGGATGCGGTGCGGCTGGTGATCCGCCATCCCGGCGCGTACTTGCGGGCCCATGCCGCGGCGTGGCTGCAGTGGCTGCGGCCGACGGCGCTCGACCCCAATCTGAGCGATGGGCGCAAAATCCTAAGGCCGTGGGTCGACTTGTGGGATCATTACCTGCTGCTCGACCTGGCGCAGGTGTTCGTGTTGCTGGCGCTGGGGGCGTTGTTAGGGCTGGCGCTGCTGGCCGATCGCCTGCGACCGCGCACGGTGGCGCACCTCGATCCGCCGACGCGGGCGCTGCTGCGGGCGGCGGCATGGACGGCGCTGTGGATCACGCTGCTGGGTAATGCCTTGGAATATGGCGAGAACTATCGCTTTCGCGCCTACATCGACCCGCTGCTTTTGGCGGTGCTGGCGGCGGCGGCCACGCAGCTCGCCTCCCGCTTGCGCAGGCCGTGAAAGTGCCGCACGATTCGCCCCCCGCTGCCGCTTTTGGGCAGCCGAGGTGCCGCGATGGCCGAACCGAATAATGATCCGTTGCAGGCCGGTTTTCCGTTGCTGAACAAGCGCGCCCTGACGACCGTGGCCGGTGTGACCGTGCTGGTGTGGGTGACCGCGGCGATGACGGGCAGCAAGATTGTGCTGGTCGGCGTGGGGATCTTGACCGCGGCGCTGGCCGGCCTGCTGTTTTGGGCGTGGCGGCAGGCGCAGAAACAGCAGAAGATGATGCAGCTTTTGCAGCAGGCGCAGGGTTCGCCCGAGGCGCGGCAGGCGGCACTGGCGCAGCTGGCCCTGCAAGACCCCAAGGGTGCCGACGCCATCGGCCAGATCGCCAAGGCGCAGATCGAGGCGCAAGAGAGCCCCGATAAGGCGCTCGAGACCCTGCAAGGTATTGACTTGTCAAAGGTTCCAGGCGAGGCGGCCGACCAGGTTCGCACGTTCCGCGCGCAACTGTTGCTGCTGAAGAACCGCACCCGCGAGGCGCGCGATCTGGCCGATCAGATCAATGTGCCGGCGACCGGGCCCAAGCCGTCGCGGGCGATGATGGCGGCGGTGGTGGCCGAAGCCTATGCGCGCACAGGTAAAACTGAAGTGGCGCTGGCCCTGCTCGAAGAGTGGAAGGTGAACGACCCCGAGCTCGAGCAGATGAAGCCGATGCTGCTCTATGCCAGTGTTTTTGCGAACTTCGCCGCGGGCAAGAAAGAGCGCGCCAAGAAGGACATGAAGGCGCTGATGGAGATGGACATGAACCTGCTGGGGCGCTTTGTGCAGCCCGGGCCGGGCATCCATATCGAGCTGCGGCAGATTGCGGGCGAAGTGCTGCAGAGCCACCCCGACATGCGCAAGATGGCGCGCTCGCAGCAGAACATGGCGCACAAGCGGATGCGCTAGCTCAGGCTACGGCGTAAACAGATACCACCACGCCGGCTTTAGGTCGGGATCGTCGCCGCTCGCTGGCGTCAAGGGCCCGTCGGTCACTAGGCCGTGGGCGCTGCCAAACGCGCCGAGCGTGCTGACTGGCGACTGGCTCGAACCCAGACCGATTGCCAACCAATTGGCTGAAATTGTGCTGAAATCGCTAGATGTGTTGTCGGCCAAGCCGTACCACGCACTCGCGGGGGTCTGCGCCGAGCTGGCAATCCACGCGGCTGGTCCCTGGGGCGTGCTGTCGAGCGGCCCTTGCAGCAGCACCACCCGCGCCACGCTGCGCACCTTGCCGATAAAGCCCGCTTGGCCCGCGCCTTCGCCATCGCCGACGATGATAATGCTCTGCCATAGCGGGGTGTTGCCGCTGACGTAGCTGCCCCAGCCCTGACCCGGTCGGTAGTTGACCAGCCATTGCAGCGCGAAGGCCAAGCGTTGTTCGATGCAGTTGTTATAGCCCACTACGACCTTGTCGCTGTGATCCTGGCCGTCGAGCGTCTCGTGATGCAGGTATTCGTAGCAATTACCATCGATTTTGCACACTTGGGCCGCATTGGTGCTGGGGTAGGCGAGGCCGAGCACGCGGTGGCCGCGCTGGGCGGCAATGCGCAGAATCTGAGTATAATCCTTTGGTTGCAAATCCCTGTTGGGCAGCAGTACCACTAGCTTGCCGCTGCTCGGCACGCCAGGTTCGTAGATGGCCACGTGGTCGCCGAAAATGCCGCTTACGCCGGCTTGGGTGGCGGTGGCGGGCACAAAGCTCTCGACCGCAGTGGCATCGGGCACATACGCGGTGTCTTTGGCGCTGGCCGTCGCGTCGTCTTGGCTGCCGTTGTCGGTCGCACCGCCTGAGGTTGCGTCGGCGGCTAGGCTGGTGGTGCCGCCCGCGGCCGGTGTTGGCACCGGGTTGACCACACAGCTCGTGGCGCCCATGGCCAGTAACCACACAAGCCAGCTTAAGAAATGGGCGGAGCGACGGGCGATCATGGCGTCTCCAGTGCGGGCGGATGGGCGGCGTCGATCGAGTCTGCCAGTTTCGCCGAGGTCTCGCCAGGCGCAGCGGCGATAGGCAGCCCGGCCCTGGCATCGCTGACGCGCATGATCTGCGAGCGACGGCGATCGCCAAAGGTCGCGACGGGGGTATGGCGCGGCAGCTGCACCACAAAGCGAGCACCGTCGAGTTGCAGGCTGCGCTCAACCAGCACACGGCCGGCGTGGGCCGTAACATGCCGGGCCACCGTAGCAAGCCCTAGTCCACTGCCTTGCGCCCCCTTCGTTGTGTAGAAGGGCTCAAAAATGCACTCGATATCGCTTGGGTCGATGCCGGGTCCGCTGTCGTCGACCGCGAGTTCAAGCCAGTCGCCGTCGCTGCGCAGGCTGACCGCCACCTCGCGCCGCTCGCCCTCTTGCACCGCGTGGATGGCGTTGATGAGCAGGTTCCACAGCATTTGCCGCAGCAGCACGGCGTCGCCGTAGATCGTCCAATCGCCGTCCGCCGCGGTGGCGGTTTGGCAGGGCCCCGTGACCTTGACGCCGGCCGCCTGCACCGCCGGGCTCTGCAGGCACGCGCTCACGGTTTCGCGGGCCAGGCTATACAAGTCGAGCTCGCCGAACTGCAGCGGTCGCGGTCGTGCGAAATCCAAGAACTCTCCAATCCAATCAGAAAGCTGCGAGGTTTCGCGCACCACGATGCCCATCAGCGACCGGTCGCTCTCGTCGAGCCCGCTCGCCCCTTGCAGCAGCTGCACCGCCCCCGAGATCGACGCCAGCGGATTGCGGATCTCGTGCGCCACCGCCGAGGCCATCGAACCGACCGTGGCTAGGCGCTCGCGCGCGCGATGTTCCTCTTCGCGGGCGCGGACTTCAGTCACGTCGCGCAGCACCAATACCCGCCCCCACTGCCCGTCGGGGTCGCGGAGCGGCGCCACGCGCACGGCGAGGATCTGCTGCTTGCCGGTGGGCGACTTGCGCAAAATCTGTTGGGTATTTTGCACGTTGTCTGGCGCGACTCGCGCTAGCTCCCACTCGCCGGGCGGCGCTGCCAGCGCCTGAGCAATGTCGGGAACCGCGTCGGCGAGCGGCCGCCCCAGCAAGTCTTCAAGATCTAAACGTAAGATCATCTCGGCGGCCGGATTGGCGGCAGTGACTAGGCCTGCGGGCCCTACCGTTATTAGGCCGTCGGGCAGGCTTGTGACCACGTCTTCGTAGTGCACTCGCAGACTTGCAAGCTCACTGCGCTGCTGCAGTGCGCGGCGGCGGGCGCGATCGAGCTCGCGTACCAAGTGCGAAGCCAGCACCGCCGTGGCATAGGCTGCAGCGATCTGTAGGGCTAAATTGCTAGCAATTTCAAAGGGAGTCTGCGACTTGACCGCAGGCAGCGCCGATAGATAGGCCACCCGCAGCGGCGGCAAATGCAGCCAGCCCACCTCGTCGAGCGACATCGCGGCCATGCCCACCGCCACCGCCGACGCCGTCAGCAGCGAGCCCGGTCGGTCGAGCAGAATCGACGCATTGAGCACCGCCAGCGGCAGCCCAAACAAGAACAGACTTTGCATTCCGCCGGTGGCGTGGACTAGAACGACCGCCAGCGTCACATCGGTCAGCACCGACAGCCAGGCCAGCCGCACCAGCGTCGGCGTGTGGTTGTGGCCAATTTGCGCAAACAGCAGCAGCACAAAGCTGATGCCGTAAGCCACGGCCGCCAGCTGGTAGAGCAACGTCTCGGGCGCAGCCGTCACTTTCTGCGGTGCCATGCCCAAGTCGACCGCGACCGCAAACGCCAGCACGCCGGTCACCACCAGCACGCGCACCAGCGTCGTCCACTTCAGCCGATCGACCAGCGACTCCTCAGTGAGCGGCGCGCCGCTGGCATCAACATCGGTCTTGGTCATGGCCCGCTACTTGATGTTGTCGCCCATGGTAAAGATCGGCATGTACATGGCGAGCATCACGGTGCCGATGACGACGCCGAGGACGAGCATGATGATCGGCTCCATCATAGCGGTCATGCCCTCGATGGCTTCGTCCACTTCCGAGTCGTAGAAGTCCGCGATTTTACCCAGCATAACATCCATGGCGCCGGTCGCCTCGCCCACCGCGATCATCTGCACCACCATGACCGGGAAGATCTGCGTCTCCATCAAAGGCCCGGTTACGTTGCGGCCTTCCATGATTTTCTTGCGCGTGTAGTCGACCGCGCGCTCGACCACCAAGTTGCCCGAGGTCTTGCCCACGATCGCCAGCGCCTCAATGATCGGCACGCCCGCTGCGACCAGCGTACCGAGCGTGCGGGTAAACTTGGCCACCGCGCCCTTTTGCACCACGTTGCCGATGATCGGCGCGTTGAACAGGAGCCAATCGCGGATGAAGGGCCCCTGCTTGGTGCGCATCGACAGCTTGTAGGCCAGGATCAGGGCCGCAAAAGCTCCGGCAATATAAGGGGCTTTGGCCAAGAACCCGTCCGAGATTCCCACCACAAAGACCGTGATCGCCGGCAGCTTGGCACCCATCGAGGTAAACGTGGCCGCAAACGTCGGCACCACCTTCCACAACAGACCCACGGTGATCAACATCGACACCGAGAGCACCGTCATGGGGTACTTCATGGCGCTTTTGATCTTCTTCTGCGTCTCCTCGGCCTTTTCGATGTATTCGGCCAAGCGGTTCATGATGGTATCGAGAATACCGCCCATCTCGCCGGCCTGGATGAGATTGATATACAACTCTTCGAATACCTTGGGATAGCGCTTGAGCGCGTCTGAAAACGACGAACCGCCCTCGACCGAGCTTTTGACGCCCAAGATGGTCTTCTTGAGCTGGGGGTGTGGCTCAGAATTACCAACTAGATCAAGTGCTTGCACTAATGGTAGCCCGGCGTCGATCATCGTTGCCATCTGCCGGGTAAAGATCACCATGTTCTTGGTAGGCACGCGGCCGCCAAAACCCGGGATGTTGATCTCGATCTCTTTCTGCTTGCGCTTGAGCTTGATGATGCTGATGCCAAGCTGCTTGATCTTGGCCTGGGCGTCGGTCTTGCCGTTGGCGTCGATTTCACCGCGGCGAAACTCGCCCTCGTTGCTGGTGCCTTCGTACTGCCACAATGCCATGGTGCACTCCTTAAAAAGGCCAGCAAGTTCTAATCGTTGCGGGTTACACGCAGCACTTCTTCAAGCGTGGTCAGGCCTTGCCGCAGCTTGTTCAGGGCTGACATGCGCAGCGTCTGCAACCCATCGTCGACGGCTACGCGCTTGAGCTCGCCCGCCGAGCTGCCTTGGAGCACGGCGTCGCGCAAGTTGTCGCTGATCGGCATGATCTCGTAAATGGCGACGCGGCCCTTGTATCCAGAATCATTGCATGTTTTGCAGCCAACACCCTTCATAAAGCCGGCGCTGTCGTAGTCTGCTTCGCTCATGCCCGCGTCGAGGCAGGCGCGGCGGTCGGGCAAGAACGGCGCCTTGCATTCCCCGCAGATGCGGCGCACCAAACGCTGGGCGGCGATAAGGTTCAAAGCCGCTGTAACCATGAACGGTTCTACGCCCATGTTCAGCAGGCGCGAAATCGTCGACGGCGCGTCGTTGGTGTGCAGCGTCGACAGCACCATGTGGCCCGTAAGTGCGGCTTTGATACCGATTTCTGCCGTTTCAAAGTCGCGGATCTCGCCGACCATCAGCACGTCGGGGTCTTGGCGCAAGAACGAGCGCAGCACCGACGCAAACGTCAGGCCGATGGCGTCGTTCATCTGCACCTGATTGATACCCTCTAGGTTGAATTCGACAGGATCTTCTGCGGTTGAGCAGTTCTCAGACACCTTGTTCAGCTCGGTCAGCGCCGAGTACAGCGTCGTCGTCTTGCCCGACCCGGTGGGTCCCGTGACCAGCACCATGCCAAACGGCTGATGGATCGCGTGCTTAAACTTGTCGAGCTCGCTTTGGTCAAAGCCCAGCTTGGTCATGTCGGTCTGCAAATTCGCCTTGTCGAGCAGCCGCATAACCACTTTTTCGCCAAACAGACACGGCAGCACCGACACGCGGAAGTCGCATTCCTTGCCATCGGCGAGCTTTAGCTTGATACGACCGTCTTGCGGCAGGCGGCGTTCAGCGATGTCGAGCTGGCTCATGATCTTGATACGACTAACGATTGCGTTGCGCAGCTTGAGCGGCGGCCGCATGATCTCGGCCAGCACGCCGTCGACGCGGTAGCGCACGCGGAAGGCCTTTTCGTACGACTCGATGTGAATGTCGGACGCGCGGCGCTTGATCGCATCGATGAGGATCAGGTTCACCAGCTTGACCACGGGCGCTTCTTCGGACGATTGCTTGAGCTCTTCGGTATTGACGTTGTCGTCATCCGTCATGATCTCAAGGGTTTCGCTCATCTCCTCGAAGATTTGCAGCTGATCGACCGAGCCGTACAGCTTGCCGCGCACCTTGGCGATGTCGTCTTCGGGCGCGACCACGATCTCGATGTTGAGGCCCGTCTTGAACTTTAGGTCGTCGATCGCGTGGTAGTTGCCCGGATCGGCCAGCGCCACCACCAGCGTGCTGCCGTGCACTGCAATCGGCAAAATCTGATGTCGTTCGCATAGCTCGCGGGGCACAAGCCGCGTCACATCGGGCGAAATCTCGACCTGGCTCAGATCGATCGACGGCACCTGGTACTGGCGCGACAAGAAGTCGACCATCTGCGACTTGTCGACGTAACCCAGCGCTTGCAGGGTCGATCCCAGATGCTTGCCGGTCTTGGCGGCCTCGGCGGCGGCGTTCTTAAGCTGCTCGACGGAGACCACGCGCTCGCGCAAAAGCATGTCGCCCATGCCCTTGGCAACGGCGGGCAGATACTGCGAAGGGCGCGAACGAACGGGGGTATCGTCAGACATGGCCTTAGACCTCGGCTACAGCGGCACACCGCAAGGAACACAACAAGCAACACAACAAGCAAAGGGGCCCCGCCAAGAAGCCGGGCTGGGTCATTGGTCACACCGTAGCAGATGATGCGAAATCCGCAATCGGATGGCAGCTACAGGCCCGCAGCGCGCCGCAGGTCAGGCACGTGTCAGCGAGGGGCTTTGGGCGGCGATAGCGGCAGAAATGCTTAGATATACCAGACTTTAAGCGACTGGCACGGGTACCAGTTCGGCGAGTCCGACAGGTGCTTGCCGTCGAACAAGTCGACGTGGCCGGTGCCCGAGAAGCCAAAGATTTTGTCGAAGGCGACGATGCCGCGCTTGCCCGAGACGACAGGTTCGATCTTGTTGTTGAACGCGGACTTGAAGTCGCCCTCGCCCTTGAACCGGCCACCCTCGGGCCATTCCATGCTCGGCGGGCCGGCGAACTTGCTCAGGTACGTCCACATCTCTTTGGCGCTGAGCAAGTAGAACCAGCCGGTTTTCTTGCTGAATGGCACGCGGCCCGGGTCGATGCCGGCTGCCTTCGCCTTCTCGCGGGTGATCACCATGTCGCCGCCCAGCTTATTCAGCATGACGGACAGGCGGATCGCGCAAGTGTTGCTATAGGCGTCGGGGCTAAAGCCTTGTTGGGCCAGCAAGTCGCCGCTCGAGGTGTTCTTCTTGCCGTCTTGCTGGTAGTTGTGGGGATGCGCGTCCCAAACCTTTTGAAAATCATCGGGTAGACCGCCGTTCTTGCTGCCGGGTGCGCCCTGGGTAGGCCGATTGCCGCCTTCGCGCTGAGCTTGGGTGCCGCCTTCGGGCCCTTGCGGGTTCGTGGGCGCGCGACGCGGCCCTGCAGGGCGATCGGCCACGGGCCGCGGTGTGGTGGGCGCCGACGTCACCGCCGGTTCCTGGTCCATAGCCGCCAAGGTCAGGTGACCAAACACGCCGGTCGCGGGTACGCCGTGGGTGGCCTGCCAGGCCTTGAGCGCGCTCGTCGTGCGCGGACCCCATTGCCCGTCCGCGCCGGCCGGCCCCAACTCAAGGCCTTGCGCCATCAAGAACTGCTGCACGGCGCGAATCGACGGACCTTCGGCGCCGGGATGCAGATAGACCTGCCCAGCTGCTACGGTTTCTAGAACATGGTCGCCGCTAAATAGCGGTTGACGCAGCGCGCCGCCACCTGGAGCGCCCGGCCGCTGCGGTTGTTGCGCGCCTGCCCCTGCTGCCGGCGCCGTGGCTGGGGCGGCTGCACCACCCTCTTGCTGGCGCGGGCGCTGAGCGACACCGGCCGCAACATTCGCCTGCACAACACGCTGACCAGGAGCCACATCGGGGGTGCTAGATGCTGGGGGGACATGCGGCATGGGGGGACTCCGCAGCGTGCGCCGCCGCTCGGCCAGCAGTATGCCACGCTTCGCACGCTTGCGCGCCACGGCGTCAAGTCGCGCGCCCGGCTTTGGGGTATGGGCGCCCCAGGTGGCGATCGGTGGCGGGGTCTAGGCGCCAGGAGTGAGCGCAGCTAGCCGTTCGTACAGCTCTTTTTGCTCTTTGCTCAACTGGCGCGGCACCACAAGCTTGACGTGGGCGATCTGGTCGCCGCGACCGCTGCCCGACAGGTGCGGAATGCCCTTGCCGCGCAGGCGCACGCGCTCGCCGGGTTGTACGCCGGCAGGAAGTTTGACCTTTTCGCGGGTGCCGTCGATCAATGGCACATCGACCAAGCCACCCAACACCGCGGTGGGCACCTCGACGTCGACTTCGCAGTGCAGATCATCGTCTTGCCGCTGAAAGAACTCGTGGCCGGCCACTTGCAGTACCACGTACAGGTCGCCCGCTGGCTGGCCTGCCGGGCCCTTTTCGCCCTCGCCGCCCACCCGCAAGCGCGTGCCGGTGTCGACGCCGGGGGGCACTTTTACGCCCACTTTGCGCTCGATGCGCGTGCTGCCCGAGCCGCCGCAGTCGCCGCAGCGGTTGGCGGGCTTAATGGTGGTGCCTTGGCCGCCGCAGCTGGGGCACGAGACGGCGAACATAAATGGGCCTTGGCGGGTGCTAACTTGGCCTCGCCCATGGCATTTGCTGCATTGTTCGGGCGCTGTGCCGGTTTTTGCGCCGCTGCCATGGCAGGTTTCGCACGGCTCGACGCGGGGGATGGTTAGCTCTTTGCGTATGCCGCTGTAGGCCTCTTCGAGCGAAATCCCCAGGTCGTACCGCAGATCGGCGCCGCGGCTCGGGCGCTGCCGGCCACTGCGACCGCTGCCGCCGAAGATGTCGCCGAAGATGTCGCCAAAGTGCGAGAATAGGTCGTCCATATTGCCGTATTGGCCCGCGCCGCCCGCCGCACCCTGCATACCTTGGTGGCCGTAGCGGTCGTAACGCGCGCGTTTGTCGGCATCGGAAAGCACGTCGTAGGCCTCGGCAGCCTCTTTAAACGACTCCTCGGCGGCTTTGTCGCCCGGGTTGCGATCGGGGTGGAACTTCATCGCGCAGGCGCGAAACGCCTTCTTGATGTCCGGGTCGCCGGCGTCGCGGGCAACACCCAGCACTTCGTAGTAGTCGCGTTTCGACATGGAGCTCCGGGGCGAAAGAGGTCAAGGCGCAAGTGACCGCAGACATAGCACGACCACTGCGCCCGCGACGCAGGCGGCAAGCAAGGTCGCATACGGGCGGTGTCAAGTCTGTAGTGCCGGCGCAGGTCGACCATCGCGCCCTGGTGCCGCTTGGCCGCCGTGCTATTCTTTGCCGCGGTTGCGAGCGGGCAACGGGGTTAGGGCAAGTGGTGCAGCACAAGAACTCGGGTTATTTCAGTGATGTTGCGTTAGCTCCTGCGCCCGAGCTAGCTCAAGTGCGCGACTGGATCGCGGCGCTGGGGGCCGAGCATGTGCAGATGCTGGGGTCCGACCATGCGCCGAGTGCGGTGATCGCGTGGTACCGCACGCATCTGCAGACGGCGGAGCTGCGCACGGTGCACGGTCTGCAATGGCTGAATTTGCACTGCACATTTTGCGTCGCGCCGCAGCGCCCGGCCTCGGTGCTGCCCCTGCTGGCCCATGCCAACTTGCAGATCGAGACGGGGCGATGGTTTCGCAAGCAGCATCCCCTGCGTTTGGCGTGCAACTTTGATGTGCCGGCCGCGGGTCTCGACCAGGCCGCCTTCGAGCGAGTGTGGCAGCGCTTCCACGACGATGTGCTCAGTCATGGTATCGAAATTACTCTAAAAACACGCAGTGATGCCTGGGTTCGCTGGCTCGCCGAACGCGGTCGCGCACCCAAGGGGCTGTTGGCGCGGCGGCGGCGCAAGCCGACCCGTCCCGCTCCGGAGGCGCCGTGATCGACGAACTGAGCTGGGATCCGCCCTGGGGCGGCGAGTGGCCGGCCGATGGCGAGGCGATCGAGGTGCCGAGCCCGGCGCCGGCGCAAGAGTGGCAGATCCTTCGGCAACACCTGGTCGCGATGGGCTTCGACGCCGAGCCCAATGTGCATCCCGAGGTGGGCCTGGTTGGCTACAGCCTGCGTGTGCGCAATGCGAGCTTGGGCGTAGGGGTAGTGCAGCGCGGGCATGGGTTGCAACTAGCTGTAACGGCGGTTCTTTGTCGCGGAATGGAGCGGCCTCGGCTGGCGCTGGCGGCGATCGATCGGGCCAATCGCGACCTGCGGTTGGGGCAGATGCTGTTCTATCCGGGGCCACCGCCGGAGCTTGCCTTCTACCTGTCGCTGCCGTGGGAACATGTGCGCGGCCCGCTGCTGGCGCCGACGCTGGGGGCTGTGCTGCGCGAGATCGAGCAGGTCGGCTTCCCGGCGATTGGCTTGGTACAGGGCTATCATCCCACCGATCTTGAACAGCTTTTTCGGCAGCTTGAAGAGCTTGCTCTGGCGCAGTCTCCCGAGCCGGAGTCGCCGGAGAGTGAGCCGCCTGCCGCCGAAAATCCGCCCGATTCGGCCCAGCCAGCCGTACGCAAGCGTCGAAAAGGCAAAGGAACTGCCGCTTCTTGAGCCCGATGTCGGCCGTGGCGATTGGCGTTGACCACCCCTGCCGCGGTCCCTACACTCCAAGAAGGGGCGGACCGAGCCGCCCACTACCACGCTCGTCTTGTTCTGCTGGGGAGGGTGCTTGCCGCCAAGTCGCGACACGGAGTCTGCCCCGGCGCTTGAGCGCGACAGCCCTGAATTGCCAGTGGCTGCGCTGTGTTCGCCCCTAGCTCCGCCGTCGTTGTCGAGTTGGCTGCCCGCCATTCTGATCGCCACCTGCCTGGGCGCGGTGCTGGCGGTGGGCTGGAATCACCTGGGGCCGTGGACGGACGTGCGGGCGCCGCACCCCCGCGACACAGAAGCGCAAGTCGGCACTCTGTTAGGGGATGCTGAACGGCCGAACTCGCCGCGGCCTACCGTGCCGCCCGCCGAGGCCTGGCAGGCGCGCAGCAGTATCGAAGTGCCCGCCCAGCTTAAGGATAACGACAAGACCGCGGCTCAGGCCGCAGACTACATTGTGTGGCCACCCGCCGAAGAAGCGACGGATCGCGATGGCGAGAGCGCCTTTCCGGCCGGTACCGGCCAACCTGCGCCCTTTGAGAACGATGCCACGCGCACGCGCGCCCCGCTCAAGCGCTACGACGGCGATGCGGTGGTGCTTTGGACCGACACCAAGGCCGAGTACGCCAGCGAGCTCCTAGGGCGGCTCGATCGCTTCTTGCAGCAGGCCCACGGCGAGATGGCGCGGGTGCTACAGGTCGAAAGTAAGCCCAAGCCCGTGCAAATTTACGTGTTCGAGAGTCAAGAGCGCTACCAGGATTACGCCCGCGAGCACGCGCCGGGGCTGGTGAACAACGGCGGCTTTTACGACGGCGGCCTGCGCACGGTGGTGACGTACCGCTACAACAACTCGATGCAGCTGTATTTTCATGAGCTTGTGCACGCGATGATGGGCGAGCTGTTCCAAGATCACCATTTTACCCGCTACACCAAGAAGAACTGGCCGATTTGGTTCGACGAGGGCATCAGCGAGTACCTGGGCTCGTTCGACCTGCAGGGCGGCCAAGTGCACATCCCGGCGTTGAACAAGAGCAAGCTGGCCTACCTGTCGAACGCGATGAATAACCGTGTGTTCATTGATATTCCGGCCCTATTGCGCGCGCCGGCCGAGCGATTTTCAGGCTCGTCGATGAACATCTACTATGCCGAGTCGTGGGGGCTGCTGCAGTTCTTGCTGTCGTCGCCGACCAATAGGCCTAAAGTGGCTCAATTTTTTCGGCTAATCCGCGATGGCGAAGATGGTCTGGCGGCGTTCAAGACCTGCTTTGGCGACGACCTGGCCGCCATGTCGGAGTCGTGGAAAGCGCACATCTACGAGCTGACACGCACGGAACCGGGCGCACAGGCTCTGTTTTCGGGCGACACTATCGACGACTGGACGATCCACGAAGGCGGCCACTGGAAGGCGGGCGGCGGCGAGATCAGCGGCCAGGGCGACAAGAACTACAACTATCTGATCAAAAGCGAACTGCCGGTTACCGATTTTGCCTATGAACTCGACGTAAAGCTGCAGCGCGGCACGGCGGGCTTGATTCTGGGCAACAATTTTCATGGCGAGTACCCGTACTACTACCTGATCGAGGTGGCGCGCGATGTGGTGATGGTGCGGCGCGCGTGGTCGGCCAGCCAGATTGAGCCGGTGATTCAGGCCTATGCCGATATTCCGCAGGGCGAGTGGGTGCATGTGCGCGTGGCGGTGAGCGAGCGCGTGCTGCGACTGACGGTGGGCGGACGACAAGTGCTGCAGACCCGGGTTGACCGCGACCGCTACTCGCTTTTCGGCTTATACTTGTATCGGGCCAAGGTGCAGTTTCGCAATATTATGCTGCTGCGCGATGGCCCTCGGCAGTGGACCGCGTCGCCGACGACACCCGCAGGCGGTCCGGCCGAAGCCAAGCCAGGGCCTTGATCGGCATTTGTCGGCAGGCGCAGTCTGGTTCACAATCTGCGGCCGGGGTGGTCGCCGGGGCGACGCGAGGCAACAATGGCGCAGCAACCGCAGGACGAAGCGACCCGCATGTATCCCGGGCCGGAGTATCCGAGCGACGCGCACGAGCCTGGTCATACCGCCAGCGACGAGCTGCCGCCCGAGCTCGAGGCTCCGCCGTTTCAAGCGCAACGGCCTGGTACGAATACACAATTTTCGGTCGCATCGATGGGCGATATGCCACCTCAGCCCCCCTTGCCGCGGCGACCGATGGTGCCGGCGCCAGAGCGTCAGCGGCCCACGCTGTTGCCGCAGGGGTACGAGCAGCCGCCCAAGCTGCCGAATGCCAGCCGGCACGCCGAGCCGGGGCTAGTGCGGCCGGTGCGGCCGAGCACGGCGGTCGAGCCACAGCGCGAAGGCTCTGACGTTATTCAGATGTATGATACGGGCAATAGCGGCGAGCCCAAGCGCGCGACGATTCATAATATGGCGCCGCCGCGCACCTCGGCCCCGGCGCCCAGTCCGCCGCCGGCTCCCCGCGCTGCGGTGCGCAAGGTCGCGACCGTGCCCCCGGCGTTGCCCCAGCGCTCCGCGACCATTCTGCCCGGGTTGTCGAGTCCGCTGCCCCTCGATGCTGGCAACATGGTCGGGCTAATGGCCGCGCACCGTGCGCAGATGGGCTCGCTCGACAACTATGCCCGTTACCTCGAGATTGGCGCCAGCGTGGTCGGTACGGCAGCGGCGGGGTTTCTGATCGCTAGCCTAGTCGCCTTGCTTGTCGGCTCGGGCAACACGTTGCAAGGCGCGGCCGCTGCTCTGGTTTCAGAGCTAGTGGGGCTGGCGGTCGCCGTCATGATGGTCGCCCTGGCCGTGGCGCTGCGGCATGTCGCGTCGATGGCCTCGCAGTTGGCCGCCCTGCTCGAAGCGTTGTCGCAGGCGCGGCGCTGACGGCCCCCGGCCACCTGTTGCGAACCTGTGGCAGCTGGCCAGAGCCGCTGCGCGTCGCTTCGTTGACGCAAACCCTCTGCGAACCTATTCTTTTGCTCCCGGTCCGGCCCGCTGTGGCGAATCTGCCGACCCGTCAACCCAGAAGGCTGTGTTTTTGTTGCAGCCCCAGACTTCGCGTGCGCCCAGGTCTCTCGGCTTGCCGGGCGCGCGACACGGTGGCTCCGGCCCGTTGCCGTTGCCCCGCCAACTCTTTCGCCGATTGACACCGGAGCTCCATGTCCGCACGTCGCCCTCGCATTGCTATCAACGGTTTTGGTCGTATTGGCCGCGCCTTTGCCCGTATCGCCGCGCTCGATCCCAACTGCCCGTTCGACTTGGTCGCCGCCAACGACCTGACCGACCCCGGCGCCCTTGAGTACCTGATGCGCTACGACTCGGCCCACGGCCGCTTCAAAGGCGAGGTCAGCCTGAACGGCACTACGCTCAAAGCGGGCAATCAGACGATTGAATTCGTCGCTCAGCCCGATCCGACCAAGCTGCCCTGGGGCGAGCTCGGCATCGACGTGGTGATCGAGTCGACCGGCAAGTTCAGGAAGCGTAGCGACGCCCAAAAGCACATCGCCGCGGGCGCCAAGAAGGTCATCATCTCGGCCCCCGGCGAGAGCAAAGAAGAGTCGCCTGATCTCACGGTGATCCGCGGCATCAACTGCAACCTGCTCAAGCCCGAGCACACCATTATCTCGGCCGCTTCGTGCACCACCACGTGTTTGGCCCCCATGGCGAAGGCGCTGCACCTCGCCGTGGGCATCGAGTCGGGCGTGATGTCGACCGTGCACGCGTACACTGCCGACCAGGTGGTGGTCGATACGCCGCACAAGAAGGAATGGCGCCGTGGCCGCACCGCCGCCGTCAATATCGTGCCGACCAGCACCGGTGCCGCCAAGGCCATTGGCTTGGTAGTGCCTGAGCTGCAAGGGCGTTTCCACGGTGTGGCCCTGCGCGTGCCCGTGCAAGACGTGTCGCTGTGCGATCTGGTGTGCACCGTCAGCCGCGAGACGAGCACCGAAGAAATCAATCAGATCATGCGCACCGCCGCGGCGGCCTATCTGCCCGGCACGTTCCGCGTCGAAGATCAGCTGGTTGTGTCGACCGATCTGATGGGCGATGGCACCGGCTCGGTGTTCGATCCGTCGATGACCCACGTGCAAAACGGCAAGTTGGTCAAGATCGTCGCGTGGTACGACAACGAGTGGGGCTACACGTCGCGCCTGTACGCGCTGACCAGCTACTTTGCCTCGCTCTAGGCCACACCCGCTTAAGAAAGTCAGTACGTACTAGTCTTTAGGGCCTTTGGGCCCAACCCGCCCGCTTCGCCGACCGCTACTTGGCTGTCGGCGGAGCGGCGCGGCCCGCGAGGAGCCATGGAAACTGCCACCCTGCTCAAGTCTTTGAACATCATGTCGGTTCGCGATCTGCACCTGCAGAACAAGCGCGTGCTCGTGCGCGCCGATTTCAATGTGCCTCTCGACGATCAGGGCGTCATCGGCGACGACTCGCGGATTCGCGCCACGCTGCCGACCATCGACTTTATCCGCAAGGCCGAGGCGCGCCTGATTCTGTGCTCGCATCTGGGGCGGCCCAAGGGCAAAAAAGGCCCGAAGTATTCGCTAGAACCCGTGGCTCGCCGCTTGGCCGAGCTGCTCGACTGCGAGGTCATGGTCCCCGACGATTGCATCGGCGACGCGGCGATTCACCTGATCGCCAACCAGCGGCCGGGGCAGATCGTGCTGCTCGAGAATCTGCGCTACCACGACGGCGAAGAGGCCAACAGCGAAGATTTTGCCCGCAAGCTCGCTGACTTGTGTGATGTGTATATCTGCGACGCCTTTGGCTGCGTGCACCGCGCCCATGCCTCCGTGTCGGCGCTGCCCAAAATGGTGCCGGTGCGCGGCGCGGGCCTGCTGCTCGAAAAAGAGCTCGAAGTGCTGGGCAAGCTGATGTCGAGCCCCGAGGCGCCGTACGTGGCGCTGCTGGGCGGGGCAAAAGTCTCAGACAAGATTGAGGTCATCGAGTCGCTGTTGCCGCTAGTGCACGGCCTCGTGATCGGTGGCGCGATGGCCTACACGTTCCTCACGGCGCAGGGCTTCGACATGGGCAAGTCGCTGGTCGAAAAGGACCACCTGGGCTTGGCCAAGCATTTGCTGGGTCGCTGCGACGAAAAGGGCCTGCCGGTGCTGCTGCCGGTCGATCACATCGTTGTCAAAGAAATCAAAGCGGATGCGCCCTTTACCATCAAGAAGAACGGCGAGCTCGAGCCCGACGACATCGCGGTCGACATCGGCCCCGAGACGATCAAGCTGTTCGAGAATCTGCTGGCTGGCACCCATCCGTCGCTGCCGCAGCCGCCGCGCACGGTGCTGTGGAACGGGCCGATGGGTATCTTTGAGATGGATGCCTTTGCAAACGGCACGATGGCAGTAGCGCAGGCGGTGGCTCACTCGACGGCATATAGCGTGGTCGGCGGCGGCGACTCGGTGGCTGCGGTGCAAAAGGCCGGGGTTACGCCCATGATTCGGCATATTTCGACGGGCGGCGGTGCTAGCCTAGAGTATTTGTCGGGTCTGCCCATGCCAGGTGTGCAGGCGTTGCGCGGTGGTCGTCGCTAGTCGTTGTTCTTACAAGGAGTTCGTATGTCTCGATCCCCGATCGTTGGCGGCAACTGGAAGATGAATCTGTCGCTCGGCGAGGCCGAAGCGCTGGCGAGTGAAGTGCGCCACCGCCTGGGCAGCTACCCGGGGGCGCAGACGCTAATCTTCCCGCCTTTCCCGTACTTGCAGGCGGTCGCTGGCCGGCTGGGCGACAGCCCGATCGGCCTGGGCGCGCAAGATCTGTGGTACGAGGGCAAGGGCGCCTTTACCGGCGCAGTGTCCGCGGCGATGCTCGTCTCGGTGGGCTGCAAGTGGGTGCTCATTGGCCACAGCGAGCGCCGCCATGTGTTTGGCGAGAGCGACGAGATCATCGCCAAGAAGCTGCGGGCGGCGTTGCACGCGGGCCTAAAACCCGTGCTGTGCGTCGGCGAGACACTGCTAGAACGCCAGGCTGGTCAGACGTTTGCGGTCTGTGGTCGGCAGCTGCGCACCGCCTTGCAGGGTCTGCAGCGCAGCGAGCTCGAGCATTTGGTAGTGGCCTACGAGCCGGTGTGGGCGATCGGCACGGGTCTGGTCGCTTCGCCCGAGCAGGCCCAAGAAGTGCACGCCGACATTCGCGACCGCGTCGGCGACATCCTGGGCATGGACTTTGCCGCCAAGCTGCGAATTCAGTACGGCGGCTCGGTTAAGTCGAGTACGGCGGCGGGTCTCATGACCAAGCCCGATGTCGACGGTCTGCTGGTGGGCGGTGCCTCGCTGCTGGCCGAAGAGTTTGCCGCCATCGTCCGCGCCAAATAGAAACCGCGTCACCCTTGAGGTTTTCGGCATAACCCTGTAAGGTCCGGCCCCCTAGCTGCCTGGCTTGCCGGGCCGCCTAGTCGGCAAAATCGGAGAAATCAAGTGCTTTACTCGCTCGCCGTTGCTCTGTACGTCATTGTGTGTCTGTTCCTCGTCGTGGTGGTGCTGCTGCAGCCGGGTCAGGTTGCGCGGCGCAGCGGCGGCGGCGGCGTGTTTGGCGCTGGTTCGTCGACCGGTTCCGTGTTTGGCGGCCGTGGCGCATCCACCGTGCTGTCGAAGGCGACCACGATCGCCGCCGGCTCCTTCATGGTGCTGTCGATCGTGCTGGCGCGGGCCGGCTCGGATCGCTCGTCGGTCGAAGGTGCGGCCCAGAGCGTGCTGACGCCCAAGGCGGTGCCCGCTGGTGGCAAGGCCGTCAAGCCCGGCGATAAGACTCCCGAAAAGGCTGACGACAAAGCTGGCGACAAGGCTGGCGACAAAGCTGCCGCTCCCGCGGCCCCGACGGCGCCCGCGCCGGCTGCTCCTGCGGCTCCGGCCCCCGCTGCGGCTCCGGCCGCTCCTTAGCCAGCATCCCCCTTTATGGGCCGCGCGCGCCCCGAGCGGCCGCTGCGAGCTTGCTATGTCGCATATTCAGCTAGGCCAATTGGTTAGCGAGGCCTTTGCCGATCGCAACCTGCTGCGTGATCGTCGCCATGCCGAGGCCGTGCTCGAGACGATCGCGCTGCTCGATCGCGGCCAGGTCCGCGTCGCCGACTCGGTGGAACAGCCCGACGGCTCGCTGCAGTGGCAGGTTCATGCCTGGGTGAAAGAAGCGATTCTGCTGTACTTTGCCATCTCGCCGCTGCGGCAGCTCGAAGCCGGCGCGCTCGAGTTCAACGACAAGATCCCCACTAAGCACAATCTACTTGCCCAGGGGGTGCGCGTCGTTCCGCCCGGTGTGGCCCGCTACGGCAGCTTCTTAGAGCCCGGCGTGATCTTGATGCCCGGCTACGTCAACATCGGCGCGTATGTCGGCGCGGGCACGATGATCGATACCTGGGCCACCGTCGGCTCGTGCGCCCAGATTGGCAAGAATGTGCATCTGTCGGGCGGAGTTGGCATCGGTGGCGTGCTTGAGCCGCCCTCGGCGCGGCCGGTGATCATCGAAGACGGCTGCTTTATCGGCTCGCGCGCCATTGTGGTCGAGGGTATGCACATCGAGCGCGAGGCCGTGATCGGTGCGGGCGTGGTGCTCACCTCGTCGACCGCGATCTTGGATGTCACGGGCAGCGAAGTGGTCGAGTACAGGGGGCGTATCCCCGCGCGATCGGTGGTGATTCCGGGCACGCGGCAGAAGCAATTCCCGGCGGGCGAGTTCGGTGTGCCGTGCGCGCTCATAATCGGCCAGCGCAAGGCCTCGACCGACCTAAAGACGAGCCTGAATCAGGTGCTCCGCGACTACAACGTCGCCGGCTAGCTCGGGTTATTTCGGCGAAATTCGGTCGAACGGCAGGTACGGCAGCAGCGCCTTGGGCATGGTAATCGAGCCGTCGGCCTGCTGATGATTCTCGAGCACGGCGATCAGGCCGCGCGACAGAGCGATCGCCGTACCGTTCAGCGTGTGGACGTAGCGCGGCTTGCTCTCGGCGTCGGGCCGGTAGCGAATGTCGAGGCGGCGCGCCTGAAAATCGGTGCAATTCGAGGTCGAAGTGACCTCGCCATAGTCGCCGCGACCGGGCATCCACGCCTCGATATCGAACTTGCGGTAGGCCGGCGCGCCCAGATCGCCCGAAGCGATGTCGAGCACGCGGTAGGGAACCTCGAGCGCCGTGAACAATTCCTCTTCGATCGCAAGCAGTTCTGCGTGGTGCTGGTTCGACACTTCGGTATCGCCCTCGCAAAACACGAACATCTCGACCTTGGTGAACTGGTGCACCCGGTACAGCCCCCGCGATTCTCGGCCCGACGCGCCCGCCTCGGTGCGGAAGCAGTGCGAGATACCCGCAATCTTAATCGGCAGTTGCCCAGAGTCGAGCAGATTGCCGGCGAACATACCGCCAATCGTGATCTCGGCTGTGCCCACCAGGCAAAGATCATGGCCCGCCACGCTGTAGACCTGCGTCTCGGCGCCGCGTGGGTTAAAACCAATACCCTCTAGAATCGACGGTTTGGCCAGATCTGGAGTTACAACAGGCGAAAAGCCTTTCTTCATCACCAGATCGATGGCAAAGCGTTGCAGCGCTAGGTCGAGCAGCACCATCTCGTTCTTTAAGAAGTAGAACTTCTGGCCCGCCACCTTGGCGCCCGCCTCAAAGTCAACAAGATTCAGCTTTTCAGACAGTTGCACATGGTCCAGCGGCGCAAAGTCGAAGGTGCGCGGCGTGCCCACCTTGCGCAGCTCCCGGTGATCGTCGTCGGTATTGCCGATCGGCACGTCGGGGTGGGTCAGGTTGGGTAGCTGATTGGCCAGCGCATCCAGCTTGCTGTCGAGTTCGGCAACTTGTTGCTCCATTTCGGGGGCCAAGGTCTTGATTCTGCGACCGATTCCCACCAGCCACGGCCGGTCTTTGGCCTGACAGTCGGTCGGCTCAAACACGCCCAGGGCAGGTTGCAACCACACGGGAATCAAGCCAAACAGCTGCAGATCGTCGATTTCGGGCTTGCCGGTCTGTTTGGCGACCAGATTGCCGACCATGCGCAGTTCTTCGAGCCGCGTCAGCACCACATTGCGCGCCTGATAGGTGGCCACCAGCCCGGCGACGTCGCCCTTGGCGTTGCGATTTACTATGTTCTTCGCTACTTCGTCGGCATTGGCCACTACGAACTTGATGTCGAGCATGCTGTCCTCGGGCGCAGGCGCAGGGTCGCGCGGCGGTAGTGAGAGGCGCGCCGGGCCAAGCCGTTTGCGCGCGGCAAAAAGCCTACACCAAGCCGCAATCGGCTGCACCTGGGTGGGTGG
>CAISBR010000098.1 GCA_903883645.1 uncultured Myxococcales bacterium | reverse complement strand
GGCCAAGTCGATCTTGGTGGCGAGCCCTTCGAGCACGTGGGCAGCGGGCACCACGCCGTCGTTCACGAGCACGTCGCGGGCCTGCTGGTTGGGCTCGAGCGCGTACAGCTCCGCGCCGGTCAAGGCACGCAACGCCCTTAAGTTGTTACCAATATTTGACCCAACCTCAAGGATACTGGCCGGTGGCGCGCCGATCATCGTGTCGAGGATCTTGGCCCACATCGCCACCCGCGCGCGCAACTGCTCGTGGGTAGCGGCATTGCGGCCGGCGTAGGTGTCGCCGAATTCGCCGCGCCAGAACTGGGCTTGCACTGTGTCGAGTGGTTTGGCAGTCATCGCAGATCAGATCCTTGGGGCGCAACGGGCCCGGCGGCGCTGAGGATGGGCAAGCCGCTAGCAGGCGTCAAGTAGCTCGCGGAACCGCGCTGCGAGTCGGCTCGAGAGACCCGCCACTGCCCGACTTGGCACAAACTTGTCACAACTCTGTAGTGGTCCTTGCGCAAGCCCTGTATCGCAAAAGAAGCAACAGTGCGACACTTGGGCGCAGGCTAGCCACACGCTGCTGGCCGAAAGGAACGATCATGACTCGCCAACGCCTCTTAATCACCTGTATCTGCGCGAGCTTGACAGGCCTGCTCGGCCTAAACGGCTGCGACAACGCGACCTCGAGTGGCACCACCACTGGGGTGGCCGACAGCGCGAACGACAGTGTCACGCTCGACCTGGGCAGCGCCGACAACGGCGGGGGCGACTTGCTGGGCGACGGCAGCGGCGACTTGGTCATGCTACCCGACGTGGCGCCCGACAGCAGCGGCGACGGCAGCACCGAACCCAGCGATACCAGCGACGCCAAGCCCAGCGACGCCCCCTGCGGCGAGGCCGGCTGCTCGTGCAGCGACAACACCAGCTGCAATAGCGGCCAGTGCATCGAAGTCGATGATCACAAAGAGTGTGCCGGCCTCTGCGCGGGCTCGGGCTGCCCCAGCGGCTTTAAGTGCAGCCAGACCACGGGCGCGGGCGGCGACATCACCAACTTGTGCGTGCCGCTGGCGCCGCGCCTCTGCGAGCCGTGCAGCGCCGACAGCGACTGCAATACGGCCGTGGGTGGCGCCGACAGCCGCTGCCTACCCTACAAAGACGGCACGGGCGCGCTACTTGGGGCCTATTGCGGCGTCGGCTGCGCCAACTCGGGCGACTGCCCCGGCGGCTACGCCTGCCAAGACAAGCAAAGCGTGGGCGGCGTGACCAGCAAGCAATGCGTGAAAAGCGACTTGGTCTGCGAGTGCGATGGGCGGGCAAAGAACCTAAAACTCTCGACAAACTGCGCCAATATCAACGACGCCGGCTCGTGCCAGGGCAAGCGCTACTGCGGCGTGGCCGGGCTGTCGGTCTGCGATGCCCCAAGCGCCGTCAGCGAGACCTGCAACCAGCTCGACGACAACTGCAACGGCAAGACCGACGAGGCCACGGCCGGCATGTGCGACGACGGCAATGTCTGCACCTACGACAACTGCATCGGCGGCGACTGCCAACACCCCACCAAGGGCGGCGACTGCGACGACAGCGACGCCTGCACCAGCGGCGACACGTGCCAGGGGCTGAAGTGCGCCGGTGCCGCCATCGCCTGCGACGACAAAAACCCTTGCACCATCGATAGCTGCGACAAGTTAAAGGGCTGCGTCGCCACCTCGGACGAGGGCGCCAGCTGCAGCGACGGCAGCGCGTGCACCATCGGCGACACCTGCAAAGACAGCGCCTGCCTGCCCGGCGCCGCCACCCCGTGCGACGACCAGAACCCTTGCACCACCGAT
>CAISBR010000097.1 GCA_903883645.1 uncultured Myxococcales bacterium | reverse complement strand
CGAAGTGAGCGTGGGCCCCGAGCTGGTGCGCGCGACGGGCGGCAAGCTGGGCAGCCACCCGACCGATTGGCTCGACACGCGCGGCTTGACCCACCAGGCGCGGGCGCCGCTTTGGCCCGAGCTGGTCACGCTGGCGGCGCTTCTCTTGTTAATCGATGTGTTACTGCGACGTGTGCGCTTGGGTCGAGCGCCGGCGGTGCGGTGGCATGCCCTGCGGCGCTATCGGCCGTAGCCGGGCTGTCACCTCCTTGTTGCTTGACGGAGCACCCCCCATGGCGCCACCCTGCCGCCGTCGCAAGCAAGCCGCGGCGGAGGGCACCATGGGCGAGAGCGTTTACCTCAACCTGCAACCTGGCAGCGGCGAACTCGCCCATCACTATGGTTCGCAAGTGCATTTGCTCAGCGATCCGCTGGCGCTAACCTGGCTGGCGCGGTTGTCGAACCCCGCCTGCGTGCAGCCCGAGGTGAACCGCCTGGTCACGCTGCTGTACCGCGGCCTGGTGCGCGCGCTCATCAACCGCGAGTTTCCGCGCAAGGTCGTCAAGTCCGAGACGCGGATGAGCAAGTTCACCGATCTCGGCTATTATCAAGGGCAAATCATCGATCCCGATCTCGACGTGACGACGGTCGACATCGCCCGCGCCGGCATTTTGCCCTCGATGGTCTGCTTCGAGGCCCTGTGCGAAGTGCTCGATCCCGCGCGCGTGCGCCAAGATCACATCTTGATGAACCGCACCACCAACGATCAGCAGCAGGTGACCGGCGCGGGCATGTACGGCAAGAAGATCGCCGGCCCGGTCAAGGATCGCATCGTGCTGTTCCCCGATCCGATGGGCGCCACGGGCGGTTCGCTGACCGAGGCGATTCACTTCTACTTGCGCGAGCTCGACGGTGCGCCGCGCAAAGTGGTGTCGCTGAACCTGATTGTTACGCCCGAGTTCGTGGCCCGGCTGACCGAGGCGTTTGGCGACATGGTGTCGATCTACGCCATTCGCCTGGACCGCGGCCTGTCGCCCGAGGCGGTGCTGCAGTCCGTGCCCGGCGAGAAATGGTCGCAAGAGTGCGGCCTTACCGATCATCAGTACATTGTGCCCGGCGCCGGCGGCATGGGCGAGATCATGAACAACGCGCTCACTTAGCCCAATCCCAAAGGACTCCCCGTGACAAACGAAATCGTGGATACCTACTTGAGCGGCGAGCAGGTCTTGGCGCGCATTGACGAGCTCGCACAAGCCGTGATGGCGCTTGGCCCTTTTGACAAGCCGCTGGTGGTCGTGTGCGTGCTCAAGGGCTCGTTCATGTTCTTTTCGGACCTGGTGCGTCGGGTCGACCTGCCGCTGAACTGCGTGTTCTTGGGCGTGTCGAGCTATGGCGGCACCACCGAGAGCTCGGGCGCGGTGCGCCTGACCCACGACTTGACCCTCGACATTGCCAACCGCGACGTGCTCGTCGTCGAAGACATCGTCGATACGGGCCTGACCATGTCGTATTTGTTGGGGATTTTGCAGGCCCGCAATCCCAAAAGCCTGCGCGTCTGCACCATGCTGCACAAACCAGCGCGGAAAAAGGTCGAAGTCGCTCTCGATCTCGTCGGTTTCGTGATCGACGACGTGTTTGTGGTGGGCTACGGTCTCGACTACGACGAGCGCTACCGCAACCTGCCGTTTATCGGGGCGATGCGCTTTGACGACCATCCTGCCAGCTAACTGCACATGCTGATTCGCTATCTGGGCCATGCTGCCTTCGATATCCGCTTGGCCGATGCGCGGCTGTGCTTGGACCCGCACAAGCCCGGCGCGGTCGGTGGGCGCTTTCAACTTCCTGAAATTCGCGGTCCTTTCGACGCGATTATCCACAGCCACGGCCACGAAGACCATGCGGCTTGGACGCCGGCGCTGGGCACGACCCACATCGCGAACCCGCCTTCTAGCGTAGAGTCGGTGCAACTGAGCGCGCGGCCAGCGTTTCACGACCAACAGCAGGGGCTGCGTATGGGCCTGGTGCGGATGCTCGACCTGCGCGGTGAGGGCCGGCGGATTGTGCATTCGGGTGATCTGGGTGCGTGGAACGCTGCGGATCTGCAGTGGTTGCAGGGCTGTGATGTGCTGCTGATCGCTGCTGGCGGCACGTATACGCTGGGGCCGGCCGAAGCTGCGGACTTGGCCCGCCAAGTGGGCGCCCGCGCGGTAGTGCCCATGCATATGGCTGATTCTCGGATCGATTTGCCCCTGCGGCCCGTCGCTGAATTCTTGTCCGCGTGGTCGGGGCCCCACCGCACCGCCAGCCAACTCGACGACGTGCTGCTAGCTAGCCTTGGCGAACCAACCGCAATCGTACTGAATTACCCGTAGCTCCTCGCCGGCTGCCCCGCGATCGCGCTTGCCCGCAGCGCTTTGCTCCGCTACGCTTAGCCCCGCGCGTCTCCGCACGCCCACGCTCAACCCGCTGCACGCCCAGGATCACCATGCGCAAGCTGTGTTCTGCCTCTATCGCCTCCCTTTTTGTCGCCGCCTTGGCCTTCTCAGGCTGCGGCTCCGACACCGGTTCCACGGCCACCTCGAGCACGAGCCAAGACGCGGCCGTCGGCGACACAGGCAGCAAAGATGGCACCGGCACTGGGGATTCGGCCAGCGTCGACACCGTATCCGGCGATACCGGCGGCGCCATCGACACGCCCGAGTCGAAAGACACCCAGCCGCTCGATGTGGCCAGCGACACCGACCCCGGCGACACCACGACGCCAGGCGATGTGGCCGAAGTGACACCAACCGACACCGTTGGCGACGCGACCACCGATACGAAGACCGATGCCAAGACTGACACACAAGTCGATGTAATTCCCAGCAAATGTGCCTCCGATAGCGACTGCCCCAAGGGCTTTGGCGACTGCATCAGCGGCCACTGCGACGTCGCCAGCGGCAAGTGCCAGCTCAAGCTCGCCGCCGACGGCGCCGCCTGCACCACGGGCGGAGCGTGCGGCGGCAGCGGCATCTGCAAACAGGGGGCCTGCGCGTTCAAGGGCGCTTGCGACCCCGTCGACTGCGCCCCCGAACCGCTGGCTTGCGGCGCCAAGGTCGTCATCAACCCGGCCACGTTGGGCGCTAGCGGCACCGGCGTGTGGCCCTGCACCGGCAAGACATGGGACGGCGGCGAGAAATTCTTCGCCCTCTCAAGCGACGCCACCACCACCGCCACGGTCAACTTGGCCGCGGACTCCACTGAAAACGCCGCGCTTTTGGTCCTAGGCACCTATACCACCGGCAGCTGTGCACCCAAGGCCTGCAGCGCGACCGGCGTAAAGCAAGTCCTCGGCTTGCCCGCCGGCGTCCAACAAATCCTCGCCGTCGAGACCAAGGCCGGCACCAGCGCCGTGCTAACCCTGACCGTGACCTGCGCGCCCAAGGCCAAGTGCGGCGACGGCCAGTGCACCACCGGCGAATTGTGCAGCAGCTGCCCCAAAGACTGCGGTCCCTGCGCGGTTTGTGGCGACAAGACGTGCGACCCGGTCAACGAAAACTGCGGCTCGTGCCCCGGCGACTGCGGCGACTGCCCGCCCCTGGCCCCCGAGTGTGCCACCAAGTTGAGCTCGGACCCCAGCCCCACCGGCTGCGGCGGCTGCAGCTGCGAAGCCTGCGTCTTTGCAATGGATCCCTATTGCCAAAAGAACGCGTGGGACTCGGTCTGCGTCAGCGAATGCTCGATCAAGTGCGGCGGCCCCGTCTGCGGCAAGCCCGCCTGGTGCGGCGACAAGGCGTGCAATGGCAAAGAAGACCAGACCACCTGCCCCGACGACTGCGGCGACCCGTCGAACGGCTGCGGCGACGGGCAATGCGGCATCTACGACACCTGCAGTAGCTGCCCTGGCGACTGTGGCCCCTGCACCGGCGCCAACAGCAACGCGGCGGTCTGCGGCGACGGCACCTGCAACGGTTCCGAACACTGCGGCGTCTGCCCCGCGGACTGCGGCGTCTGCTCGGCCGACTGCCCCAACGTCGACAAGACCTCGTCGGCTCCA
This sequence comes from uncultured Myxococcales bacterium, assembly GCA_903883645.1. Lineage (GTDB taxonomy): Bacteria > Myxococcota_A > UBA9042 > UBA9042 > UBA9042 > SXRM01. Next base: position 5,753 of record CAISBR010000097.1, on the reverse strand, counting down.
GGCTGCGGCGGCTGCGCCTGCGAAGCCCAGGTGTGCGCTCAAGATTCGTTCTGCTGCAAGACGGCGTGGGACGGCATGTGCGCGGCGGAGTGCGCGAGCGTGCTGCAAGTCAAATGCCCGGCCGACAAGTGCGGCGACGGCATCTGCTCGGGCACCGAGAACTGCGACTCATGCGGCGACGACTGCGGCGCGTGCGTATGCGGCGACGGCGTGTGCGCCAGCAGCGAGTCTACCGATTCGTGCCCCGGCGACTGCCCACTCGGCTGCAGCAGCAGCGACACGGCGGGTTGTGCCGGCTGCGCCTGCGAGGCCGACGTCTGCGCCAACGACCCGTTCTGCTGCAAGACCATGTGGGATAGCGCTTGTGCCGACGAGTGCGTGGCCACCGGCTTGATGCAGTGCAAGTGAGCGCGCCGGCGCGGCCCCTGCTGCTGCTCATCGATGGCTCGCACGCCGTGTTTCGCGCGTTCTTTGCGATCCGCCACCTGTCGAGTCCGGCGGGGCAGCCCACCGGGGCGGTGTACGGCTTCGTGTCGATGATGCTGAAATTGCTGCGCGATCATGCGCCAGCGCGGGTGGGTGTCTGTTTTGATACCTCCGAGCCGACGCCGCGGCACGTCCTATCGCCCGACTACAAGGCCAACCGGCCTGAAATGCCCGAGGACCTGCAGGTGCAATGGCCGCAGTGCCTCGAGCTGACCGAGCAGCTGGGTTTGCCGCTGCTGCGGGTGCCGGGGCTCGAAGCCGATGATCTGATTGCTACCTTTGCGCTCAAGGGCCAGGCCGCGGGCTACGATGTGCTGGTGGTGTCGGGCGACAAAGACCTGATGCAGCTGGTTGACGATGGCGATGCGCTGCGGCCGCGGATTCGCCAGCTCGACGACGGCAAAAGCGTGCTATACGACCGCAAAGGCGTGCACGATAAGTGGGGCGTGTGGCCCGAGCAGATTGGTGATCTTCTCGCTATTATGGGCGATTCGGCCGACAACATCCCGGGTGTTCGCGGTATCGGCGAAAAGGGTGCGCAAAAGCTGATCGAAAAATGGGGCGATCTCACCCAGATCTACGCCAACATCGAGCAAGTTGAGCCCTTGCGGACCCGCGAGCTGCTGCGGGCGGGCCACGAGCAGGCGCAGCTGGCGCGGCAGCTGGTCGAGCTCGAGCGCGATGCACAAGTTGCCCTTACCTTTGCGGACTTACAACCCAAGCCGGCCGAGCGTGCCACCCTGTCGGCGCGATTTGCCGAGCTGGGTTTTAAGCGCCTAACCGCCGAGTACTTGGATGCCGCAGCGCCAACGGAGACGACGACTGTTGAAATCGTGAACACTGCAGAGGGTTTGTCGAAGCTCGCGGCGGCGATCCGCAAGTCGGGTAGGGTGGCGCTGAGCGCAGTGACCGACCTCGACGACCCCGAGCGAACGCGGCCACTGTACGGGCACCTGGTCGGCCTGGCCCTGTGCGCCCATCCGAGCGTGGGGTACTACCTGCCGCTGCGCCATGCCGGCGATCTGAGTGGGCGCCCAAACCTGTCAATTGCCGACCTTGCCTTGCAACTAGGCCCCATCTTTGCTGATTTGGCGATCGGAAAATTGGGCTGCGGCCTGAAATTCGAAGTTTTAGCCCTGCGCCAGGCCGGTCTGAGTGTCGTGGGCGTCGTCGGCGATGCCATGCTCGCGAGCTACTGCGTCGAGGCCGAGGCGCACGCCCATACCCTGCGCAACATTGCCTTCGCCCAGCTGAATCTGCAGCTGCCTAGCGACGACGAGATCCTAGGCAAGGGCAAGAATCGCTTGCAGTGGACCGACTTGCCGATCGAGCGCGCCGCCGAGGCCATCGCTACCCGTGCGGCGACCGCGCTGCGCTGCGTCGACGCCTTGGGCCCCAAGCTGGTCGATGCGGGCGTTCAAACCCTGTACCGCGACCTAGAGCTGCCCCTGTTAAGCGCGCTGGCCGAGCTTGAGTGGGCGGGCGTGATGGTCGACGCCGCCGAGCTGGGCCGCCAGTCGCAGTGGCTGGCCGAGCAAATCGCCAGTCTCGAAGCGGAGATCCACGCCCTAGCGGGTCGCCCATTCAACATCGGATCGCCATCGCAATTGGGCGAGGTGCTTTTCGTCGAGTTGAAGCTCCCCGCCAAGAAAAAAACCCAGTCGGGGTTCTCGACCGACCAGAGCGTGCTCGAAGGGCTCGAAGACAAGCACCCGATCACCGCAAAAGTGCTGCGATGGCGTCAACTTAGCAAGCTTAAGTCCACATATACCGACCAGTTGCCGCTGCAGATCTTGCCGGCGACTGGCAGGGTGCACACCTGGTTTCATCAAGCGGTGGCCGCGACCGGGCGCTTGTCGTCTACAGACCCGAATTTACAGAATATTCCGGTGCGAAGCCCCGAGGGTCGCCGCATTCGCCAAGCCTTTGTCGCCGCGCCGGGTTGTGTCTTGATCTCGGCGGATTACAGCCAGATCGAGCTGCGCGTGATGGCGCACTTGGCCAACGACCTGGGCCTGCAGCACGCGTTTGCCAAGGGCCTCGACATCCACCGCGAGACGGCGGCGCGCATTTTCGGTGTCATGCCCGAGCTTGTGGAACCGGCGCAGCGATCGGCAGCAAAGACCATCAATTTTGGAGTGTTGTATGGCATGGGCCCGCAGCGACTGGCCCGCGAGATCGCGGTGACGGCCAAGGAGGCGAAGGCGTTTATCGAACGTTACTTCGACCGCTTTCCCGCGGTGCACGGCTGGATGGATGGGGTGCTCGAACATGCCCGGCAACATGGCGAGGTGCGTACACTTTTTGGTCGTCGCCGCGCCATCGCGGGTCTGAGCAGCCCCAATCCGGCGGAGCGGGCTGGTGCCGAGCGCATTGCCATCAATACACCGGTGCAGGGCACAGCGGCCGACCTTATCAAGCTGGCGATGCTGGCTGTTCAAGCCGAGCTGCGGTCGCAGGGTCTCAAGACCCGAATTTTACTACAAGTTCACGACGAATTGCTGCTCGAAGCGCCCGAGTCTGAGGTAGTGCAGGCGACCGCTCTGGTGCGCGTGGCGATGCAGGCCGCAGGCCAGCTACCCGACGGCACGATGATGAAGGTGCCGCTGCAGGTCGACGTCCGCCACGCCCATAGCTGGGCCGAAGCGCACTAACTAGCCATTCTTCCCAAGTAATTCGACCAGCGGCCCCCCTGTCGACTTGGGGTGCAGAAACCGTACCGGATAGCCCTCGGCGCCCAGCTTCGCCTCGCTGCCAATCAGCCGCAGCCCCTGCGCTTGCGCAAGATCGCTCGCCGCTTGCAGATTTTCGACCTCTAGGCACAAGTGGTGCAGCCCCGGCCCGCGCTCATCCAAGAACTTGCTGATCTCGCCCCACTCACCCAGCGGCGCTACCAGCTCGATGGTCGCCTCGCCACAGGGCAAAAACGCAATCTTTATACCGCGTTCAGGCATCTCGACCACCTGCACGGCCGCCAGGCCCAGCCCGAGCTGCCACATCGCCACTGCCGCATCCAAATCGCGCACCGCAATGCCGATATGGTTAATCTTGTTCGGAGTATTCGTACGATCGCGCTCCATCATCCCTGCGTTTTTGCGCACCCGGCGCCGGGCGCTATGCTAATGCAATTGCGCGGGGCCGATAGCCCTGAGCGGTGGCGCGCCCCGAATGATCGAGTTTCGCAACATCTTCAAGTCTTTCGGTAGCAAACACGTGTTGCGCGATGTGTCGCTTACGGTCGAGCGCGGCCAGGTCCTCTTTGTGGTCGGCCTGTCGGGGGCCGGAAAATCGGTGCTAGTCAAGCACTTGGTGGGCCTCATGAAGCCCGATGGCGGCCAGGTTCTGCTCGACGGCGTCGATATCACCGACCTCAGCGAAAGGGCCTATTACCCGGTCCGCAAGCGCTGCGCGATGGTGTTTCAGCACTCGACCCTCTTCGACTCGATGTCGCTGTGCGAAAACGTGATGCTGCCGCTCCGCAAGCACAAAGGTCTCAGCCACGAACAAGCCCGCGTAACTGCAATCCAATTTCTTAGCCGCGTGCAGATGGACCATATGGCCGACCGCTTCCCCAGCGACATTGGCGACGGCCTCCGCAAGCGCGTGGCGATTGCACGGGCCCTAACCCTCGACCCAGACTTCGTAATCTTCGACGAGCCGACCACCGGTCTCGACCCGCTCGCCGCAGCCAACGTCGACCAGCTCATCCGCGCGCTGTCCGACGAGCAGGGCGTGACCTCCATTGTGGTGTCGCACGACCTGCGCTCGATTTTTACCGTTGCCGACCGTATCGCTATGATCTATCAGGGCGAAATCCGACTCGACGGCACGCCCGAAGAATTTCGCACCACTTCCGATCCGGTAGTCCACCAGTTCATCCGGGGCCTTGCAGAAGGCCCGATGGTGCTGTAAACCCGCCGCCGAACACGACAAGGAATGCCTGTGAAAGAGAAGTCCATCGAAGTCAAAGTCGGCGCATTAGTGCTGGTTTGCGCCGCACTGCTGGTGGGATTCATCTTTGTTCTCGGCGACTTCGGTGGCTCCTCGGGCTTTCGCGTCCCCGTCGATTTTACCACCGCCAGCGACCTAAAGCCCGGCGCGCCCGTCAAAATCGCCGGGGTAAACTCGGGCAAGGTCACCGGCGTCGACTACTGGGGCGGCAAGCTTGACCCCAAGACCGGCCGCCGCGTTATCGTACGGGTGCAACTCGACATCGACCCCGAAAAAGGTAAGACATTACGCCAAGATGCGCAATTCTACATCTCGACCCAGGGCCTTTTGGGCGAGAAGTACATCGAAGTCGATCCCGGCAGCTACGAGCGCCCCACCCTGGCGGCAGACACGGCCATGATCGGTGTGCCACCGCTCCGCATGGAGGTGCTTGGTCAGCAATTGACTAAGGTTTCAGGGGTTTTGACACGGATGCTCGAGACCAACGAGAAGGTGGTCAGCGACCTGCTCAGTCACGGCGACCAAACCGTGCTAGATGCCAAAAAAGCCTTTAACGACGCAGATAAACTCATCGTAGATAACCGCGAAACCGTCGGCCGCGTCATCGACCGCCTCGACAAGACGGGCGAGAAAATCGACAAACTAGTCGCAACCTTAGAGTCGTCGATCGGCGACGGCGGCAAGATCAAGCGCACGTTGGCCAATGCCGAACGCATCAGCGCAAAGGCCGACGAGGCCGTAGAGCCCATCCTCCACGACGCCAAGGCCGTGGCCAAGAACCTGCGCAGTCTCTCTGAGAAGCTCCGCGACCGACCCACGGCCGAAGTGCTCTTGGGCGATAAGGGCAACGGCAAGGTGCTGGGAATGCTCGACCGGGTCGATGGCGCCGTGCAAAAGGCCGATAAGGCTGTCGACGACGTGCAAGCCGTGACCGAGAATGCGCGCAAGGGCAAGGGCACAGTCGGCGGATTACTCATGGATAACGAGCTGTTCATGGATCTCAAGCTGCTGCTCAAGGACCTCAAGCGGCATCCCTGGAAGTTCATTTGGCGCGAGTAGCAGCACCGGCCACGCCGCCCCCCCCGCTGGCGCCGCCTGCCCACTTGCCCACAGTCCGCTGGACCGCCGGCATCGCGCCGCGCCCGTGGGGTCCCCTTGCACGACGCACCGGGGCGAAGGGGCTCTTTGGAGTCTTGGCGCCGGATAGCGAGACAACACAGCTTTTTGCCCGACCTCATGAACCCAAGCCGCCACTGGCGATCCCCCCGCACAAAATCCTGTCCGAATTCGATCCACTCGCCAGAAGAATCCCGTTG
>CAISBR010000096.1 GCA_903883645.1 uncultured Myxococcales bacterium | reverse complement strand
GCCGTCCACGCGAGCTTGAGCTGCGGCAGCAGCAGAACCTTCGACAGACCCGACATCACCAGGGTGAGGCACTGGTCGAGGCCTGCCAGGGTGTGCAGTTCAGCAGGAGTTTCGTGGTATTGTGCGCCAAGCCACTCGGCAAACACCTCGTCGACCACCAGGGCCAGCTGGTGCTCGGCACAGATGGCCTGCAATGACTGAACTTCGCTGGGATTCAGCACCGCACCCGTGGGGTTGTTGGGGCTAACTACCACCACGGCGCGGGTGCGCGGACCGATCGACTGCTGTAAACTGGCTAGATCTACGTGCCATTCGCCGCCAACATAGGTGGTCGGGTAGGTCTGCAACTCGACCGCGGCGAGGCCGGCCAAGTACTCGAGCAGCGGGTACGACGGCGTGGGCACGAGCACAACATCGCCGGGATTACAAAGAATTTGCAGAATCCACGCGTAGGCTTCGCTGGTCGACGCACTCAGCAGCACATGCTCGGCCGGCACGCGGTGGCCAAGATAGCGGGCAACGCACTGCCGCGCGTGGGGCAGACCGAAGGGATCGGGCGTATAATTAGTGGCTTGGGGGCGATCGAGCAGCGGCCCCAGCTCGGACCAGCTTGGCGACAACCCGACGCGCGTGGGGTTCGACTCGCCCAGGTCGAGCACTGGCAGCCCGGCGCGGCGGCGGTCGGCCACGGCCAAAGATAGTGGATTAATCGTTCGATTCCAGCTTGTTCGCTGTGAAAACATCGCGCTTAACCTAAGGCTCGTCGGGCCAATAATGCCAATCGTCGGGCAGATCTTCGACCTCGCCGTTGACGAAGGGCTCGCGATAGCCCTTGTAGGCATTCCAGCCGTAGTCGATCTGCTTTAAATTCTTCTCGTTGCACGCGCGGATGCGCTGCGCCGGGTTGCCCATGATCAGCGACAGCGGCTCGAATTCCTTGCCCACGCCCACGACCGCGCCGGCACCGACGATGCTGTGGTGGCCAATGCGGCAATTGTCGAGCAAAGTTGAGTGCATGCCTACTAAACAATCACTTTCTACGATGCAGCCGTGCAGCACCGCGCCGTGGCCGACCGTGATGCGCTCGCCCAAGACGGTTTGGCTGACGTCGAAGGTGGTGTGGACCAGCGCGCCGTCTTGGATATTGGTGTGGGCGCCGACGCGGATGGCCCCGCAGTCGCCGCGCAGAATTGCCCCAGGCCATACCGTTACATACGGCCCAAGCTCGACTTCGCCGATGACGACGGCCGACGGGTGCACCCAAGCAGTGGGGTGGATGTGTGGAACGAGGTTGCGGTGTTTTTGAATCATCGGTGCTCAGCGCGGCGACGGGCCGCGGGGGCGCCATTGTACACAGCGGCAGACGAATGCAAGCGCGGCGGCCAGCTAGTCGAGCGTTAACACCGCAGACTTCATTCGACTGGCAGTATAGTCTATTTGATTTCGCATGGGCGTGAGCTGGGTTACGCGGCGTCCGGCGACTTGGGCGCCCTGCCGCAGCCACTGGTGCAGCTGGGCCGGCTCGACCGCGGCGGCGTTGATGCAGCCAAGCAGGCGCCCCTCTTTGGCCAGACAGCGGCAGGCGAGCTCGACCAGTTCGGGGTAACTGCGCAGCGCGGACCAGTGCTTGCCACGATGGGTGGCGTGGCTGGGCGGGTCCAAGACGATGAGATCGAACTGCTGACCGCGCTTGGCGAATTTGCCGAGCCACTCCAAGCTGTCGCCTCGGATTAGGTCGTGGACACGCACACCGTCGGCATCTTGTAGCTGCATGGTATTAAGCGCGAAATTATCGCGCGCCCACTGCAACGCCGGCTCCGCAATGTCGACGCTGACGGTTGTAGCGCCCGCGCTGCCTGCAGCGATTGAGAAGCCTGCGGAATAACAGAAGGTATTTAGGACGCGCAGACCCGGCTTCTGCCGTTGCAGCCAGCGTCGGTTGCCGCGTTGGTCGAGGTAGAGGCCCGTGGCAAGGCCCAGATCGGGGCGAATTTGGAAGGCCAGCCCATTTTCGTGAGCGATGATGGGCAGATCGGAACTGCCCGCAGCTGGCAGCGCCGGCGCCAGGCGAGTTGGATCAACCAGCGTATTGGTCTGCCGCGGGCGGATCTTGAGCCACATCGCCTGGGGTTGCAGGGCGTCGGCCACATCGCGGGCGGCCCGGTCTAGGTCGGCAAGGCCACGGGCAATGGCGGCGTCGTCGCTGGGGTCGAGGTCAAGATAGGCTTGTACCACTAGGCAATTAGAATATAAGTCAATGTAATGACGCTTATCTTCACCGTCGAGCAGTCGGCAGCAGTCGCTGTCGTTCAGGGTCGCCAACGGCTGTCGCGCCCGCAACCCGCGGTGCAGCGTGTGCAGCAGCGAGCCCGGTTGGGCCGATGCGCTGCGTTCAAGCCACCTTGGCAGCAGGGTTGCAAGGGCAAAGGGCAGCGGGATATCGAGGTTGGGCATGGGGCGACACTGTGCCCACCGCACGCGACGATGGCAAGGCACTTGCGCTTTCGCCTGCGCCCGCCCCATGCTTAGCCTAAGCGGCACATGGGGCAAGATGATGCGCAGCAAGGCAATCCTGATTTTCAAACTGGGCTCGTGGTCGACGCTCGCGGGCCTTTGCGGCGCGCTTGGCGGCTGTGGCCTGGGCGATGTGGGCCCAAACCTAGACAGGTGGCGGGCCGAGCACGGCGATGCTGTGGGCGAAACGGCAAATCAAGACATAGAGTTAGGCGATGTTGGGCAGGGTGACGCGCCAAGCGATACCGCTGCTAGCGATACGCAAGACACCGAAGTGGCTCCGGATGCTGCGCCCGATAACGAGGGCAATGCGTGCGACTCGCCGCAAGATTGCCCGCCGCCAGCCGACTGCGTGGTTGCGACGTGCGAGGCGCATAGTTGCGGCACGAAAGAGCAAATCTGCGAGCAGGACAGCAATCCTTGCGATCAAGAACAGTGCCTGGTGGGCAAGTGTGTTCACAATCCGCTGAGCGGTCAGGGCTGCGACGACGGCTCGGCTTGCACGGGGCCGGACGTGTGCAAAGACGGCGCGTGCGCGGGACCGAGCTTGCTGGATAGCCAGCAGGTGGGTAACGCGCTATTTTTGGGCCTGATTCAGCCGGTACAGGGGCACACCTTGGCGTGGAGCTGGACAGGCCTGGTCGACTTGGACGGCGTGTGGCCAGCGTGGCAACTGCCTGAGGGGGCTTCGGTTACCACGGCGGCAGCGGTCTCGGCGACAGAAATTCTTGTATTTACCTCGGTTAAGTGGCCGTCGCTCCACGCCCAGGTGCTGAGGGTAACACCGGCGACCGCTCAACAATTAGCCCTGCCAGACGGCGTCTTGCCCACCGGTACGCAATTTTGCAACGCCGCGCGTCGGCTCGCCGATAACCGCGTGGTGGCGCTGTGCAGCGGCTGGAACAGCGAAGGCAAGGAATTTGCTACAGCAGTGTTCTTGGGACTAGCCGGCGAGCCCCCGCGCTGGGTGCCGGTCAGCGACTTGCAGCAGCCGACCATGGCCGCCGCAGTGGTAGGGGGCGAGGTTTGGTATGCACTCGCCATTCCCGACGCCGTGCAGCTGGCGCGGGTCGACGTGCAGGCCGCGACGGCGAAGCTGGCGACGTACGATCAATCGCAACTAAGCATGATTACGGCCTTATCTGCGCGACCTGGTGGCCCCGTGCTCGCCATGGGCGAAAAAAGGCTTGGCGACAAGCCGGTAGGGGCAGCGGTACTGCTCGATCTGGCAGGCAAGGTCATCGCGTCGCCCAATAATGCGGGATTGCAAGACTATGTGGTGTTCGCGGCGCACTGGCAGGCCGGTACGTGGCTGACCGAAGGTGTGCCGATGCAGGGTGGCAACCAGCGGCGCCACGAGGTTCTTGGGCCAAATCTTGAGTCGCTGCAGGCTGTTATCCATGCCCCGGATGAGCTTGTGGTGGCGATGGCGGACGACGGCAAAGGCAATCTGTGGCTGGTCGGCGGCGTGGAGCAAGCCCCCATGCACGGGCGGGTATGGCGGGTGGCGGCGACGGGGGAACCAACCTGCAGCGGCGTTGATTGCGTAAAGAAACCAGGTAGCTGTGTTGCAACGGGGTGCGACGTCGCCTGGTGCAGCAGCGCCGGTTGCCAGACCAAGGCCGTGGCCGAAGGACCGTGCGACGACGGCGCGCCGTGTGCGTTTGGCAAGACCTGCAGCGGCGGCGCGTGTCTCGGTGGCAGCGTGTTGGCCTGCAGCGACAATTTGGCTTGTACTCTAGACAGTTGCGACCCCGTGCAAGGCTGCAAGCACGGCCCAGCCCAAACCGGCTCGCCCTGCGACGATGGCGATGTCTGCTTTGCCGCCGATGTGTGCAACGCCATGGGTAGCTGCGTGCCCGGCAACCAGCCGCTGCAGTGCGACAGCCCCGGCCTATGCCAGAATTCGGTTTGCAGCCATTTTCTAGGTTGCGAATTTGTTGAGAAAGCACCTGGCGCCTCGTGCAATGGCGGTGTCGGCGTCTGCGCGGAGAGCCAGTGCTGGACCCCGTTCGCTAGCGCCATCGCCGCCGGCCCCAGCCACAGCTGCGCGCTCCGGCCCGACCACAGCCTGTGGTGCTGGGGCAGCAACGCGGACGGGCAGTTGCTGAGCGTGGGCCTCGCCAGCGCGGCGACCGCGACCCTGACCGGCAGCGCCAGCTACGCCGCTGTGGCGGTGGGCGATGGCTTTACCTGCGGACTCGACCTCAGCCAAAACGTCTGGTGTTGGGGCCGCAACGACCACGGCCAGACGGGCGGCGCGGGCACCAAGACCCTTGTGCCCACACAGGTATCTTTGCCGATTGCCGCGACGCAGATCGCCGCCGGTGCCGTCCACGCCTGCGCCCGCGGACCGGACAAGGCGGGCGTGCAGCGCGTCTACTGCTGGGGCGCCGCCGCGCAAGGCGAAACGGGCCAGGGTAGCGGCGCCGTCGACTCGGCCACCCCCCAAGAAGTACCTGGAATGACAGGCGCAACCTGGCTAGCCAGCGGCGAACACACCTCGTGCAGCGTCCTTGGCGGCAAGGTTTACTGTTGGGGCGCAGGCGGCACCGCTTGGCTCAACGGCAAGGCGGCACCCAAGCCGGGGGCGCCCAATCCCGTTGATTCCTTTACAAGTTATGACCAGGTCTGGGTCCGCGACGCCGTGGGCTGCGGTCGGGTGGTGGGCAAGTCCAGCGGCAGCCTGCAGTGCTGGGGCGCGGGCAGCAACCCCCTGCTTCTCGATATTAGCGGAATTGGCTTTATGGTCATGGATATATGGCCCATGGACCAGGTCACGGCAGTCCTTGGCAGCGACCATGTGTGCACGCTGCGCACCGAGTCAGGGCAGGTGTCGTGCCACACCACCGCAGCCGCCGCGGCCAGTTGGGGTACGGCCGGTGCCGATACAACATTCAAGATTTTCAAAGATTTACCAGTCGTGTCCCTGAGCTCAGGGGGCGACCATCTGTGTGCGCAAATGGCCGACGGGTCCGTGCGCTGCATCGGCGCTGGCTACCCGGGTGGCGGCACGATTGCTGGAACAGAAGCAAAGGCTTACACCCCATGACCCCGTCGCTGTCGCTCATCTACCTGTGCCTGAACGAGGAGCGCAGCCTGCCGGCGACGCTGGCCGAGGCCGTGGCCTATTGCACAAGTTCGCTTGCAGATTGGGAGATTGTTGTAGTCGATGACGGTTCGACGGACCGTTCGGCCGAGCTGGTGCGCCAAGCGACGCAAGCCGAGCCGCGCATTCGTCTGGTGCAGCACGACCGCAATCGCGGCATGGGCGCCGGTCTGCGCACGGGTATCGCCGCGTCGCACAAGGACTATTTTTGCATGCTGGCCGCCGACGGGCAGATCCCCGCCGCCGAGCTGGCTAAGATGCTGCCGGCCTTGGCGCAGGCGCCGATTGTGCTGTCGACCTATGGTAATCGGCCCAATAACTGGCTGAGGACATTCATTTCGCGCGGCTTTCGTGTCTACATGCGCACCCTGATCGGTGTCGATTTTGCGCTCGAGGGCACCTACCTGTTCCCCGTGAAGCTGGCACGCGACGAGATTGGGTTGCAAGCCATTGGCGCAGATACATTTTTCTTCAGCTTCGAGCTTATTGCCCAGGCGCTGCGTCGCGGCTACCGGGTCGCGGATACGACCATCGCCAGCCTGCCGCGCACCGATGGCACGCCATCGCGGATTGCAAACATCAAGCAAATCAGGCGGGTGGCAGGCGAAGTGGTCGCCTTTCGCCAGCGCGACCGGGCGCACAAAGGCTAGTTGATGCGTCGCGTGCGGCAAACGGCCTATTTGGCCTCGGCCTTTTTGCTGACGCCCGCGGTGGTGCTCAGCGTGGTCGGCATCTTGGTGCTGTACTATCGCCGCGAAAACTTTGACGTGGCCTTTGGTGTGCTGATCTTGGTGTTTTGTGTCGAGCTGCTGGCCGGCACGGCCTGGCTCGTGCTGGCGCTGCGCCGTTCGGCCGACTTGTCGCGGCTGCAGGCCGACTTCTTGAGCAAGGTTAGCCACGATTTTCGCACGCCGCTCACCTCGATCCGCATGTTTGTCGAGACGTTGCGCGAGCAGCGACTTGAGGATCCGGTGCGGCGCGCGCGCGTCTTGGCGCTGCTAGGGCAAGAGACCGAGCGGCTGTCGGCGATGATCGACCGTCTGCTCGAGCTGGCGCGCCTTGAGGCCGGCAAAACCAAGTACCGCCTGGCGCCGACCGATGTGGCAGAGCTGGTGCGGGCGGTGGTGCTGCGCTTTGAGCCCCGCCTCGACCCGCCAAATGTGACGTTAGTGCTTGATATTGAAGATAAGTTACCAATGGTGGCGGCGGACGCAGAGGCCTTGCAAGACGTCGTGCAAAACCTGCTCGACAACGCCTTTAAGTACACGGGCAGCGAGAAGCATATCGAAGTTCGCGTAACTACGCTGCAAAATCGCCAGCGGACCGACCTGCAGATCGCCGTGCGCGACAACGGTCCGGGCATCGCCTTGCACGAGCATCGGCGGATTTTCGAGCTTTTCTATAGAGTTGACGATCGTCTGTCGCGCGTGACCGAGGGCTCGGGTCTGGGGCTAGCCTTTGCCAAGCATGTGGTGTCGGCCCACGGCGGGCGCATCCGCGTCGATAGTGCACCGGGGCGAGGCAGCACGTTTGTGGTCGAAATCCCTGCGCTTTAGCGTCCGTGTCTAAGGAAATTGCCTTCGCAGCTTGCATCTTGCCGGCGCCTCGGGCACAACGCGCCGCGCCATGGTACCACCCGGGGGCTTGCCATCGTGATTGAACCGCCGCGCGCGCGCATCCTGATTGTTGAAGACGACGCGGCCATTCGCGAGGGCCTCGACCTGAACCTAGGGCTCGAAGGCTACCAGACGCTGCTGTGCGCGGACGCCGATACCGCTGAGGCGATGCTGCGGTCGCAGCCGCTCGACCTGCTGCTACTGGATGTAATGTTGCCAGGGCGCAATGGTTTCGAGCTGTTGCGTGCTGTGCGGCGCGACTTGCCCGACCTGCCGGTGATCTTGCTGACCGCGCGGGCCGAAGAGGCCGACAAGGTGCTCGGGCTCGAGCTTGGCGCCGATGACTATATTACTAAGCCATTTGGTCTTGCAGAGTTGCGGGCCCGCGTGCGCACTTCGCTTCGCCGGTCGCAGCGCATCCAGGCCACGCAGCAGGCCGGGCAGCCGGTCGCCGACATGCACAGCTTTGGTGATATCCAGATCGACCGCGACGGCCATCGGTTGCGGCGCGGCAATGCTGAAGTGCCGATGACTGCCCGTGAATTTTCGCTGTTGCTGCACTTTGTCGAACGGCCTGAGCGCGTGCTGACCCGCGATGACCTGCTGCGCGATGTGTGGGGGAGCGAGCAGGCAACCCTGCGTACCGTCGATAACTTTGTGATGCGACTGCGCGGCAAGCTCGAGCCGGATCCCGACGCGCCGCGCCACTTTGTGACTGTCCGCGGCGTGGGCTATCGATTTTCGCCCACCGGGCAGGGCTAGCCGTCGAGGAAGTGTCGAAAAAGTCGACATGTGTTGAATTTCGACACTAGGCCCGGAAGTTAGCAGCCGTTCGCGGTCAGAAAATCGCTTTATGAACAGCCTATTCATCGCAACCTCAGCCCCTGGCACGGACCTTGCTTTAGCTCATTGTATCGGCACCACGCCGCGCAATGGCCGCCGCGACGTCGGCAGGAGGGGCAGCATGAACAAGATCGCGAAATTTAGAGGCAGCTTGAGCAGTTTGGCCGCTTTGGTGGGCCTAGCGGTCGCGGGCTGCGCGGGCGGCATGGACACGCCGGCCACCACCAGCTCGTTGGGCAGTTACTCCAGCGGCGACGCCGGCGGCGGCTACGACTCGGCGGGCAGCGGCGCGACCGACATGGGCGCGGATGCGGGCACCTCAAAGGGCGGCGGCACGACGCAAACTCCGGGCACTGGCGCCAACAGCGACACGGGCATCGGCCTCAAGCCAGGCGGCGCGCAAGACATTGCGTTTTTTCGACAGAAACTGGCCGCCGCGCTGCTGCCCAAGCCCGGCGACATGACGATCGAAGGTTGGCTGAACGAGCACGACACGGTGCTGCCGGCGGCGCAGAAGGACCGCGTGGTCACGCTGCACGCGCTGGCTGGGGTGATGGCCGAGCCCGGTGGTCAGCCCGAGGCAGTGCTCCAAATCGGTCTAAATTCTGGCAAGTCGCTGGCCGATGTGCAGACCACGCTCAGTCTAACTGTGGTTATCGACCGCTCGGGCTCGATGGCGGGCGACAAGTTGGCCTTTGTAAAGGCGGGCTTGCACGCGCTAGCGGAGCAGTTGCCCAAGGGTACGCGGCTGGGCCTGATCAGCTTTTCGAGCGACGTGCAGGTTTCGTTCGCTCCGCAGGTGATTGATGCCAGCAATATTCAAGATTTGCACGCGGCGATCGATACGCTGGTGGCCGACGGCGGTACCAACATCTTCCAGGCGCTCGACCAGGCCAAGTCGGCTTGCCAGGCGACCCCCACAGGCTTTGAGCAGAAGCGAATCCTGTTTCTTTCTGACGGATTACCTACGGTTGGCACCACGGGCCCAGCGAGCATCTGGGGCCAGGTCACCGATGCCGTGGCCCTGGGCTGCAGCGTCTCGTCGGTGGGCGTAGGGCTCGACTTCTCGCCGTCGCTGATGAACGGTATAGCGCAAAAAGGGAATGGAACTGCCTGGTTCTTGCCCGATGCCACCGCGGCCAAAGAGGTGTTTATCCAGGACCTTGAGACCATGCTGATGCCCGTGGCCGAGAAGCTTACCCTGCAGTTCAAACTTGCCAGTGGGTGGAAAGTTGCTGAAATTTATGGGTTCGATTGGGTCGAGAAGGATGGCGTCGTCAGCATCACCGGGCCCAAAGCGGTGGAGGGGCAGACCACGGATCCGGGCGAGATCGGCGTGCCCCCAGACCCGACTGCGGTGACCGAGCCGGTGGCTATGCCGACGCTGTTTGCCAGTAAACGCAACGGCTTGGTGATGGCGCGCCTGACCGCTCCGGCCAATGCGCAGCCCAGCGACCTGGTACAGCTGACCCTGGCGACGGTGACCTACGGCTACACCCTGTCGAAGGGCGGCGCTGCCGAGTCGTACGATGTGCCTGTTAAGGTGCCAGGACTACTTCAGATTCCTGATGCGGGCATGGCCTACTTTACCGACCCGGCCGTGCACCGAGCGTGGCTGCTGCTGGGCGATGGTCTGAGCTTGATGCAAGCGGTGGCGCTGGCCGATGGCGGCAAGAAGTCCGAGGCGGTGGCGGTGCTGGCTGTGCAAAAGCAGTTGCACGACAAGCACATGCAGCTGATGGCTGGCGACCTGCTGGTCTACGACGCGAGCGTGCCGAATCTAGACGATGCGGCCGACTTGCTAGATAGCCTAAGCAAGCTGATTAGCAAGTAGTTAGCTATGGTTGTGTGGCAGACCGCGAAGTAGCTCGGCAAGGCGCAGGTACTGTGCGCGCTGATTGTAGAGCTGGCACGAAACCCGCAGAATTCGCTTACCATTCCGCCACATGATCGGCAAGTCGAAGCCCCGCTCAAACAGCCAAAGGTGCAGCGCGTCCGTATCGCCCGCACCGCCGGCTGGTTGCAGCCCCTCGGGCAGAATCACCGCGGCCATCGAGCCAAGCATGTCGGCCGGACAGGGCGGTTCGATACCCAGCGCTTGGCACAAAAGCTGTCGCGAATCGAGCGCAAGTTGATGATTATACGCATAGACGTCGGGCCAGCCGCCCGGCAGCAGCTCGGCCATCGTGGCGATCGCCGCCGGAATCGCCAGCCAGGGCGATGGATCGCGGGTGCCCGTCCAGTCGAATTCGATGCGAAAACGCGATGTATTGCTGCGCAGGCTGTTCGCCCCGTGCGAGATCACCAGCGGCCGAATCAAGGGCTGGCGGTCGCGACGAACGTGAAGAAAAGCAGCGCCTTTGGGGGCGCATAGCCACTTGTGGCAGTTGCCGGTGTAATAGGCCGCGCCCAGCTTGTCTAGGTCGAGCGGCACCATGCCCGGCGCGTGCGCCCCATCCACCAGCACGTCGACGCCGCGCCCCTGCAGCTCAGCCACGATTCGCTCGATGGGGAGCACGATTGCAGTGGGGCTCGTAATGTGATCAATGATGGCTAGCTTGGTATGTACGCTAACATGCTGAAGAATCGACTCGATAACGTCATCTGGGCCAGTCAGCGGAAAGAGCACCGGTGCCACTACGCAGCGGCCGCCAAAACGCCCAAGCTCGACTTCTGCTGCATTTTTACAGGCGTTGTAGGCGTGATCGATAAGTAGCACTTCGTCATCTTGTTTCCAAGTTAGCGAACGAACTACGGTTCCCACTCCTTCCGTCGCATTGCTCACCAGCGCCAAGTCGTCGGCCTGGCAGCCCAAGTAGCGCGCCAGCTCGCCGCGGACTTCCGCCAAAAGCCCTTCCAGGTCGCGGACTAGCAGCGTGACCGGCTCGCGCTCAAGGCGGTCGAGCCAGCGGGCGCGCTCAGCCTGCACGGCGCGCGGACAGGCGCCGAACGAGCCGTGGTTCAAGAACGTGACGGCGGGGTCCAGCGTCCACTGGGCGGCGAGGTCGGGCTGATTCATCTACTTTCCGGTCAGGATGGTGCGCATTTTCTTAATCATATCGGGCAGGGCGCTCTCTTGGGCCTTGCGGATCACGTAGTTGGGCACGGTCACGTTCGGGTCGGCCAGCACGCGGTATTGCACGCGGGTCTTGGTGCCCTCAGCGTCAAAAGCCGTGAGCGTCCAGGCACCTTCGTTGCGCTTGTAGTCGCCACTGACCAGCTTCCATTGGCGCTTCCACTGCGGCGGCCCGGCGGTCGAGGTCGCCTCGGCGATCGACGTCAAGTTGCTGATCGGAAACGGCATATCGATGGTGACTTTGCACTGAGACACATTGCCGTTGCGCGCCACTTCTTTGGACTCGGCGATGCGGACCATGGTCCTGCTGTAGCTGTTGCAATCCTCAACGATTTTCCAGACTTTAGCGGGTGGAGCATCGATGACGGCGGTCAGAGTCGCCTCGGGCAGCTCGCAGCCGGCCACGCTGCGGGTGGTCAGCACGATTTCGCCGGCAGCAAGCCGACTTTCGAGATCGCCGGCCGCTACGCCGCTACACGGCAAGGCGAGCGAGGCGCCGAGTAAGGTGGTGGTTAACAGTGCTGAACGCAAGGAGAAATGGAACATTGGCACTCCAGAAAGGCCGCCGAGTCGGCAGCGGCAAGGGCAGCGTCGGGGCAGGCGCGCGTCGAGTGCGCAGCCGCAGGGCACGAGTAAGACACCAGTTGGGCGGCAGACGTCAAGCGCGAGCGGCACAACCACGCGGCAATTGACGGCGTACCCCGTGCACTTCACACTGCCTGCACAGCTTTTTCAAGGAGCCACCATGTTTCAGACCGACCGCGCCCGCAATTACCGGCAATTTGGCGAGGAGCACACGCAACTGCGCAAGACGGTGCGCGATTGGTGCGAGAAGAGCCTAAAGCCCAATGCCCACGAGTGGGAGGAGGCCCGGCTGTTTCCGCGCGAAGTCTTTAAGCAAGCTGCGGACTTGGGCCTGCTCGGTATCCGCATGCCCGAGGAGCTGGGTGGCCTGG
Organism: uncultured Myxococcales bacterium; assembly: GCA_903883645.1. Taxonomy (GTDB): domain Bacteria; phylum Myxococcota_A; class UBA9042; order UBA9042; family UBA9042; genus SXRM01. Next base: position 33,913 of record CAISBR010000096.1, on the reverse strand, counting down.
GTCTCGACTGGTGGTACACGGTCGCCTATGCCGAAGAGATGGTGCACAGCACCTTAGCTGGCCTAACAATGGCACTTTTGGTGCAGAGCGACATGGCGACGCCGGTGATCCACGAGATCGGCGACAGCTACCACCACCAGAACTACTTGAAGCCGGCGATCGCGGGGCAGGCGATTGCGGCGCTTGGCATCACGGAGCCCGATGCCGGCTCGGATGTGGCCGGAATTCGTACGACTGCCCGCCGCGACGGCGACGACTATGTGATTAACGGCAGCAAGACCTACATCACCAATGGCACGCGGGCCGATTTTATCACCTTGGCGGCGCGGACAGGCGGCACGGGGCATGATGGGATCTCGCTGCTGATGTTCCCTACAGATACCAAAGGGTTTCGGGTGACGCGCAAGCTCGAGAAGATGGGGAACCACTGCTCCGACACGGCCGAGATCGCGTTTGAGGACTGCCGCATCCCGGCGAAGAATTTGCTTGGAAATGAGGGCGAAGGCTTCTACTACGTGATGCAAAATTTTGGCGGCGAGCGGCTGGTGGGCGCGCTGACGGCGATAGCGGGGGCGCAACGGATGCTCGACGAGACGATCGAGTGGTGCCAGACGCGGCACGCATTCGGTAAGAATCTGATGGGGTTTCAGACTGTCCGCCACCAGATTGTGCAGCTTGAGACCGAGCTCGAGGCGGGTCGCCAGCTGTGCTACCGCACCGTGCAACTGGTGATCGACGGCGACAACGCCTGGCGCGAAATCGCCATGTGCAAGCTGTATTGCGGCGAAGTGGCCACCAAGGTCGTCGACCGCTGCGTGCAACTCTATGGCGGCATGGGCTATATGGACGAGTGCACCGTGTCGCGCGTGTTCCGTGACATGCGCCTCATCACCATCGGCGGCGGCACCAGCGAGATCATGCGCGAAATCTTGACGAAACTCTGCCTATAGCGCCCGAAGCGGGCTGAGCGAACCCATGGCCGTGTCAAAGGCTCCTAGCTTGTGCGGGACGCAGCGAATCGCGTTCGACAAACGGAGAGCCGGCACATGGGCGAGAAACTTCTGATTATTGGTGGCGTTGCGGCGGGTGCGACGGCGGCGGCGCGGGCGCGACGGCTCAGCGAGTCGGTCGAGATTACGCTGCTTGAACGCGGGCCGTATGTGTCGTATGCCAACTGCGGGCTGCCGTACTTTATCGGCGGCGACATCAAGAAGCGCGAGGCCTTGCTACTGCAGACGCCGCAAGGGTTTTTGACGCGCTACCGGGTCGATGTGCGGGTGAATACCGAGGCGTTGGAGCTGGACCTGGCGGGCAAGCGGGTGCGGGCGCGCGGGCCACAGGGCGAAGCCTGGCTGAATTACGACAAATTGATCCTGGCGCAGGGCGGGCAGCCGATCTGGCCGGGGATGCCGGGTGGCGATGCCGAGCACGTGTTCAAGCTGTGGACTGTGCCCGACATGGACCGTATCGATGGCTATATCCGCGAACAGCAACCGAAAACTGCGGTGGTGGTGGGCGGTGGCTTTATCGGCCTAGAGATGGCTGAAGCGCTGGTGCAGCGCGGCCTGCATACAGCGGTGGTTGAGCTGGCGCCGACGGTAATGGCGGTGGCCGACGCCGAACTGGGCATGCGCATTGGCGAAGAAATGGCCGACCACGGCGTGAACGTGGTGACGGGCGTAGGTGTGCAAAGCATTGATCCAATGGCGAAAACTGTGCTGCTGAGCGATGGGCGCGCGCTGCCGGCGGAGCTAGTGCTGTTCTCGGTGGGCGTGCGGCCCGACCTGGCCTTGGCTAAGGCGGCGGGGTTGGCGATTGGGCCGGCGGGTGGGCTGCAGGTCGACGAGCATCTGAAGACCTCGGACAATAACGTATATGCTGCTGGGGATATGGTCGAGATTCTGCACCGGGTGGCGGGCAAGGCGGTGCGGCTGCCGCTGGCGGGGCCGGCGAATCGGCAGGGGCGGCTGGCGGCGAGCAATGCGCTGGGGCACGCGCAGAGCTACCGAGGGGCGCTAGGTACAAGTGTTGTCAAGGTTTTTGCGGCGACGGCGGCGCTGACGGGCCTGTCGTACAAGGCGGCGCGGGCGGCTGGGCTCGATGTGGGGGTGGCGCTGCTCCACAAGGAGCACCATGCCACCTACTACCCGGGCGCTAAGATGATGATGTTGCAAGTGGTTTATGAGCGACCGTCAGGGCGACTGCTGGGCGCGCAGGCCTTTGGCCACGCCGGCGTCGAGAAGCGGGTGGATGTGCTGGCGACGGCGCTGGCGGCGGGCATGACGGTGCACGACCTGGCTGAGCTGGACTTGGCCTATGCGCCGCCGTTTGCCTCGGCCAATGACCCGGTGAATCTGATTGGCTTTGTGGCCGAGAACGATCTGTCGGGCTACAGTCCGCTGATCCACCCCGACCAGCTGGTGGCCGACTTGCGGGGCCAGAACCCGCCGCTGGTGCTGGATGTGCGCAACCCGGGCGAGTGTCAGATCGCGATGTTCCCGGGTGCGCAGATGATTCCGCTCGATGCGCTGCGCGACCGCCTAGGCGAGCTGCCGCTAGACCGCCGCATCGCCATCTACTGCAAGGCGGGTTACCGCGGCCACTTGGCGCTGCGCATTTTGAAAGAGAGCGGCTTTGCCGACGTGGTCAACATTGCCGGCGGCTACCTGAGCCTGCGCCATGCTATGCCGGGCCTCGGGCGGATTTAGCTAATCATTTCGTGCAGTAGAAAATGGCTGCTAACGCGACAGCACGTCGCTGAGCAGGGCTTGCGGCAGCAGACCGGTCTTTTGCAGGGCGCGCATGTGCAGGATCGGTATGCTGCCCAGCTCGACCACGGTCTTGCCGGCTATGCGCCCGCCGTCCATCTGCGGTGCCATGCCGGCGACGAGTTGCGGCTCGCCCCCCACGGCGCGGGCCACAGCGATCAGCCCGTCGAGGTGGTTCATCTTCATATAGGGACAGGTTGCGCAACCACCCGAGATTGAACAGCCTTCGCCACCGCTGACGCCGGGTACTAGCGGCAGGCTGGCGTCGCCGGTTTGGGCCACGGCATCGGCGGCCACAGGGAAGATGATGTCGACGGTGGTGGTGCGGTCCAGGCGCCGCAATTCACTCTGCACCGCGCGAACAATCGAAGTGATCATGCCCGCTTCGGTGCCCAAGACCACTTGCAGGGCGGTGCCGTTGGGCGCATTGCGCACGTGCTCTAGGATAAAATCGAGAATATTCGAGGTAGAGCCCACCATACCGCGACCCTGCAGCTGCGCGGCGTGGGCCAGGGCAAACATCTCGCCCGGCACCTCGAAGTGGGCGGTAATTAAGGCATCGCTGTGCTCGCGCTGCACCTGCGCCACCACTTGCGCGCCGAACAGGTGGTGCACGATGCAGTGGCCCTGATCAAAACGATGGAAGCGCCGCAGCAGCGCGGCGATGCTCGCGGGCGTGTGGTCCTTGTGCACCGCCTGCACCGTGGCCAGGTCAGCCTTGGTCAGCGAGTCGAGCAGAGTCAACAGGTTATCGCCCATGTAGCTGTCGGGTCCGTACCAGATCGACGCCGTGGGCAGTTGGCTAGCCGCCTGCAAGATGGTGTGCACCACGTTCGACGACGTGCAGGTAATCGTGGGCACTACCGCCTGCGCCGACGCCTTTTGCCGCAGCGCCGTGTTGATGTAGACCACGTGCAGGGCGGGGCGGTGCTCGGCCGCTTGCGCCAAAAACGCAGCATAATGGCTACTTTCAGCGGCCTCGGCGAGCGAACAGCCGATGCGATCGCGCGCCAAACGGTACACCGGCACATGGGCAAAGCTGGCCGCGTCGAGCACCGCGCGCACGTTTTCGCTCATGAAGTCGACGCCCGCCACCAATATCGCCCGCACCCCCGCCTGGGCCATTGCCACAGCCCGGTCGGCCATCACCAGCGAATCCGAGATGTAGACCTGCGGCCAGCTACAGGCGGTAAGTACGCCCTGCAACTCGGGATCCATGTAGAAGTGTGCCACTACGCCCACGTTGCGCGCACGCAGCAGACTGTCGAGCTCGGCCACGGTCGCAGCGTCGGGCTGTAAGAACGTGGCTTGGGTCTCGGCAAAGGTGCCGTTCGGCAGCAGCTGATCGCGGCCGATGCGCAGGCGCGGAAAGGGCGATGTCACGATGTTGTTCCGGGTAGTTAGAAGCAACTGGTGGGCGCGGAGCAGACTTGGCTGCCGTCGGCCTTGCCGCAGCAAATTTCGGCGGCGGCGCAGTCGGCCTTGGTCTTGCACGCCACGGCCGGCGGTGTGATCGAGCAGTCCTTGGCGCAGCTCGTGGCGGTCTCAGGGGCCGTGCATACGCCGTCGCCGCATACGGGGCCGGTGCTGCCGCCGCACGCCTGCTGGTAGTCGCTGCAGCAGTTGCCGAACGACCCGCACGAGACGTTGCACTGGCACGCGGCGTTGGGGTCGAAGCTGCCGCACTTGCCTTGGCACGACGGGGTGGTGGTGGTGCCGCAGTAAGTCTTGTAATCACCACAGCAATTACCGTTCTGCGCGCACTTGGCGTCGCACTGGCAGCTCGCGCCCGCGATGTAGGTGCCGCACTGGCCCTTGCACGAGGTGGTGGGGGTGGTGCCGCCAAAGCAGTTGGCCTGATTGCCACATTGCACAAGCTGTCCAACCAGTTGCGCGGTCTTCATGTCGCTGACGCATTGCGTCATCGAGCCGCCTTTCAGCAAGCACTGGGCCGCGGAGATGCACGCCGGCACGCCTGCGCAGGTTTGATACAAGTCGGGGCAAGCGCTGGCGATGCAGGTGGTTACAGGGTCGGTGGGGACCGTGCAGTCCTTGGGGCAGCTGGCGGTCGACTCGCCGGTCTCGCACTTGCCGTTGCCGCAGACCGCGCCAGTGCTGGTGCTGCAGTCTTGGGGGCAATTCTTTGCTGTTTCGCCGGGTTCGCACTGGCCGTTGCCGCAGACCGCAGTGGTCGCCCCGCCCAGGCAATTGTTTTGCTGGCCGCACTGCAGCAACGAGTTGAGTTCTTTGCCGACCTTGGGGTCGCTGCCTGCGCACTGTTGCGGCGCGCCGCCGTTGTTGATGCACGCGACCGCAGCCACGCACGCCGAATCGCCAAAGCACGTCTTGTATTGGCTGGGGCACGCCTTGGACAGGCAGACTTGGGCGTCGCTGGGCGGCGTGTTGGGGCAATCGTTCAAGCAATTCAAGCTGTTTTCTGGTTGCTCGCACTTGCCGTCGCCGCACACCGGACCGGTTGGCGTGGTGGTCGAGCCGTCGCAGCCCGAGTTCTGTGCACAGGTTTGCAGCGCGCCGGCCTGTTGCGACAAGGTCGCCATGTCGAGCCCTTGGGTACAGCCTTGGATGCACGCTTGGTCGTTGCACTGCTCGGCGCACGCCCAGAATGCCGCGCACGGCTTCTGGCTTTGGCAAACGGCGACTTCTTTGGGGCAGGTCTTGTCGATGCAGGCCATCAATTGCGTAATGCTGGGCTGGGTCTGCGTGCACAACGCTGGGTAGTCGCCGCAGCAGTCGCCGTACTTGGTGCATTGGGCGTCGCACTGGCACTTCCATTGATTCGGCTTTGACTGGCCGCACTTGCCTTGGCAGCTGAGGTCGGCCGGTACCGTGCTGGTGTCGCTCGGGCCCACCTGGCCATCCGTGCTGACGACCGCGCCGTCTTGTTCGATGATGGTGCCGCCGTCTGGCGCGATAGTGCTGCCGTCTTGGCCGCCTGAGATTCCGTCTGCGCTGCCGATCTGGCCGTCGCCCGCATTGGCGAGATTGCCGCCGGTCAGGGCCACATCGCTGCCGCAGGCGGTCAGCCAGAGGCTCGCTGCCACGACCACACTGCCAGTCAGGTGCGATAGGCGGGTCAAGTTGCTGTTATTACGGAAGAACTGCGCCATCATCTCGATGCCTCCAGGGGAGCGTCTGCGGACTTGCCGGCATCCGCCGTGGTCCGTGAAGCAGAATAGCATTTCCTGCCCGCGGCGACTTCGCAAGTACAATCGGGATTAAGACCAAGTTGCAGTGGGTTGGGAGCAGAACGGGTCGCGCTTCTCGCTCGCTCCGTTGACGCTGGGGCCCGGGCCGGCACACCATGGGCAGCTCGGTGGCGTGCCGCAGTGGGCCAGGCAGGGGAGTAAGATGGCGAAAGCACCACAGTTTCGGGTCGCGCTGCTGCAGTTGCCGGCGGCGCAAACAGGGCAAGACCGGCTGGCGCTGGCCGAGCAGGCTGTGCGCGAGGCTGCGGCGAAATGTGGGCCGCGCACGCTGCTTTGCGTGTTGCCCGAGTTGTTCGCTTCTGCCTATTTTTGTCAGACCATGGATCCGGCGGGGTTTGCGCTGGCCGAGCCGATCCCCGGACCGACGACCCAGCGGTTAGGTCAGCTGTGTGCCGAGCTGCAAGTGGCTCTGGTGGCTTCACTTTTTGAGTGCACGGCCCCGGGCCTGTACTACAACACCGCGGTGGTGTTCGATGTCGACGGCTCGATAGCGGGCAAGTACCAGAAATCGCACATTCCTTGCGATCCGCAATACGAAGAGAAGTTCTATTTTGCACCGGGCGACACGGGGTTTGCGGCCTTTGACACCGCGGTGGCGCGGGTCGGCGTGCTGATCTGCTGGGACCAGTGGTACCCCGAGGCGGCGCGGCTGACGGCTATGCAAGGTGCAGAGATCATTGTGTATCCCACGGCGATCGGCGGTATCGATAGCGAGCCGCCGAGCGAGTGGCAGCGGCAGCGCGAAGCCTGGCAGACGGTGCAGCGCGGTCATGCGATCGCGAACGGCGTGTTTGTGGCCACGGTGAACCGCGCGGGTCGCGAGCCGGGGCCGAACGGCGGCATCGCGTTTTGGGGCCATAGCTTCTGCGCCGGGCCGCAGGGCGAGTGGCTGGCGCAGCTGGGCGAGTCGCCCGAGACGGCAATTGTGACCTGCGATCGCGAGCGTGCTCAAGAAGTTAGGCAGTGGTGGCCGTTTTGGCGCGACCGCCGCGTCGACCTGTTTGGCCCGCTGACGCAGCGCTTTGGCCCGGTAGCGAAGTAGCGAGGATGGGCCATGACCGCCACTAATGTGAATATGAACAACTACTTTATGCCCGCCGAGTGGGCGCCGCATCGGGGCACGCTCCTGACTTGGCCGCACCGGCCGGCGATCTGGCGCGGCCTGCACGCCGAGGTCGAGCAGACGTTTGCCCAGCTGGTCAAAGAGCTGAGTGAAGTTGAAGAGGTGCACGTAAATGTGCCCGATCGGCTTGTGCGCCAACATGCCGAGGCGTTGAGTCGCAGGCACGGCGCCGACCTGAAGAATGTGGTTTGGCACGAAATCGACAGCGACGATGTGTGGGCACGCGACCATGGCCCGATCGCGGTGGTGCGGCGGCCCGAGGCGCCCAAGCACTTGCCGCCGCTGCTGCTGCTCGACTGGATCTTCAACGCTTGGGGTGGCAAGTTTGCGAGTTCGTTAGATAATCAGATTCCTAAGCTGCTCGCGCGCGACCTTGGTCTGCCCACGCTGGCGCCGGGGCTGGTAATGGAGGGCGGGTCGCTCGAAGTCAATGGTATCGGCGACTTGCTGACTACTGAGGCCGTGCTGCTGCGCGACAATCGCAATCCGGGCGTGGAGCGCGCGGTTATCGAAGCGAGTCTGCGCGGGCACCTGGGCTGCGAGCGGTTGCATTGGCTGGGCCGCGGGCTCGAGGGCGACGATACCGACGGTCACATCGACGATATCGCTCGCTTTGTAAACGAAAATACATTAGTTGTAGTCGGTTGTGGTAAAGAAGACCATCCAGATCATGGCATTATGCTAGAGAACCATGCGCGTCTTAAAGCAATAACCGGGGTGCGTGGTATGCCGTTCCGGGTAGTGTCGCTGCCGGTGCCCGAGCCAATTTTCTATGAAGGCGAGCACCTTCCAGCGTCGTATGCCAACTTTTACATCGCCAATGGCAAGCTGCTGCTGCCGACGTTTGGGCAACCGAGCGATGCCGAGGCCGCGGCGATCTTGGCCGAGCTCATGCCGGATCGGCGGGTGGTGGGCATTGACGGCCGGGCTTTAGTTAGTCAATACGGTAATATCCACTGCGTAACGCAGCAGATCCCGCGGGCACCGGAGTAGCCCCTTATCATGACAGAACTGGTTAAGACTACGCGCGAAGTGCGGGACTTGCGGCCATTGCTGCGCCTGCTGGGGGTGCTGCGTCCGTATCAGGGGCGCTTCTGGCTGGCGTCGCTTTCGCTGCTAGTTAGCTCGGCGATTGGGCTTTTGTACCCGCAGGCGGCGCGCATGGCCGTAGACCTGGGGGTGACGCGCCACAGTGTCGACGAGCTGAACCATATGACGCTGCTGCTGATTGGCGCGTTTGTGGTGCAGGCCGGCTTTATTTGGGTGCGGCACTACCTAATGAGTTGGCTGGGGCAGCGGGTGGTGACGGACCTGCGCACGGCGGTGTTCGACCGGCTGGTGCAGCTGCCGCCGTCGTGGTTCCACGAGCGCAGTACCGGCGAGATTCTGAGCCGCTTTGCCAATGATGTCGCGGTAGTCGATGGCCTTGTGGGCACCGAACTATCGATGGCCTTGCGCAATGGCGCGACGCTGGTGGGCGGCTTGGCGCTGCTGTTGTACGAGAACTGGCGCCTGACGCTGATGATGCTGGCGATCGTGCCGCCGGTGATGATCGGCATCGTGATTTTTGGCAAGCGGGTGCGGGCGATGTCGCGCGAAGTGTCGGACCGGCTGGCCAAGACCACGGCGAAGGTGTCGGAGGTGGTGTCGTCGATTCAAACGGTGCAGTCGTTTGTGCGTGAAGAGCACGAAAAGACCGAATATCGCACGCGAATTGGTAGCGTGTTCGACGAGACGCTGCGGCTGGTGCGGGTGCGCTCGACCTTTCATGCCGCGCTGACATTTTCGGTGTCGCTGTCGATTGCGCTGGTAGTGTGGGTCGGCGGTCGGGCGGTGGTGGCGGGCGAGCTGTCGGTTGGCGACCTGGCGGCATTTCTGCTTTATACCTCTATGGTTGCAGCCTCTGTAGGCGCGCTGGCGACCCTGGCGGGCGCGCTGTCGCGGGCGGCGGGGGCGACCGAGCGCTTGTTCGAGATCTTAGACACGCAGCCCGGCATCGCGAGTCCTGCGAATCCGCGGCCACTGCCGAGCGGGCAGGGCGAGATCGTGTTTGAAGACGTGCACTTTGCCTATCCGTCGCGGCCCGAGATAGAGGTTGTAGATGGCGTGTCGCTGACGGTGCCGGCGGGCAAAGCCGTGGCGCTGGTGGGCAGCTCGGGGGCCGGCAAGACCACGTTGACTGCGCTGCTGCAACGGTTTGCCGATGTGCAGGGCGGTCGCGTGCTGGTCGATGGCGTGGATGTGCGCGAGCTCGACCTGGCCGAGCTGCGGCGGGTGATGGCGATCGTGGCGCAAGAGCCGGTGCTGTTCAAAGGCACGATCGCCGAGAACATTCGCTACGGGCGGCCCGATGCCAGCCAGGCCGATGTGGAGCAGGCCGCGCGCGATGCCCACGCCGAGGAGTTTATCGTAAGGTTTCCAGATGCATATGCGACGTTGATCGGCGAGCGCGGCGTCAAGCTGTCGGGTGGCCAGCGGCAGCGGATCGCGATTGCCCGGGCGCTTTTGGCGAATCCGCGGGTGCTCATTTTGGACGAAGCGACCTCGAACTTGGATGCGCAGAGCGAGGCGCTGGTGCAGTTGGCGCTGCAGCGGCTGATGCAGGGGCGCACGACGCTGATTATTGCCCACCGGCTGTCGACGGTGCGCGATGCCGACGCGATCGCGGTGCTCGAGCGCGGCAAGCTGGTCGAGTTGGGGCGGCACGACGAATTGCTCAAGCAAAATGGGGTGTATAGGCGCCTTGTCGAGCATCAAGTGTTCGCCGATGCGCCGCTCCCCGCTGTAGAGGAGGCGGCATGAGCGGGCCAGTGGTACCCAAGGGCGGGCGCATTGGCCTAATTGCGCCGGCTGGTCGCTTTGCGATCCCGCAGTTGCAGGCTGGTATCGACGTGCTGGGTGCGCAGGGGTACGTGGTGGTGCCCGCGCCAAATCTCTGGGCTACCGATCGCTATCATGCTGGAACGATTGCAGAACGCCTGGCCGACCTGCGCTGGGCGCTCGAAGCGCGCGACCTAGATGCGGTATGGCTGGCGCGAGGTGGCTATGGCTGCGCACAATTGCTGGCTGGGCTGCGGCCGGCGCTGCATAACCCCAAGCCACTGCTTGGTTTTTCGGACGGAACGGCCCTGCACGCCGCGCTGCTGAAGACCGGTTGGCTGCGCGACCGTGGCGCCTTGCTGCACGCTCCGGTGGTGCACACGCTGGCACCTGCGGGCGAGCAGGGTTCGCTGCAGCCTGTGCTGGTAGATCTAGTAAGCCGCCAGCATCTTTGGCAATTGCTCGAGACGGGTTCTGTGGGGCCGCTGAGCGGGCAGGGTGTGCAGCACCTGGGTCTGCTGCCGGTGCGTGGGCCGGTGGTTGGCGGCAATTTGACTGTACTTGCAAGCCTTTGCGGCACGCCGTGGCAGTTGCAGGCGCGGGGTTGCATTGCGCTCATCGAAGACGTGGCCGAGGCTCCGTATCGCCTTGATCGTGCCATAACCCAACTTGTTGAGTCGGGTAGCCTTGACGGCGTGTTGGCGATAGGTCTAGGCGAGTTCAGCAGTTGTACCGCAGTCGATGCCGATGGGCGCCCGTGCGACGGCGTGGCCATGGTCTGCGAGCGCTTACATAGCCTGGGCGTGCCTGTCGTCTGCAACTTGCCGTTTGGCCACGGGCCGCGCAACTTGGCTTGGCCGGTCGGTTCTATCGGTGGTCTGAGCAGTACTAGCTTATATTTCGAGTAGTTCGCTTGGCTGCGCCTACCAGCGGTGGTAGGCAGGGTGGCCCGGCTTGACCGCGACAAAGGTGCCACGGCAGGTCGCCGTCACCTTGCCCAGCGCCAACAGCTCGGCCTCGATTACTGCTCGATCTTCGGTACTTTCGACCACTCGCGCCCGCAGCTGCAGCTCGCCATCCATCGGCGTCGGCCGCTTGAGCTTGACGTGAAAGTCGGCGGTGACTGTACAAGGTGGCGTATCTGCGCCCGATTTCTGCATCAGATGCCACGCCGCAGTCCAGTTGCTATGGCAGTCGAGCAGGGCGCCGCAAATACCGCCGTTCAGCATCCCCTGAAACGCCAGATGGTGCGCGGATGGCTGCCAGGTGGCCACAACCTCGTCACCCTCGACAAAACTGCGAATCTTCAGACCTTTCTCGTTCGCGGGCCCGCAGCCAAAGCACTCGTTGTGGGGCGCATAGGTCTCTTGCAGCGACTTCTTGAGCAACTCTTCCACGGTGAACCTCTTGAGCCGGGCGGCGCGACGATGATGCTGCGGCTGGCGCGCAGTTGGCAAGCTGCGGCAGACTCGCTACAAGGTGGGCTGTTTGCGCAACCTGTGCGAGGTCGAGATGAGCTACGTAGTTGATAACCTGCTAAAAAACGAGCGTATTCTGTACGAGGCGCGGTTGCACTGGACGATCTTCTTTCGCCTGCGCTCTATCTTTACGCTCTTCATCGCCGCCTTGATGCAGCGTGCGGCCAGCGAATTTGCGGTGACCAATCGCCGCGTGATGATCAAAGTCGGTTTGGTTCAGCGCCGCACGCTCGAGCTCAACTTGGCCAAGGTCGAGTCGATCGAGATCGACCAGAGTTTTTGGGGGCGGCTGCTGGGGTTCGGCTCGATCGAGGTGATCGGTACGGGTGGGACGCGCGAGCGCTTTGATCATATTGGCTCGCCGCTAGAGTTCCGCAAGGCGGTGCACGAGGCGGCGGAGGCGATGCAAGAGAGCCAGGGGGCGCAGCGTGGCGGGGTAGAGGCCCTGCCTGCGGCGGCAGCGGAGGTGGACCCCGAGACGCGCCTAGCGCAGGCCAAGCAGATGCTCGACAAAGGCTTGATCACACAGCCTGAATTTGAAGCAATCCGTCAGCGCATTATCGAGACGATGTAGCGGCTTGGCTCAGACCCGCTTAGGGGCCTGGTTCAACATGTCGTAAAGCTGGTCTTTCAAGTGCACGCGGCGCACCTTCAGCGGCTCCAGGAACTCGTCGGCCATCGGCTCTACGTCTTCTTCCGCACGGATGATTTGCGCGTCGAGATCTTGGTACTCCTTGAACATGCTATGAAATCGTGGATTCTTAACGTCCAATGTGTGCAGCGTGTCGGCCAATTCTGGAAACTCGCGGTCGAGGTCGTGTGGTTCGATGTGCATGGTCGAAAGACTCCCCGGGGCGCGCTGGCCGTGGTCGTGTGACTGCGGCGGGTCGTGAGCGGCGCACCCCCTACATGCCGCACCTGGACGGCAGCACATCCCTTGCGTGCCGCGATGTGGTGAGCAGTTCGAAGGTATGCCTGCACCGGAACGCGGGCAAGGGCGTGGCTGCACGGTCGCGTCACACCAAAGTCAGGGCGCGTTGACAGTCACATGGCAAGGCGAATCGCACCTGGCATTACTTCGTAAGTAGCTGGAATTTGACCGGGACTCTCGCCATCGAACTCGACCCACGCCGGTGGCTGGCCGGGCTGAACCACCACTTCGACCTTGCGCACCTGGGCCGTCCACATGCCGTAATCGTGATCGATGCGGCGGCTATAGCTGGCAATTCCGGTGCGGATGGCGCGGATGGCACCCACTTCGCCCATTGCCACGAGGTCGAGGGTACCGTCGTCGATGCGCGCGTCGGGTGCCCATTGCATGCCGCCGCCCTGGAAGCGACCGTTAAAAAGCGCCAAGTTGCGCAGTTTTCGCGTCTGCCACTCGCCATCGTCGATCCGGATCTCGAACGTCCACGGCGTGTTTTGCAAGACCCCGGCAATGCCCGCCGCTACAAACGGAAAGCTGCTGTTTCCTAGCCACTTCCAGCGATCGACGCGCCGCACCAGGTCGCCGCATTGGCCTAGGCCCACCGCGTTGAGGGCGATGCGCCAGTCGGGGCCAGATTCGCCTATAAAACTGCAGCTTATGGCGTCGATTTGCCGCGGTGTGGCCCCCGCGATGCGCGCGAGCTGGTCCTCGACGGACATGGGCAGCCCGAGGGTGCGGCCAAGGTCGGAGCCGGTGCCACTAGACACAAAGGCAAAACAGGCGTGCGGCGCGATGGCCGCGTGGGTGACAGGGGCAAAGAAGCCCTGGATCGCGTCGAAGTTGCTGCCGTCGCCTCCGACGCTGACGATGCGCTCGCAGCCGCTGAGCAGGGCCCGCCGCACCAGCTCGGCCGCGTGGCCAGGGCGCTCGGTGAGCGTGGATTCGAACTCGCCAAGATGCTTGCGGAAAACTGGCTCGAGCGAGGGCCATTGCTGCCCCGTTCGACCGCTGGCCGACGCCGGATTGACCACCACCAAGGTTCGCATCACCCACCCCACTTCAAGCGCTGCAACTTGCACCGGAAACTAGCACAGCTTTGGCAGCGAACCTAGCAGCGCCGGCAGGCAACGAAGGCGGAGTAGGCCGTGCAACACTTGATTTTACTGCGTCGCCCGCTACGCTTCGCACCCCGCGCCCATGCGCGACAGGACGCCCGTCATGCCTCAGCTCAAAGACAAACTGCTTACGCCGGCTCAGCGTCCGGCCCTGGTGCGCGACTGCGCCAAGCTCATCGACGAAGAAGTTGACCGCAAATCAGGACTTTCGGGCCTTGCCATCAAGGCGGCCTTTAAGGCTGTCCGCGCTATCAAGCCGGGTTTCATCGAGTCGGTGATCGAGGGACTGCTCGACGACTGGGTCGAGAAGCTAGAAGGACACCATGGCAAGTGGCTCGAAGCCGGCGCTGTGGGCACGTTTGGTGCTTATGTCGCCCGCGACGTGAGCGGCGTGGCCGAGCGTCTGCTCGAAGTGACCGATGCGCGCGCTCACAAAGCCGATCGCCCCGTGGCGTCGATGTACGACCGTCTGCGGCCCAATGCCAAGGACCATGTCACCACTGCGGTGCCGGGGCTGGGGCGCGTGGTCGACAAGCACATGGCTGCGTAGGGCGACTTGTTGCGTAGGGCGGCTTGTTGCGTAGGGTGTCGCTGCGACTAGGCGGGGGCATCGGCCAAGGCCACGCTCAGCTCGCGAATCGGAATATCGGCACAATCGCTAGGGAAGCTGTCGCCCATTTCGCGGCGCACCTCGAGAGCTAGGCCAATCGACTCGCGTGCAGCCAGCTCGGCTTCGGCCAGAGTTAGGCCTGTGCCGCACACTTCGGGCAGTGCTGGCACAAAGACTGTGTAGCCGCCGCCCGGCTCTGGCAAGAATACGGTCGTGTAGGTGTAGTCGCGCAGAGCGGTTGCTGCCGCCGCCGATTTCGCAGTTGCGCCTGGGAGTTCCATCGTCTACGCCTCGTTGCGCCGTGGTGCGCCGATTGGGCAGTTTGGCGACTCCCGCGGGCTCGGTCAAATCGCAGCCGTTGCGGAGCGAATTGCGCCATGGCCCGCGGATCGACCACAATCAGCGCGCGTCGCTTGGGCGGCGGACGAGCGTGCGGTGGCTGCACTGTGGACATGGCCTGATGCGGTTGGCGCTGCGACCCTTGTCCGCGCGGATACGTCGCGTTTTGTAGCAATTTTTGGTGGTTGGGGCTTCAGATTGCTCGCGCTCGCGGCACTTGTCCCGGCGGTGGCGCGGCATTGGGGCATTGACGGAGCCGCACTGGTGCTTTGGGCCGGCCTCGCCGAAGTGGCGCTGGTGGCGGTACTGCAGCCTTGGGCCGGTGCCGTGGCCGCGCGCGTGCGGGCTCTGGCGGCGACTGGCGATGTGGCACGGCTCGGGCGCACGACAGGGACCGTGCTGGCCGCGGGCGCCGGTGGCACGGCTCTGGCGACCCTGCTGGTGGTCGGGTTGGCCGACCGGCTCGGCGCGCAACTCTGCCAATACGCACAGCACCCTGAACAGATGGCGACGGCGGTGCCGCTGCTGGGGCTAGAGCTCGCGCTGCTGCCGCTCGCCGTGACGATGGTGGCGCTGGCGCACGGTTTCGTGGGGCCGCGGCTGACGGACCGACTGCGGGGGTGGTTGGGTCTAGGCGCCGTGGCCGCATTGGGTTTGGCGACGCTCGGAATCGGCGTGCAGATGTGGGCGAGCGTGTGTCTAGGCGGCTCGCTGGCCGCGGTGCTGTGGCTTGGGGTGGTGCTGGTGCGCAAAGGGGCTGGGCGCGGGCTTGGGCTCGCCTGGGCGGAATTGCGCGCGGTTGTGCCCGCGGTTGCGCATGTGCCGAGCGAGGCCAACCTCTGGAATCTGCCGGTGATGGCCGCGGTGCTGCTGCTGGCCGTGCAGCTGGGGGTGGCCTCGCATTTTGCGGACTTGGCCCTGACCAGCATGGCGCTGGCGCTGGGCACATGGGGCAGCGATGTGCGCGAACGCATGGCGCCGGCGATCGACGCTGCGGGCGCGATCGACGACCCCTATCGGCTGCGCTGGCGGTTTGGGCGCCACCTGGATGCTGCGAACTTGGTTGCTGTAGGCATGGTGGTGATTCTTCTGTGCTATCTGGGTCTTGCGAGCCGTCTCTGGCTGGCGCGCTTGGGGCCCGTGGCGGCGCCGACTCAGTGGCTGGCGCTGTGGGCGGCCGGCGTGGCGCCAAGTACGGTGCTGGGTGCGCAGCTCGTGCGCCAAGACCGTGGGCGAATGCGGCTGCTTGTGCACGTGGGCGAGCTGGTCGCCGTGGTGGTGACGAACGGCTTGGCGGGCGGCAACGCGCTCGGGGCGGCGCTGGCGAGTGCACTGGCGGTGCGGGTGGTGCTGCTGCTTGTCTTGGCCTTTCCGGCGATATGCCGGCACTTTCGTATCTCGTATGTGCGCATGACCGTGGGTATGGTGTGGCGCTTTGCCCTAACTGCGCTGCCGGCGGCCGCGACCGGCACTACCTTCGCGTTTGTAAAGCCGCCCACCACGGCGCGCGAGTGGGCTCTGCAGCTGTGTATTGTGGGGATTCTGTATGCAGTACCCGCATTTACGGCGTGGAACTTGCTCGACACTCGGCGCAACGAGCGCGCCTGAACGTGGCGCCTATTCGGGCACCTTTTGCAGCGGGCACAGCAGTAGCGCAAAGGGCTTCTCGCCAAATTTACCAAAATGGACGACCACTTCGCTGGCATCACTGCGCAGCACGGCGCCCGGCCCGTACTTGGCGTGGCGCACTGCTGTGCCGGCGGGCCACTCGGCGGTGCAGGGCTGGGTCTGTGGCAGGGGGGCCGGCAGCAAGGCCTCGGCGCGGTCGCTGAACTGGCAGGCGGCCGCAGGCATCGCCAGCAGCCACTCGCTTGGCATCGGCATGCCTTGCCCCATCGCGGGTTGCATGTGCCACGAGATCTCGACCGAGTCGCGGGCACGGCTCAGGCCCACAAAGAGAAGCCTGCGCTCTTCGTCAAGCGCGTCGCGATCGGCATAGGCGGCAGCCAAGGGTATAATTCCTTGATTACATCCACTTAAGACGACATGCTCGAACTCTAGGCCCTTGGCCGCGTGCAGGGTGAGCAACTGCACACCTTCTTGGTCGCCAAGTGCTTGCGGGCCATCAGCCTGGAGGGTATGCAAGGCAGCGCGCCGGTCCGGCTGAACTTCGCTTGTCAGCATAAGCTGTTGCAGGGCCTGACGCACATCGCGCAGGTCGCGAGCATGGTCGCGGTGTGTCGGGCGCAGGCGCGGCAGCAGGCCAAGGTCGGCAACGGGGTCCCCATGCATAGGCCACTGCAATTGCAGCAGAGTTTGAAGAAAGGCGACGACTTCGGTGCGCTGCCGCTGCAGCTGGCTACCCGGCGTGCCGGGCTGGGCGCGCAGGTGCTGTATCCAGAATTGAGCTGCACTTTCAGTTGGTTCTATGCCTACGGGCTTGGGCTTGCCCAGTAGCTTCGCGGTGCCGAAGCCATAGCGGTTGTCGAGAAGAACATCGCGCAGCCGCTGAGGATCTGTGTCGATAGCGCTATCCAACAGACGCAGCAGCCAGGCCGCGGCGGGTCGGTCGCGCCAGCCCCCACTTGGCGGCTCGGCACACGGAACGCCTTGTTGCTGCAAGTGTTCGCGAATCACTGCTAGCTGGCGGCGGGTGCGGGCCAGCACCGCAAGCTGCGACCAGCGGACGCCACCTTGGTTAAGCTGCGCAAATCGCCGCGCTAGGTACATCGCCTCGTGCTGCGGCGTATGATGCTGAATTACAAGAACTTTTGTGCCAGTCGCACGGGTCGAATTCAGCGCGCTGCCTTGCCCGATTTGGCCAAGTGCTGCTTGTGCTGCAGCCAAAATCTCTGGAGTTGATCGATAGTTATTGGGTAAGTCGAAAGTGTCGCATTGCAAGCTAGTCGTAAGCTCGTCGAAAACACGTGGATTTGATCCGCGCCAGCCATAGATCGACTGGTTGGGATCGCCGACAGCAAAGAACTGCGAGCTCCGCTGCGCCAGCGCCTGCACCAGCCGCACCTCGCCCGGGGCACAGTCTTGCAGCTCGTCGACCACAACGGCGCCAAGTAGCGGGGCCAGCGATGTGGCCATGGCTGCTCCGGCTTGGCAAATCAAATCGTCGAAATTCATGACATTTGTCAGCCGTCGCTCGGCAGCAAAACGCTCGGCTAGCTGTTGCAAGTCGTCGTCGCTGCGCATGTTGCCGCGCCGCACCGGCTTGCCCAGCGCCAGCCCGTCGAGGCGACTCAGCCACTGCGCCGGGAACTTGACGTCGAGGCTATGCTGACGCACTAAAGTCTGCAGCATTTCTAGCGAACCGGCCTCATCCAGCACGCCAAAGCCGGGCTGCCAGCCGCTGCCTTGCAGGTCGAGATCGCTCTGAAGCAGCGTGCGCGCCACCGCGTGCAGCGTGCCAAACAGGCGAAACGCGCCCGCGGCTGGCGGCTCGGGCAGCAGGTGAATCAGCCGGTCGACGAGCTGCGCCGCGGCCCGGGTGGTAAAGGTGGTGACCGCCATCTGCTCGAGCGCAATGCCCTGGACCATATGCAGCCAGAGCACCCGATGCGCCAGGACCGCCGTCTTGCCGCTGCCGACCTGGGCCCGCACCACCGCGCGCGTCGCAGGCGTGGTTGCCGCCGTTTGCTGCCATAGGTCTAGGCGTTGCAAGCTGTTGGCCAGCCCCGGCAGCGCGGCGCGGGCCTGCTCTATGCGCGCGGCCAGCGCGTCGGGCCGAGGTAGCTCTGCGGGCGGCTGGCGCTTGGGCAGCGACACTTGCGCAACCAGCGGTTGTGCGGCATCGGTAGACGGCGGCGCGGCTAGCGGTGGGTCCGCAGCAGCTTGTCCGTTACGTTTTTGATCGCGAAGGCTTTTGCGGAGATCGCGCAGCACGAATTCACCATCGGCGTTTCCGGTTCCTGCTTGGCGGTTCTGTGCGACGACACGTCGCGCGGAATGGGGCGGACCAAAGGCTAATTCACCGTGCCGTCGCCGGCTAGCACATAGCCGCTGGCGAGCACCTCATTGGCTTCGCGCTCCGTCTCTGGCGCGGCCGTGACCAGATCGTCGTGGCGGCGCTGAACCTTGATTTGCTTGTGCACGGCTCGCTCGCGCTCATCGCTGCCCACTTCGACGGCCAGCCCAAAGTCGCTGGGCGCTTCGATCACCGCCGCCAAGTCGGCCGTCAGCCGGCGTCGCGTCTCGTCTTGCTCTAACCACATAGCCAGACCCGGGCTGCTGAGATGCAGGACCAGTTTACTATCACGGATTTCGACCCCAAGCACGCCAGCCAGCACCTCGGCGCCTGGGCACTGCCGCTGCCGTAGCCGCGCACAGACCTGACTCCATAGCGGCACCACCTCGGCCCAGCGGACAAGCGGTTCACGCTGCAGTTGCGCAGTCGTCACCGCGGGTTGCGCGCCTGGTCGCCGCAGTTCGTTGGGTAGCGAGATCGGCCGTTCAAGGTTCGCTAAAGCCCAGGCGATCAAGCGCTTGTCGCGCACCCAGTCGCCTACACAGGCCGGGCAGCCCGCCTTGCAGCGGCAGTGGCTGACCAAGTGATTGGCGTCGGCCAAGACTTCGCTCCAAAAATCAAAGGACTTGGCCGCATAACCCAGGCCGCCGGGGTGGGCGTCGTAGCAGACTACTCCGGTGGCCGTGCGGCCAGACTCGTCTTCGGTATAGTGGAAGCTGCTGCCGCGCAAGTCGCTGGTTTCAGCCATGGTTTTTAGGCGAGCACAGGCCGTAACCGCGTGCACCACGCCGCTCAAGGCATCTTGTCGCTCTTGCCCCAGGGTCGCGAGCACATCTTCTGGAATTTGCAGCCAAACCGCTTCCGTCTCAAGCCGCATGCGCAGATGCTCGTGCAGCGCTTCGTAGCCCAGGTTTTGGTGGGATTGGAACTCGAGCATCTTGTAGCCCACCACGTCGTCTTCGACCCGCACATCGCCGAAATGCACGCGCGTACGGCCAGTTGGCTTACTCTCCTGCGTCAGCAGCACGTCGATATGGCTGCGCACGTCGGGCTGGGTGTAGAAGTGCTGTTCGACCGGCACCACCGTGGCAACATGCCCAACCAGATCAAGAGCTTCGACCTGGTATTGTACGCCGTCGTGTAGGTACACCGCGCGCGGGTGGGCCTCGCGGTAGACTTGGGGGCGGTCCATTTCGGTGATCGTGGTGCCGGTGTGGCGGTTGACCAGCTTAAAGCGGTCTTTGTCGACGTTGCGCAGGCTGAATTCCCCTGCGGGAAAGGCACTTCCGCACCACTGCCACGCGCCCATGGCTTGCCGCACTTCGCCCGCTTTGGCGAGCACCGGCAGGATCTCGCCCAGATCGGGAAACACCGCTGCGTCGTCGAGCGACAAGGGCAATTCTGCAGCCGCCGCGCGTACATGCGCCAACTGGATCGCCAGATTGTCGCGATCGACCACCGCATGTTCGGCCGGCTGCCCCACCAGCCAGTCGGGGTTCTCGGCGATGTGCTGATCGACTGGAGTGACCGCCAACATTACAATTGCATGGGCCTTTTCTTGGCGACGACCGGCGCGGCCCATCTGCTGCCAAAACGAGGCGCGGGTGCCCGGAAAGCCGCCTTGCACCACCACTTCGAGCGCGCCGATGTCGATACCGAGCTCGAGCGCGTTAGTCGACACCACGCCCAGCAAGCGGCCCTGTGTCAAATCCTGTTCAACTTTGCGACGTTCCTCGGGGGTATAGCCGCCTCGGTAACCCGCCAGCAGATACGACTCATCGTGCCCGGCCACGTGGGCCAGCTTGTCGCGCGACTCCTTGAGCACGATCTCCGTCTCTTTGCGCGACCGGCAAAAGGCGATAGTGCGGTGGCGCTGCTCGATTAGCCACGGCAAAAGTACCGTCATTTCGCTAGCTACCATCTTACGCTGCTCGTTCTTGAGCAGGGGCGGCTGCCAGAAGTGGATCATCTTGCCAGCAGACGGCGAGCCGTCTTCGTCGATCAGTTGCATTTTCGCGCCGGCCTGGTGCAGACACAGCAGCTCAGCGTGCTCGCGGGCATTGGCGATCGTCGCGGAACTGCACAGAAAGGTGGGATTCGACCCGTAGTGCCGGCAAATCCGCCACAGCCGCCGCATCACGCCCGCAAAGTGCGCGCCAAAAGCGCCGCGGTAGGTATGCAGTTCGTCGACCACGATGTACTTAAGATTACGGAAGATATGCGAAAACCCCTGCCGACCGTGGTTGGGCAGCAGCGCCGAATTCAGCATGTCGGGGTTTGTAAGTACCAGGTGCGCACGATCGCGGATGCGGATGCGCTCGGCCGGCGGGGTATCCCCATCATAAACACCGGCTTCGATGCGCGTGCCGCCCATTTGGTCGACCAAGTTGACCACGCCGCGCAGCTGGTCCTGGCTCAGAGCCTTCGTGGGGAACAGCAGAAGCGACCGCGCCGACGCGTCATCGAGTACGGACTGTAGAACTGGCAGCAGGTAGGTGAGCGACTTTCCGGAGGCGGTACCTGTCGTTACCACCACATGTTCGCCACGTTGCGCTGCCTCGAAACCGCGCGCTTGGTGCACATAGAGCTGGGCAATGCCGCGATAGCACAGAGCGGCCCGCAGCTTGGGGTGCAGTGCTTCAGGAAAATCGGCGTAGCGGGCCTCGCGTGGCGCAATCTCGCGCGTGGCCACAATGCGGTCGGCGAAACGACCAAGATCGAGGGGTGGCTTCTGGCGTTTCGTTGGCTGATTCGCTGGTTGCGTGGGCTCGCTCATGCCGATCCTTTGCCGCTAGCCCCGCTGCGGTCCGTACGCCAGGGGCGAAAGCTGGGAGGGCACGCTAGCATGTCCTGAACATTTGTCTAGTGGTTGCGCCGCGGCGCGGTTCCGTTGTAGCCGCCGATGGACTATAAGGTGCGCCCGCGCCGTCTGCGGCTGCACAGCGAGAAGGCCATGTTTCCGAGCAAGCCCGTTCCCAAACCACCGTCGCGTTCGGCCGATCACGGCGTTCGACTGGGGCCGTTGCCCGAGCTGTTGGTGTCGTTCGTTAAGCAGCGTTTTGGCCGGCCCTTGGCGGCTCATGGCGAGGCGGTAGCGGCGATTTCGCGTAATTTTACAAGTGACCGCAATGAGTTAACTCCTGCGTATCTGTCTTCGCCGCCGGCGCGTGCCGCCTATCTGGCGTACTACGCGGTGACGGGCGCGGCGACGGTGCAGGCCGCACTCGAGCTGGCTGGGGCATGGGACCGTCTGCCGAAAGACCGCTTGCGCATTCTGGATCTGGGTGCAGGTCCACTAAGCGCGACGCTCGGAGTGGCGGCGGTTGCGGGCCCGGCGACGCGGCTGCAAATCACCGCGATCGATGGCGTGCGCACGGCCATGCAAGACGGCGGCCAGGTGCTGGCGACGCTGCGGCCTGACGCAGAACTGACGATTCATGCTGGCAATTTGCGCGAGGCGAAATTCCTGCATTCGTCGGCAGGGGGCGAGTACGACCTGATTCTGTTTGCGAATGTGCTGAACGAGTGGTCGGTGGGTGGGCGCAAGACGATGACGCCCGGGGCGCTGGTTGAGTCGGTGCTGGAACGGCACTTGGCGCCGGGTGGCATTGCCCTAATTGTCGAGCCGGCGACGCGACATGGGTCGCATGTGGTGATCGAGACGCGCGAGCATTTGGCGACGAGTCTGGGTTGGCCGATCCTGGCGCCGTGCCGGGGGGCCAAGGTCTGTCCGCTTGCAACGTCGCATAAAGACTGGTGCTTTACTGAGAGATCGTGGACCCGTCCGCCGCACATTGTGGCCTACGATACGGCCATGGAACACGACCGCTCGACGCTAAAATTCAGCTACCTGGCTGTGCAGCGAACGGAACCGGCAGCGAGTGATCCCAAGCAGTTTCGCGTGATTGGCGGGCCTATGCGCGATGCCGGGCTGCTGCGACGCTACGTGTGCGGGCCCGATGGCCGGCGCGTCGTCGAAGTGCCAGAACTGCAGGCACCACCCGCACTTGGGTCCGCTTGGCGCGGCGATATTTTGACGCTGAATGGGGTTGCCGGCGAGACCAACCGCCAAGGTCGCCGCGAGCCGGTGCTGCAACTGAGCGACCTGCCACCGCCGCGTCCGCGGCCACCGGAGGGTCGCGGCAGCTTTGAACGCGAAGGGCCGAGGCCGGGCTTTGAGTCGGGCGCGCCGCCGCGCAATGGGCCACGCTCGGCTCCCCGCACCGGAGGCGGTCCGCGTCCGTCGCGACCCAAGAGATAGCTGAATAATTAGAAGATGTTGCCGTGGCTACTGAGGGCAACCACCGGGGGGCAGCTTGCCTTCGACCGCGAGGCCGAATTGCGCCGTGATCACGTGGGCAGCTGCGTAGGTGCCAGTCGCGGCAATGGCAAGAATCTTGTGGTGTCCTGAGGTGTTGGCGGTAAGCAGCGCGTCGGTGCCCAGGTCGGCGCCCAAGCTGCGGTACGAACCGGCGGTTGCTGGGTTGCCTGCCGCTGCCGCACTGGCTTCTGCCGCAAGATCGCCTTGAACCGCAATGGCTTGACTCGTGACGGGGCTGCCCATCGCTTCGGACAAAAGCAGGTAAAGCACCCGCCCGCGGTCGCCACCGAGCAGGGCCAGGGGCTTGTCTCGGCGCAGCCACGTTGACGCGACCTGGAAGGGTTGGCAAGGCGCAGGGGCAGAAGGCTCTGTCTTTAAGCCGACTTCTAGCCCATCGGGCCCAGCAAAGCGGGGTACTTCCTCGACCCAGGCCTGGGCCGGCGCGTCGGGCCCTGCTACCGTGAGATCGACCGGTACGTACGCCAGCGGCTGCCCCTTGGGCTGGAACAAGAAGTACAGCAAGTGTCTGCCACCTTGGGGAAATTTGACAGCGAACTGGCGCTTGCCGCGGGCATCTGGCGGGATCGGTGCGGCCACCTGCACCTGGAGCCAGCCTAGGTCATAACGCATTGCAACTAACAACAATTCGCCGCCCATTAGGGGTTGCAGGTCGGCAATGACCTGGCCCTTGGCGTTGATCGGCGCGACCGTGAGCGTGGTCGTTTGATTGGCCTGCGGCTGGCCGGCGCTGCCGGTGCCCATACTCAGTGCCACCGATACGGACTGAACCTGCGAAGGTGTCGCTATATTCGGCAGTTGAGTGGCGGTAGCAGGCTGTGGCAAAGCGGTCGTCGCCGAGGCCGTGATGGGCAACGGAACCGCACTATCGGCGGACGCGGGCGGCGAAGGTGGCGACAAGACTGCGGTCTTTTTGCCGCAGGCAATGGCAGCAAGGGCGACGACTGACGCGGCAAATAGGGCTAGCGAGCGTTTGGGCATGGTACTCATCGGTGCCGGCCACGGTGGCCGACGCCATTGTGCGCAGGTCGCGTGCCGCCTGCAAACTCCGCTGCGACAAGGCTGTGGCTTGGCCGGCTTGCAATCGCGTGGACGGAGTCGCAGCATCAAAGCACCTTGGGTGCAGACCCGTTTGATCTGCGTCCTTTTGCAGCTCGCGCCCTTTGCTGGCCGGGCGTCGCGCCTGCAGGGCGATTGGGAGAGGGAAATGCGGAACCTTTTGAAAATGAGCTCTATGCTGGTCCTTGGTCTCGCGGCTACAGCTTGTGCTGCGACCAGCACGGGTGGCACGGGCGGTACCTCGACCGCGGGCGACACCTCGACCACAACCAACGGTGACAACAGCACGAACAAGGCTTCGGTCAGCACGACGAGCGACAGCGGCGCCAAGGCGAGCGTCGACGTGGACAAGCCGGCCAGCAAGGCGGACACCGAGGCTAGCAGCAACAAAGTCGGCGCGATGAACGCAGGCAGCCAGTTGGTGCTGTGGATGGCCTCGATAGGCAGCGACGGCAGCACCAAGGTGATTGAAGTGCATGTTAATACCGACAAATACCCATTACCTGCTACCGGGATCCCAGCAGGCGAGGCCAACAGCGATGCTTGGGTGGTCTACACGGTCGCGAGTGTGGGCGCTTCGGGAATCTACACGTCGAAGGGCACTGGAACAATTGACATTACCTCGTGCCCGGCCAAGAGCGGGCAGGCGGTGACGGGCAAATTCAACGGTGTGCTGGCCGATGGCGGCGCGGCGGTGGCGATGGGGCCCAAGACGTTTACGCTCGACGGTTCGTTCAACTTGGTCTATTTCGGCACCGACGGTTCGGTACAGTGCAAACCGGCTGAAGTTACTAAAGATACTGGCAGCGGCTCGGTCAATGTGGGCTCGCTCAAGCCGCCGGCGGGATCGACCTGTGATGCCAACCCATGCGACGGCGGCAGCAACACCACGCGCAACTGCTGCCCGTACGTGCCCTGCATGGAGCCGTGCATGATGGCGTGCACCAACACCATGAACACGTGCGTGCAGGGTTGCATGTCGGCGGACCCCATGAGCATTGGTGCGTGCATGATGAACTGCGCCACCGCGGTGGTGACCTGCGACAAGGCCTGCCTGACAAGCTGCAAGGTCAGCGCGAGCTGCAACACGGCGGCAACGGCCTACTACGACTGTGAAAACAACAACATGGACGCGTGCAGCCAGGCCGAAAACCAGAGCAAGTGCGTCATGGAAAAGTGCTGCGCCGAGCTCAAGACCGCGTTCTAGCCGATACGCACTGGCTGCGGCGGCGGGCAGGCACTCGCTCGCCCCGTGGTCGGCGTGCCCGGGCTAAGTACTGTAATTTCGCACAGTAGAAAATGGATGCTTGGCGAACGGGCACCCGCGCCTGGGGCAGAGAGTCGACGGGCATCTGCAGCCAGGCCTACCGAGCGGTCCGCGCCGGCTCGGCACCAGGCACAGTAAACATCTGTACTTTCAAGCAGTAGAAAATGGATGCTATCGAGTGCGCGAGGCGAGTGCCCGATGCCACAGCAACGCCGTCACCGAGAAAAGCAGTGCCGCGAATACGCTGTGGGCCGTGGTGACCGCAGGCGGCAACAGCGTCAAGACGTTGATCGCCCCGACGGTCGCCTGCCCGAGCACCAGGGCCAGCAGCGCACGGGTCGTACCGCGCAAGCCCGCATGGCTGCGGCACAGCCACAAGAGAGTGAGTGCGAGCGATACCAGCAGGTAGGCGTTTAGGCGGTGAATCACCTGCAGTCCAACCGGGCCGAGGAAGGTCGGAAACCAGATGCCGCCAGTACATGTTGGGAATTCGGTACATACCATGCCTGAGATGGTGCCTGCGACCAGGCCACCCAGAATGAACTGCGCGAAAAGACTGATGGTCCAGCCGGCAAGCACCGCTCGAAACGCTGCCGGCAGGGCGCTGGGGCGGCCATGTTCGGAACGTGTCAGTTCCTGGGCGGCAAGCAGGGCTAATGCTGCGAAACTATTACCTAAGATTAGGTGAGTTGACACAGTCCAGGCGGCAGGCCGCGGGTCGCCGTCGCCTGTGTGGACGATGAGCACTGTCAAACCGCCAAACACAATTTGCACGAGCAGCAGCACCGCCCCGCCAATTAGCCATTTGCCGATGCGGGCCTTGAGCGCACTGTCGCGCCATGTCTGCCAGATCAAGTATGCGAAAAGGCCAGAAACCAGCAGAGCAAACACGCGGTGGCCGTACTCGTAGACCACGCCGTCGAGTTTTAGGTTGGGCACGATCTTGCCGTAGCACAGCGGCCAGTCTGGGCACGACAAGCCGGCCTTCTTGGCGCGAACCAGGGCGCCAAACGCAATTTGAATCCAGGAGATCGCTGCGAGGGCGAGGAACCATGGCGCGAGCGCGCTGCCGCGATTTGGGTCAGAAGGGGCCGACATGAATCACCACTAATTACATAATATCAGGGAGTTGCTAGAAGCGAAGCGCCAGTGCTGCGCCATTGCCAGTCGGGTAGGGTAGCACAACCACGCCACTGGCCGTTGAGGGCCACAGCATCCAGAGGCCACCGCCCACCGCAGCCGCAGCGCCTAGCCCAAAAGCGGCCCAGCCAATCCCCTGATTTCTATGAATTATCGAGCGGTCGTCGACGAGCTTTTGCGTGCCGCCGTTGTAGTCGTATTGCCCGCCTAGGTAGGCCGACTCGATGTCGGAGGACTTGCTCTGGGTGTAGCCCAGCCAACCACCCCCCGTTGCCAGGAGTGCGGCACCTGAACCCAATAGTATCCATGGGTAGAAAATGGATGCTTGGGGATCAGCGGTCGCTGCGACGGCGATGGGCGCGGCCTTGGCGGTCGCCGCGCGGTCTGCGGCGAGGGCTGTAGCCTGCCGATCGGCCTCCGCTTGTTTTTCGGTGGCGAGTCGCTTGTCGATAGCCGCAACCCGTTCGGCCACTTCTTGCTTCTCGGGGCCAGCCGGGGCTTGCTGCAGGTAGCGCTCAAAAAGCAGCTTGGCGTACTCGACCTTACCGGCTTCTTCGTACGCCCGCCCGGCGTTGCGCAGCCGCACAAGCTTGTCAGGACTCAGAGAGAAAGCCCGCTCGAATAGTTCTGCGGCCTCAAGAAATTTGCCGTCTTTGAACTTGACGGCTGCGTCATCTGAGAGCGCCTTGCCGGGGTCGGCCTTGGCTGCCCAGGCGCACGCGACCATGCCAACATGACCCGGGGATGGGGCCGCTACAGCAGCCAATGCCGCAAGCACAAAGGCGAAGTGTGGATACGGACGGCGGGCGGCGGCTTTCACAGCGGGATGTCTCCACTTGGCAGGGCGGCCCTGCCGGGCTGCGCCGACTTGGTGGCCGGACGCATGGGCTTCGCAGCTGGCATCGAACCTGCTTGCACAGGCTCTGCAACGGCGGGTGGCGGCGCAGCAGCCCCTACAGGCGCAGGTGGCGCTGGCGCAGGGGCTTGCGGGGCCAGCACGGGGGGCGCTGGTGCGGCAATGCTAGGCTGGACCGGTGGCAAAACAGGCTCAATTCTAGCGGGTTGAGCAGCTGATTGCGCCGCAGGTGTCGCCTTTGCCTCGCCGCGCGCAAGCAGCCACCACCCGCACGCAGCGATGAGTAGCGCTCCCGCAGCGATGGCACCCCAGGTCAAGATCACCGCGCGCGATCGCGGGGCGTCCGGAGCCGGCAGCGGAGAGACTGGCCGTGGTGGTTCCGTCGGCGCGACCGGCTGGGTCGGCAGCGTCATCGTCTGCGGCAAGTACGCGTCTCGATTGGTAACCTGTTCGACGTACGCGGTCTCTTGCTCGTGCACAAGATTTGGCACAGCGCGCGTGCCTGTGGCCGGCGACACTTCGACGGGGGCCAGTTGCTGCGGCGCGGCCAAGCGACCCGTGGGGTGACGCGGCCGCTCGCTCGCAAGATCGGCAAGCAACTGCTCAAGTTCTTGCCGCATTTCGTCGGCGTCGGCGTAGCGGTCCCACGGCGCTTTGTTTAGGGCGCGCATCACCAAATCGGCCAATGGCGCCGGCACGCTGGGTTCCCGCTGGCGCAGCGGTTGCGGCTGCGTATGCAGGTGGGCCACCAGCGTTTCCATCGGCGAGGCGCCCGCCAGTGGCACTTCGCCCGCCAGCACTTGATAGAGGATAACGCCTAAGGCATATAGATCCGACCTGCCATCGAGCGGCTTGTTCGTCACCTGCTCGGGCGACATGTACTTTGGCGTTCCTACAGCGAAACCTGTCTTGGTCAGGCCATCTTCGGTCGGCGCGTTGGCCGGCTTGGCGATGCCGAAGTCAATGACCTTGACGAACTCGTCTTCGCCGTGGACCTTGCACATAAAGATATTGTCGGGCTTCAGATCGCGGTGGACCAGACCGGCGTGATGCGCCTCCGACAGCGACTTGCAGACCGCGATGCCAATCCGCACGGCGCGCACCGCGTCTAGGCGTCGATCCGGAATTTCGCGAAGCAGTTGAGCAAGTTCCTTGCCGTGCAGTCGCTCCATGGCGATGTAAAGCAGGCCCGCGTCGGTTTGGCCAAAGTCGAAAACGCGCACCGTGTGGGGGTGCGAAAGCAGCGACGACGCCCGCGCCTCGTTGAAAAACCGCTGAACTTGCGTGGGGTCTTCGCCAAGGTCAGGCTTCAAGACCTTCAACACCAACTCTTGTCGCGTCGCCACATGCGTCGTAAGAAATACAGCGCCGAAGCCGCCACGGCCAAGCTGCCGTTCGATGCGGTAGCGACCGCCGACCACGATGCCAGCCTGCAACTGGTCGAGCGAGCCGCCGCTGCGCAGCACGGTTGGGCACTGATGCTCCGGGCAGACGCTTTCTTCTGTCGCCAGGCCGCATTGCGGGCAGATTCGCGTCGACATAGGGCGCTCGCAGTGGTGCTGACGGTCGATGTTCCGCGCATAATTGGCACCATCGACGTTGTGACATGGACCGCGTGCGACGGCAAGGGGGTGCGACTTGTGCCTCCCGTGGCGACTGCGCTTGCGCCCGGCCGGCGGGGCCGGTAGTTTGCATGGGGTGAGGCGTGCGCCCACAGTCGGAGTCGTTACGTGTCGAGACCATTCGCTGCAACCGCCCCAAGCAACTGGCCTCTTCGGCTTGCTTTGGTTGCTGTCGCTTCGCTGACGGGTGGCGCGGCGGCTGCGAGTTGGGCTGACGAATGCGCTTGTCGCCAGTCGGCCGCGGGCAGTTGCGAGCGCTGGCACCAAAACGAGGTGGACTGGTCGCTCCACTTTGGCGCCGGCGCAGTCAACATCCCCGATGGCACCTTTGAGTACATGGCCGTACGGGCCTTTGACGCGTGGCAGAGCGTTCAGTGCAGCGTTTGTCCGGCCGTGAGCTCGAACGGCGGCGCGTGTGTGCCCAGTGTGTGTGCCCCGCATTCAATGGGGTTAGCTTTTCGCTATTTGGGGCGCAGCAACGTTGAAACTATAGGATTTTCGTGCGGAGGAACCTACTGCTCTGCGGCCGGCCCCGGCACGGCTCAGATCGCTGTAGT
The DNA here is from genome assembly GCA_903883645.1 of uncultured Myxococcales bacterium. Classification (GTDB taxonomy): domain Bacteria; phylum Myxococcota_A; class UBA9042; order UBA9042; family UBA9042; genus SXRM01. The sequence continues at coordinate 4,689 of CAISBR010000096.1, read as the reverse complement.
ACGCGACCCGGCGCAGTGGCCCGTTTCGCAACTCGTCGTGTCGGCGATGATCACCACGACAAGTAAGTCCGGAAAAGTGCTCGATACCGACATTGTCTTGCGCGACGACGGTGTGGCCTTCTGCACCGACGCTTGCAAAGACGGCCAGTACGCGCTTTCGGCCGTGATGATGCAAGAAGTGACTCATTTTGTTGGACTTGGCTTTGCGCAAAGCTCGCTGTCGACTCTCGCCAAGAACGCTAGCGGAGCTGCCGCGCAAACGCCCGTAGTCGACCCCAGCGATGCTGAATGTGCTTGCGCCATGTATGCAACTTCGGAATTTCTGGCCGATTGTGCCACGCCAACGACGGTGAAAGTGGTCGACATGCAGTCCGGCAGTGCTTGCGGAGCTGGGCGCGCGGCGGGTGCCGACAGTGCTTGGCTCCTTGCGTTCGGCACCTTGGCGGCGTTTGCGTTATTGGCGCTCCGTCATTCGCGTAAGGGCACGAATTCCTCGGCTCCGTAGCTGCGCAGGTAGCTTTCTGCGACACCCTGACAATTAGAAAAACTGATGCAATTACGGCATGTTTCTGGGTAGGCGTTGAAGCAAGACTCAATGTGCTTTATCGAAAATAGCTGTTTTCCTTCAAGATCTTCAAGATAATGGGTCTCGCCAAACCCGGAACGGTCCACGTTGCGCAGGCGCGAGTCGCCGACCACGCACGGCGGTACGTTCTCAAAACTCAAGTCAAGTTCAAGTGTTTCGGCCCGCTGTTGGGCGGCCAGCAAGTCGGCGACCACCTCGCGGTAGCGCAGTTGAATCCCCGTCCAGGCACCGCCCTTACCCGCCGTCGACGGAAACACGACCTTGAGCACGGCGCGACTGCCCCAGCTGGCATAGCAAAAATCAACAAAAGATGATAACGTTCCGATTGTTATCCTAGTGATCACTAGGTTGATCATCACCTGTACTCCGGCGGCGAGCAGGGCATCGATGCCGAGCGGAATTGCAAGGTGTTGGTTTAAGTTTATGCCAGAAACTAAGCAACTTTGCTCTGGATTATGGCTATGCAGCGAAATGATGGCGCGGAGAAGGCCCAGGTCGGCGGCGCGTGCTGCCAACCCCGGCTCGCCAAAGCGAGTGCCGTTACTGTTGATATCCCAGGCGAAATCAGCCCGGGCTAGGTGTTCCGCCACCTGCCAAAAGCCGGGGTGTATGGTCGGTTCGCCACCGGTCACGACCACTCGCCGCAGGCCTTGTTCGTGCAGCCAGTTGATTCGGCGCAAAAGATCACTAGTATCGATAAGATGGCCTTCAGGTCGGCCGCTGTTGCTGCACATCGGGCAGTGGTGGTTGCACACCTCGCCTAGACGAAAAAGCGCGATACTGCTGCTAGTTATCGGTGATATCTCTGGGATGCGACGGCGCATCAGGCGCAGGCGGGTAGAACTGGCGGGAGTGTCGGCCATGTTCGCAGTTTGGCTGAAGTTGCCGCGCGGCGCCACGGTGACCGGCGAAAGGCTGTTGCGTGTGCGGATTTGCGGCGGTTCGACTTTGCTGCTGTTATCGAGCGCGTTGACGTACCCCTGTGTGACCGCTAGGCTTTCGCGCCCACGCCTCTTGCACAGCGTGACCCCAGTGAGGAGCACTATGGCGAAGTTGAGCCCTCAAGCCGAGTTGCATCCGGACCAGTTCACGCTGGTGATCCCATGTTACAACGAAGAGAAGCGGTTGAATCCAAGTGAAATCGCCAGGTTGTCTCGCGAAGACGGCTTGACGGTGCTGCTTGTCGATGACGGCTCGAGCGATGGTACTGCGGCGCTAGCCGAGGGTCTTGTCTCACAAAGCAATGGCAAGATTGACTTTTTGCAGTTGGAGCAGAACGGCGGCAAGGCCGAGGCGGTACGCCGCGGTTTGCTGCATGCGCTCGACAACGGTGCGAATTGCGTGGGTTTTCTGGATGCTGACTTGTCGACGCCGGTAGATGAGATGCTGCGGCTGGTGCAGTACATGCGTGAGCGGCCGGCGATCACCGTTGTGCTGGCGTCGCGAATTCGGTTACTGGGCAACGATGTACAGCGCAAACCGCATCGACATTACCTGGGGCGGCTGTTCGCGACCGCAGCATCGCTGACGCTGGACCTCGATATTTACGATACCCAGTGCGGTGCGAAATTGTTCCGGAACGGTCCGGCGCTCCGCAGCGCTCTGGGTCGCCCCTTCACCTCGCGGTGGATCTTTGATGTGGAATTGATTGGGCGCCTGATTTACGGCGCGCCGGCAGAACATGCGTTGACTGCTGAGCAATTTGCCGAGGTGCCCCTGCGCACGTGGCGCGATGTGGCCGGCTCCAAGCTGAGGCCTCAGCACATGTTTCGAGCAATTGGCGAGTTGGCGCAATTGCAACATCAGTTCAAGCAGATGCGTGCGCATCATTAGAATCTGCATCATGTATGCGGATGTGAGCATGAACCAATGGCAATGACCAGTTGTGAGTTCAAGCTCGACCGCGATGTGACGCGGCTCGATGTCGTGGTCGCCGAGCGTACCGGACTGTCGCGGGCGATCGTGCGCGGCATGTTCGATCATAGCTGTGTCTTCGTGAATAACGCGGAGTGCGACGAAGCCGGCCGTGCGGTGCTGGCGGGCGCAACTGTGCGACTGCGCTACGATTTGCAGACGCGCTACAAAGAGAAGACGCGACCGCGGCCGCACGCCGGATTTCGGGTTGCCTTTGAAGATAAGTATCTGATTGTCGTAGAAAAAGTGGCGGGATTGCTTACCGTGCCGACGGACCACGGCGAGCAGAACACCCTAGTGCACCAGATTGCGCGGTATTGGAGCGGCGGCGATCGCATTACACAGCGTGCGCACATTGTGCATCGGCTCGATCGCGACACCTCGGGCCTGCTGGTATTTGCCCGGACGGGCGAGATCGCGGCTGAACTGAAAGACCAGTTTGCCGCGCATAAGCCCGAGCGCGAGTATATCGCGATTCTTGCAGGGACTTTGCCTGACGACCGCGGCACGTTTCGCAGTTTCTTAACGACGGACGACGACCTGGATCAGCACTCGACCGTGAAGCCCGGCGAAGGCAAGTTGGCGATTACGCATTACGAAGTGCGGCAGCGACTGCGGGGTGCGACGTGTGTGCGGGTCAAGCTCGAAACGGGGCGTCGCAACCAAATTCGCGTGCACTTTTCGGAGATTGGCCATCCCGTCTTGGGTGATGTGCGCTACCGGACCGACCTAGCGCGGCATCCTCGCTGGCCGGCCGCGCGGCTCGCTCTGCACGCGCTGACCTTGGCGTTCGTGCACCCGGTGACCCAGAAGCCCGTGCGCACAACTTCGGAGATTCCCCAGGAATTTAAGAGGTTTATGGCGGAGATGGGGATTGGGCCGCGCTCGTAGTGGTCGTTCGCAATCTGGCGCAAATTGACGCATACTATCGCGCCCGACCGCGGTAACCGGCGGCAAATGCAATGAATTTCATGGACTTCGCCCACCAAGAATAGGCACCAGCATGAGCGCAGCGTCTTCGCGTCCCTTGGCTTTCGGCAACCCGGCTCCCAACCTCGACGGGAAGGTGATCCTCATCACGGGTGGTACCGGCACGTTTGGCCGGGCGATGGTCAGCCGACTGCTTAGTGATTTTAACCCTAAGAAAGTCATCGTGTTTTCGCGCGATGAGCAAAAGCACTATCAGATGCAGCAAGAGGTGCAAGACAGCCGCTTGCGCTATTTTGTGGGCGACATTCGCGATCGCGATCGGCTGATGCGGGCGTTCGAGTCGGTCGATATCGTGCTGCACGCCGCGGCAATGAAGCATGTGCCCTTGGCCGAATACAACCCGCTCGAGGCGATTCGGACCAACATCGACGGCGCCGCGAACCTGATCGACGCGGCTTTGGAGCGCAACGTGCAGCAGGTGGTGGCGCTGTCGACCGACAAGGCGGTGGCGCCCGTGAACCTGTACGGCGCGACGAAGCTGTGCATGGAGAAATTGCTCATCGCCGCAAATAGTTACCGGGGTAAGCACCCGACAACGTTTTCAGTGGTGCGGTACGGTAATGTGGTCGGAAGCAAGGGCTCGGTTGTGCCGCTGTGGGTTGAGCAGGCCAAGAAGGGCGAGATTATCCTGACCGACCCCGAGATGACACGGTTCTGGATCACGCTGCCCGAGGCGGTGGACTTGGTGCTTCTGGCGCTGCAGGCCGGTGCGGGCGGCGAGGTGTTCATCCCGAAGATTCCGGCGGCGGATTTGGCTACGCTGGCAACGGCGATGGCCAAGAACGCGAACCACAAGGTGCTCGGCACGCGGCCCGGCGAGAAGCAGCACGAGGCGCTTATTCATGCCGATGAGTCGCCGCAAGTGCTTGATTGTGGGCGGTACTTTGTGATTGAGCCCACGTTTCCTTGGTGGGGCGCGAATCCGCACGAAGGTCAGCGCGTGCCCGGCGGCTTCACGTTTACCAGCGCGAATGCGCCCGAGCGGCTTAGCGTTGGCCAGCTTCGCACCACACTTACGGAACTCGGCTTTCCCGTTCAGTAGTACTTGGGATCACGATAGCATCCATTTTCTACCCGTTGAAATTACAGGGCCTCGCAACTATTTTCAAAAATCTTTGCGGTGGGGCCAAAAAAACCGCGGCAAAAGTAGCGCCCAGATCGATCAACTAGGAGAGGGAACTGCTTGCCCTCGCCGAGGT
>CAISBR010000095.1 GCA_903883645.1 uncultured Myxococcales bacterium | reverse complement strand
GCAGGCCCGGGCTGGCGTTTGGCTAGCGATTCGGGCCCGGGGGCGGCGCAGGAGAGTCGAACACCGCTCCCCTGGTCGATTTTTTGGGGGAGTTCGATCGGCTGCTCTGTCGAAAGTGGCGGAAGCGCAGGAGAATCGAACTCCCCCTGGACACTCGTCGCGCCCAACACCGGTTTTGAAGACCGGGGGGCCCACCAGGACCCATGCGCCTCCGTTGCACACCTTGCCGGGCGGCAGCGCTGTGGTCAAGCCCCCGGCGGGTCCATGCGCAGCCGCATCACCGCCGCCACGCACCCCAGGGCCGCCAGACTAACCAACCCCAGCAGCGCGGCGGGAATTTGGTCGGCCGTCTGCGCCGCTTCGAGTTCCTTGCCCGGCAAAGTCTGAATCAAGACGGTAAGATAGTGAGCCGGCGCTGCGCGAGCCATGCTATCGACCTTGGTGGCCATGATAAGGTCGACGATGAGTAAGAACGCCAGCCCCACGCCCGTACCCGACTTGAACCACGCGCCAATTGCCATGAATACCGCGGCATAGGCCATCGCGCCGAACAGAACCGCCAGCAACTGACGGACAAAGTATGCGGCACCGATCGAAAATGGCGTGCCCAGCAACCCCAAGTCGACGCCCGCCACCATGGTGACACCCAGAAGTGTGCAAAATAGGCTGACAGCCAGCCAACGCCCCACCGGCAGGGCCACTACCGCTCGCGGCCGCAGCAGCAGCATGGGCAGCGCGCCCGAGTCGGCGTCTTCGCGAAATACACCCACGCCCAGGCCAAGAGCACATAAGGCCAGAGCGCGCATAACGAATTCTTGGAAGAACGTGCCAATGCGCGAGGCGTCGTCGATGGCGAGTCGCGCCAGGCCGCCCGAGCCGAGCACCGGCAAGACCACGAGCAGGTAGTAAGGCCACGAGCGACGCAGACTCAGCAAACGCCGGAAATGCAAGCCAAAATGGGCAAAGCTGGCGGCCAGGTTCGACAGAGGTGCGGGCCAAGCGGCGTCGCGGTAGCTCCAGGTGGGGCTGCTCATCGGACCTCCGCGGCTAAGGCCTGAAAAAGACTAACAAGATCGTCGCCATGGGTGGTCACCTGCGCGGGCACCATCCCGCTGGCCAGCACCGCTTGCGGCAGGGCGCGGCACAGGCTGTCGGCATCCGAGGCTTGAATCGTCAGCGTTTCTCCGGTGATGCGCACTAGGGTCACCGGCGCGCGTGCCAGCAGCGCACTGGCCAGGCTGCGCGGATCGGCACAGGTAATCTCGAGCACAGTCGCCTGGTTATGCAACATGTCGCGGATGTCTTGCTGGCGCCCAGCAGCGACGAGCCGGCCCTTGAACAGCAGCACCAAGAAGTGGGCAAGCTGCTCGACCTCTTCGAGAATGTGCGACGACACCACCACACACGCGCCCGCATCGGCCGCCTCTTGAATAAGGGCAGCAACTTGGCGCCGCCACACGGGATCTAGGGCATTGAGCGGCTCGTCGAGCAGCACCAGCGCCGCCGGCAGGGCGAATGCCTGGGCCAGCTTGACCCGCTGCCGCTGACCGCGCGACATGTTGGACAAAAGCTGGTCGCGCTGCTCCGAAAGCCCTACGCGTTCGAGCACTTGCTTGCCCCGCTGCTCGGCAATCAGCGCGGTACAGCCCGCCAGCCGCAGCAGGCCCACCACCCACTGCAAGGCCGTCTCGCGCCTGGGCAATTGGTCGCCGTCGGCACACAGCGCGATGCGGTTGTCGAGCTGCGGGTCGCGCCGGGGCAGACCGCCCAGCCAGCGAATTTCGCCACTGCTAGGGCTAGTTAACCCGGCAGCAAGGTTCAAGAAAGTTGTCTTGCCGGCGCCATTGGGCCCCAGCAGCCCCACCACACCGGGTTGCAACTGCAAGTTGACATCGAGCAGGGCTAGGCGCGCACCAAATTGCCTAGTAACCCGCTTGAATTCTAGGGTAACTGCATCGGGCGCGAGGGGCGCAGGTGGCTGCGGCATCACGCCCTCCCCTTGCCGAGCGGCGGATTGCGCAAAAAGCGCTGCAACAAGAACCAGCCAAGGGTCGCCAGCGCGGTCCAGAGAAGCAGCCCCAGCAGCGCCACCTCGAGCACCGGCTTGGGCGGCGGATTGGGCGACAGCAGCCAAGTCAGCAAAAACCAAGGTGCTTGCAGGGCGTGATGCAGGTCAAGACCGCGCGCCAAGCTCTCGCGCCCGTACGACGACTGCAGGATCCACGACAAGGCCAAGCTGCCGAGCACCAGCCCACCCAAGGCCAGCGGCGCCGCACTGGGATTGCGCACAAGCACGCCGGCCGCGAGCGCCACCAGCGACGTCGCCACCGCCACCGCCACCGCGCACAGCGCCACCACGGCGCACAGGGCCAGCCACCACAGCACACCTGCAAGCCCCGGCCACGGACAACCGCCAGGCTGCAGGCCGTGTTGCGAGAGCTCGACCAGCACGAGCAGCAAGCTCGGCAGGGTCATTAAGGCCGTGCCGATCCCCGCCGCCGCCGCCAGACGCGCGAGCAGGTAGTGGCTCCGCAGCACCGGCCGCGAAAAATACAGCAGCAGCGCCCCTTGATGGGCATCGCGGGCCAGCAGCGGCGCCACCTGGGTCGCCTGGCCCAGCAGCAGCAAGAACGCGTTGACCGCAAAGCTAACTTCTAGGGCTTGGATGTCGCAGCCCGCTTGGCCCGCGGTGGGGATCTTGGTGAGTTTCCACAAGCTATAGGCATCGCCCGCGCCGCCCAAACTGACGGGCAAGTCGGGAAGATAGCTGCGGATCACCAGCCAAGCGCCCAGACACAGCGGCGCGACCAGGTACAGGGCCGCCCCCAGCTTAGCCGGCGTGGTGCGAAAGGCATCGCGAGCAAACACCCCAACAAGACTTAGCAAACGCTGACTGAGCGGCACCTGCTCGCCCGAGAACTTGGCATAGCCACCCGGCTCAAACACCAGCTGCGGCACGGACTTGGCTTGCTCGCTCATGCCGCGCCTCCAGACGCCTTGCGCAGGGGGTCGTCGATGCGGAGGTGGCGAACAAAGGCGCTGCCCAAGTCTTCTTCGGCGGGGCCAAAGCGCCGCACGCCGATGCCAATGTCCGCGCAGATCTTCCACAGTTCAGGCACTTGGTCGGGCGTCGCCGTGACCAGCACATCGCGGCCCTCGGCCTCGCAGGTGTAGTGGGCGGCGGTCAGATTCTGCAGCAGCAGCGCGGTCTCGCCCACAATCCGAATGCGCCAGCGCGAGCCCGTGCCGGCCCGAAATGCGTGCAGCGAGCCGGCATAGCCCACCTGACCGCGACTGAGCAGCACCACATGATCACAAACGGTCTCGACATCGGGCAGCACGTGCGTCGACAGCAGCACCGACACGCCCTGCCCTGCGATTTCTTTAATCAGCTCGAGCATTTGCGCACGCCCGTCGGGGTCGAGACCGGCGGTTGGTTCGTCGAGTATGAGCAGCTCGGGGCCGTGCACCACCGCCATCGCCAGCCGCAGCCGCTGCCGCATGCCGAGCGAAAAACCCGCGGCCATGCGGTAACGAGCGTCGGTAAGTCCGCAAAGATCAAGGGCTTGATGGGCCCGACTGCGCGCATCGACCGGCGACAGGCCGCTGAGTTGCGCGGCGTGGATCACCTGATCGAGGCCATGCAAACCCGGGAAAAGACTGTCGTCTTCGGGCATGTAGCCAATGCGCGCCAGCACATCGAGCGTCTGCTCGGGCATGGGCAAACCCAGCACCTGCACCGTACCCTGCTCCGCCGTATCCAGACCTAACAGTAGGCGAAACAAGGTACTTTTACCGGCGCCGTTGGGGCCCAGCACGCCCACCAAACCGGCAGGCAGCTCGAGGTCGACGGCGGTCAGGGCCTGTACGTCGCCAAAACTCTTGGCCACGCCGCGCAGGATGGCGACCGGGTTGCAGCGGGGCGGAATGGTAGGGGCCAGCATGGGCGAAGGGTGCCATGAATCGTTGCGCACTGCCAAGTTCAGTCGCCCTTGGGTGCACGCGAGGCCGCGCCCGTGCTACGCTTTCGGCCGCTCGGGATGCACCCCGACCCCGGAACGCTGATGGCCTTCGAACTGCCCGCCGACAAAAGCCGCCTCGCCCAAACGACTACCGAGGAGCTTACTAATTTTGAGCAATTGCCACCCCTCGATCACGACTTGCCGGCCTCGACCAAGATCACCGTGGGCGACCTGCAGGTGCCCGTGCGGCGCATTGCGCTGAGCAACGGCCAGATTTGCGATGTGTACGACACGACCGGGCCGCAGGATTGCGACGTGGCCAAGGGCCTGCCCAAGCGGCGTCAGGCGTGGGTCGATGCGCGAAAAGGCCACGAAAGTCCTACGCAATTGTGGTACGCGCGCCAGAGTATCATCACCGAAGAGATGCGGTTTTGCGCGATCCGCGAAGGCCGCGACGTCGAGTTCGTGCGCAGCGAGATCGCCTGCGGCCGCGCCATTATCCCGGCCAACATTCGCCACACCGAGCTCGAGCCGGTGATCATCGGCCGCAATTTCTTGACGAAAATCAACGCGAACATCGGCAACTCGGCAATTCGCTCCGGCATTGAGCAAGAGGTAGACAAGCTGCGCTGGTCGATCCGCTGGGGCGCCGATACGGTGATGGATCTGTCGACCGGCAAGGATATTCACCTGACGCGCGAGTGGATTATGCGCAACAGCCCGGTGCCGATTGGCACGGTGCCGATCTACCAGGCGCTCGAGAAGGTGAAGGGCAAGGTCGAGGACCTGAACTTGGCGATGTTCTTAGAGACCCTAGAAGAACAGTGCGAACAAGGGGTTGACTACTTTACCATCCACGCCGGCGTGCGGCTGCCGTATGTGCCGCTGACGCAAAAGCGGGTGACAGGAATTGTCAGTCGCGGCGGCTCGATCTTGGCGAAGTGGTGTCTGCATCATCACAAAGACAACTTCTTGTACGAGGGGTTCGAAGAAATTTGCAAGCTGATGCGCAAGTACGATGTCGCGTTTAGCTTGGGCGATGGCCTGCGGCCCGGCTCGATCGCCGATGCCAATGATGCTGCGCAGTTCGCTGAGCTGAAGACCCTGGGCGAGCTGACCAAGGTGGCGTGGAAACACGACTGCCAGGTGATGATCGAGGGGCCGGGGCACGTGCCGCTGCACAAGATCAAAGAGAACATGGACTTGCAGCTCGAATTGTGCCACGAGGCGCCGTTCTACACGCTGGGGCCACTTGTGACAGACATCGCGCCGGGTTACGACCACATTACCAGCGCGATTGGCGCGGCGATGATTGGCTGGCTCGGCACGGCGATGCTTTGCTACGTCACGCCCAAAGAGCATCTGGGTCTGCCGAATCGCAAGGATGTTAAAGACGGTGTAATTGCTTACAAAATCGCTGCACACGCCGCCGACTTGGCCAAGGGGCATCCGGGCGCCCAAGAGCGCGATAACCTGCTGAGTCAGGCGCGCTTTGAATTTCGTTGGCAAGATCAGTTCAACCTGAGCCTAGATCCGACCACGGCCCGCGAGCTGCACGACGAGGATATGCCCGCGCAGACTGCGAAAGTGGCGCATTTTTGCTCGATGTGTGGGCCGCACTTTTGCTCGATGAAGCTGACGCAAGAGCTGCGCGACATGCCCGAAGGCCAGGCCGAAGCCGCGGATGCCGAGGCCGGAATGGCGCAGATGTCTGCAGAATTCAAGCAGTTAGGCGGCGAAATCTACATAGCGACGGAGTAGTGGCCTATGGCGCGCGGTGTGAACAAGTGGCTGGTCGCGGGCGTGCTGGCGTCGCAACTGCTGGCGATGGGGCTATTTGCCGACGAGGTGCCGCAGGATCGGCCCGTGAGCGAAGTGCCCAGGCCTGGGATGACACTGCAATCGCTGGGTTATGCGGCCGGTACCGGCTTGGGCGTAGCGTCGCTGACAGCGCTGTTGTGGGCAGCCTCGGCTCATCGCGATCTCGGCGCCGACTACGGCCAAATTGACGGCCATACCGCATACTTATCGCAGAAGCACATCAACAACCTGTCGACTTCCGCGGCGGTTTTGGGTGGCCTAGCCGTGGCGACGCTGGCGGCGAGCTACTTTGAGCCGCGCTGGATGCCCTACTTCAGCAAGGACTCGGTAGGCGTAGCGCTAAGTTGGGGGGCGCCATGATTCGCGCGGTACTGCTTGTGACGCTGGCTTTGGCCACCCTGCTCAGTGGCTGCTGGCACGACTCGGCCGAGACGCGCGACCGCTATCAAGCGGCATACCAAGACACGCAAGATGCCAAGTCGGGCGCAAAAGACTAATCTATTACGGAAACTTATAGGTTGCGACCTTGGTAAACACCCGCGCCACGCCGGGCACCACCTCAAGGGCAAACGTGTCGGGATCGCTCGCCGGCACAAACGCCACCTTGCGACTTTGGCCAATCGCCGCCTGATCTTGCGCCCACACGGGCGTCGTCTGCAGCTGCGGGCCGTACTGCAAGGTCAGCGCACCCCGCTCGATGAGCAGCGCGTCGTCGACCGGCCCTTTGTACAGCCGATAGGCCGGCGTCGTGGCGCTCATGTCTAAGAAGTCGTGGTCTATGAAGCGGAATTCGTAGCGGCGCAACGTACCGTCGTCGTTGTTCTCCCAGGCGCCGTAGAGCTCGCTCACGTTGCTAGGTGTCCAACCAGCCGGAGCAACATCCTCTTGCACTTCAAAAGCTTGTACGTCATCGGCCGCATCGAACGCAGCGTCTGTAGCCGCATCGACCGGCGCGGTATCGTAGACGCCGTCGCCACAGCCAATGATGGCAACTGCGCAAAATACTAGGGTAACTGTGCGCTGCATCACGACTGGGCGTACATCCGCAGCTCAGTGCCAATGCGGTCGGCCATCTCGAGCGTCACGGCCAGGTCGGGGTGGCGCACCACCATAAACCCATCCGAAATCAGTGTTTGTAGCCAGTTGCGACGCATCGAGCCCAGCGGCAGCAGGTTCTCCCACACCAAATACGGGCCAAACTCGCGGCGCAGGCGCTCGAGCCCATCGATGCGCACGATGCGACCCTCGCCCATGGCGCGCTTGAACACCGTGGCAACATTGTAGTTTCGCGCGATCCGCGTATCCATGGTGCCCCAGCACACGATGCGCGCCCACTCCACAAAACTGTCGAAATCACAGGCATAATTCATTTGATCGACCTGGCGCGCCCCGGGCGGACGACCACCGATCTCGCCAAACACCGCCTCGCCATTGGCCTTGAGATACCACTCCATATGGGTAAAACCACTTTTAAAACCAAGAGCTTCAATGACCTTATGCCCCATCTCGACACCCACCGCCAGCGCCGCCTGGTCGGGGTGCCGCAGCGCAATCACCTGCGGGCTGATCCACTCGTTGGTGCGCGCCACCAGGGGCCGCGGCCGGTACCAGGCGACGTTGTAGTACTGGATCTCACCATCGCAAGTCAGCGTATCAAAGGTAAATTCTTCGCCATCGATAAATTCTTCGACGCTGACTTCGGCCACGCCGCGCAGCTGCGGCAGCACCTTTTCTAGGCGAGCGGGCGATTCGACGCGGTGGGTATTGGCGCTGCCCGCCCCATCGATTGGCTTAATAATCAAGGGGTAACCGATCTTCTCGACCGCGGCACGGATCTCGGACTCCGTGTGGGCATTGGTGTGGCGCGGCGTGCGAATTCCCGCAGCATCCAAGCGCTGTTTCATGACCTCTTTGTCGCGAAACGGCCGGGTCTGCTCAACGGTCATGCCCGCAACGCCCAGCGCCTCGCGAATGCGCGCGCCCAGCACCATCCAAAATTCGCCAAGCACTTCAACCCGATCGACTTGACGACGGCCGATCCAGCGGCGCACACGCTCGACGACATCTAGCTCGTCAAACATATTAGGCACTTGCAGATAGCCCGCCAGATGCCGTCGCGCCGTCAGCGGTAGAGCGCCCTGCGTCTGATCGCCCACGCCCCACACCCGCGCGCCCACAGTAGCTAAACCGCGAACAAATTCAGGCATTTCACCCGGGTATCCCGGTGATAAGAACAGAACATCCACGGCGCTCTCCCTGCGGCCAATCGGCCTTGGCGCCAAGGCTAGAACGGCGCGCCCCGCCTGTGCAAGCTGGTCGGAGCGAATAGGCGACAACGAAGGCAGAATCCGCACCTGCGAATGTTGCTTGCCGCGAGGCGGCCGGCGCGGTATTTTCAGCAGTTGCTGGCCTTGCGCCAAGGAGTGTCGATGTCTGCCCACCGCCCGTTCTCGCCGCAAACCAACACCATGGCCCGCCCGGGGGTCGATGTCGGGCCCAGCCACATTCTGGGCGAGTGGTCGCCGGGGATCGCCGGTCCGCTCACCATTATCAGCGCGGGGATGCACGGCAACGAGCCGGCTGGCGTACTGGCTCTACGGCGTATCCTATCGTACTTGCAAGATAATCAGGTGCAGATCGCGGGTCGCTTTGTGGCGATGGCTGGCAACCTGACCGCATTGGGCGTGGGGCTGCGCTACCTGGATCGCGACTTGAATCGCCAGTGGGATCGGGCTTCTGTCGAGCGTTTGGGCCGCGAAGGGCCGCGCGGCTACGCCGAAGACATCGAGCAGCTCGAGCTGTTGCAAGACTTTGAGCAGCTGACGCGGCACCACCTGGGCATGGTCAACCTACTCGATTTGCACACAATGTCGGCGAAGGGTGTGCCCTTTATCGTCACGTGCGACACGCCCGACAGCACCTCGCTGGCCAATCAACTGCTGCTGCCGGGGATCGTCGGGCTCGAAAAGGCTATTCCTGGCACCACATTAGAGCACTTCTTGGCTCAGGGCTATCGTGCTGTGGCCGTCGAGGGTGGCCAGCACCAGGACCCGCGTGCGGTCGATCTGCTCGAGGCGTGCGCTTGGATGATGCTGATCGCCACGGGGATTGTGACTGAGGATCAAGTGCCTGATCTGCAAGCGAAACGCCAGACGCTCTTGGACGAATCGCACGACCAGCCGCAGCACGTGACGGTGCGCTACCGCCATGGCGTACATCCCGAGGATGGTTTCGCAATGCTGCCTGGTTACAAGAACTTGCAGCCCGTTCGCCGCGGCGAGGTGCTGGCGCGCGACCGTTCGGGCGATATTGTGGCGCCACAAGACGGCTGGATCGTGCTGCCGCTGTACCAAAAGGCCGGTAACGACGGATTCTTCATCGGGGTTTAGCAGCTATGGTCTGGGCGTCGTCGGCGAGGTCGCGGCGGGCGGTGGCGCGGGCTCTTGCGCCCCGAGCACGGGCATACCAGACGCATCGGGAGTCTGCTCAAGCTGAATTTTATATGGCTTTTGGCTCGGCCGGTCGGCGGGCGCGTGGATGGCGATGCGATAAGCGCCCGGCGCCAAGGCCACCAGCGAGTGCGCGATACCGGTATCCGCCGGCGACAACACCATTAAGTCGCGCCCTTGCATGTCTTGCAGGGCACACACTAGCCCTGGCGCCCCATCGCCCTCGCAGCGAAACTCGACCCCGGTCGGGCCGGGACGGGCGCGCAGGTCGAGGCTAAAGGCGTCGCGATCGCCCAGGGGGAAAAGCGCACCCTGCCGCTGCCAGCCGCCGCGCTCGAGACCCGGCGTTCCCACAGCCATGGCAGCCAGTTGCGCAGTCGCAGACCAGGCCTGTGCCGTAGCCCCTTCGTCGCCGCGCTCATCTTCCCACGACCGCCCGTCGAGCAACTGCACCGTGAGGCGGTAGGCCTCGCTAGGTGCCGACGCAGTCTCGCTTTCGCCCGCCAGCCGCACCAGCAAACGGCCACCGGGCAGGACCAGGCCCGGCACCGTCGCCGACTTGCCCGCCGGCACGTTTAGAATGGCGGCACGCGGCGAGTCGCCCAGCTGCAATTGCACACCAATCGCGGCCGGCGCCTCGACTTTTAGGTTTAGCACCTGCCCAGCCGGCGCGGCGAGCTGCAGCCAGTCGATGTCGCCGGGGCCGCCAATCACACCGGCAAACTGCGTGGGCGCCGCAGCCGAAAAGCTGATAGCAAACGCATGGTCAGGCAGGTCGTTGGGCTCGCGCTCGCCCGGTAGCTGATCCCGACACTCAGCCTGGCGCAGGCAACCAGGCGGCAAAAGCGGTTGCAGGGCCAACACATAAGGGGTATCAGGCGCCTGCCCCGCCACGGCCTTGAGCTGCAGCAACGTGCCGGGGGCCAGCCGGGCCGGGTCAAGGTTCGGAATCGCCAGCGGCTGCCCACGCTGGGGCTTGCGAACCAGCAGCGTCTGCTTGGTCTGGGGGTCGAGCAGGCGCAATTCCCATTCAACATCTGCAATTGCTGTCGACGAGAGCACGAGCGCATCGCCGGCTTGCGCCGCACTTGCATCGAGCACAAACAGGTCGACGTCGCCCGCCGGAGCCAAGGTGCCCTGCACAGTCTGGCCAGGTCGCAAAATCTGTAGCTCTGGCGTGGGGTTATCGTTGGGCTCGACCTCTTCGCCCGGCGCCGCGGCCCGCGTGAACACCGCCAGCGTATACGCACCGCCCTCGCGCCCCTTGCAACTCACCCGCACCAGCGACGCCCGCGCGGCCGGCCCAATCGACGGCAACACCGGCCGCACACCCTTTTGGGCGCGGGCGCGGCGCAACGTGGTCCTGCCGGCATCGTCCAAAAGCTCGAGTTCAGCGCAGGCAGGGCTGTCGCGAAGCTCGATCTGAGCGATCTGCCCCGGCTGCAACGCGGGCAGGCGATACCAGTCTTGATCCAGCAAAGTCAGTAACTTAGGAGCCTTGCCCTTCTTCTTGCCGTCGCCCTCTGTGGGCGGTTCGGCGGCCCCGGCCAAGCTAGCTTTGACAATGACATTGCCCGACACCGGCTGAGCGCGGTCGGGCGCGTCGTTGGGCTCGAGCTCCGTCACCGTTTCAGCGCGCTCGATGGCCTGGGCCGACGGTGGGGCTGTCGGCGCAGCTACGCCCGCATCAGGAAAAAGCTGTGCAGATTCAATGCGCTGCTCGGCATCACGCCGACATCCGCCCAACAGCGTGGCGGCCACTAGCGCAAGCAGCCCGAGCAGCGAACTAGCTGCCGGCAGCGGGCGTTGGCTAAGGTGCGGAGCGGCCTGAATTTTATGATTCGCCATGGCCATCGATCGTCGGCGCGATGGGCGCAAAGATCAAGGCGTGTCGCAGCGCTTGATCACTTCGGCCGTGATGTCGACCGCGTCGGAAGCATACACCGCAACCTGGCGATTAATTACGAGCTGCAAACCGCGCTCCTTGGCAATCGCCTCGACCTTGGTGCGAATCGAGTCTTCGATGGGCTTGAGCAACTCAGCCTCTTTCTTGGCCAATTCGTCGACAATGTCGCGGCGGCGCTTCTCGAGCTCCATCACGTCTTGCTCGAATTTCTTGCCCTTGTCTTGCAACGCGACGATTTTCGCCTTCATCTCGTCGCTGACCTTGCCCTGGGCCTCTTGCAGTGCCTTCTCGATCTCTTGGCGGGCAACGAACAGGTCTTTTTCGCGCTTGCCCAGGTCTTTTTCTTTCACATCGAGCTGGCCCTTCTTGGCCTTCTGCAAGTCTTCGAACTTCTTGGCTGCAGCCTTGCCCGCAGTGGTCGAGTGCAGCACTTTTTGCAGGTCGACTACGCCGATCTTGGCGTCAGCGGCTTGCGCGGTCAGCGACGGCGCCGACACCAGCAGCACGGCCATGCACATCAGCGGCAACATACGAAACGGCAACATGAAATCTCCTGAAAGCGATCGGGTTGGCCCGGGGTAATGCACACAAGTCGGGACCAAGGGCGCGCAAGGGTAAGCCCGCGTGCCGACACGGTCAAGCGAGCGAGTCCGCTGCGGCAGGGCAGTTGGGTTGACGCGCCGCGTGTGCGGCTTAAGCTGGCCGACACGGAGGCCGCCATGCAGAGAACTCGATTGGGTACGCGACTATTCCTGGCCCTCGCTACGGCGGCGGGCGTGCTGACGGCGCTGGGGCCGTTGTGGGCCGATGAGGCGCCTGCTGTGCCCGCCGGGCTGCTCATGCATCGCAGTGAGGGCAAGTTGCTAGTGGGCGTGACGGCCGATCGCAAGCTGGTGCTGTACGACCTGAGCGACCCTGCTGCGCCGGTCAAGCGGGCCGAGCGCGAGTTGCCTGGGCCGATTGCGGATCTGAAGCTCGTCGACGGCGTGGTGTTCGTGACCGCGCTGCGGGCCGACGTAAGCACGTTTTCGGTCGCGGGCGGGCACATTGAGCCGTGGCTGCCCAGTGCGATAGCGGCCGCTAGCCCGAGTGGTCCGACGGGGGTCGCCGCGCAAGCCAAGGTGCTGCTAGGAAAAGTCGCTACGGTTTCGCGCGGTACCGCCCTGCTCGAGCTCGACGAGGGCGCAAACCTGCGGCCGGGCGATGCGGTGCTGGTGCGGTCGCAGCGGACCGAGCAGCGGATGAACCTGTTGAGCGGTAAAGAGGAAAATGCCGTTAGCAATGCCCCGGTGGCGGTGCTTGAGGTGCGGCAGGTGCAGGGCAGCAAGGCGGTGGCAGAGCTAGCGCGCGGCGACGAAGTGGCCCCGGGCGACACGATTGAGCGCACCGATCGCACATCGCGTGGCGTGGCGGTGTTTGCACCTCGCAGTGGCTACGACATGTGGGCTCGCGGTATTATTCGACTTTTTCCCAATTTCGGCGAACTCGATGTGGGCGCGCTGACCGAGATTTCGGGCGGCGTGTACTGGGAGTGGCTGCACGTGCAAGCGCGGTTGTCGCCGATCGGCATTTCGGTGCCGCAAGCCGTGCACGCCTACAACGCGCAGGTGCTGGTGTCGTACCAAAATGATCTTGCCGAGTTTGGCATAGGTACTGGCTATTTTAGCCACCAGTTTGAGGGCGAGTCGAGCTACGACTGCACCAACAGCGGCTACGTGAGCAAGACGTCGAGCAGCTTGGACAGCGGCGGGCTCGAGGTGCAAAAATTCAAGTGTTCACAACAGGGTCCCACGGTGGCGCAAGTGCTGCGCCTGGGCGCGGTCGATGGTCTGCATCTGCGGCTGACCAACACGCTCGCGATCGATTCGGGGCAGTTTCGCTTTGGCTACCTGGATGGCTCGCTCGATATCCCGATCAACCGCAATCTAAACTTGTACGCGGCGGGCGGCGGTTCGACGGGAATTGCCTGGGGCGAAGGCGGTATGCGCACTTACCTGCGCGGCGTGGGCGGACGCGACACGCTCATCTTGACCACGGGCGTAGGCGGCACATCGATCCGCACGGTCGACCTGTACGGCGGAACCAAGTCGAGCTACCCGGCAGGTGGCGGTCAAACGGTTGAATATTGGACGGATCGTCAACATAGCGTCGGCGGCATGCACATCGCGGTCGGCCTCGAGTGGCGGCGCTGACTTTGGCTTGCCGTGAGCACGCAAGGTGCCGCGGTTCGGTGCGGCAACCTGCCACAAAACCATCACTACAGAGCCATATTCCTTGACCCCGCCCTAGGGTAACGGCTACCGTTTTCGCCGGGAAGCGGCACACCAGGGTTGAGCCGTCGCTAGCCCTTGGGACCCCGTGATCGACCCGACGCAGCAGCGCTCAGGTCCGCGTCGTAGCCCCAAGCATAGTGCGGACGCGAGGAGTGGGCATGATTCGACGCAGCTTCCGCCGAACCCTGGCGAGGTGGCTGGCAGGGTGCGCGCTGGTGCTGCTGGTGTGGCCGCCGCAGCCCGTGCACGCTAGGGGCGACGACCCGGCAGTGGTGCGCAAGGCCGAAGCGGTAGCCACCGAAGCCAAGCTATTGTTTCAACAAAAGGCCTACGAAGCGGCGGCCGAGCGCTTTATGGAAGCCTATACGATGGTGCATCGGGCGTCGCTCATCTTTAACGCCGCCCGGGCGTACCAAGAGGCGGGGGCGGTGCGCAAGGCGACGGCGCTGTTCAAGGCGTACACGGCATTGCCCGATGCGACTCCCGACGGCAAGATCGACGCGGCACAGAGAATCGAGAAGATTGACGCAGACTTGCGAAGCCAGGAGGCCAAACCGGCCGATGCTGTGGGCTCGGCTGCAGAACCGGTGCACCACCCGACCGACCCGGCGACCAAAGCGCATGCCACCCTGCCCGGGCCAGCCACCGCGACAGTTGGGGGCGGACATGAGACTCAATCGCTTGAAACTGCAGGGCAAGTGACTCAGTCTGCGCCGGCGATGCGGCGGTTCCCCTGGTCGGCATCAGCCGCAGTTGGGGCGCTGGCCGCGAGTTCGGGGCTGCTCTACGGCCTAGCGCTGTCCGACGCCGTGGCCGCGCACGACATGGAAGCGACGCTGCACACCACCGCAGAAGGCCAGCGTTATCAACAGCATGTGGCCAAAGCCGAGGTCTTTCGCAATGCCGCTGTGGTCACGGGGACACTGGCCGTTGTGGCGGCGGCGTGGCTGGGATGGGAGCTGTGGGGGCCGCAAGACGGCGGGAAGGGCGACCGGCAAGACGAGGGCAATCGACACAGTCGATCATCTAGTTATCTGATGGCGTTGCCGACTTCTGGCGGTGCGTTGGCAAGCTGGACTACGGCATGGTGACGCGCGCGAAGGCGACTGGGGAAGCGGGGGGCAACGTGATGAAGACGGCGAGACGCAGCCTGACTGGCCGGCTAGCAGTCACTTTGGCCTTGGCGACGGCGCTTAGCCTGACCGGGTGCCTGGGCGACTTCTTGAGCAGCGCGCAAATCGACGCCAAACTCGATGCTTACGCAGCATCGCTCGACATCGACGCCCTGGGCAGCGACGCCAGCACGCCCGACACGCTAGCCGGCGACAGCACCGCGACCGATGGCCTAGGCGGCTGCGACAGCGACATCGAATGCGACGACGGCGACGCTTGCACCGCAGATATCTGCCACAAAGACGGCACGTGCACCCACAAGGCGGCCACCGACGGCGCCGGTTGCGACGATGGCAATGCGTGCACGCTGAGCGACAAGTGCCTAGACGGGGTGTGCACCGGGGGCAGTGCCAAAGACTGCAGCGACGGCAACGACTGCACCTACGATGCGTGCCAGATTGCCAGCGGCTGCACCCACACGAACGACGACGGCGCGGCGTGCAATGACGCTGATCCCTGCACCTTGAAAGACAAATGTAGCGGCGGAAGCTGCAGTGGCGCACCCGTCAATTGCGGCGCCGACGACTGCACGACCGCCAAGTGCTGGCCCAACGATGTGGCAGGCGGCGCGGCGTACAAGTGCACAACTGCCAGTAAGATCAAAGGCTTGAAGTGCGACGATAAGAACGCGTGCACCACCGGCACGCTTTGCGACGGCTTCGGCCTTTGCGTGGGCGGAACGCTGGCAGAATGCGACGACAAAAATGCTTGTACGGCTGACAGTTGCGAGGCCTTGGCCGGCTGTACCCACGACTTGTTGACCGATGCGTGCAGCGATGGCAATGCGTGCACCGTGGGCGATCAGTGCGAAGCGGGCAGCTGCAAGGGCGGCACCGCCAAGGGCTGCGACGACGGCATTGAGTGCACGGGCGATGTGTGCAACCCGGTCAGCGGCGCCTGCGAAACAACTGCGACCACTGCGGCTTGCAGCGACGGCAACCCCTGCACCCAAGGCGATCAGTGCCAAGGCGGCAAGTGCCAGCCCGGCGCCGCCGCCCAATGCGACGACAACAACGCCTGCACCGAAGATGCGTGCGACCCGCAAAGTGGCGCGTGCACCCATGTCGACGGCAGCGGCGGCTGCGAAGACGGCAATGGCTGCACCGTGGGCGACACCTGCAAGAACGGCAAGTGCGCCAGTGGCGGCGAAAAAACTTGTCTAGACACAGATACTTGCACGGCCGATAGCTGCGACCCCAAAAGCGGCAACTGCGCGCACTCGGCAATTGCCGGCTGCGGCGCCAAGTGCGGGAGCGATGGGGACTGCCAGGTCATCGACGTCTGCTCGACGCCGGCCTGCCTGAGCGGCGCGTGCGCCTACTTGCCGACCAGCGCCACGTGCACCGACGGCGACGCGTGCACCCAAGGCGACTACTGCCAATTTGGCGCTTGCAAACACGGCGCCAGCGTAAATTGCGACGACGGCAACCCGTGCACCGACGACAGCTGCAACGGCGGCACCTGCAGCCATAGCAACAGCGCGGCGAGCTGCAGCGACGGCGACTCGTGCACCGTGGGCGACACGTGCAGCAACGGCGCGTGCAACGCCGGCAAGGCTAAGGTCTGCGACGACGGCAACTTGTGCACCACCGACGCCTGTGACCCGCAAAGCGGCAACTGCAGCGCGGCACCCAACGCGGCAGCGTGCGACGACCAGAGCCCGTGCAGTATGGGCGATGTGTGCAAAGGCGGCACCTGCAGCGCCGGCCCGGCCAAGAACTGCGACGACGGCAATGGCTGCACGGCCGACGCGTGCGACCCAAGCACTGGCAACTGCGGCCACAGCGCCACGGCCGCGCCCTGCGACGACGGCAACGCGTGCAGCGAGGGCGATGTCTGTGCGGGCGGCGGGTGCAGCAGCGGCGCGCCGAAGTACTGCGACGATCAAAACCCTTGCACCAACGACACTTGTGACCCTAGCAATGCGGTATGCGGCCACGTTGCCAACGCCGCCACCTGCAGCGACGGCGATGCGTGCACGATCGGCGATGTGTGCAAAGACGCGGCGTGCAAGGTCGGCGCCAGCATGGTGTGCTCCGACGCAGAGGCGTGCACCAACGACGCGTGCGACCCGAGCAGCGGCAATTGCGTGTTCAAGCCGATCACCAGCTGCGGCGGCAACTGCACCAAACCCAGCGACTGCAGCGACGCGAACCCCTGTACCGACGACAACTGCACGGGCGGCAAATGCGCCTTCCCCCCCAACACCACAGCGTGCAGCGACGGCGATGCGTGCACCGGCGGCGACATCTGCGGGGGCGGCGCGTGCAAGTCGGGCTCCCCCAAGAACTGCGACGATGGCAACCCGTGTACCGACGATAGCTGCAACCCGACGTCGGGCAACTGCACCTATGCGCCCAACACGGCCAACTGCGACGACGCCAACGCCTGCACCAGTGGCGATGCGTGTGGCGGCGGCGTGTGCAAGCCCGGCTCCGCCAAAAGCTGTAGCGACGGCAAGGTCTGCACCGACGACACCTGCGACCCGGTCAACGGCTCGTGCAAAAACTATGCTAATACAGCAATATGCGACGACGGCAGCGCTTGCACCTTGGGCGATGTGTGCAGCGGCGGCCAGTGCTTGCCCGGCACCGCGGCCAGTTGCGACGACAGCAACCCGTGCACCAGCGACAGCTGCGACGCAACCAGCGGCAAGTGCAGCCACAGCAACAACACCGCACCGTGCAGCGACGGCAGCGCGTGCAGCATTGGCGATGTCTGCGGAGGCGGCGCTTGCCTGCCCGGCACCGCCAAGACCTGCAACGACGGCAACGCGTGCACCAGCGACGCCTGCGATACGTCTACGGGCGCGTGCGTCTACACGGCCAACAGCGCCACCTGCGACGACGGCAACGCGTGCACCAGCGGC
This sequence comes from uncultured Myxococcales bacterium, assembly GCA_903883645.1. GTDB lineage: Bacteria > Myxococcota_A > UBA9042 > UBA9042 > UBA9042 > SXRM01. Next base: position 46,931 of record CAISBR010000095.1, on the reverse strand, counting down.
GACAAGTGTGCGGCCGGGTCGTGCGTGTCGGGCACCGCTAAGGCGTGCAGCGACGGCGACACCTGCACCGCAGACAGCTGCGACGCCAGCAGCAGCTTGTGCATCTTTGCCCCCATCGTTGGCTGCGGCGGCAACTGCACCGACGCCAGCGCCTGCAACGACGGCAATCCGTGCACCGACGACACATGCGTGAACAAAAAGTGCAGCTTCCCCGCCAACACCGGCCCCTGCAGCGACAACAATGCCTGCACAAGCGGCGACATCTGCGCGGCGGGCACCTGTGCGGCGGGTAGCGCGTTGAACTGCGACGACGGCAACCCTTGCACCAACGATAGCTGCGACAGCGCCAACGGCACGTGCGGCCATGTCAACGCCACCGGCAACTGCACCGACAACAATGCCTGCACCAAGGTCGATTTGTGCCAAAACGGCAAGTGTGTCGCGGGCATCGTGCAAGTGTGCGACGACAACAACGCGTGCACTGACGATGCGTGCAATCCGACCACGGGCCTGTGCGTCTACACCAACAACGTGGCGGCGTGTAGTGATGGCAACGCCTGCACCACCGGCGATGCCTGCGCGGCGGGCACCTGCACCGGCGGCGCCGCGCCCAACTGCGACGACGGCAACCCTTGTACAATCGACACTTGCGACCCCACGAGCGGCTGCAAGAAGCTAAACAACACCGCCAGTTGCAGCGACGGCAACGCGTGCACGGTCGGCGATACTTGCAGCGGCGGCAGTTGCGCCGGCGGCAGCGCGCTAGTCTGCAACGACAACAACCTGTGCACCACTGACACCTGCGATAGCGCAAGCGGCTGTAAATACGCCAACAACACCACTAGCTGCGACGACGGCAACAAGTGCACCAAGCCCGACGCGTGCACGAGCGGCGCCTGCAGCGGCACTGCGGTCAGCTGCGACGACGGCGACAAATGCACCACCGACAGCTGCAACCCGGCGAGCGGGGTCTGCGTGTTTACGCCCATGCCCGGCTGCGGCGGCTATTGCGCCTTTGCCAGCGACTGCAGCGACAACAACGCGTGCACCGACGATGTGTGCGTGAGCTCGAAGTGCGCGTTCAACAACAACACGGGCGCCTGCGACGACGGCTCGGTCTGCACCAAGGGCGACCTGTGCAGCGGCGGCAAGTGCTTGGCCGGCAGCGCTATTTCGTGCGACGACAACAGCGCGTGCACCAACGACAGCTGCGATGCCACAACGGGGTGTGCGCACGTAAACAACACTGCGGTTTGCAACGACGCCAACCCGTGCACCGCCGGCGACGTGTGCAGCGGCGGGGTGTGCGCTGGGCCGGCCACGGTCAACTGCGACGACAGCAACCCGTGCACCGACGACGCTTGCGCCAAAACCACCGGCTGCACCCACGCCGCCAACACCGCAACCTGCGACGACGGCAGCAAATGCACGGCGAACGATGTCTGCAGCGGCGGCACCTGCAGCGGCAAGGCCATCAGCTGCGACGACGGCAATGCGTGCACGGCCGACAGTTGCAACAAGTCAGTGGGCTGCGTATCGGTGGCGGTAAGCGACGGCGGCGTGTGCAGCGACGGCAACCCGTGCACCGTGGGCGACGGCTGCCTGGGCGGCAGTTGCGTAGCCAAGGTGGGCACCAACGCGTGCGACGACAGCAATCCGTGCACATCCGACGTCTGCACCAGCCAGGCGAGCGGGCAGTTCAGCTGTAGCCACAGCAACTTGCCATCGAGCACCCTGTGCTCAGCACCCACATCGACGGCGTACGGATTTTGCCGCAACGGGGCCTGCACAGGCGTTGAGCAAGTGACCGCAGTGGCGGCAAAGTCGACGGCGAACCGCCTGCGCGACATCGGCACGGACCACGGCGGCGCCATCACCACGGTGGGCAGCTTCGCCGGCTCGCTCGGCGCCCTCACCGGCGTGGCCTACACCGTCGACGGCGGCTCCACGCCGCCAACGCTGAACCAACTGAACTACGCCCCTAGCGATGAACTGTTTACGGTGCGCGGCCGGCTCATTACCGGCGGACACACCACAACTGTGGTCAATACCTCGGTAGAAACAGCCTTTACCGCCGCGTATGGCAGCGGGTCGCCACCCTGGTCGACCGGCGGGCCATTCGTGAGCTTGCCGGCGCGCATCTTGCGCACATCGGGCTTGGCCACCGACACGACCAGCGGCGGCGAAGCGGGCACCGACGACTACTTGCTGGGCGGCAGCACGGTGGGGCCCAATCAGGCCAGCAGCAACACCAGCCCGCTTTACCACGCCAGGGCGAGCAGCGCGGGCGCGTGGGACACGGCGGCCGGCGAAGGCTTGGGGCAAATGCTGGTCATCAACAGCACCACGTTGGGAGCCGGCAACCTCTGCCCGGCCGCAACTCCGGTCAACGTCAGCGGCATCTACCGGCCCACCACCGGCGACGCTTTCTTGACCATCAACGACGCGACCGGCGGCTTCGTGGCCTACTGGAGCGCCAAGCAGGCGCAAAACGCCAACTGCACGACAGCGGCACCGGGCGGCGTGGTCGACTTGGCCATCAGCGGGCCCTCCTCTGGCGCGGGCACGATGAAGTCCGGGGCGTTGTTCGCCATCGACGGCACGAGCAGCACCAACGTGATGGCGGTCGGAACGAGCGATATCCGCAGTTTTGACGGCTCGAAATGGACAGATGAGGCCAAGAAGCTGACGGGGATCTCGATCTCTGGGTCGTCGTACATGCCGCAAGTGGTGGCGGTAAGCGACACGGAGGCGTTTGTGGGCGGTTCAGCGCACCAAAATGGCTGCTACGACTTGTTTATCTTGCACGCCACCAAGAGCAGCACCGGCTGGACGTGGGACAGCCCGATCGTTACGACGACGACGCTGCACAACTGCGACTCGGCTGCGACAGATGTGCCGCGCTTGTCACGCGCTTGGCTGCAGCCCAAGACCAACAACCTGTACTTGGTGGGCATGGCGGGGATGACGAGCACCGGCTCGACCGTGGCGCTGGCCAAGGACTCGGTGACCACCAAGGCCAGCCTGCTATTGAGAATAAAATGAGATTCTTGCTGGTGCTCGCGATCGTCGTGCTCGGTGCGCCGGTGGCCCATGCCAGCGAGTCGGTGGTGGCGGCGGCGGCCGACTTGCAGACCGCGCTGCCTGAAATTGCCAAAGAATTTAGCAAAGAACAGGGCCACGAGCTGCGGCTGGTGTTTGGCGCGACCGGCAACTTGGCCCAACAAGTGCGCGCCGGGGCGCCGTTTGCCCTGTTGCTGGCGGCGGATACGGAAACTCCTGCACAACTGCTGCAAGCGGGCAAGGCGCGCGGCGCGGCGCAGGTGTATGCCATCGGACGACTAGGGCTTTTTGTGCGAAGCGACGCAGGGTTTCGCGACAATGGCGACCTAAAAGCGCTGAGGGCAGCGCTGCTCGCGGGCAAGGTGCCGAGGCTGGCGATCGCGAACCCGGAACATGCTCCGTATGGTCGAGCGGCGCGGGCGGCGCTGCAGCGTGCTGGCGCGTGGAACAGGGCGCAAGAGCGGCTGGTGCTTGGCGAAAGTGCGGGGCAAGCCGGGCAATTTGCGGCATCTGGCAGCGTGACCGCCGCGCTGCTGCCGTGGTCGCAGGCCACCAACCCGGCGCTGCTGGCGCGCGGCACAATGACGCAACTGACGGATGAGGTTGGGGGAACTCTGCCGCAAGCCGCGATACTGCTGGGCGCGCCCGAGCCGATCGCCGAAGCGTTCTTGCGCTTCTTGCTCTCGCCACAGGTTGGCCGCATCCTGGTACAGCACGGGTTTGGTCTGCCGGCGCCGCACGCGCCCGGGCCCTAGTCGCCGCGCCGCGAGATTCGGGTGGATTGGCAAGCCTTTGAACTATCGATTCGTCTTGGGCTTTGCACGGTCGCCGTGCTAATGCCGCTGGGGCTGTTGCTCGGGCGCTGGCTCGCGGTGATGCCACGACGGCATAAGCCGTGGCTCGAGGCGGCGGTTGGCTTGCCGCTGGTGCTGCCGCCGACGGTGCTCGGCTGGTACCTGCTTGCCGCCCTGGCCGACGACACTTGGCTGGCGCGGGCGTGGCACACTGCGGTCGGTGGTCAGCTGGCCTTTAGTTTCTGGGCGATTTTGCTGGCTTCGGTGCTTGTGAACCTGCCCTTTGCCGTGCAACCCGTGCAACGCGCGCTAGAAGCTCTGCCGCCCGATACCCGGCAGGCCGCCTGGCTCTGCGGTCTGTCGCCGTGGCAGACGTGGTGGCGGGTCGAACTTCCTCTGGCATGGCCGGGGGTAGCATCGGCGGCCGCACTAACTTTTGCCCATACTTTGGGCGAGTTTGGCGTGGTTCTCATGGTCGGTGGCGCCATTCCTGGGCAAACCAAGACGCTGGCGCTGGCCCTGTACGACCGGGCCCAAGCGCTCGATGCCACAGGTGCGCGCAGCATGGCAGCGATTTTGCTGGCAGTCGCCGTAGTTACGAGTGCTGCGGTGTATCGACTCGCCGCCCACAGTGGGCCTCGCCATGACTGAACACGCCACGCAGGGCCTGCAGATCGAGCTGCGCCAAGCCGGGCCGATTGCTCTGGATTTGACCTTGGACTGTGCGCCGGGCGAGATCGTGGCGCTGGTGGGCCCGTCGGGCGCGGGTAAGACCACGGTGCTGCGGGCGATCGCCGGCCTGGTCCAGGTCAGCCACGGCCACATTCGCAGCGACAGTGAGGTTTGGCTCGACACCGCCACCGGCCTGCACCTAGCGCCGCACCTTCGCTCGATTGGCATGGTTTTTCAAGCATATGCGCTCCATTCACACCTGAGCGGGCGCGGCAATGTCGAGCTGGCGTTGAGCGCGCTGCCCCGCGCCAAGCGGCACCAACAGGCCAACGAGTGGCTACAGCGTCTGGGTGTGGCCGAGCTGGGCGATCGCCATCTGTCGCAGCTCTCGGGTGGCCAGCAACAGCGCATCGCGATTGCCAGAGCGCTGGCGCGCGAGCCGCGGCTGCTGCTGCTCGACGAGCCCCTGTCGGCCGTAGACGGCCCGCTGCGGCAAGCCTTTGCCCGCGAATTAACAGAGATTTGCCGCCGCCAGCGCTTGGCCGTGCTGTGGGTTACCCACGATCTCGACGAGGCCGCGCGGGTCGCCGATCGCATCGGCCTTATGGACCAGGGCCGCATGCTACAATTCGCCAAGCCGGACGAGGTGTTGCATAGACCAAGCTCGCTGGCCGCGGCGCGGGCGGTGGGCATCGACAACCTGTTGCCGGCGAAGGTGGTGGGGCGCGCCCAAGGCGGTGTGGTGCTGGCCGTAGGCACACTGCACACCACCGTGCCGCTATTGGCAGAGCTTGAGCACGATCAAGTGGTTACGCTCTGTGTTCCGAGTCACGGCTGGTTGCTGCGCCCCGACTCGGCCGACCTGGAGCCCAACTGGGTCCACGCCACGCTAACCGAGCGCTGGACTACGCGAAGCCAGGACCGCGGCCGCCTGCAGCTCGGCGACGGCACGACGGTGGTGGTGCAGCTGGATGGGGCGAGCGGGCAGCGCCCCCTTGGCACCCAACTGCAGGTGCAGCTCGCTCCGGGCGAGTGGCACGCGGTCGTCGAAACAAATTAGCTTGTACTTTAGAGATCTTTGGCGGCGTAGACCAGCTTGTAGTCGCCGCACGCCGATGCCGACTTGGCGGTAACTTGCACCCACACCGTGCCCGACTCGCTGCCCGAGCCCAAGAACGAGCAGGTGGGGTCGATTTTGGCGAAGTCGGTCTGAGTACCGGCGTTGGCCGAGCAGCAACCAAAGGCGCCGTTCGGTCCGGTTCCGCCAGTCTTGCTGCCGTTTGAGCAGGCGACCTGGTCTGAACTGGCTGATTTTCCGGCGCAAATGAAGTAGATGCACACATCGTAATCCGCAGACAAATTGTCGACGCGGGCGTTGGGCTTGATGGTGCAGAACGTGTCGTCGCTGACGGTGAAGGTGAACCAATCGCTGTCGCCCGCGGGGCTCAAGCTGGCCGTTAGGCTTGACTCAAGGTCGCAGTCGCTTTTGGCGCCGAGGCTCGCGGCCGCGCCGCTGCTGTTGTTGGGCTCGTAGGCATCTTTAATGCCCGTGCCTGCGCAGGTGCCGCTGCTGCAGATATCGTTGCTAGTACACGCACTTTTGTCGTCGCAGGGCGTGCCATTGGGCTTGTTGGCCGCCGTGCACGCGCCCGAGCTGCAGACGCCGGTGTGGCAGATGTCGCTCTTGGCGCTGCAGTCGATGGCCGGGCCGCTGCATTTGCCGGCCTGGCAGGTGTCGCCCTGGGTGCAGGCGTCGCCGTCGCTGCAGCTGCTGCCGGCCGGCTTGTCTTGTTGCAGGCACTTGCCGGCGCTGCATACGCCGCTGTGGCAGGCGTCGTCGAGCGTGGCACAGCTGACCGGCTGGGCGACACAGGCGCCGCTGCCGTCGCATTTATCTTGATTGGTGCAGGGGTTGCCGTCGTCGCAGTCCGTTGCGGCGGGCTTGGGCACGGCGATGCAGCCGCCGCCGACCGGGTCGCACGTGCCTGTCGCGCAAGCGCTATCGAGGCTGCCGCACGGCGTCGCGCCGCCCTTGCACTGCGACGATTGGCAGATGTCGCCGGTGGTACACGGGTTGCCGTCGTCGCATTTGCCGCCATCTTTGGGGGCATACTGGGCCTGTGTGACCGCAGGATCGCAGACCAAGCAGGGGGTTTGCGGGCTCGCGCTGCCCGCGTCGACGCATTGGCCGGCGATTTTGCACTTGCCCGCCGCGATGGGATGGCTGCAGCTGCCGTTGTCGCAGGTGTCGCCGGTACAGGGGTCGCCATCGTCGGCGCACGGGCTGCCTGCAGTCAGCGGCAACGACTTGCAGCCGGTGATGGGGTCGCAACTGTCTTTGGTGCAAGGGTTATTGTCGTCGCAACTGGCGGGTTGGCCGCCCGCACAGCTGGTGCCGCTGCACGCCTCGCCGGTGGTGCAGGGGTTGCCATCGTCGCAGCCCCCGGCTTTGGCGCTATGGCTGCAGGCGGCGGTGGCCGGTTTGCAGCTATCGGTGGTGCAGGTGTTGCCGTCGTCGCACGCGCCGTTGTCGGTCTTGCCGTCGCAGTCGTCGTCTTTGCCGTTGCATTCTTCGGGCTTGGGCGCGCCGTCGCAGCCGGCCACCGCATCGCCGCTTGGCGTATCCGCTTTGGGTGCATCGCCTTTGGCCGTATCGGTGGCCGCGTCGCCGACCGCAGAATCGCCGACACTCGCGTCGGAGGGAAGTGAGCTATCGGCAATTACGCCCGAATCAGCGCCAACACCGTCTTTGGCCGGCGCGGTATCGGCGGATGCGCTGGCGTCGAAGTGGCTGACAAGGTCGAGGCTGGGGTCGCCACAGCACGCATCGACGCCCGCCGCCGTCGCCCCAGGATCGCTGCACTGCAAACCGGTCGCCAGCGCGAAGAGCGCAGCCAGCAAGGGTAAAATGGCGCGTGCCCGATGGAATTCTGGTTGGGACAAGTCGGCCTCCACCCTCAGTCTGCCAGATGCGCGCGAGACGGCCAACTGCCACGGCTTGGTCGGTGCGAAGCGGAGTTGCGCCCTGCCCGTTTCGCTACCCCAGCCGCAACCGCAGCCCCGGCCACTGCCCCGCCAAGTGTGCATCGCACATCGGGTACAGCATCCCCTCTTCCTTCATATTGTGCTGGCCAATCAGCATCATCAGCGTGTCGCCCTGGTCGAGCACTTCGCTCCAATCCGCCGCCCGCGCCATCTGGTCCAGCACGCCGCGCATCTGCACATGCTCCATCCGCATCACCGCCGTTGGCCCCCGCGTCATCCCCGTCGCCGCCTCGAAGGCCGGGAACAGCACCTCTTCTTCCCACCCTAGGTGCCGACGCAGCGCAGCATCGAACACGCTCAATACTGCACGATCCTTAGCTAAATCGCTTCCATCGCGCCCCTCGACCTCGGCCCACAACGCATCGCAGGCCCGGTGGTCGCCGGCAAAAAAGGCTTGCAGGTCGCCCGCATCGTGACTCTCAAGTCCGCTCATGTCTTTCCTTGGGGCAGCAAGCGTGCTACCGTGGCCAATGTTATCAGTCGATAACTTCTAGAGCAAGCGATGAACGAATACCTGTCTACGGACCAACGGCGCCGACAAATTGCCAGTGTTGCCCTTGACTTGCTAGCCAACCAGCCCGTGGCCGCGCTGACCACTCGCCAAATTGCCGAACGCATTGGGGTCAGCCAGCCGGCGCTGTTTCGCCACTTTGCCAATCGCGAGGCCATCTTGCTCGCCGTCTTGGACCACGCCCGCAGCGATCTGGCCGACCTTCTGGAGACGGAGCTGCGCAAGGGCCAGCCCGCGGCCGCGACCATGGCGGCATTTGTGGCCGCAATGGCGCATTACGTTAGCCAACATCCAGGGTTACCGCGCCTGCTGTTCGCCGATGTGGCCGAGGGCAGCGAGCCGACCGTGCACGCCGCGGTGCTAGCCATGCAATCGCGACAACATGCGGTGATCAAGACCCTTTTGCAGCTTCGACTGGCTGACGCCGAGCGACCCGCCATCGACCTCGACGCGGCGGCTGCGCTATGGGTCGCCTTGCTGCAAGGTACGATTTTGCAATGGCAGCTAGCGGAGCGCAGTCACCCGTTGGCTACCGCTCTGGACCGCGCGCTGCAGCTCTGGTGGGCGGGCCTGGCCACGCTGCCGGCTACAGTGCGCGACACGCCGCATAAACCGGCTGTTCTGCCCGCGCTTTTTGTCCTCGACGTGCGGCCCATCCTGGCCAGCGGCGTCGACCCGTTGCAGTCGATCTTGGGGCACCTCGACCGGTTGCCTGCGGGCGGAATCCTAAAAGTAATCGCACCGTTTCGCCCCAAGCCGCTGCTGGCCCTATTGGCTGGGCGCGGCCATGCGGTGCGCGACGCCGATGCCGGCGGAAATGTGTGGCACATCGAGATTCCAAGTCTAAGTAGCAGCTTAATCGAAGACTTGCGCGACCTTGAAGCCCCGCTGCCGCTTGAGCGCGTGCTGACCGTGGCCCAGCAGCTGCCGCCCGCGGCAAGCCAAGCCTTTCGCCTGCCGCGGCTGCCCACGCTGCTACTGCCCCATCTGGCGGCGCGCGGTGTCGAGCACTTTGCGCTGCAAGAGCCTGACAGTACAGCTCTTTTGTGGATAGGGAGGCCGTGATGTCGCTGCTTCCCGGCCACGACGGTCTGCGCCTGGACCAAGCCCCACCGCTGTCGATTCCCGCGCGATTTTTTGCAACTATTCCAGTTACTTTTTTGGCAATTGGCCTGCTGCTGCTGTGGCACGGTGGGGCAGCGCTGACGACCCGCTGGGCCGCGCCAACCGTAGCATTGACCCACCTGCTGACGCTGGGCCTGGCGGCGATGGCGATGATCGGCGCTCTTTACCAAATGATTCCTGTAGTTGCAGGTGTGCCGGTGCCGCAGATCGGGCTGGCCAAGCCGGTCCACGCGCTGCTGGTGGTGGGCCTGACGGCCTTGGTAAGCGGCCTGCTCGCGCCAACCCAGTGGATATTTCATGTTGCACAATGGACACTTGGGGGGGCACTCGCCGGCTTCTTGCTGCCGGTTGCCCTGGCCACGATGCGCGCGCCGACGAAGTCGCCCACGGTGACCGGAATGCGCATGGCGCTGGCGGCGGCAATTACTCTACTTATTCTAGGGTTACTGCTCGCCTGGCAATACGCCAGCGGCGTGTACTCACCGCACCGGCCGCTGCTGCTGACCACCCACGCGCTGGTGGGGACGCTAGGCTGGGTGGGGACGCTCGTGGTCGCGGTCAGCTGGCAGGTCCTGCCCATGTTCTATCTGTGCGCGCCGCCAAGTTCGCGTGCACAAAACAGTTTCCTCATTATCATCGCCGCGTCGTTGGGGCTGGCGGTGCTAGCCACGTTGGCCAGTGTGGTGGGGTTGCCCCTGGGCCCGCTGCCGCCCCAGCAGCTTGTGGCGTGGCTGGCCCTGCCGGCGGGCGCGGTGGTGTGGGGCGCGGCGCCGCTCTTTACGTTGCGGGCTCTGCGAAAACGTAAGCGGCCGCGCAAGGATGCGAGCCTGCGCTTCTGGTTTGGCAGCCAAGTCGCGGCCATCGCTACGGCGGCGGGCGTGCTGCTGACCCTGGCGATCGACGACGAGCGCGCGCTGCTGGCGACGGCCTGGGTCGCTGCCGTAGGTTGGGCAGCGGGCACGATCCACGGCATGTTGACCCGCATTGTGCCGTTCTTGGTCTGGTTTCATCGGTTTTCGGCCCTTGTGGGCCTGCAGTCGGTGCCGCCGATGAACCGGCTGTGGCCCGACCGCTGGGCGCGCGCGGGGTCGTGGGCCCATGCGACGCTGCTGCTGCTGGGGCTCGCGGCGATCGGCCTGCAATCGGATACGCTCGCGCGCCTGAGTGGGCTTGCGGCAGCGGCAACCGCCCTGTGCCTGGCTGTGGGCCTATACAAAGTCTTGTCTGCACAGCCAGTTGCCGCCGCTACTACCGCGACTGCGATCTCGTGACAAACCGCGCAGCAGAGCGGGCCCTACCGATGAAATATAGGTAGACGACGTTATAGACCGATACTACACTGGTCGCATGGACGTCGCCGACCGCCTCATTCTTGAACGCCTGCAGCACGACAGCCGCATCACGCAGCAAGAACTGGCGCGCGAAGTGGGCTTGGCCCAGCCCACGGTGGCCGACCGCATTCGCAAACTAGAACAGAGTGGCGTTATCAAGGGTTACGTGGCCAAGGTCGACGCGACGATGCTGGGCAAAGACATCACGGCGTTTGTCGGCGTGTCGATCGAACATCCCCGTTATTTTGACGAATTCACGGATGCGGTGCTGGGCATGGACGATGTGCTCGAGTGCCACCGCGTCGCCGGCGAGGATTCGTACTTGCTAAAGGTGAAGTCGGCCACGCCGGCCACCCTAGACGATCTGCTGGTGGGTAAGCTGCGACTACTACCTGGAGTTACGCGCACTTATACCACTATCGTGCTGCGGTCGATCAAGGAGGAGACGCTGGTTCGCGCCGCCCCTGAAGCGGCCCACTGGAGGACCCGATGAGCCTGACCCTGTCGCAACGTGCGCTGAATGCTCAACCTTCTGTCGTTCGCGAGATCTTGAAGATCGCCGAGCGGCCCGAAGTGCTGTCGTTCGCGGGTGGTTTGCCGGCGCCCGAGCTGTTCCCGGTCGAAGCCCTGGCCGCCGCCCACGCCGAGGTGTTTCGCTCGCAAGCCCGCTCCGCGCTTCAGTATGCGGCGACCGAGGGCGTGCTGCCGCTGCGGCAGTGGATTGTTGACCGGCTGCGCCACCACGGCATGAGCGTCGATGTCGATACCTGCCTAATTACAGCTGGTTCACAGCAGGGTATCGATCTGGCGTCGCGCGTGCTGATCGATCCCGGCACGGCGGTGTTGGTCGAAGACCCCAGCTATCTCGCAGCGTTGCAGGCATTCCATGGCTACGAGGCCCACATCGTCACGGTGCCAAGCGACCAAGAAGGGATGCGCACAGACCTGCTCGAGGCCATCTGCGTGCGCGAGAAAGTGCGCGTAATCTATCTGGTTCCGTGCTTCCAGAATCCCAAGGGCACCACGCTGTCGCTGCCGCGGCGCCTGCAGCTGCTCGATGTGGCGGCCCGCCACGGCATTGCGGTCATCGAAGACGACCCTTACGGCGAATTGCGCTTTCGCGGCGAGCACATCAAGAGCCTTGCCGCGCTGGATACCGAGGGCGTGGTGGTGCGGCTGGGCTCGTTCAGCAAGACGCTCGCGCCCGGCTTGCGCCTCGGTTTTGCCACCGGCGCCAAGGATGTGATTCGCGCAATGACCGTGGCCAAGCAGGCGTGCGACCTGCAGACGGCGACGCTGGCGCAACGAGCTGTGGCAACACTGCTACAAACCTTTGATTATGAAGCGCATCTTGAGATGTTGCGGCGAGTTTACGGCGAGCGCTGCCAGACGATGCTCGACGCGCTGACCGCCTCGATGCCCGAGGGCACCAAGTGGACCGATCCCGAAGGCGGAATGTTCATTTGGCTGCAGCTGCCCGATCAGCTCCGCGCCGAAGACCTGTTCCCGCTGGCGATTGCCGAGCGCGTGGCCTTTGTGCCGGGCTCAGGCTTCTTTGCGGGCGAAAAGCACCATGACTTCATGCGTCTCAACTTCTCGAACTGTGGCCCTGACGCCATTCGCGAAGGCATGGGCCGGCTCGCCAAAGTGGTGGCGACGGCGCAAGCCGCCAAGCGCGAAGGTCATTCGGCGCCTCCGTCGCTCGCCGCAGCGGGCTGAGTCGCTGGTTATCGTCACCCACGAAACAGCTTGCGGAGCGCCGACATGGCCCCTACACTGAGGCCTATGCGTAGTGCCTTGCCCAACCTGCGACCCCTGTTCAAGGCCCTTGGCCTCGGCGCGGTTTGGTTGTGGCTGGTGCAGGTGCTGGGCGCAGGTCTGCTGTGTTTCTGCGGACATTGCCCCACTAGCCTGGCCCTGGGCGTCCGTGCCGAGCCGTCGACCGAGATCCACGCCTGCTGCCAACAACGCCTAGCCCACGAGACCAAGGCCAACGCTGGTAAGCCGAGCGCCACGCCAGATCGGCCGTGCTGTGTGGGTGGCCACGAACTGGCCCATGGCCAAGCGGAGCTGCCGCGGCCCAACCAGACGCCGCAGCCACAACTGCTGACTAGCGACCTGCAAGGTCCTGTTTTGCTTACTGAAGTCCAGGAATCGCCGCCTACTCAGCACGCCTGGCCGTGGAGCCGCGGACCGCCCGGTGCCGCGGCGAAGCCACTGTATCTGCAGAACCTTAGCTTGCTCATTTAGCGCGCCCTGCTGGCGCCGTGGCGGTTGTGCCCGGTGCAGGAGGTGGCGCGTTTTTGCGAGCACATGCCGCTTTCTCGTGTAATCTCAATGCTATCGACGGCGTTGGACCCAGTCTAACGCCGCGCGCCTGCGCCAAATGGGCGACGGCCGGCGCATGGAGTAGAGCATGGTCGACGATCTGCAAGCATCTGTTCTGCAAGCTAAACAGCGTCCATCGAGTTGGAAGTGGCTGCTGGCCTTGTTGCTCGCAAGTGGCGCAACCGGCTGGACCGCCTGGAGTTTTGGCTTCAAGGCTGGGCAAGTGGCGCACCAGGCGCAGAGTGCCGAGTACGCCTGCCCGTGGCATCCTGGCGTGGTGGCGGACAAGCCGGGTAAGTGCCCAGTCGACGGCATGTTTTTGCTGCGTCGGCAGCCTGCGCTCCTCGCCGCGGCCCGGCCTGCAAGCCCGCCCACCTCGCAGAAACTGCTGGCCTACAACGACCTGTACGAAGCGCTCGTGGTGGATCAGGCCAGTGCCGCGAGCAAGGCGGCGGCAGCTCTACAGCACCTGGCGGGCGACGTGCCTGAAGTTCAGAAGGCTCTTGCCAATTTTCCGCAGGAGCTCGCTGAGCAACGCCGCCGCTTTGTGGGCGTCTCCGAAGCTCTGATTCGCGAGGCTCAGAGGCAGCCTAATGAATTCAATGGCCTTCATGTTATGCGCTGCGACATGTACCACGCGCGCTGGCTGCAGCACGGCGGGCCGCTGCGCAATCCGTACTACGGCGACGAAATGCTCAGCTGCGGACAAGACTTGGGCGAGCCGAGCCAAGTGGGGCAACCATGAAGGGCGCGGCATATCTGTTGCTAGCGCTGCTGTGGGCGCGGCCGGCACGCGCCGGCGAACTCGGCGACTTGGTGCGACAAGCCATTGAACAGAGCACGGAATTGGCGGCGATCGGCGAATTGTTGCACGCCGAGGCGCAGCGGCCCGCGCAGGTGAGCGCGCTTGCGGACCCCACCGTGGCCATCGGCTACCAGAATGATGGACTGACGTCGCTGCCCTACGGTTCGTCGATGACGACCTATTTTTCGCTTATGGCGACCCAGGCGCTGCCATTCCCGGGCAAGCGGGCGGCGCGAATGCAGTTGGCGCAGGCGGGGTTACCAGCTCTGCGGGCGCAAGGCGAGCGTGTGAAGCGCACCCTACAGGCCGACATCGAGCGGGCGTATCTGGCGCTGGGGCTGGCGAATGACCTGCTTGGCCTGCTAGAACTACAGGGAAAGACTTGGAAAGATGCTGAGCGGCTGGCCGAGGCCAAGGTCGCCACGGGCCAGGGCAGCGTGGCCGACGTCTTGCGCACGCGAATCGAGCAGAAACGCTTGGCGCAGCAGCGACTTGCGCTGCAGGCACAGGCCGGCTTGCGGCGAATTGAGCTCAACCGCTGGGCGCAGCGACCGTGGCAGCAGCCGATCGACGGGCCGCCGAGCCTGGCCGCGCTGCCGCGCGAGGTGCCGCTGGCGGGCGATGTGTCGGCTTTAACAAAGGATCTTCCTGAGTTGTCGCTTGCCCAAGTGGCGATCGAGCAGGCTGAGCGCAAGCAAGCGCTGGCCACGGTAGAGCGCGAGCCCGATTTTGCCGTGACGGCTGGCGTGATGCCGCGGGGCATGATGGAACCGATGTGGCTGATATCGCTAAGCTCCTCACTGCCGATTCACAGTGGCGCCCGCCAGGACCGGGTCGTGGCCGAAGCGGTGCACTTGCGAGCGGCGGCGGCGCGGGGTGTCGAGTCGGTGCAGCAGACCGCGGCGTGGCGGGTGCGCGAGCGGCTGGCGCAGCTGCAGACAAGTGCCGAAACGCTATATCTTTACGGGCAAATTGTCGATGACGGCCAAGCCGCACTGCAGGCGACCCTGAGCCAGTATGCCACGGGCAAGGCGGCGCTGACGGCCGTGTTGCAGGCGGCCAATGCGGTGCACGCCGACCGCAGCAACTACCTAAATACACTGGCCCAATGGCACGCCGAGGCGATTGCGCTGCGCGAGGGCGATCTGGGGCCGACCAAGGCGATTGGGGGCGGTGCGGCGATGGCGAATGCGGCGATGCCTAGCGGCAGTGCGGGCGCCAAGAGCGGTGTATTTGGATCGAACGTTCCAACTTCTGGCGAGGGTGGCGGCAGCGCTCCGGCCAGCGGCATGGGCATGTGAGAGGGCATAAGTATGCAGGCCATCGAACAAAAAGCCCGCGGGGTACCGGTATGGGTCGTCGCCTTGGTGTTCGTGCTGGGCGCGGCACTGGGTGCTGTGGGCTGGTTCAAGCTTGGACACGCGCCGGATGGCGCCCCGCAGCACGAGCACGCGGCGGCCAAGCAACCGCGCTTCCACTGCCCGATGCACCCGACGTACACCGACGACCACGCGTCGAGTTGCCCGATTTGCGGTATGAAACTGGTCGCGCTTGCCGCCACCCCCGCCAAGGATATGCCGCGCGATGCCACGCCGCCCCAGCTTGCCCAGACGGCCACAGCGACGGAAGGGCTTGAGACGGTTGAAATCTCTGCAGAGCGCCGGCAACTGCTCGGGGTGCGAAGCGTGGCGGCGAGCGAACAGAGTCTGGCTGGCGGTCTGCGCACCACGGCGCGGCTGGCGGTCGACGAGAGCCGGGTGCGGCGGGTCACGATTAAAATCGACGGTTTTATCGAGAAGCTCTATGTGACGACAGTGGGGCAGACCGTGAAGAAGGGCCAGCCGCTGCTGGCGGTGTATAGCCCCGAAGTGCTCGCCGCAGAAACGGAATTGCTGGTGGCGCAGCAGAGCGATGCCGACACGGCGGGCAGCAAGCTGGGCGAGGCGGCACGGCAGCGGTTGGCGCTGTGGGATGTGGGTACTGGCACCGTGGCATCGGTCCTGAAGGCAGGTAAGCCTCTGCGCGAGCTGACGATTCATGCGCCGATGAGCGGGGTGGTTACCGCAGCGACGGCAGTGCTGGGCAGCAAGGTGGCGGCGGGCGAGCCGCTGTTCGACCTGACGGATCTGGGCCAGCTGTGGGCGATTGCCGATGTGCGGGCGCCCGATATCGACCGCGTGCAAGTGGGCATGAAGGCGCAGTTTTATCTGGGTGGCAGCCGACACGCGCCCTACCCTGGCGAGGTCAAGCTCATTGAGCCGGCTATCGACCCCAAGACGCGCACGCTGCGGGTGCGGGTGCTAATTAGCAACGAAGACAACAGCTTGCATCCCGAGGCTTTTGGCGAGGTCGAGCTGCTGAGCGCATCGCGGACCGCCCTGGTGGTGCCGAGCGATGCGGTGCTCGACTCGGGCCGGCAGCAGGTGGTGTTCATCGAACACGCTACAAATGGGCAAAACAATGGCGAATTTGAGCCAAGGGTAGTCAAGACAGGTAGCACTGTGGGCGATTTTACCGAGATTACGAGCGGTTTGCGGATTGGCGAGCGAGTGGTAACGCGGGCGGCCTTTTTACTCGACTCCGAAAGTCGGCTGAAGGCAGCGCTGAGTTCGCTGGGGAGTGCGCCATGATCCGCAGCATTATTACGTTTTCGGCCAACAACCGCTTCTTAGTGATCGCGATTACGGCGGTGGCGCTGGTGTACGCGCTGTGGACGATGCGGAGTATGCCGCTCGACGCCATCCCCGATCTCAGCGATACGCAAGTGATTTTGTACAGCAAGTGGGATCGCAGCCCCGACATTCTAGAAGACCAGGTGACCTATCCGCTGGTGACCGCCTTGCTGGGTGCGCCCAAAGTCAAGGCGGTGCGCGGCGTTTCGGACTTTGGCTACAGCTATGTGTATGTGATCTTTGAAGATGGCACCGACATCTACTGGGCGCGCAGTCGCGTGCTCGAGTATCTGTCGAAAATTCAATCGAAATTGCCCGCTGGCGTGCAGACGGAGCTGGGGCCGGATGCCACGAGTGTGGGGTGGGTGTTCGAGTACGCGCTGGTCGACAAGACGGGGCGCACAAGCAATGACGAATTGCGGAGTTATCAGGACTGGTTCTTGCGTTATGCCATCGGTGCGGTGCCCGGCGTGGCCGAGGTGGCGAGCATCGGCGGCCAGGTGATGCAGTACCAAGTGAACGTAAACCCAGATGCGCTCACCAGTTTTGGCCTGAGTATCGACGAGGTGATCAAGGCCGTGCGCAATGGCAACCGGGATGTGGGCGGCCGACTGGTCGAGATGACAGGCCGCGAGTACATGGTCCGCGGGCGCGGTTACATTAAGCAAAAGGCCGACTTAGAGCAGTTGTCGCTGCGGGCGAAAAACGGTACGCCCGTGCAGCTGCGCGATGTGGCCAAGGTGGAGCTGGGCCCGGATATTCGCCGTGGTGTCGCGGACTTAAATGGCGACGGCGAGACGGTGGGCGGCATTGTGGTCATGCGCCAGGGCGAGAATGCGCTGCAGGTGATCGAGCGGGTTAAGCAGAAGTTGGACGAGCTGAAACCGTCGCTGCCGGCCGGCACAGAGATTGTAACCACCTATGATCGTTCTGATCTTATCGAGCGCGCCATCGGCACCGTCAGCGACAAGCTGATCGAGGAGATGCTGATCGTGTCGGCGATTATCCTGTTGTTTTTGTGGCATATTCCCTCGGCGGTGGTGCCGATTATCACCATTCCGGTCAGCGTGGCGCTCGCGTTTGTGCCCATGGCGGCGATGGGGCTGACCGCCAATGTCATGTCGCTGGCTGGCATCGCGATTTCGGTGGGCGTGCTGGTCGATGGCGCGATCGTCGAGGTCGAAAATGCCTATAAAAAGCTCCAGCTTTGGCAGGCAAGCGGGAGCAAGGGCGATTTTCATACGGTGCGGCTCGAGGCCTTGCTCGAGGTGGGCCCGTCGGTGTTCTTTTCGCTGCTGGTAATTGCCGCGGCGTTCTTACCTGTGTTTACCCTGCTCGACCAAGAAGGCAGGCTTTTTAAGCCCTTGGCGTGGTCAAAGAACCTGGCGATGGCGATCGCGGCGCTGCTGGCGATTACCCTCGACCCCGCGCTGCGCATGATGTTTTCGCGGATGCAGCCGTTTACGCGGGGGCCGCGGCCGCTGCGCTGGCTGGCGACGAAGCTGCTGGTGGGCACCTATTACGCCGAGGAATTGCACCCAATCAGTCGTATTCTTCAGAAGTTGTACGATGGTCCGTGCCGGCTGGTGCTGCGCTGGCCCAAGACGACCATTGCCCTGTCGCTGGCGCTGGTGGCGGCGACAGTGCCGGTCTACCTGAAATTAGGTAGCGAATTCATGCCGCCGCTGAACGAAGGCTCGCTTTTGTACATGCCGTCGTCGCTGCCGGGCATGTCGTCGGCCGAGGCACTGCGGGCGCTGCAGACGCAAGATCGTGTGCTTAAAGTATTTCCTGAGGTTGAGACGGTATTTGGCAAGGCGGGGCGCGCCGAGACCGCCACCGACCCGGCGCCGTTTTCGATGATGGAGACGACGGTGGTGCTCAAGCCCGAGGCGCAGTGGCGCGAAAAGCCGCGTTGGTACAGCGACTTGGTACCCGATTGGGGCAAGCCGCTGCTGCGGCCGATTTGGCCCGAGCACATTAGCCAAGACGAACTGATCGAGGAGATGGATAAGGCGCTGCAAATGCCCGGGGTTACCAATGCTTGGACCATGCCGATCAAGGCGCGGCTCGATATGCTGGCGACGGGGATTCGCACGCCGGTGGGTATCAAGGTAAGTGGCACAGATCTAGCTGAAATTGAAAAGCTTTCGCGGCAGGTCGAGGCGGCGCTGCGCAAGGTCGATGGGGCGCGCAGTGTGTTTGCCGAGCGGACCGCAGGGGGCTACTACCTTGATTTTGCGGTAAAACGCGACCAACTGGCGCGCTATGGGCTGTCGGTCGAAGACGCGAACATGCTGGTGATGACGGCGATTGGCGGCGATGTGCAAGGGGTGGCGGTGCAAGGGCGGGCGCGCTATGGGATCAATGTGCGCTATGCCCGCGATTTTAGAGAGGATCTTGACTCGCTGCGCCGCGTGCTGGTCAACCTGCCAGGCGGCGGTACGGTGCTGCTGTCCGAAATAGCCGACATTGCGCTGGTCGAGGGTGCGGCGATGATTCGCGACGATGGGGGGCTGCTAACTGGTTATGTTTTCGTGGATTTCGATACCAGCAAGTACGACGTGGGCCACTTTGTGGCGGCGGCGCAAGCGGCGGTCAAACAGGCCATAACTGTGCCGCCGGGCTACACTTTGGGCTGGAGCGGCCAGTTTGAGAACATGCAGCGGGTGAGCGAGCGGCTGCGGCTGGTGGTGCCGCTGGCGCTGCTGCTGATTTTTGGCCTGCTCTATGCCAATACCAAGTCGGCGGGCAAGGCGACGCTGGTGATGCTGGCGGTGCCGTTCTCGGCCATTGGCGCGGTTTGGCTACTGTATCTGCTGGGTTACAACCTGTCGATCGCCGTTTGGGTCGGGCTGATTGCGCTGATGGGGCTGGATGCCGAGACGGGGGTGTTCATGCTGCTTTTCTTAGAGCTGTCGTACGACGAAGCGAAGAAGAACGGCGAGTTGCACAAGCCCGGCGGGCTGGTCGAGGCGATTGTGCACGGCGCGGTCAAGCGGGTGCGGCCCAAGGCGATGACGGTGACGGCGGCGTTTATGGGCCTGCTGCCGATTATGTGGTCGACGGGCGCGGGTGCCGATGTGATGAAGCGCATTGCAGCACCGATGGTGGGCGGGCTGACGACGTCGTTTCTACTGGAATTGCTGGTGTATCCGGCGGTGTTCTTGCTCATGCGGCGCGGCGAGGTCATGCGCGAGAGCGGGCCGAGCGATTCGCAGGAGTCTACCGCGCCAAGGCCTCTGCCCAGCCAAAGTGACGCTTTTGCAATGCTTTGACCTGGGCCGCCGGCAAAAAGGAGGCCGCCAAGGCATTGAGGGTGGCACGCGCCAAGTCGCTATCTGTAAAGCCTAATTCCCTGCGCGCCACCGCCAGTTCGTCCGACAGCGTGATCGCAAACAAGCCGGGATCGTCGGAGCACAGCGCCAGCGGCACCCCGGCCCGCAACAGCCGCCGCGCCGGGTGTTCGGCAAACGACGGCACCGCGCAGGTGCGCACATTCGACGTTGGGCAGGCCTCGATCGTCACCCGCTCGCGGCGCATCCGCTCAGCCAGGTCCGCGTCGCGCCCCACCGCTACACCATGACCGATGCGCTGCGGAGCCAAAGCATCTAAGGTATCAAGCACATGCTCTGGCCCGGTCGACTCGCCCGAGTGCACCGTCAGCGGCAGACCGACCGCGCGCACCCGCGCCACCGCCGGGGCAAATTCGGCCGATGCGTAACGCACTTCGTTGTCGGCAAGATCAAAACCCACCAGCTCGCGACGCCAGCGCACCGCAAAATCCGCAGTCTGCAGAGCGGATTGCAGCCCATAGCCGCGACTGGCGATGGCGATCAGGCCCACCGCGACATCGCACTCGGCCTCGGCCCGGCGCACACCGCGCAGCAGCGCCGCCATCGCTTCGTCCCAAGCTAAGTTCGCAGTCCGCGTCATGAAATCGGGCGAGAACCGCAGCTCGAGCAGCCGCACGTGGTCGCGCCCGGCGTCTTGCACCGCCTCGAACGCCAGCCGCTCAACCAGCTCGAGTGAGGCAAAACAGCGCTGAAATACATCGAAAGCGCCCAGAACCGCGTCGAGCGACTCCATGGGTTCGAGCACCTGGGCGCGCGCGGCCAGTTGCGCAAGAGACAGCGCCGCCTCGGGCAATTGCAGCTGGTCGACAATCTCGCGCACGGTGGCAAGGCGCAGCGACCCTTCGAGGTGGCGGTGCAGTTCAACCTTAGCAATCGACGGGATATCGAGCATGTGTGGCCTCGCATGGGGCCCCAAGAATGGCACCGCGCGCGGCGGGCTGCAACGGCGAAGCGGCAAGGGGTGGGGTTGGCGGTCGCCAAGCCGCGGCAAAGGTTGCACTCGTGCGACACAAAGGGTAATGAGAAAGGACGCGGGCAACTCGTTCCCGTGGCCATGGTGCCTAATGCTGCGCTTCGACTCCCTAATCACCGCCCTGGTCTCTGCCAGCCTACTCTGCGCCGGCTTGGCCAGTTGCTCGAGCTCGAGCAGCAGCAGCGCCGCGACAGATACCTTAAGCGATACAGCCTCTTCAGACACGACCATTGCCGACACCTCTGGCAGCGACGCAGGCAGCGATACGGCCGGCGACACAAGCCCGGTAGACAGCAGCGGCGACACGGCGAGCGAGGTCAGCGGCTGCGCCTTCACCCCTGCGGCCACGGCGAGCAGCCTCGTCATCAACGAAATCGAGGGCAAGGGCGACGACTGGGTCGAGCTGCGCAACAACGGCACGACGACCATGGACCTTTCGGGCATGATCGTGGCCGACCGCGACGACACGGGCTGCGCACGCTTGGCCGAGGCCGTCACCTTCCCCAGTGGCACCAAGCTGGCGCCCAGCGACTATCTGCTCATCGTCGGCGGCAAGAAGACCCCGGGCGAAGGCGTGCAGACCAAGTGCCTGGCTACCGGCCCAACCAGCTGCTACCAAGCGGCGTTTAAGGTCAGCGCGGCCGCGGGCGACACCATCTTCTTGATTTCGGGCAAGTCGATCCTCGACAGCGCGCCCCTGCCAGCCGGCGTGCTCGCCGCCATCACCCAGAGCTGGGGCCGCGTACCCAACGGCTCGGGGCCATTCCAGCTGGCTAGCCCCACGCCCGGCGCGGCCAATCAGCCTTAAAATACAGTGTGATTCATGGGGTACTAGGGCAGCGGCACGTGCAGCCAGTGCGGCAGGTCGGTGTTCTCGTCAAAGATGAGCCGCAGGCCCTTGCCATCGGGCTCGAGCGCCATACCCTCAGCATGGTACCCCGCGATCCGCCTAAGCAATTGCGGCTGCAGCAGCCCGTTGGTACCCGGCCGCCCCGCCACGTAGAGCGCGCTGTGCAGCCCCACGTCGCCATGGCCCTCGTCGGCATCGCCGAGCGCCGTGGCCAGTAGCGCCAACCGCCCGTCTGGCAAGAACAAAATGTCGGCAATGCCGGCAGCCATACCAGCCGACGGCGGCCCCGCCTGCAGCGGCACGCGCGCCCACACGGTCAGATCGGTCTTGAGCAAGTGGCCGGTGGCGATCAACCGCTCGGGATGGGCCAAACGCCAAAGGATCGCCCGCCCTTGCGCATCGAGCGGTCGCTTCAGCGCCAGGAGCAGACCGTCGCCGTCGACCGCCATGCCCTCGACATCGAGCGTGCGGTCAAAGCCCGCAGCCCCTTGACGATACAGGGGATCGTGAGCAGCAAGACCCAAGCTGTCGAGCCACGCCGGGTCGTGCAGACGGCCCATCGCCGCGCCGAGCAGGGCATGGCCGTCGACGATCACGCGACCATCTTTGATGTGGGCACGCAGCAGCTCGCAACGGGCATCGGTGCGCTTGCCCTTGCGGCTGACCGACTGCGACGTAAGCAGCCACAGCGTACCGTCGGCAGCGCGGGTCACGGATTCTAGATCGCTGATCTCAGGCCCATTTTCTAGGATGAGCGGCTTGGGCGCAAAGTGACCGCCCGCATCCACTTCGAACACCCAGGGCGCGTGGTCGTTTTGCTCGGGCAGGCCCGTATCGTCGCTGACCACCAGGTACTTCTGCCGCTCAGGCAGCCACAGCAGGCCCGACGGCTCAAGGCGCGAAATAGCGCGCAACTGGTCAGGAATTTCGAGCAATTCGGCGGCACGCTCGCTGGGCGTGGGAACGGGCGGCAACGCTACGCTCGGCCCCGGCGGCGGCGTGGTAGGGGTCGCGGGCACCGGCAAGGCGGTCGCTTGGGTCGCCGGGTGCGGCAGCTCAATGGCTGGCAGCGGCGCCGCCTCGGACGGGCGGTCGACTGGATAGCCCAAAACACCATGCAAGAACGCCACATCTACCGGCTCGCCCGGCAGCAGCGACCCCTCTTCGAGCACCACAACGATCTCTTCGGCCGCGAGTGGGGCACGCACGGGCACCGACTGCAGCTGCAACGGAATCGCGGCAACACCGCCAAACCCTTCGATATGGGCCTTAAGCATGCGCCCGATGCCATCGCGCCGCTGCACTTCGACCGAGGCGCCCACCCGCAGCCGCCGTGCCACGGTATCGAGGGCGTAGGCAATCACGCGGCGCACCTCAGGAGGCCTCAGAACTACTACAGTTTGCCCCGGCGTGGCCACGTCGCCTGGCTGCATCAACACCCGCGACACCACCCCATCGACCGCCGAGCGCACCACCATGTGCTGACGCCGCGCCTCGACCCGCGCCAGCCCCGCTTCGGCTACTTCGACGTCGGCCTTTAGGGGCGCCAAGTCGCGCTGCTCGGGGTCGTCGTCGGCCGATGGAATCGCAAGTTGCCAATCCTTCCAACGCTTTTCGACCCGCGACAGCCGCTCTTGCCACGCGCCAATCGCCAACTCGCGGGCCTTGATGCGGCTCTCGATGCCGGCAAGCTGGGCGCGCAGGTCGATAAGCACCTGCTCCGTCACCAGTTTTTGGGCGACCAACCCATCCCACCAGTGGATCCGCAGACGCAGGCTGGCCGCCTCGGCGCGATCGACCTCAGCCTCGACCGCTGCCGAAATGCGCCCCATATCCACGACATCAATCGACTTTTCGAATGCGCGTTCTTGGCTGAGCCGCTGCCGCCGCAGCGCTAGGGTCGTGGCCGCGAGCTGCGCCTTTGATTTGGTGAGCTGGTCATGGGCTTGGGTAATTTCTAGGTCGATCGGCGCCGTATCGAACACCACCATGGTCTGGCCGATGCGCACGCGCTGCCCCACCGACACCCGCACCTCGAGCACCCGCGCCACTTCGGTCGCCGCAGCGTGGCTCTCGAGCACCTCGCCCATGCCCGGAATACTCGAAAAGTCTGGAGATTCGAAGTAAATCTTGCCCGCCAGCAGCAGCGACGCTATGAACACGACCCACAGCAGCCAGCTCGTTGGCAAGCGCAGCCGCGGACGAACACGCCCCGTAGGCGCCTGATAAGGCGGCGAAACGGCTTCGAATTGCTGGGGAATCGGCTCGGACACGGTGGGCTAGACCTCCTCGGTGGCGTCGTTGAGATAGAACGACACGCCGCGCACGCCCGGCACCGCCATCACCTCTTGCACAAACAGCGATTGCTGTTGCGGGTCGCGAAGTTTGACATGGTAGTTGTGTTCGGCGCGGTGACCCTGTTCGACCTCGCGCAGCGACACCAGCACAAAACGCTGGCAGTGGCGGTCGAGCAAGGCCTTGAGTCGATTATCATTTTCGGGGTCCGAGGCGATCGCAAACCGCAGCAAGCCGTCGTAGCGAACGCGGGCGCCGTACTCTGACCAATGCAAGGCCATGGCCACAATGGCGAAAACCAGTGTACCGGTCACGCCTGCGCCAAAGGAACGCACACCCATGGATATGCCGGTCGACAGGGCCGCGAAGATGAAGACCATGTCGCGCGGGTCTTTAACGGTCGAGCGAAAGCGAATCAGGGCCAGCGTGCCCAAAATGCCGACGCCGCGCGCCAGGTTATTGCCCACCGCGGTCATCAGTGTGGCCGAGACGACGGCGCCCAGAATCAGCGTCTGGATGTACGATCGCGAGTACGACAGGCCGCGGTGGGTCCAGATATAGACCTGCGCCAAGACGGTCGACAACACAAAAGCCATAAGAAGACAGAATGTTACTGTCTGCCAAGGCAGAGCTGGATCGGGTGCTAGAGCAATCCGCAGCAGGTCTTCCATCAGGCCTCCCACTGCGGACCGCGCAGGTCCGTGCGATAGCGCAGGTGATCATCTTGCAACCGATTGACACAGCTTACATATTTAGCAAACGACTCGCGCTTTAAGTCGAACTGCCGCACCAGATCGATCAACCAAATCGGCAAGTGCATGTCGAATTTGATCTCGAGCACGAGCCGCGGCTCCGGCGCGCCAAAATTGTACGGATAGTCGACGGGCAGGTAGTCGACCTCGTGCGGGTGCAGCGCCCAGTCGTGCGAGTGGCAGGTGCGGATGCGCTGGTCAAAAGTGATGCGAACATCTGGATTTAGGCGGCCTACGCACGGGTCGCGATCATAGCGCACACAGCACACGGGCTCGAGCGCGTAACCGCCCGCGATGGCCGAAAAGTCTTTAACAATCTCCATTTTCCTGCTGTCGAGCTTCCAGTTCTGAAACTGCTCGTCGCCGCCCGGTATGACGGCCGCCTGCCACTCGTCGCGCGGCACTTGCACGCGGCTTTTGCTCTGGGCATCACCAAAACGACGTTTGATTTCAAGAAAGACTGGCCCCTCGCTGGCCATACCATAGGTGCGAACACGCAACTTCATGCGCGCGTGCACTTGGTTCTCGGTCGCCCAGTAGAAGCGACGGTCCACCGTGTCGAGGTACAAACTAGTAATGGTGTAGCGACCGCCGGCATTGCCCACGAACGGATCGACGTTGCAATAGGGCGAAATAGCAGCCTTAATCGCCGGCATTTGCTCGGCGGTAATCTGGTATTTGAACTCGCAACGCGGCGAATGGTGCTTGTAATCGCGCTGCGGGTTGGCGGCAAACGGGTTCAACGGCGTCCCCTGCTCGTGCTGCGGCGCGCCCGGGCGTTGGGCGACGGGCGGCAGAGCAAGCGTCAAGCTACGTTGCAAGGCGGCGTTCGTCAAAAACTTCGCGGGCGCGCGTGCGCAATGGCCCGCTACGCGATGCGTGGGTTGCTCGCCAGCGCGGCGCGCAGCAAGACAAGAGCACACGCAAAATCATAGGCTTGCACGGCAGCATCGAAATCGGGGGCCGACAGCGCCAGCACGGATTGCAGCAGCGCGTTGTGCTCGCGGCACAGCTCGACCGCGCGCGTGTCGTCTTGCGCTAGCAGCGCTAGCAGTTCGCTGGTCACTTGCGCGGCGCCACTCCAATCGATCGCCTGCGGCCGTGCCGCCTTTTCTGACGCCGGCAGACGCGCCTCAAGTGCCTGAACCAGTTGCAAAAGCTCGCGCTCAAGGTCGGTCAGTCGCCCGGCCAATTCGCGGCGCATGCTCGGCTCTAGAAGCGCGACCTCCACATCCATGGCGGCGTGCTGTAGCCGGCTAGCGCCCAGCGTACCCGCCAGGCCCTTAAGCGTGTGCACCGTGCGGCGGGCGTCGAGCCACTGCTGGGCCGCGATCTCCGCACGCAGCTTGGTGACCGTGTCGGCGCGCTCTTCGCAAAACCGCCGCAGGAATCCGGCATAGCGACGCCAGTCGCCTTGATGTACCGCCAGCCCGTCCTCAGCCGTCAGGCCGCCGATCGTGCCCAGTTGCGCGCGCAGTTCTTGGGTATCCTGCCGGGCAGCCACGGGTCTTGCCAATACGCCGGGCAGTTCGACGCTGGTCCAGCGGCACACCGTCGTCAACATGGTGCGAGGGTCGATGGGCTTGGCCACAAAATCGTTCATTCCCGCAGCATTGCAGGCGGCCTGGTCCTCGGCGAAGGTGTTGGCGGTCATGGCCACGATCGGGATGTCGGCGTAGGCGGGCAGTTGGCGCAGGGCGCGGGTGGCGGCCAGTCCGTCCATAACCGGCATTTGAATATCCATCAGGATGAGCGCATAGGCCGTGCGCGCGCAGAGCTCGATCGCCACCGCGCCATTGCGGGCGACGTCGACCTGAAAGCCATAGGGGCGCAAAAGGTCTACGGCCACTTCTTGATTAAATGCGTCGTCTTCGACCACTAGTACCCTAACCTGCGCCGCGCTTGTTCGCGGAAGGGCGTGCAGCGCCTGCGGGGCTTGCGGCACGGGGCTCACAGAGGCGCTGGCGCGGCCGAGGGGCACTTCGAACCAGAAGGTGCTGCCCAGGCCGACCTGGCTCGCGACGCCAAGCCTTCCGCCCATCATCTCGACCAGCCGCGACGAGATCGCGAGCCCCAGCCCTGTGCCGCCGTGCTGCCGCGTCGTCGACGCATCGATCTGCTCGAACGGCAGGAAAAGCCGCGTGTGCTCCGCCTCTGGGATGCCGATACCCGTGTCCTCGACCTCGAATCGGAGCCAAATGGCGGAACCGTCTTCGGCGACTTGCCGGGCGCGCACCGTCACAGTGCCCGAGTTGGTAAACTTGACCGCGTTCGTCACAAAATTCAGCAGCACTTGGCTCAGCCGCAGCCCATCGCCGCGCAGACTGCTGGGGAGGTCCGCAGCCATGTCGAGCTGCAGTTGCAGGCCCTTCTCGGCGGCTTGCGTGGCCACTAGGTCGCGTACCACCGTCACCAAGTCGGCCAGCGCAAAGTCGGTCGGCGTTACGTGCAGTTTGCCTGCCTCAATTTTCGACAAGTCGAGGACATCGTTGACGATCGACAGCAAGTGGCGCGCCGAGCGGTCGATTTTCTGCAGGCGGTCCGACTCTTTGGGTGCCAAGCCCTGGCTGCTGAGCAGGTGCGCCTGACCAATGATGGCGTTGAGCGGCGTGCGGATCTCGTGGCTCATATTGGCCAAGAACGCACCCTTAGCATCGGCGGCCGCTTGCGCGCGCTGTTGGGCCTGTTCGAGCTCTATGGTGCGCTCGGTCACCAATCTCTCTAGATTATCGCGGTGTTGTTCAAGTTCGCGCGCCATCTGTTTGCTGAGAGTGATGTCGTCTTTGATCGCCACATAGTGCGACACGCGGCCGTCGTTCTGGCGGATCGGTGCAATAGTAGCCAACTCGTTGTAAATCGAACCATCTTTGCGCCGATTGCTGAACTCGCCGCGCCAAGTCTTGCCTTGGGCCAGCGCTTGCCAGAGCCCAGCGTGCGAGGTCGCGGGCGTCTGACCCGACTGCAAGAATCGCGGGTTGCGCCCCATAACCTCGGCGATGGCATACCCACTCGACTGCACGAAAGCGGGGTTGACGTACTCTATGTTACCCGCAAGGTCCGTAATCATAATACTCGCCGGCCCCTGCTCAACCGCTAGCAAAAGCTTGCGATTTTCGGATTCGGCCTTGGCCAGCAACTGCGTCTGCAGGGCCAAGTGGCGCAGCGTGCGCGCCCGGGTATAGGCCAGCGAGGCCAATAGAGGGGTCAAAGCCACAAGCGCGACGCCGACGAGCACATAACCAGTTATGATCATGGCGAAACTACACCATCGACAGCATACGCCGCGATCGGATCGGCGAGCCCCTTGACATGCAATTCGGGCAGCGGCACGCACACAAAGTCGCCCGCCACCAAGTCGTAGGTCTCTTGCGAAATCAGCACATGGCCCGGAGTTGCGTGGGACTGCAGACGCGAGGCCAAGTTCACGGCCGTGCCCATCACCGTGTAGGCAAGTTGGTGGGTGCTGCCAAAGTTGCCAACCGCACACAGGCCGGTGGCAATACCCATGCGCACGGCCAAAGGCGAGCCACTGCCCTGCTCGGCCCAAAATGTCTGCAATTCGTCGATCTTGACCTGCATCTCGAGCGCCATGTGCACGCAGGCACGCGCATCTTCGGCCGTGCCGCGGCTCGTAGGGTCGCCGAAGAACACCATACAAGCATCACCGATATATTTATCGAGTGTGCCGTGGTGTGCGCAGACGATGTCGGCCATGGCGTCGAAGTAACCGTTGAGCATTCGCGCCATGCGTTCGGGTGGCAAGGCCGCTGTCTGTTTGGTGAATTCGACAATATCGGAGAAGAAGACAGTGAGCGGCTTGCGCTGGTTGATGACGCCTTGGCTGATGACACCGCGGCGAATCCCGGTCGCGACCTCGGCAGAAAGATAGGAAGAAAAGTGGCGACCGAGGCGATTGAGCCGATCGCGCGTGCGCTTGAGCTCGAGGTGCACCCGCACGCGCTCGAGCACCACCGGCGGGCTAAACGGCTTGGTGATGTAGTCGACCGCCCCCACCGCTAGGCCGCGCGCCTCGTCGATGGAGTCGTTGGCTGCGGTGACGAAAATTACTGGAATATCATGGGTTCGCACATCCGCTTTGAGGCGACGGCACACTTCAAAGCCGTCCATTTCGGGCATCATCAGGTCGAGCAGGATGAGGTCGGGCAGCTCGGGGCCAGAGCAGATTCGGAGGGCATTCCCACCGGAATTGGCAGCCTTAATGCGGTACTGCCCAGACAACAAAGCACTCAAAACACTCAGATTTTCCGGAGCGTCATCGACCAGCAACAATGTCTGTCGTCGACCTGCGTCGTCTGAACTTTGATCCACTTGGGCATCCCCTATTGCGGCACGGACACTGCGGTTCTACGCCCGGAAGGCGACGTCGTCAACGGACTGCACCGGCGAGTGTACCAGTTCCATAGCGTGCCAGAAACCGGGCTGGCGCTGCCACACCGCAATCCGACGGGTGCCACTATAAAAAAGACTGTCAGTCAATGGATTTAGCACCTCTACCTGGGGAGGCCAAAGCTGTGCAGCCAGCTCGTCGGCGCACAACTCGTTTGCCAGCTTTAGGGCACCGCAGAGGGGAGGCTGCCGCGCCACTAGGCGATCGTGGCTGCTGAATACTTGCCGATGGCCAAAGGTGTCGCGGAATTCGCGCTTCCAGGCGGCATACGCTGGCGTTTCGACCACCTCGCCGGCGGTTTCGCGCGCAATGGCATCGGGGTAGAGACCAATAAATTGACCAAGAAATTCGGCAAAGTAAATGGGCTGGTCGGGGTACCGCTCGGCAAGCCGCTGCAGGCCTGCGCGCCACGGCTCGGGGCCGTAGGGGCTAAAGTAATCGTGGACATCAAAGTCCCACTGGATGTTGCTGAAACGTTGACGTAACAGCCAGCGCGCCAGCGGATCGGGCTCGATCGCCACGACCCGCTCGAACCGCTGGAGCAGGCTGTGCGGCAGCAGCCAACCGGCGCTCGGTCCAACAATCACGAGCTCGGGCCCCTGCGGCGCCCAATCGAGCAGTGCGCGCTCGACTTGGCTGGCATAGTCGGACCAGAGGCGCTGCCGATAGCGGTAGGCCAAGGCGTGGTAAGGCAGACCACCGGCGATATTGAACAGTCCGCGCAGGGCGGTAAGCGGCGCTTGCATCCAGTTGACCTCGCTCGGTTTTTTTGGCTACAGCGCCACCAGCACTGCGCCCACTGTCACCGCAGCGGCACGCCACCACTCGGCCGGCGGCAAGCGGTGCTGGCGCGAGGCCAAAGCGGCCGCCAAGATCACACTTGTGTTGCGCAGGGCAGAAAGGTGAGCGGCGCCCCCAGTCTGCAGAGCCCCTAGCAAAGCCAGGAACGACGCAGCGCACAGACCGGCACAGGCTAGCAACACCATGGGGCGAATCGCAATTTCGCTCTGCAGTCGGCGCCAGCGCGTGCGCCCCAGCCAGGCAGCTTGGATGGGCAGCGACAAAGCCAACGAAGTGGCAAATAGCGCATAGGGCGGGGCACCGACCGACAAAGCTTGTTTATACACAAGGGGATACAAGGCTATGCTCAGCCCACACACCAGCGTGGCAGCCCAGCCCCGCCCACTCAAGTGGCCCTGCGGCGCGCCAACCTGCTGCCACGCGGTCGACAAAAGACCCAAGCTCAGCAGCCCCGCCCCGACCAAGGCCAAGGGCGACGCCTGTTCTAGCTGCCACACCATGGCGAGCGGCCACGCCAGCAGCACCCCCAGACCGCGACTGACACCATAGGCCTGCTGCAGCGGCAGGTGGGCCAGCGCGACCAGCAGCGACGAGAAGTACAGCCCCTCGACCAAGCCCGCAGTCGCTACCCACGGCCAGGCCATAGGCGGTATGTACGCTTGACTACTGGCTATTGCTAGCACAGCACTGATGATAGCGGCGCCGAGTACGAGCCAGAAACCGGCGGCACCTGCATCGGGGCGCGACTTGACCGCGGCATTCCACAGCGCGTGGAGTACCGCCGAAAACAGCACCAAGGCGACGAGCGAGACCGGCACGGCGCGCCCTAGACCAGCCAGCCGAAGCTGAGTGCAAAGACGGCGCGAAAGGGGAGGTGGTCGGCAGCGAAGGGACGGAACATTGGGCACCTCGCAGGGCGGGCGCAGGATGCGAGACGAACTGGCCCCTGTCAAATCGGCGCGGTACAGCGGGATTTGGCCATGCGGCGACCGCCAGATTGCCAAAGCAGCGCGGGTCAGGTACCACGGCCAAGTACGGCCCTGCCGCCACGGCACCGCCAAGGCGAGGACACTATGAATCCAAAGCGGAAGGTACTGGCGGGCTGGGTGATTGTGCTGGCGTTGCTGGGCGCGTGGGCGAGTGCGCACCCGGCGGAGGCTGCCAAACGCAAGCATAAGAAAGGTAAGAAAAACGAAGATGTCGAGCATAAAGCGACAAGGCATGTCGGCAGAGCGGAAGTGGCGCTGTGGCTGCTTGAGCGGTATCCACAGAGCAAGTGGCAGCAGGGTCCGACGCGGCTCGAGAGTCGCGAGCTGGCGGCGACCTACCCGAATCGGCAGTTTTGGGCGGTGTATTCGTCGCCACCGCTGCCGGGGGCTACGCCGCCGCCATCGCAGAACCTGCTAAATAGTAAGAGTGAACTGCCGGCGCGGCCGGTGTCGGCGCTGGTCGAGGTCGATGTGGCGGGCAAGATTGGCCCGGCGCACCCCGAGATGGGGCGGCTGCAAGCGACGGACAAGCCGCAGGCGGCGCGGGTAGGGGCGGCAGTGCTGTCGCTGACGATGGGGAAGTGGGCGCCACCAGGGGTGATTCAGCCGAGCGATGTGCTGGTGGAGCGCGTGCCGGGCTACTGGCAGTTCACGGTGCGCAGCGCTGCGGGGTGGGAGGCCATGGCGCGAGTGTCGGAACAGGGCCAACTGGCCACAGCGACGCGGCGGTACGCAGGCCCCATGCCACACTAACTATCTGATTTAGATGAACTACTCGGGCTTGTCGTGGTGGTGCGGGCCATGCTGGGCGTGCTGGGCTTGGCGCCTGTCGGCCCGCAACTGCGCGGCACGCTTGCGCGCTACGGGCTCGCCACCGGGGCGGTCCGCCACGCGACCCGTGCGATGATGGGCAATATACTGAGGATCATAGGTCAAATTCTTCGACAGGTAGACATGTTCGCTGTCGTCGTCGAAGCCGGCGCGCTTGAAGAAATCGATGGCCGGCGTGTTCTCGGCATCGGTGTCGACCAGGATCATGCGGGCGCCCAGCTCGATAAAGACCTCTTGCAGGTGCGCAGTTAGCCGGCTGCCAATGCCCTTGCGGCCCGCAGTAGGGTCGACGCCGAGCCAGAGCAAGTGCCCGTAAGTCCAGGCAGAACCATGCTTTTCGAGCATCGTGCCCACGGCAAAACCGGCGACCTTGTCGTCGATCGCGGCCACTAGGCACATCTCGCTGTCGGATGCAAAATGCACTGCAAGTTCATAGGGGTCCCAGGTGCGATACAGCGTGGGCCAGCGCTCGGCCGTGAACAGCGCCTCACCCAAGGCATAAACCGCGGCTAGGTCGCCGATTTCCATCTCGCGGATCGCCAGGTTGCCTTGGTTGCCTTTGCGGCCGCGCGGCTCGTGGGGGTGGTCAGTCATGGCTCGCTGCGGGCGGCGCACAGGTCCGCGCTGGGGCGAGTTTGCCAGAGGCGGCGCCAAATGCGCCAGACTCCGGCGCGCCGGCGGCCACACGTGGTGCAGGATGAACGGCAGGCTGCAAAAATCCCCGCTCTAGGGGTTTTCGCGTGGCCCAAAGTGGCGCCGGACACGACGCACCCTTGTGTCAAATAACTGTAACTAAAACGTAATTTGCTGCTATGCGGCTTGGCACGGCTCTTGCTCGTGATCAGGGCAGCGGGGTTGTGAACGCCGCGCTGAGAACTCCGCCCCTGGCGGGCTAGGCCCGCTGTCCGCGAAGTTCGTGGAGGAAGTGCAGTAGTTCTGGGGTCTACCATCCAGCGCCGCCGCCTTCTGCCCCGGCTGCGGCACGCGCACCAGAGGCGGCGCCATCCGGCGCCCGGGAGAACGATGATGGGTACCAAGCAAGCCGTTGGAAAGCAGCAACGCGGCGCGGTCGTCATCGTGATGAGCCTGCTCCTGGTCGTCGTGGTGGGCGTGCTGGCGCTGGTGGTTGACCTTGGGCCGAATTGGGCCGGCGTGCCGGCGATGTTGGCCCAGGCTGCTGGATATTCTTGTTTAATTGCAGCATTTTTTATGCCGATGCGGCACCGCCCCCCATGCGCACAGCCGAGGCGGGGTCAACGCGGCGCCGCAGTGGTCGAGTTTGCCCTGGTGGCGGTGCTGTTCTTCACCGTGTTGTTCTCGGTCATCGACTTCAGCTACCAGATGTGGGTGAACCTGACCATGCAGCACGCAGTGCGCGAGGGCGCGCGGTATGCCATCACGGGCCGGTCGGACCTGGATCCCGATCCCGACCCCAGCAATAGCGCTGCGAATCGTTACGATGCGGCGATCGAGGAAATTAAGCAGAGTTCTATGGGCTTATGGGATTCATTGGCGCCCAAAGTTACGTTCAGCGCGGTCGACAACTCTGGCGCCATAGTGCCCCTGCCCGCGCACTCGGCTGGCAGCCCCGAGCAAGTGCTGGTGGTTTCTGTGTTGTGTACGAGCCAACCGCTCACGCCAATGCTGAAGCCCTTTCTGCACAACGGCGTGTATCGATTTAATGTGAGCGCGACCATGCGCAGCGAGGCCTACCGATGACTCGCCCACTTCGAACGCCGGCCATGTCGAACCAGCGCGGTAGCAGTCTGGTCGAGTTTGCGGTCTTGCTGCCGCTGCTGCTCATCCTGGTTTTCGGCGCGATCGACTTGGGCCGCGCCATCCAGTTCAACAACATCTTGGTCAACATGAGCCGTGAGGGTGCTAACTTGGCGGCGCGTACCCAGATTTCGCCGCAGGCAATTATCGACGCGCTGAACCACACGGCCGCGCCCATCGCAATGGAAACCGACGGCATGATCTACTTGACCCGCATCACGGGCACCAAGTTGAACCCGGCGTGCACAACCAACTGCGTCGTCGAAGCCCG
Source organism: uncultured Myxococcales bacterium (assembly GCA_903883645.1). GTDB lineage: Bacteria > Myxococcota_A > UBA9042 > UBA9042 > UBA9042 > SXRM01. Next base: position 13,283 of record CAISBR010000095.1, on the reverse strand, counting down.
CGTGCGCGCTCAGTATCGGGCGACCGTGGGTGGCGCGATCTCCAGCCGGATCTACACGTGCCCGGGATGGAGCGGCGCGACCTGCTCGGTGCCCAATCCCCTGCCCGAGATCGAGTGGGACATGGCGCTAAAGGATGCCGAAGAAGTTTGGGTGGCTGAAGTGGCCTGCAACTATGCGCCGGTAACGGGGTTTGCCCTTATTGGCAAGCGCCAGCTGTACTCGCGGACGGTGCTATAGGTCGCAAGGTCGGAGGAGGTCGCCATGGACACGAAGTTCAACCCGCTCATCGCCGTTCCAGGCCGCGCAACTCGGGTTGTGCGACTCCGGCGCAACTCTCGCGGGCAGATCGCAATCATTATGGCGCTTTGCTTGGTGGTGCTAGTGGCCATGGCAGGGCTGGCGGTCGACTCGGGCCGCGCATACGGAGTCAAGGCCAAGCTGAACGCTGCGGTCGATGCGGCGTCGATTGCTGGGGCGCGGGCCCTGTCGCAAGGCGCGACCGACGCGGAGCGCATGGCCAACGCGCAAGAGGCGGCAACTCGGTATTTCCAGGCCAATTTTCCCAATAGTTACCTAGGCGCCGCTGCCGGTACGATTCAGACTACGACGGTACACGATGCGGCTGGCTACTGGCGCGTGACGGCACGCGGCATGGCGACGATGCCGGTGACCCTGCTGCAACTCTTACCCTCCGCATTGCAATCCTTCTCGGTAGTTGCTACCGGTCAAGCGATTCGCCGCGACGTCGATGTCATGCTCGTGCTCGATACGTCGGGGTCGCTTGGCCCACCAACAAGCCCGTCCGATACGCTGAGCAAGATCAAGGCGGCCGCCATCAACGGGTTTGTCTCGCGGTTCGCCGCAGCACCAGGGGGCGACCGCGTCGGCTTGGTCAGTTTTGCCTCGGGTGCCGTGCTCGACGTGGCCATCAACAAGACGTCTGGGCGCGGGTTTGTGCGCAGCAACTCGTCGCACACAGGAGTAGAGGACCGCATCAATGCCTTAACAATTACAGGAAGTACTGCCCAAGCCGAAGGGTTGCGACGCGGCTTGGCCGAGCTCGAAGCCGTGCCAGTCAACGTGCGCTCTGGCCTTCGCGTGATCTTGCTTTTCAGCGACGGCGCGCCAAACGACGTCTCGGCCGGCTTCACCCGCACGCCAAGCTCAGGGCCAGCCATCGCTGTGAGTGGAGATCTCTACTCAGAGACCGATTCTCCAGCGACGGCGCGCGCTACGCGGGTGTACCGCTCGGATCAGCGGGACCAGCAACTGGGCGACTACAACGACATCGTCAACTTGCCGGCAGTGGGCCTGGGTGGCGTGCCTTTGGGTGGGCGACGGGCACTGACCGCAGGCACTCCCTACGCCAACACCCGCTGCAATGTGAACAAAGCTGCGAGAAACATGGTCGAAAACGTTGCCGACGCCGCCCGTTCCGAAAAGATCTTGGTGTACACAATCGGCCTTGGCGCGCGCCTAAATAGCAACGAAATCACATTCTGCGGCTACAACAGCGCGGAGTACGGCAGCGCGATCTTGCGCCGACTAGCGAACGACGTTTCGGCCGATACGTACGACGCCGAGGAACCGACCGGCAGATACTGCTACGCGGCGGATGCCGACCAACTTGCCACGTGCTTTAGCGATATTGCGAGCGAAGTGTTGCGCTTGACTCAGTAGCGCCCAGGAGAACGATCATGGGTACAAAGCAAGCCGTGCGAAGGCAGCAACGCGGCGCGGTCGCCATCGTGATGAGCTTGTTCCTGGTCGTTGTGGTGGGCGTGCTGGCGCTGGTGGTTGACCTTGGGCATCTGTATGTTACGAAAACGGAACTACAAAACGCCGCCGATGCCGCCGCTTTGGCTGGCGCCGCAGAGCTCGACGGCAGTGCAGCCGGAGTGACCCGCGCCATGACCCGGGCAGTCGCCGTGGCCCGCGAAAATGCTTACGATTTCAGCGTTCCAGTGGCCTCAAGTGCGGGCGACGGCGGCCTAATTCTGCAAGTTGGCACAACGCCTGACGCCATGGTCGATGCGGCCGGCGCCGACACGGATGCGGAGGCCGCTGACAAGCTATACTTCCGCGTGGCAACTGGAAACCGTAACGTTGGTGCGTGGTTCGCTGCCGGTCTTGGCCTCTACGGCGGCGCGGCGACCAGCTACCCCGAGTTGTCGCCCTATGCACAAACCGGCGGCGCATTCTTTCAGGCGCCGAGCTCAGGTCATCGCGGTCGCGCCGGCCGACGCATGTTGACGGTGGCGATCTTGAACTGCAGCGCAATCGCCGGTGGCTCGTGTCGGCCGGCCCAGGTGCTCGGCTACGGCAAGTTCTTCCTGCAGCGGCCTGCCAATACGCCTAGCGACAAGAACATTACGTGGAGTTTGCTGGGCTGATGCCTGGCACCTTCCCTCGCGGCGCAATCCGCTTGTTCCGGTGACGCCATGACGATATACAACAGTAAAACTGTAAGGTTGGCAGGCAACGAGCGCGGCACGGCAGCCGTGGAATTCGCCTTGGTGGTGGTGGTGCTGTTGGTGATTTTATCCGGCACCGTCGAGTTTGGCAAAAGCTTCTGGTATTACAACTCTTTGACCCGATCAACCCGCGACGCTGCACGCATGATGTCGCTAGCCGACCCCGACACGCTGACGTCGGCCATCCCTGTAGCGCAAGACGCCGTGGTCAATATGGCGGTGGCGGCAAGTGTGCCCGGGGTGGTGCGCGGCAACATTGCGATATCCTGTTTGAACACGAGTTTCGCCGTGATCGCCTGCCAAGACGGTGTGTCGCCGGCCTACGTGCGCGTAGCGGTCACCGGCTACAACCTGAAGCTGGGCGGCTGGATGGCCCTATTCGCACCCAGTGGCTCGGTTAGCAGTCAAGACATCGCCTTGGGGCCGCACACGGTAATGCCGTACCTGCCCTAGCACACAAGGAGGCAGTCATGCGCAGCGCGATAGCCCCAACTCCGCGAGCTAGCCGACTCCAGCGCGGCGCTGCGGCACTTGAATTTGCATTGGTAATCGGCGCGTTTTCAGCCCTGCTCGCCGGCGTGACCGAAATGGGTCGCTACCTGTACATGTGGAATACAGTTCAAGAGGTGACCCGACGTGCGGCTCGCCTGGCGGTCGTGTCTGGTTTCAGTGCGGCCGATGTCGACACAGTACAGCACCATGCGGTCTTCCACGCCGGCGAGGGCGGGACGGTTTCGGTACCTGGCGCGCAAAGTATCACGAGTAGCCAAGTGCGCTTGCGCTACCTAGACAGCACCATGAACGAGGTTGACTCGCTGCCCAGCGACTCGGTCGACAACCTGTCGGCGTGCTTGGATGGTGCCCGGCAAGGCAGTTGCATCCGCTACGTAGAGGCGTCTGTATGCCGCACCCAGGCGTCGCCGTGCGTGCCAGTCGAGTTCAGCAGCCTGTTTGGCGTCACGTTAAAAATCCCGCCGTCGTCGGTGCGCATGGCTGCGGAAAGTTTGGGTCGATAACCGGAGCGAAGCTCCACAACAGGGAGGTCAGGATGAACACTACTAGAGTCCGTCGTTTTCTGCAGGATGAGCAAGGCGTGACGGCGATCGAATACGGGCTGCTGGCCGCGCTAATCGGCGTGGGCATCATTACGGCGGCGGCGCTGTTGGGTACCAAGATCGGCGACCTGTTTACCACAATTGCCAACAAGCTCGGTGCGGCTAGTACCTAGCTAGAACCGCTTTGCACCCCTTGGAGCCCGACCGTGCAGCCCGCGGCCGGGCTCCTGCTTTTGGGGACGGGCGGAGGTGAGCGTCTGGCGCGTCTGGTGCGTGCCATGGCCCGTCGCGGAGCTCGGCAGGCGATTTCCCCAGAGGCCCGCGAATTTCCCCGCGGCGAGCAAGACGCATGGTCGAGAGGACAGGCCAATTCCGATGAATACTATATATTTCACAAACTTGACGCGACACCGATCTTGGCACGGCGCTTGCAATACCCATAGACAACGCCCCCAGTCGAGAACCACCGCCACTTGCGGCAGGTCGAACTGCTGGCGGCCAAGGTGCACGATGCCACCTAGGAGACTATCATGAAGGCCTTGATTTTGAGCGCTAAGCGCTTTGTATGCGACGAAGACGGCGTGACTGCCATTGAGTACGGACTGCTTGCGGCCTTGGTCGGCGTGGCCATCATTACGGCTGCAGCTCTGCTGGGTACCAAGATCGGCGGCTTGTTTACCGCGATCGCCAACAAGCTTGGCGGAGTCTCGGTCCCGTAGCTCACGTGCCCCCGGCACTTACGCCGCACACCCCCTGCCCCAGCGAGTTGTTGTGACCCGCCCCACGCGAAGTCAACAGCTCGACTGGGGTCAGGTTTTTGTAACGACCGGGCAAATCTGGCTCTCGTCTGGCGACACCCGCGAGGTTGGCATGGCCATCGACAACAGCGATTTTAACCTGTTGCATAGCGCTTGCCTGTCTGGCGTCTTGGCTGTCGCCGTCTACTGCGACCTGAAGTCGCGGCGCATCCCCAATCGTCTGATTCTTGCCGGCTTGGCGCTCGCCCTGTTCTGCAACGGCGTGGTAGCCCCGCCCAGCCAAGGACTCGATGGGCCACTCGGCTGGGGACCATGCATGGCCGGCGCCGCGGTGGGCCTGGGCACCCTACTGCCCCTGTACGGCATGGGCGCGATGGGCGCGGGCGACGTCAAGCTGATGGCCGTCGTCGGCGCTTTCTTGGGGCCGAGCGCGAGCTTGGGGGCGGCACTGGCCACCTTGGTCGCGGGCGGCTTTCTGGCCGTGGCAGCTGCACTGCACTGGCGTGTCGCGCCGGCCATGCTGCGCAACGTGAAGACCTTGCTGGCCTCTGGAGTGGCACGCCTGGGCGTCGGCGACGTGCCGCAGTTTGGCGAGGTCCGCGTGTCGGCCGGCCGGCTGCCCTACGCCGTGGCCATTGCGACCGGCACGGCTGCGTACCAGGCCTGGACGCACAGTTTTCTATTCTAGAATCATCACCTGACACAAGGGTTCGTCGTGTCGTAGGCCTCGCTAGCAGAGCCTAAGGCCGTCGGCGATATGTCGCAGCTCGACCAGGTCCGCGTGTCGGCCGGCCGGCTGCCTTGCGCTGTGGCCATTGCGGGCGACACGGCTGCGAGCTGGGCCTGAATGTACAGTTTCTGCAGCTAGAATCGATAGATGACACAAGGGTGCGTGTTGTCATTTGCGCACTTCGTAGGCGGCGAGCTTGCCGGCAGAGCGTCTTGGACCCGACCTTTGCGACGCGACTGGGTGGGGAATTTCGCCGAACTAGGCGGCATTTTGGCCAGCCGGACAAGCCCCGGTCGCGCTGCAGGAACAAAGCCACGTCATTTCAAGAGGAAGACAGGTCCGCAACCGCTGCTCAGCTTGGCACGGCTCTTGCTTCACCACTGCGCAACCAGACTCTACCGCAAACTGTGGCGAGTTCTGGCAGGTGGCGATCGCACCTGGCCGCGACGGTACGCCCGCCCGGCACGCGACCGCCACACTGACTCTTGCGCACACGCGCCGACGCGACAGAGCTGCGCACAATGCAGCCACCGGTCGCGCCCCTGCAGGGCCAGCCAAGTCGGGTACAGGCACTCCCGGCCACGCTATGCCCCCCACTAGGGAGTAAGCCATGAAAAGCCCACGAGCCATCTTGATGATCGTCTTGTCGATCGTCGTCGGTTTGGCCGCAGTGGTCCTGGCCTCGCGCTGGATGGCCGAGCAGGCGCCGCTTGCTACGGCCAAAGTGGTGGTGGCCGCCACAGACATCGAGCTCGGCGCCCGCATCTCGCCCAACATGGTGAAGATGGCGGACTGGCCGTCGAGTCACGTTCCCTCGGGCGCGTTTACCGATGTAAAAAACCTGGATACGCGAGTAGTTAACAGCACTGTATTGCGCGGGGAACCGCTGCTCGAGTCCAAGCTCGCGCCGGTGGGGAGCAAGGGCGGGCTGTCGGCGGTAATCGGCCCCGGCAAGCGGGCCATGGCCGTTCGCGTCAACGACGTTGTGGGTGTTGCAGGCTTTGCGCTGCCTGGCAACTATGTAGATATCGTGGTGAATACCGACGACGACCGCATCAAGGAGGTCAGCGGTAAAAGCCGCAGCGTGTCGAAAATTGTCTTAGAGCACATCTTGGTGCTGGCGGTCGCCCAGGTGGCCAGCCGCGACGAAACCAAGCCCAAGGTGGTCAATGCAGTGACGCTTGAGGTCACGCCCGAGCAGGCCGAAGTGCTTGATCTTGCTCGCAGTGTCGGCACGCTTTCGCTGGTACTGCGCAATCAGGTCGACAACGCGAGCCTATCGACGGTCGGCGCGAACAAGCTCTTTATGCTGCATGGCGACGAGAACGTGCTGCCCGACGAGCTGGTCATGCCGGCCGCGCCCCAGGCGGCGCCGATGCCGGCTCTGCCCACGCCCACTAGCGCCGCGGCTGCTCCACCGCCGGCCCCTGCAGTCACTCACAAATACAAGCGTGTAGCGCGCTCTGTGCCAAAGGTCGAGACCACGCTGCCGGCCCCAGCTCCGGTCAAGCAGCGCGACAAAGTCGAGATTATCAAGGGCGGCTCGCGCAGCCACGAAGAACTCTAGGCCAAAGGGGAGACCATCATGAACGCCAACTACCCGCTTCGGTTCCTAGTTTCGCGCGCGGCCACCCAACTGGCGACAGTCGCGCTGAGTGCCATCGCCGCCAGCCTTGGGTTTGCCGAGACCGCGCCCATTGAGCCGCCTATCGCCGCTCCTACGGGCAGTGATGCAAGTCAATTCCTTCACTTGGCGGTGGGTAAGTCGACCGTCCTCAAGTTCGCATCGCCGGTGACGCGCCTGTCGGTAGGCAATCCCGCCGTGGGCGATGTGATTCTGCTGGGCCCCAACGAAGTGTACGTGGTGGCCAAGGGCGTGGGCTCTACCAACATCGTCATTTGGGGCAAAAACAACGAGTCGCGGGTCGTCGACATGACCGTGGGTATCGACCCCGCGGGCCTGCAAGAGAAATTGCTGGCGGTGCTGCCCGGCGAGACCGAGATCAAGGTGCAAGCCGCAGGCGAGTCGCTGGTGTTGACCGGCGCCGTGTCGAGTACGGTGCGGCTCGAGAAAGCGATCGAGCTCGCTAACGCCTATGCGGGCAAGAAAGTGCTGAATTTCTTACAAATTGCCAGCCCCCAGCAGGTCATGCTCGAGGTCAAGGTCGCCGAGATCAATCGCACCATGGGCGAACGGCTTGGATTCGACTTCTCGGGCGCTTGGAGCACGGCCAGCGGGCGTTGGACCAGCTCGCTGCTCGGCCTGCTCGGCGGCGGCGGCAAAACTACGTTGGGCACCAACCTCAACGCCACGCGGAAAATCGCCCCGTTTGCAGCAAACACCGCAGACCTGCCGCAGGGCCTGCTGCAGCCCACCACAACGCCGCTCGGCAGCCAAGACGGCGGCAGCTTTATGATCGATGCGCAAAAGACCGACGGCCTGGTCAAGATCCTGGCCGAACCGACATTGACGGCGATCAGCGGACAAGAGGGCAGCTTTTTGGCCGGCGGCGAGATCTTGATCCCCGTGCCACAGCCTGGCGGAACGACGGTGCTGCAGGCGAAGCAGTTCGGCGTCGAGCTGCGGTTCATCCCCACGGTGCTCGACAATGGCAACGTGCATCTGCGGGTTACTTCTGCAGTTTCGTCGCTGGTCAGCTTTTCGCCCGTGGCCAATACTGCACTCGGCGCCTCGGTGATTGTGCCCACGCTGACGACGCGCTCGGTGTCGACGACGGTGCAGTTGCGCGAAGGGCAATCGCTGGCCATCGGCGGTCTGCTGCAAGATAACTACCGCTCAAGCATCCAGCGCTTTCCGATTCTGGGCGAAATTCCGCTGCTTGGGCCCCTGTTCCGCAGCAGCGACTTTCAGAAAAGCAAGACGGAGCTGCTGATTGTGGTGACGCCACGCTTGGCGCGGCCGCTCACGCGCCAGCCGCAGCTGCCGACCGACCGCTTTGTCGAGCCGAGCCGCGCGCGCTTCTTGCTAGGCGGTCAGCTCGAGGGGCCCCATGACGACGACGCCAAGAAGGCCGACAACCCGGAGCGCAAAGACCCGACTCCGCGCGAGCCTGCCACTGCGAAGCCGTCGAAGTAGCTGTACCCGCAGCCCTTAGCTGCGACGGAGGACCACCATGAAGTACACCGCACAGAGCATCAAGATGTCGATTTCGCAAAGCATCTTCTGGGCTTTACTGCTGGCCTTAGCCGTGAGCCTGGGCGGCTGTTGTGTGAGCCCGTACCTCGACGCGCATTGGGGCGAGTCGGTCCACGCCGTCTCACAGCAACAGGCGCGACCCACCGTGCCCCGCAGCGAGCGCGACGAGGCCGATGGGCTCGAAGGCCGGGCCGCAGAGGCACTGATGAACCGCTACTACAAGTCATTCGAAGAGCCACCTAAGCCTGCGGGCAGCGCCGTGAGCACCATCGGTGGCAGTCACTACTAGCGAGCCGGGTACGCAACGCCGCGACCACGAGAGGGAGGCAGCCATGAAGAACTTTGCCAACAACAGCAACGCTGCAGCGGCGTTAGCGGCCCAGGGCAACGCACAGTCGCGAGGAGGGGGCGGAGCGACGAGTCCGGTTGAGCGGATCGGCGTGCTCGCGCTTGACCAGTCGCAGATGGACGAAATCCGCCAGATTCTAGACCTGAACGACCCGACAAAGCGCACGTTGTCGCTATTCGATGGCGGCCTACCAGGGCTATCAAGTGTGTTAGATCGCAATCAATTTGACATCTTGGTCATCCACACCTTGTGCCAAAGCGAAACGGACCTGGCGCGGCTTGAGCAAGTGCTGACCGAGCGCGGGCCGATGCCGGTGATCTTGCTGTCGAGCAATGTGGACCCCGGCTTTTTGATTGCGGCGATGCGGACGGGTGTGCGCGATGTGCTGCACTTGCCGGTGGACGCCGAGGCGCTGCGCAATGCCGTGGATCACATTGAGAATCAGGTGGTGCACGTACCTACGCCGCAAGAGAAGCGCAAGGTGGTGGCGTTTGTCGCGGGCAAGGGTGGCAGCGGCTCGACGTTCTTGGCTACGAACCTGGGCTATGCACTGGGCAAAGCCGGCGCCAAGACCGCGCTGCTCGACTTGAACCTGCAGTTTGGCGACGCGGCGCTGTTTGTGACGGACCACATGCCGGCGACCAACTTGGCCGATGTGGTGAGCGACAACATGGCGCGGCTCGACGGTGCATTTCTGGCGGCGTCGATGTGCGACGTGCTGCCGACGTATGCAGTGCTCGCTGCGCCCGAGGATTTGGAGCGCGCGGCGCAAGTCCGCCCCGACCAAGTGGATGTGCTGATTCGCCTGGCCGCGCACCGCTACGAGTACGTGATCTTGGATATGGGGCGCAGCCTGGATGCGGTGAGTGTCAAGGCGCTGGACTGCGCCGACTATATCTATGTGGTTATGCAGCAGACGCTGCCGTTTATTCGCGACGCCAAGCGGACTTACGAGGCGTTGCGTGGGCTGGGCTACGGCACAGATCGGCTGCGGCTGGTGGTAAATCGCTATCAGAAGTCGGGCGAGATCACCAATGAAGACATCGAGTTGGCGGTCGGCGCGAAGGTGTGGACAACGGTGCCGAATAGTTATGCGGCCGTGTCGGCTGCGGTCAACCAGGGGATGCCGCTGGCTGCGTTTGCGCCGCGCGACCCGGTGGCGAGGGCGCTTGACGGCATGGCGACTGACCTGCTGGAGCGGCCCGAGCTGAAGAAGAAGAGCTGGTTTGGCGGGCTCTGGAATCACCAGTCTCCCTAAGCGCCGACGCTGCTGCAACGGTCGCTATGGACCAAGGAGGGGATCATGTCGCTCCGCACACAACTCCAATCGGGTGGCACCGACTCGGATCTTCAACTGAGCACAGGGCGGTTGCCGGTGACCGCGGATGTGCGTCACTACAGCGATCTGCGGTCGCGAATCCACAAAAAGCTGCTTGAGCGCATCGACTTGCGCGCCATGGAGGCGATGACGCCCGAGCAAGTGCGCGCCGAGCTGCAGGTGGCGGTCGAGCGGTTGCTGGGCGAAGAGACTTTGCCGCTGAACGAAGCGGAACGGCGCGCGCTGCAAAGCGATATTCAGCACGAGGTGCTTGGGCTGGGGCCGCTGGAGCCGCTGCTGGCAGACCCGACCATCTCAGACATTTTGGTCAATACGTACAAGCATGTGTATGTCGAGCGTGCGGGCCAGCTCGAGCTGACCGATGTGCACTTTGAGTCTGATGCACACTTAATGAAGATTATTGATAAAATCGTGTCGAGCGTGGGCCGCCGTGTCGACGAGTCGAGCCCGATGGTCGATGCGCGCCTGGCCGATGGCTCGCGTGTCAATGCCATTATCAAGCCGCTGGCGATCGATGGGCCGGCGCTGTCGATCCGGCGTTTCTCAGTGATTCCGCTGCAGATGGAGGACTTGGTCCGGCTGAAGACCCTGACACCCGAGATGGCCGAGCTGCTGGGCGGACTGGTGAAGGCGAAGTGCAATATCCTGATTTCGGGCGGTACGGGCACCGGCAAGACGACGCTGCTGAACGCGATGTCGCGGTATATCCCGGCGAATGAGCGCATTATCACCATCGAAGATGCCGCCGAGTTGCAGCTGCAGCAGCCCCACGTGGTGCGCCTAGAGACCAGGCCGCCGAACATTGAGGGCAAGGGCGAAGTGCCGCAGCGGCTGCTTGTTCGCAACAGCCTGCGTATGCGGCCAAATCGCATTATTCTTGGCGAGTTGCGCGGCGCAGAGGCTATCGACATGTTGTGGGCGATGAATACGGGCCACGAGGGCTCGATGGGTACGATCCACGCCAACACACCGCGCGATGCACTGGCACGGCTTGAAATCATGATTGGTATGGCTGGGTTGAACCTGCCTGGGCGGTCGATGCGGCAACAGATCGCCTCGGCATTGACGGCGCTGGTGCAGATCTCGCGCATGTCGGATGGCCGGCGCAAGATTGTGAGTTTGCAAGAGATTACCGGAATGGAAAGTGACATGATCACCACCCAAGAAATCTTTTGCTTCGAACAGGCCGGCGTTACGCCCGATGGCACGGTGATGGGCCACTTCCGCGCGACGGGCATTCGACCTAAATTCATAGAGCGACTGCGAGTTTCTGGCATCGTGGTGCCGAACGAGCTGTTCGACCCGCGGCGTCTGTACGAGTAGGAGGGCGCCATGGATCTGACTTATGCACTATTTGCAGTCTTGGGGTTCTTATCAGCCGCGCTGTTTGTCGAGGGGGCCTATTTGGCCTGGAACGCGAACCGTGGGCCCGAGGCGAGTCGTATGGAGCGGCGGTTGCGGGCGGTGGCCCAGAGTGGCGGTGGCGCGGCGCAGACCAATGAGCCGACACTGCTGCGCGACGATGCAGCGCAACTATCTGGAATATGGAAACATTTTCCGCACGCTGCGCAAGTCACCACTTTGATGCAACAGGCAGGCTTGACGTGGAAGCCCAGCGACTTCTTTGGCTTCAGTGCCCTCTGTGCCCTGCTGCCCGCGGTGGCGCTGGCCCTAGCGAGTGCGCCAGTGTGGGTCGCGCTCTGCAGCGGTGGGGCGGCGATGTTCTTGCCGCTATGGCTGGTGCTGCACGCGCGCAAGAAGCGCCTGGGGGCCATCGAGCGCACACTGCCCGATGCGTTGGACCTGATGGCCCGCGCGATGCTAGCCGGCCACGCCTTTCCGGGTGCGCTGCGGATGGTAGCCGACGAGATGCCCGCGCCGGTTTGTGATGAATTTCGCATTGTGTTTCAAGAGGTAAACTACGGTGTCGACATCGCGACTGCGCTTGGCAACCTGACCCGGCGCGTGCCGACGGACGACATTCGTTACTTCGTGATTTCTGTGCTGATCCAGCGCGAGACGGGTGGCAATCTGGGAGAATTGCTTGAGACAATTGGCAACCTGATTCGCGCACGCCTGCGACTGCAGGGCACGGTGCGCGTGCTGTCGGCCGAAGGTCGCTTGTCGGCTGGTATTTTGGTGGTGCTGCCGTTTGTGCTCGCTGGGGTGCTGCAGCTCATCAACCCGTCCTTCTTGTCGGTGCTGTGGCAAGACGACGCGGGTGCGTACGTGATTGGCGCCGCAGGGGCCGCGATGGTGATTGGTGTCGTGTGGATTCGCCGGATTGTGCGCGTGCACGTGTAGCTATTGCGAGGTGACGCCATGATGGACATCAAACTGCTCTATTTGGCAGGAGTCTTTGTTGCGGTGGCCGGGGTGACCATGCTGGTGGCCTGGCAGACCCGTGGCAAGCCGCTGGTCGCGCGGTTGCGGCGCCTGACCGCCCCTACGCCAGGGACCGAGCCGCACGCTGGCTGGGTGCAAAAGCTGAAGGAGGTGACCGGGCCACTGGCAAAATTGTCCCTGCCGGCGGGTAATTGGGAGGAGTCGCGCCTCCGCGTCCGCTTCATGAATGCCGGTTACCGCAGCGGTAATGCGCCGGTGGTGTTCTTTGCCGCCAAGACCGCGCTGACGTTCGCCTTGCCCGGCGCGGCCCTCGTCGCGGCGAGCCTTTACCCGATGGCGATGCCACCGCAGCTGTTTCTAGGGGGGCTCGTAGTGCTGGCGGCGGCGGGCTACGTCTTTCCGAACGTGCTGCTGGCGCACCGAATCGCGTTGCGGAAGCGCGAGGTTTTTGAGCACTTTCCGGATGCTATTGACCTGATGACCGTGTGCGTGGAGGCGGGCCTGGGCCTCGACGCCGCCCTGGCGCGGGTGGGCACGGAGATGACGCTTGGTAGCCCCACCTTGGCCGAAGAGCTGCACCTCGTGAATCTTGAGTTGCGGGCGGGCGCCAGCCGCGAGACCGCTCTGCGCAACCTGGCCCTGAGGACGGGCGTAGAAGAGGTCGACTTGCTCGTGTCGCTCCTTGTGCAAAGTGACCGCTTCGGCACCAGTGTGGCCACGGCGCTCCGCGTGCACTCGGACAGCCTGCGGGTCAAGAGGCGCCAGCGGGCCGAGGAGATGGCCGCCAAGATCCCCGTCAAGCTGCTGTTTCCAGTGATCTTCTGTATCTTCCCGTCCATGCTCATGGTGCTCCTCGGGCCCGCGTTTGTCAGCGTGTACCGGCTGCTCCTGCCCAACATGACAGGAGGCCCGCCAATGCCGTGAGCGCGGTGCAGCCAACAAGACGCACCCTCTTGTCATCTACTTGATAGTACGGCTGATTTATTCAGAGAGCGACCTGCGCTCGTCGGCTACTTGGCTCCCTCGCATTCCCCGCCGACCGCAGCACGCAACCCGCGCTTTGCCCGAAGCCGT
>CAISBR010000094.1 GCA_903883645.1 uncultured Myxococcales bacterium | reverse complement strand
TCTCGACACGAGCATCAATCTGTTGCAGATTCTCTATGGAGCGCTGTCCTCTGGTCGATTGGGACCCCGCGGACGGTCCGCGGGGTGGTGTTGCAACCACCATGATGCCCGCAGGACAGCGCTCTTCAATTTTATTCTGATTTCAGCAGTTCGGGGACTTTGGGGCGGGTCTGAAGCTAGTTGGCGGCGAGGCGTCGCCAAGCGCCCAGAGGCCCGTCTTGCACAGTGGGAGCAGCGGCCCACCCGCGCGGCGCCTCGGCAACTGAGATGGCGTGGGCAATGCCACACGGAGCCACATTCGCAGCGGCTTGCGCGCGATCGCACGAGGCCACTGCGGGGTCGCGAGCGCGCTACAGACCGCCGCACTTGCGCGAATAGCCAATACATCTAGGCAGATTGACGGCATGGGAGGCGAGGCGTACGCTGACGCTACCTGAACGGGCAACGGACTGTAGGCGATGGCAAGGCCTGACCGCGACTACGAGAATCTGCAGCGCACGCTCGCTGAAGTGCGCGAACAGCTGGCCGAAAGCCAGGAGTTGGCGCATGTGGGGCATTGGCGGTTTGAGTCCGAGAGCAGGCGCCTAACCTATTCGCCCGAAATGTGTAGGATTTTTGGTCTTCCACCCGAGAACCCGCATCCCAGCCTCAGCGAATACCGCGATCGCATCCACCCCGACGACCGCGACCGGGTGCTCGAGCTGCTGGGCCGCCGCGCCACGGAGGCCGGCACGCACGCGATCGGCTACCGCATCGTGCGGACCGATGGGCGCACGCGGCATGTCTACGGCATCGGCAGCGTGCGGCTAGACGATCACGGCAACATAGTAGAAGTGCGCGGTACTACACAGGATGTGACCGATGTCATTGCCATGCGCGGCGACTTGGCCCGCAACGAGGCACTATTGGTCGAAGCGCAGAACCTAGCCCAAGTGGGCACGTTTGTGCTCGAAGAGGAACGCGAGGTGTTGCGGCTGCTTCCGTCGCCAAAATGGCTAGAGATTCATAATCTTGATAGCGACTGCCCACCGGCAAGTGCGGCGGCGGCGCTGCTGCTGGTACACCCCGACGACCGCGAACAGATGATGCGGGCGGCGAACGAGGCGCTGCGCAGTGGGTCGGCGCGCTTTGAGTACCGCTTACCCCTGCCGAACGGTGGGTTGCGCTACCTGCTGTGCTCGGTGCGGCAGCACGGGCCGCAAGGGGTGCGGCGCTTGATTGGCTCGGCCCACGACATCACGGAGCGCAAGCTCGAAGAAATCGAGCTGGTCAAGGCACGCGAGCTGGCCCTGCAAGCTTCTACAATCAAATCACAATTCTTGGCGAATATGAGCCACGAAATCCGCACGCCGGTGGCAGGTATCCTGGGGATGGCCAGTTTGGCCGCCGAGACCCAACTCGATGCGGAGCAGCGGAGTTATGTCGACGGCATCCTGTTGTCGGCGCGGAACTTGCTCCGTATTGTCAGCGACGTGCTCGATCTGGCGAAGATTGAGTCGGGCAAGCTGACGTTTGAGCATATTGCCTTTGACTCCAACGCTTTTCTTGGCGAGGCGCTGACCGGCTTGCGCCTGCAGGCCCTGGCCAAGGGGTTGAACCTGCAGGTCAATCTGGGCCAAGACGTGCCGGCTTGGCTCGAGGGCGACCCCACGCGACTGCAACAAGTAGTGGCCAATCTGGTTGATAATGCGATCAAATTCACTGAACACGGCCAGGTCGAGGTGCAGTGCCATTGGCATAGCGGCGAGCTGAGGATCACGGTGAGCGACACCGGCATTGGCATTTGCCCCGAGCGCCTGGAGCAGGTGTTTGCGCCGTTTGAACAGGCAGATACGTCGACGACCAGGCGGTTTGGCGGTACCGGACTGGGCCTGACGATTGTGCGCGAGCTGCTGGGCCACATGGGTGGCGCGGTGGCCGCCACTAGCAAGCCGGGCCAAGGCACACGGTTTGAGGTGCGGCTGCCGGCCAAGCGCGCGACGGCGCCTAACCTGCCCCAGCCGCAGCCGGATCAGACGCCGACAACATGCCACTCTCGGCCAATTCGCCAGTTGCTTTTGGTCGAAGACAACGAAGTGAATGCAATCGTCTTGCGAACTTGGCTGCGCAAGCGCGGCTACGCGGTCGATCTGGTGGGCGACGGCGAGGCGGCGGTAGCGGCGGTGCAGACCGGCCACTACGAGTTGGTGCTGATGGATGTGCAGATGCCCAAGCTCGACGGGTTTGAGGCCACGCGCCGCATTCGCTTGCTGCAGGCCGATAAGCAACCCCGCGTGCGCATCTTGGCGCTGACGGCGAGCGCGATGAAGGGCGACGAGCAGCGCTGTTTGGCCGCCGGAATGGACGGCTATCTGACAAAGCCATTTGACTTTATAGCCTTAGCAGCCGCGCTGGAAGCCCCTTGCCGCGCGCCTGGCCCGGGCGACCATGGCGGATAGAGGTGCGGGGCAGACGCTCGCTGGTGTGCGCCGGATAGGTGTGGCTGGGACGGCACTCGGTTGACGCGAAGCAAGCGTCAGATTGACCTAGATCAAGTGCAACTCAGCACGAGTCCAGATACAATAGCGCCGAGCGCTCAATCGGCTCGCGGTACAACCCTTGGCACTGACCTGCAGCGGCACGTTCACAGACGCCCACCCTTGCTCGCAACGGCGCAGCAAAGGCCTTGTGTTTTCTTGCCTTACTGCTCTGTGGTGGGCCGTGGCGGTCGGTACGGCATGGCCACAGCAGGGCCTGGCCGGCGAGCCCAAGGTGCTGCGCGTGGTCGCCGACGACGGCTACCCGCCGTTTATGTTTCGCGATCCGGCCGGCCGTGCCGTGGGCTATGTTGCGGACTGGTGGCACCTCTGGCAAGAAAAGACCGGCGTGCATGTCGAGCTGACGGCCACCAACTGGGCAGAAGCACAAAAGATTATCGGCCGGGGCGAAGTCGATGCCATTGACTGTATCTTTCGCACGCCGGCTCGCGAGCCGCTCTACGAGTTCTCGAAGCCGTACGTCAAGCTGCCAGTGGCTATCTATGTAGAGGCAAGTATTGCAGGAATCCTGGATGCCAAGGGGCTGAACGGCTTTCGCGTGGGCGCGATGGAGGGCGACGCCTGCATCGAAAGGCTGCATGAGCACGGCGTTGAAGGACTACATCTCTACAAGAGTTACGCAGACTTGATCCGGGGCGCACTTGCCGACGAAGTGCGGGTGTTCTGCCTCGATGAGTATCCGGCCAACTACTATCTGTACCGATTGGGCGCCGAGCAGCAGTTCCGCAAGGCATTTCAGCTGTATCAGGGCGAGTTTCACCGGGCAGTGCGCAAGGGCGATGTCGCGACGCTGCAGTTGATTGAGAAGGGCGCGGCGGCGATCACGACCGCCGAAAATGCGGCGCTGCTCGACAAGTGGCGGCCAGAGCCGGCGAACCATAGCCCCTATCTGCACTACTTGGCCGTTGCCTTGGCGGCGTTGCTGGTCGTGGCGATCGCGCTGCTTATCTGGGTGGCCACGGTGCGGGCAGTGGTCAAGCGGCAGACAAGTCAACTGCGCGACAGCGAAGAGCTATTTCGGCGTCTGTTTGAAGACACGCGCCAGGCGATCACGCTGATCGAAGGCGGACGCTTCGTGGCGGCAAATGCCGCGTCGCTGCGCATGATGGGCTTCGACCGGCTGGAGCAGTTCGTGGGCAAGAGCCCGGCCGACGTTTCGCCCGAGTTCCAAGACGACGGCGAGCGATCGACTGACAAGGCTATGCGCCTGATTCAACAAGCGATGGTAGAGCGGAGCGCCCAATTTGAGTGGCGGCATCTGCGAGCCGACGGCGAGTCGTTCGTGGCCAATGTGCTGCTTACGCCCATTCGGCAAGGTCAAAAAGACCTGCTGCACGTGGTATGGAGCGACATTTCCGTGCAAAAGCAGGTTGAGCACGAGCTCGCCGAGTACCGCAACAGCTTGGAGCAGAAGGTGGCTCAGCGCACCGCTGAACTGGCCTCGGCTAGCGAGGTCCTGCGCATCCTTGATGCCGAGAAACAAGCGGTTTTTGACGCGGCGCCCGTGGGCATCTTGATGTCGCGCGACCGGATCATCACCCACTGCAATCGCGCCCTAGAGCAACTGTATGGCTTTGAACCCGGTGAATTAATCGGAAAATCGACTCGCCTTGGTTACATTACCGAAGACGACTTTAATGCTACCGCCACCGGCCTGGCGCGCGCCATGGCGGATGGCGAGCAGTACCGCCAACAGCTTGAAATGAAGCGGAAAGACGGCACAACCTTTTGGGCGCGGTGGATTGTACAGGCGGTCAGTCGCGAAGACATGTCGCTGGGCATGGTGGTGACGGTTGAGGATATTTCGGATGAACGCCAAGCACTTGCCGAAATGGCTGAGGGTAGGCGCCTTGCCGAAGAGGCCGCGCGCACCAAGGCCGACTTCTTGGCGAACATGAGCCACGAGATCCGCACGCCGATGAATGCCGTGATTGGCCTGTCGCATCTGCTGCTCAACACCGAGCTGAGTCCGCGGCAGCGCGGCTATCTCGAAAACGTGCAGCACGCCGGCCGTCATCTTATGGGAATCATTAACGACATTTTAGATTTTTCAAAGATCGATGCCGGGAAGCTGACGATCGAGGACGGTGAGTTCGACTTGGCAAAGGTGCTGGACCATGTCGCCAGTATGTTGGCCGAAAAGGCCAGCGGCAAGGGTCTGCGCCTGAGGACCGACTTGCCCGCAGACCTGCCGACGCGCCTCATCGGCGACTCGCTGCGCCTGCAACAGGTGCTGCTGAACCTGGGGTCGAACGCCGTTAAGTTTACCCAGCAGGGCGAAGTGAACATTTCGGCAGCGATTGTGGCGCGGTCGCCGCACGAAGTGACATTGCGGCTGAGCGTTCGCGACACTGGCATTGGCATTAGCGTGGTTGACCAGGGCAAGCTTTTTCAGAGTTTTCAGCAGGCTGACACCTCGACGACGCGGAAATATGGTGGCACCGGGCTGGGGCTCATGATCTCGCGGCGCCTGGTCGAATTGATGGGCGGCGAGCTGGGAGTCACGAGTAAGCCGGGCCGCGGGAGCACCTTCTGGTTTACGGTCAGGCTTGCCATCAGTGCGGCGTTGCCGCTGGAGGTGCCGGCCCCTAGCGCTACCGATGAAGCCAATTGGAACTTGGCCGGAGCACACGTGCTGCTGGCCGAAGACAACGACTTGAATCAAGAAGTGGCGCGCGACTTGCTGGCCAACGCGGGTCTAACCGTCGATGTGGCCGACAACGGTGCGATCGCCGTCGAGATGGTGCAAAGGCAGGACTATGCCCTTGTGCTAATGGACATGCAGATGCCCGTAATGGACGGTCTGGCCGCCACGCGCAAGATTCGCGCGCTGCCTGGTCGGGAACACCTGCCCATTATCGCGGTCACGGCCAATGTGCTAGAAGACGACCGTCGCCGGTGCGCGGACGCAGGCATGAACGACTACCTAGCCAAGCCGATCGAGCCTGCGGAGCTTTTGCTCATCTTGCGCCGATGGCTGCCGCCGCGGCCGACCGAGCCGGTGCCCGTGCAAAGCGCCGACGCTGGCCTCGCGCGGGTATCTGCGCCGCGGAGCGACGAGCAAGTTGACAGCCCCTTGCAAGGTATTGTGGGGCTTGATGTGACGGCGGGCCTTCGCCATGTGGGCGGCACCGTTGCCACCTATATCTCGCTTCTGCAGGCCTTCGCGCAGCGTCAGCGCAGCACGGCCGAGTCCATCGCGCTCGCTCTAGATAGCGGCGATCGAGCTGCAGCGGAGCGACATGCCCATACTTTGAGCGGACTTGCGGGCACAATTGGCGCACCAGAACTGCAAGGGGCGGCGAACATGTTGCAGGAGGCGCTGAAGGTCGACGCTCCGCGGGATGAGCTGGCGCGCTTGACCGAGCAGTTGTCGCGCGAACTCGCGCAGGTGGTGGTGCAGATTCAGGCAAGGTTGCCCAGCGAAGCGCCAACGACAGCGGTCACCGTCGATGCTGAAGCGTTGGGGGTGCAATGCCGCGCGCTGATTGACCTTCTCGCCAATGACGATCCGCGGGCCCGGCGGGTGCTCCAGGACCACGAGGGACTGTTCCGCGCCGCTTTTCCGGCCGAGTTCGACGGGATTCGCTGGGCACTGCAAGAGTTTGATTTTGACGCCGCGCGGCACACGGTCGAGCGCGCATGGCAGCAGTGGCAGGCCACCACGACGGTTGAGCCCTAGCACCTGCAGCGCAGGGCACAGACTGGCGCTGGTGGTGGGCACGATGCGCATGATTTCGCAGACGATCTCTGAACAGTAACCGCACGCTGCAACGTGGTCGTGCATTTCTCGATCACAGGCCGCAGTTTTGGCAACGCTTGACGTCGTAGAATCGCCATACTACGGTACTGAAGGGCCTGCGCGGCCCTGCCCCTGGGCGATACAAGGTCGCCGCGGGGTCGAAGCGGTTGGGCAGGACAGAATCATTGTACCTTAAATTCAGCGCCGTCTACTTTGAATTCAGCGCAGTTCGTGTCAATTCTGAACAGCGAACGCCACCCCAATACGGGCATATGGCCGACTTGGCCGCCCCACACACACTCGCGCCCTGGCGCCAGACGAGGCGAACGTAAACTATGCAGCAATCAATTTCGCTCTACCAGTTTCCATACAGCCACAACTGCGCCAAGGTCAAGATCGCGCTGTACGAAAAGGGCTTGGAGTTCGCCATGCCGCCCCTGCCCGGCGGCTCGACGCGCTCGCCCGAGTTTCTGGCGCTGAACCCCCTGGGCAAGACGCCGGTGCTAGTCGACGGCGCGTTCGTAATCGGCGAGTCTGAAGTGATTGTCGAGTATTTAGAGGACCGCTACCCACAGCCGCCGCTGTTGCCGACCACGGCCGAAGGGCGGGCTCGCAGCCGCTGGTTCTCGCGCTACCACGATCTGTACTTGGGTCCCCAGCTGTCGACGCTGTTTTTTGCCCTGCACGATGGCCGCGCAGGAACGCCCGCATTCGAGCCTGAAATCGACAAGTTGATCGAGCAAGTGGCGATCCTAGAGCAGGCAATCGACCCGCAGCCCTATCTACTTGGCGAGCAGTTTACGCTGGCCGACGCGCCGTACGCGGTGTCGTACCACTACATCGTGATGCTGAGTGCGGCCCATAAGCGCCCGCTGACGGATAAAGATATGCCCAAGCTGGCGCGCTGGTTTGCGGCGGCATCGCAGCGGCCCTCGGTGCAAAGGGTGCTCGACGCGTGCAAGGCGGCGCTGGCTGGAGGCTAATCGATGGCGAAGGTCCTGCCCTATAGTGCTTTGGCGGCGTACGAGTGGTCCGACACCGCGATGTGGGTGTTCGACCTCGGGCGCCGCTGCATGAATTGGGCCAATCCAGCAGGACTGCAACTATGGAATGCTCCTACGCTAAGTGAATTTATGGCCCGCGATTTTTCGCAGATGTCGGAGGCGACGGTCTCGCGCAATCTGGCGATGATGGCCGAGCACGCCGCCGGCCGAGTGGTCCGTGAGCAATGGACGGTGTACCCCAAGGGACAGCCGCTCACTTGCAACACCCAGAGTACGGCAATAACCCTAGAAGATGGCACCGTGGGTATCCTTTTTGAGGCCCATCCGGTGACTGAGGCCGTGGACCCCAATGCGGTGCGGGCGGTAGAAGCGCTGCAACACACGTCGGTACGGGTGGCGCTGCATCGCCTAGACGGCTCGACGGTGTTGCGCAACCCCGCCGCCATGCGCGCATTTGGCCCCGTTCTGGCGGCTGTGGGGCACGACGACTTTGCCGCGATGTTTGTAGACCCCGAGGCACCCGTGCGGGCGCGGGCGCGCATTGACGCAGGCCAGACGTTTAGCGAGGAGCTTGAGCTAGCCTGTGCCGACGGACCGCGCTGGCATGGCCTCGACGCGCGACCAGTGCTCGATCCAGTTACGGGCGCGCAGATCATTCAAGTCAACGCCCGCGACATCAGCGATCGCAAAGCCGTAGAGCAAGCACTTGAGAAGGCCAAGCGCTACGCAGAGGCCGCTAACGTAGCGAAAAGCCAGTTCTTGGCCAATATGAGCCACGAGATACGTACCCCGATGAACGGCGTGGTGGGCGTCGTAGAAGTGCTGCTCGAGACACAGCTCACCGAAAGGCAGCGGCACTTCTTGGGGATGGCGAAGTCATCGGCCGAGAATCTGATGTCGATCATCAACGAAATCCTTGATTTCTCGAAAATTGAAGCCGGACAAGTCGAGATCGAGCGCATTGAGTTTGATCTGCGCGAGGTTATCGAACGCTGCGTGGCGCCTATGCAAGTCCGCTGCCGGCAGAAGGGCTTGCCACTGCGCACGATTATCGACCCCGACATTCCGCGGCTGATCACCGGCGACCCGCACCGGCTGCAACAGATACTGATGAACTTGGTAGGCAATGCCCTGAAGTTTACCGAAAGGGGCTTCGTCATGGTCACGGTAGAGCTTGGCGGCGGCAGCAACAACGACCTCGAGTTGCTGTTCTCGGTGCGCGACACCGGCATTGGTATCTCGCGCGAGAATCAAGAGCGCATCTTCGATCAATTCGTGCAGGCCGATGGTTCGACGACGCGCAAGTTTGGCGGCACCGGGCTCGGCCTGACGATCTGCCACCGCATCATCAAGCTAATGGGCGGCGAGCTATGGGTCGAGAGTGACGTGGGCAAGGGCAGTTGCTTTCACTTTCGGCTATACACCCCGCGCGTGGCTCCTGTGGCCACGTTCGATGTGCAAGAAACAGCTTTGCCCGGCAGCGTTTACGAGGACATTGGCCGGTCGCGCGTGCTGCTGCTGGCCGAAGACATCGCGGTCAACCAAGCCGTGGCGGTGGCGATGCTTGAGCGCCTGGGCTTCGCGATGGTCGTGGTCGATAACGGTGAACAGGCGGTGCAAGCCGTGCTGAGCAATCGCGAGATTGCCGCGGTGCTTATGGACATTCAAATGCCGGGGATGGGTGGGTTTGAGGCCACACGGCAGGTCCGAGAGCTTGAGGCGGAGCTGCGGCGGCATGTCCCCATTATCGCCATGACCGCCCACGCCATGCCCGACGACCGGCAGCGCTGCCTCGACGCGGGAATGGACGACTACATTACCAAGCCGATCTACTACAACGCGCTGAGCGATGTGCTGAAGAAGTGGCTCCCCTAACGCACTGGGCCGCTCGAGCTGCGTCGCTTCTCGCTTGACCGCTGCCGCGCTTGGCGCGTAGCCTGACCGTGGCGCCGCCCCTTTCGCCAGGGGCGCACCACCTGCCCGGTCTCTGCTCTGCGCTCTTGCACTCCGAGTTCGATTCGCACCGCCTGTCTGTTCATCTGCATATGCACCCTGCTTGGGGGCGTCGATGGTACGTAAACTCTTTGTGTCGTTTGGTCGCGCGGCGCGGGCTGCGGCAACGCTGTGTTGCGTTGGCTGTCTATCGGTGCCCACCACGCCAGAGACCACTGCGCCACATGAAGAAGAAGTGCTCGAAACGGCAGAGGATGTTGCCGGCAGCGCTGACGCGACGGACTCAAACGCGACGGACTCAAACGCGTACGATGCTGGTGCGACCGATGCGGCGGCGAGCGATGCGGCTGGCGGCGACATGGCTGCAGACGCTGGGGCCGCCGCTGATGTGGCGCCGAGTCTGGACGCGGCCGATGCTGGCACCACCGAAACGTCGACCGATAGTACGCCAGACAGTGCGACCGATGGGGCAGCCGACAGCCCAGACGCTGTAGACGAGGCCGCCGCGCCAGCCGAAGACGGGGGTGGCAAGCCCGATGGTGGGCTCGTCGATAGCACCACCGACACGGCCGGCGACGCGGCTACCCCACCCACGCCCGATGCGGTTGCAGACGCGGTTGCAGACATGGCACCAGACGTCGCAGAAGATGCGGTCCAAGACACTGCGACGCCTTTGGTCTACGATCCAACCAATTATACCCCTGTAGAGGGCCTGCCGGCTGCCGATTGGACGCCGCCTGCGGGCATGTTCAGCAGCGCCGAAATTGGCTGCGATGCCGACGCACCAGGGCCGGGTGGCAAGTTTGTCGATGTGCTGACTCCTTCGGGTATCGCACTGGATCGCCCGGAGAGTTGGCCGGATGGCTATGTGATGACCGGCTTTCAGGTGCAAGACGGTGGCGGTCAGGCGCTGGGCGATTTTAACGGCGACGGACGGCTAGACATGTACTTTCCGGTCGAGACGGGCGACGACTGGTTGTACTTGGGACACCCATCAGGCCCCTGGAAGTTCAAGGGTTTTCCGGTTCAAACTAAGGGTGTGCAAGAGACGAGCGCGGTGGCGGCCGATTTTGACGGCGACGGCGACCTCGACCTGATTATCGGTGGCCACGGCGTGCGGATGTATCGCAACGATGGGCCCGATCCGTATCATGGTGTGATCTTTACGGATATGACCACCAAGGCCGGGCTCGATCCCTACTGGGACCAGCCAACCTATGCCGCGGCGGTGGGCGACTTGGACCGCGACGGTTGGCTCGATGTGTTCATTTCGCCACTGCGGTTTGAGCTGCCGAGCGAAGCGGGCGCGCCCAAGGGCGTGTTTAGTCCGATCGTGCTGCGCGGCCTGGGGCAGTTTGCTTTCGAGAACATCTCGGCGCAGCTGCCGATCGCCTTTCAGGCCCCTATCTATATGACTTCGCTGGTTGATCTGGATGGAGATGGCGATCTCGACATCTATACGGGCAACGACTACGGCAATGTGTTTGGCCCCAATCAGCTGCTGCGCAACGACACCGCGAGCCCGGGCGCGCCGCTCAAGTTGACGAACGTGTCGGTGCTGTCGGGCTCCGATATCGCCTTGAATGCGATGGGGATTGCCCTGGGCGACTTTGACCGCGACGGGCGTATGGACCTGTATTTTACGGGGTGGGAGAACGGCACCCATCTGCTGCACAACACCACCCTGCCCGGCAAGAAGCTGACGTTTGACGATGTGGGGCCGCAGTTTGGCAT
Source organism: uncultured Myxococcales bacterium (assembly GCA_903883645.1). GTDB lineage: Bacteria > Myxococcota_A > UBA9042 > UBA9042 > UBA9042 > SXRM01. The sequence continues at coordinate 7,965 of CAISBR010000094.1, read as the reverse complement.
CGTCAAGACCGGGCCGCTGTATGCGTCGTGGGGTGCGCAGTTCGTCGATGTGGACAACGACGGATGGCTTGATCTACTGATTCCTAATGGATTTTTAAAGAGCGGTGACAACGGTACCAACATCTCGGGCATCGGCATCAAAGACGGCGGCGACGTGCAGGTACCCGGAGCCGAACCGCTCAGCGAAATCCCCTTTGGTAGCCCCAAGAAACAGTACGACAACTTGTACAAGGGCACCGGCGACGGCACCTTTGCCGACATGGCGAGCGGCAGCGGCTTTGGTAGCCCGGGGATGGGCCGCGCCTTGTCGATCGGCGACATCGACCGCGACGGCTACCCCGAGGTGGTGCTGGGCTCGGTCAACGGCCCGCCGGCACTGTATCGCAACGGCTGCAGCGCGGCCGCGTGGCTGCACGTGCGGCTCAGCGGCAAGGGCGGCAATCGCTTTGGTATCGGTGCTCGCATCACGGTCGTGGCGGACGGCGTGACGTTTATCCGCGATATCGAAGCAGGATCAACTAGTTTATGGTGCAGTAGCGAGCCCGCCGCGCTGTTTGGCCTGGGCAAGGCGAGCAAGGCGACGTCGCTGACGGTGCGCTGGCCCTCGGGCAAGGTGCAGACCTTTGTCGACATTGCGCTCAAGCGGCGGCTGGTGATCGCCGAGCCGTAGCGGCCCCGACCGGGCTAGACCGGCGGCTCGCCTTCGCTGAGCAGAGGATCGACCACCCCAGAACTCTTGAAGATTCGGCCCCAAAGGCGCCCAGCTTTCAGCGACAAGTCGTCGAAAAGCGAGTAGGCCACGGGCGTCGCCAGCAGGGTCAGCAGCAGCGAAAACGTCTGCCCGCCGATGATAACAAAGCCCGTCGCCCGGTTGGTACCCGCGCCCGCACCCGACGACAGCACCAGCGGAATCATGCCCGCCACGAAGGCCGCCGTCGTCATCAAGATGGGGCGCAGGCGGTCGCGATTGGCACGCATCATCGCCTCGTGCCTGGGGATTCCGGCGCGGCGCAGCGACAGCGTGTGGTCAATCTGCAAGATCGCATTCTTCTTAACCACGCCAAACAGCACCAGCACACCCAGCATCGAGAAGATGTTCAAGCTCTGGTCGAACAAGATGACCGACAGGATGGCAAACGGCACGGTCAGCGGCAGCGAGAGCAGGATGGTTATGGGGTGCAACCAGCTCTCGAACTGCGCGGCGAGCACTAAGTACATAAAGATAAACGACATACCAAAGGCCAGGGCGAAGTTCAGCGCCGCCCTGCCCAGCTCGCGCGACTGACCTGCAGCGGCGGCCGTGTAGCCTGGTGCCAGGTTCATCTTGGCCACGCTCGCGTCGAGGGCCTGCACAATGGTGCTCGTCGAAGCGCCCTTGGCGATATTACACATGACCATGGCGCTGCGGCGACGGTTGTAACGGTCGATTTTTGAAGGACCTTCGCCATCGCTAAAGCTGACCAAGTTGTCGAGTGTGACGGAACCCAGTTTTTGCGACGGCACCGACAGCCGCGACAGACCGGTGCGATCGGCGCGATGTGCGGCCTCAGCGCGGGCGTGGACCTCGTACTGCTCCGCGTTTTCGTTAAAGGTTGTCACCTCGTAGCCACCGACCAACAGCCGCAGCGCGCTCGCCACATCGGCCACACTTACGCCGAGTTCCGCGGCTTTGGCGCGATCGATGTGCGCCCGCAGCTCGGGCTTGCCCACAATCAGCGACGTATCGGGGTCCACTACGCCGGGCTGCGCCTTTAGTGTAATCAGCAACTTGTCGATGTATTCGCTGATCTTGACCATGTCGGGCCCGGTGACTTGGTACATGACCGGAAAGTTCTGACTGCCGCTCGAAAAGGGCGAAACCTGCGAGACGGCCACGCGAAAGCCGGTCTTGGCGTGGTGCGGAATCACATCCTCGCGAATCTTGGCCATCGTCTCGATCTGGCTGAGCGCGCGTTGGTCGGCAGGCATCAGCTTGACGTACAGGGTCGCAAGATTAGGAGTTTTTTGCGGATCGTCGCCAATCGTCGTCACCGCGTAGCGCACGCCGGCCACATTCTCGACATCGCGGGCCAGCCGCGTAGCCAGCACACGGGTCTGGTCTAGGCTCGTACCCTCGGGTGTGCGCAGCGAAATCTGCAGTTGCGACTCGTCTTCGTCGGGCAAGAAGTTGGCCCTCGCCTTCTTGCCGAGCATGGGGATCGACGCCAACGCCGCCAAGCAGGCCACCACGATGACCCAGCGGTGGCGCAGCGACCAGCCCAGAATCACCAGGTAACCCCGCTCAAGCCAACCGTAAAGCCCGCCGCCGCTCTCGCCACCGTGGGCATGGCTGGCCACCGGCTTGCCGTCTTTGCCTAGCTTGCGCCGCAGCCAGCGCGAGCACAGCATCGGCGTCAGCGAAAACGACACGAGCAGCGACACCATGATCGAGAAACTCATGGTTAAGCCAAAGGAATTCATAAAGCGACCGACGATGCCGCCCATAAAAGCCACCGGCAAGAACACCGCCACCAGCGACAGCGTGGTCGCCAGCACCGCCATACCGATCTCTTGCGTGCCGTGCAGCGCGGCCGCCATGGGGTCCATGCCGCGTTCGTCGATGTCGCGCCAGATGATCTCGAGCACCACAATCGCGTCGTCGATCACGATGCCCACTGCCAGCGTCAGCGCGAGCAGCGTGATGGCATTAAGAGTAAATCCAGCCGCTTGCATGATGCCGAACGTCGAGATGATCGAGATCGGGATCGCCACGGCCGAGATGATGGTCGAGCGGCCATTGCCCAAGAAGATGAGCACGATGACGGCGGCACACAGCGCGCCCAGCACCAAGTGCTCTTTGACAGCGCCGATGGCGTTTTCGATAAATTCGCTCTGATCTCGGGCCACTTCGACCGCAAAGCCGGGCGGCAGGCGCTTCTTCACATCGTCGAGCCGCTCTTTGACGTTCTTGACCACCTGCACCGTATTGGTGCCCGATTGCTTGCGGATATTAAGCAGAATCGTAGACTTACCAGCCTTGAAGCCCACCGACTCGGGGTCAGCAATGCCATCTTCGACCTTGGCCAAGTCGCTCAGCTTGATCTGCACCCCATCGCGGGTGGCAACAAATAGGTCCTCAAAATCACTAACTTTCTCTACGCGACCTTGGGTGCGCAAGGTAAACTGCCGCTGGCCTTGCTCGACGCGACCACTAGGCAACTCCATGTTCTGGCTGCGTAAAGCCCGCTCAATTTCGGCTGCCGTCACCGCGTAGCGCAACAGCTTGTCGGGGTCGATCGTCACGTTGACCTGGCGCGGCCGCGCACCGATCAGCAGCACCTGGCCCACGCCGCCCAGCGACTCGAGCTCGCGCCGCAGCTTTTTATCTGCAAATTCACTGGTCTCGCGGGCATTGCCCGTACCCGTGACCGCGAGCGTCATCACCGGCGCCGAGTCGGGGTCCATCTTGCTTACCACCGGCGGGTCGATGCCGGCGGGCAGCTCGCGTTGCGCGGCCGCGACTTTCTCGCGCACCTCTTGGGCCGCCACATCCACGTCTTTTTCGAGGACGAACGTCACGATAACCTGGCTAACCCCCTCGGCCGAAGTCGAGCGCAGCTCGTCGATACCGCTGATGGTGTTGATCGCCGCCTCGAGCTTGTCCGAAATTTCGGACTCGACCTCTTCGGGCGCCGCGCCAGGCAGCGTGGTAATTACTGTAACAATAGGAAAATCGATCTTGGGGAAGCGATCAACGCCCAACTTGGCATAGGCGAACACGCCGACCACAGTCAAGACGAGCATGAGCACGGTGGCAAATACTGGGCGGCGCACACACACCGCGGCAAGCCATTGCATAGATTCCTCCGCGCGGCACAGCGGTGACCCGGGGTGCAGCGATCCTAACGAAAGGGCACAGTTTTTAAGCTACTTCTTGCTGCGCACCTTGGCGCCGTCGCTCAGTTGGTCCACACCGCTCACCGCGACAATCTCGCCGACCTTGACCGAGCCGCGCACCTCGACCATGCCGTGCCAGGTGCGACCCACCGCCACCACATGCTCGACCGCGCGACCACCATCGATCACAAACACCCGCTCGGCACTGCCACTTGTACCCACCGCTGCCTGGGGCACCAGCACGGCCGTCTCGGGCTCGCCACCCACCAGCACGAGTAATTTGGCAAAGAACCCGGGCCTGAGGCGCCCGTCTTCATTTGGCAATTCTGCCTCGATGGGCAGCGTGCGCGCCGCCGCTTTGAGCGCCCCGCCAATGCGCTTGACCTTGCCGCTGAACCGCTCGTCGGCATAAGCTGCAACAGTTACAAGCACATCCGACCCTTCTTGCACCCGCGCCGAGTACAGCTCGGGCACATCAAAGCGCAGACGCAGCGGCCTATCGCGCACCAGCACCGCCACCACCTTGCCCACCGTCGCGTATTCGCCAGGATTAATGCGGCGTTCGGTAATCACACCGTCGAACGGCGCCTTCACATCGGTGTCGACCGCGGCCTTTTCGCTCAGGTCCTGCGCCGCCTTGGCCGCCTGCAGCCCCGCGTAGGCCTGGTTGGCGCCATTGACGGCCGAGTCGACCTGGGCCTTGGCCTGCTCAAGCCGCGTTTTCGCTGCGTCCAGCTGGGCTTGCGGTGCACTCCCCCCCTCGACCAAGGCCTTGGCGCGCTTGTGCTCGGTATCCGCCAGCTGCAGACCTTCGCGGGCCAGCTGCACCTCGGGCATCTTACTCGCCGAAAACCCGTCGCCCGACTTGATCCCCAACCGTGCATAGGCCTGCTGGGTGGCGGCCGAGGCCTGCGACAGCCGCATCGACGCGTCGCGCTTGTCGATTTTGACGAGGACATCGCCCTTCTTGACCCGCGTGCCCACATCCACCAGCACTTCGCCCACAATGCCGCTCGCCGGCGCCGCCACGTCGCTGGTCTCGTCGGCCATGAGCGAGCCCGAAAGCTCGAGCGTTTGCGGCAGTTTCTGGCTCACCGTCAGGCTTGTATCGACCGCCAGCACCACCTCGGCCGCAGCCGTAGCACCAGCATCCGCTGCCTTTTCAGTACCTTTACCCGCCTCAGCGCCCTTGCCGTGGCACGCCGCCAGCAGGGCCAAGGTGGCCAGACCGGCTCGACCGGCGATTTTCCGATTCATCATCAGCCCCTTCTGCATGACCCTCTCCTACAGCTTGTCGTCGATCTGCGGCGCGCGGACCGCACCAGTCAGGTGGCGCACCTTTAAGATGGCCAGGTCTAGCCCCAAGCGCTCGCGGACCACACTGGCCTCGCTCATGCGCAAATTCGTATCTGCTTCAGCCTGTTCGAGCGACGTCGCCGCACCGTTGGCCAGCGAAGTGGCGACGATCTCGGCCGTCCGCTTGGCCCGCACCGCCTGTTGCTCGGCCAACGCCAGCGATTGCTGCGCCGTGCCCACATCTTGCTCGGCCTGCTCAAGCGCGGCGTCGAGATCGCGCTCGGCCTTGGTCAGCTCGCGCTGCATCCGAATGCGCGTCGCAGTGCGCTCGTGGGCCTCGGCATAGCGCACGCCGCGATCGAACACCGGCACGATGAGGTTGAAAGTCGCCGCCCATAGCCAGTTTTTGCCAATAAACCCGGGAGTATCGGTATAGCGCGCGTTCGCCTGCAAGTTGACCATAGGCAGCCAGCGCCAGCGCGCCTCGTCGACCTGGGCGTCTACCGCCCGCAGCGACAGCCGCCGCGCATCCAGCTCGGGCCGGTCGCGGTGGGCGCTCTCGCGGTGATTTTCTGCAGTACCCAAGGGCAGTTCAAGGGTCTGTGGCACAGCCAAGCTCGCCGGCGCGGCCTCGCCAATCAGCGCCCCCAGCACCACGAGCAGTTGTCGCCGCACCGCTTCGGCCCGCAGCAGGTCGCCCTTGGCGCGATCGCGCTCGCTTTCGGCCCGCAAAACAGACACTTCGGCATCGGCACCGCCGGCCTTGCGCTGCTGGGCATTCTCAACCCGCTTGTCGGCCAGGGCAATCGCCCGCTGCGCCGTCTCGATCAGACGCAACACTCCAGCATTATTATAGAAAATCTGCGACACCTGGTAGACGATCTCGCGCCGCGTCGCCTCGAGCCCGGCTTGCTGCGCCTCGACTGCCTTGTCGGCGGCATTGGCCATGAGCACCGGCGCCAGGGCGAACAGCGTCTGGTCCAAACTCAGCACGCCACCCACGGTATCTTGCTTTTGGATGATCGACGGCCCTGGCAATTGGCTGGCCGGTATGGTCGCGCCGAGCAGCTTGCCAATGCCGCCAATCATCGCGCCCAGGTCCATCTTGGCTTCGACCGAGTTGTGGGTATAGCTACCAACTGCTTGAATATTAGGCAGAAATGCGGTGGTCACTTTCGACCGCGACGCCTTGGCTTCGGTCAAGCGCGCCCGGGCCACATCGAGGTCGCCGCTGCGCTCAAGTGCACGCTGTACGGCTTGTTCTAGAGTCATGGCGGGCGCTTCGGCATGGGCCGCCGGCAATGCGATCGCCGCGGCCAACGCTGCCGCAGCTGCGCGATGCGCCCATAGGCTAGGCAAGGGGGATTTCACGATGTTCTCCACAGAGGGCGGAAGGTCGAGGCGCCGAGCGGCACATCAGGAGGGGAAACGATGCGGAATTAGCCGACTTGGTCGAGACGCGGCGGTTGCGCGGCGCCATGCAGAAAGAGCGAGACAGCGGTCGACATGTGGTCACCCTGCTCGCCGTCGATCAGCGTGCGGGCCAGCATGCCCCAAAACATACCGAGCAGCAGATCGGCTTCCATCTCGTCGATTTCGCTGCGTAACGCGCCGCACTCCACGCCGCGACGCACCACCAAGCGCACCCGCTGCCGAATCGCTTGCGTCATCGCCTGGCGGTCGCAGTGGGCGATGTGGGCGGGTCGCGGCTGCTGCACCACCATCGCCAGCAGCGCACCGTGGCGACGCCAATGGTCCGAGAAGACCTGGCTAAACTGATTGAGATCCTTGAGCCAATCGCCCGAGGGCACGTCGAGAGCGGCGTCAAGATTATTCAGCAGGTCGGCTCGCCCCTGGGCCAGCACCGCCGCCACCACACCGTCGCGGTCGCCAAAGTGGTTATACAGCGTCCCCACGGCCACGCCGGCCCGCGCAGCGATGTCCTGAATCCGTGCATCGAACCCTTGCTCGGCCAGCACATGCTCTGCCGCCGACAGAATCGCCGCCTGGGTCTGATCGCGCAGCACATCGCGCAGACGCCGTGGTGCAGGCACAGCGGGCGAGGCGCTTTGCGGAGCGCTGCTATTTGGATTTCGATTGTTAGAATCTACGTTCATGTTGTGGAAGATAGCCTCATATCGCTAATACGTCAAGCTGTTGCCATGTAAGCCGCTAATTTGCATAACTTCTTTGATGTGACATGGGCGTGGCAGCAAGGTTTCCTAGGCGCCTTATCTTGCCGATATCAGCATCTCGGAGGGCGTTATGACCAAGCAACTTCGCACCATCTTGCGGCACACCACCGCCGTTTTGGCGGCCATCTTGGCACTGGTGGCCTGTTCGGGCGGCAACCTGCGCCAGCCCATTGATATTAAAGGTCTTACTGATCACAATGGCCAACCGATTGGCGTGCTGCCCGCCGGCGTAGGTGTCGCTCCCGGTCTCGCCGCGCCGCGCAGCCACGCCCACGATGCCGCCTCGCAAGTCGTTGAGCTGGGTCCGATTTTTGATGCTGGCCCCACGCTGGTCGTGTTTTACCGCGGCGGCTGGTGCCCGTTCTGCCAGGTGCAGATCCGCAGTCTGCTGGCAGCGCACGAAGAACTGAGGCAGCGCGGCGTGCAAACTGTTGTAATCAGTGTCGATCCGCCGGCTGAGGGGCAGAAGAAGACGCTGGTTATGGCCGAACCGATGCGCGTGCTCTACGACCCCGATCTGACCGCGCACACGGCGTTTGGGGTGGTGCATCAAGCGGACGAGGCCGAGGTAAGAACCCTGCGCGACAAGGGGGTTGCT
>CAISBR010000093.1 GCA_903883645.1 uncultured Myxococcales bacterium | reverse complement strand
CAGCATCGCGGCCAGCACTTGGTGCGAGCTCGCCCCAGACCGGCGCGGCCGCGGGCTCAAGTCATAGGCCGACAGCAAAAACGAAAAGGCCGCAACGATTTCTCGTTGCGGCCTAGCGTTTTTGGCGGAGCGGACGGGACTTGAACCCGCGACCTCTGGCTTGACAGGCCAGCGTTCTAACCGACTGAACTACCACTCCGTTGCTTCTTAACCAGCTGGCCTCGTAGGGCCCAAGTCGTTTCGGTGTACTACGACGACGGTGGGCGAAGCAGGAATCGAACCTGCGACCCGCGGCGTGTAAAGCCGAAGCTCTAACCCCTGAGCTATTCGCCCGTCTGGTTGCGTACCTGCGAAGTTCGCGCGGAACTCGCCCGCCAGCGGTGTCCCGCGCAGCGTGGGCGGAACTTTAGCGGCGCATACCGTTGCTGTCAAGCGGTCGGGGCGGCGCGGTGTGCCTTTTGTACACCTTTTTTCTGGTGCGACGTGGCGCACGCATTGGGCCAAAAACGCCCGTGGCGGAGCACCCTTGCGAGCACTCCGCCACGAGCGGAACGAATCGATGCCAGGCTGCAGACAGCCCAACTGGGATTCCTAGCTTACTTCGCCGGGGTCAAGCCGGTGATCTGGCCCTTGACGGACTCCCACGCGATCGCGACGGAGTAGGCGTCGTTGGCGCCGCCAGTGGTCGAGAAGTCGGGGGTAACCATGCTGTTGAACAGCTGAATTACCGTCGCTTTGTCCATGCCCAGGCCGGCGAGCTGCTCGTCGGGCACCGAGTTGATGGCCTTCTCGAGGTCCGTCTTGGTCAACACGCCGCAGATCTGGCCGTTGGCCGTCTTGTCCCACGAGCCGGTCACGTCGCCAGTGATCTGGGCCTGCGAGATCGCGAGCGACAGAGCCACGCCGGCCACAGGGAGGTTCAGGACGAACTTCTGGGTCGGGCCGCCGCCGCTCAGCTTGCCGCTGGCGACCTTGGTGTTGGGGAAGTTGATGAGCGCGGGGCAGGTGCCGGCGGCCGAGGTCAGGTCGTAGCTGCTCGGGGCGACGCTGTATTTGCAGTTGGCGCTGTCCGAGTTGAAATCGCACGTCGCGTTGGCAGCGTCCACGTCGCCGATCAACATGTCCATGCTGAAGGCCGAACCGTCCGACTTGAAGGTGTCGGTGTTCATCAAAATGACCAGCTTGCCATCGGTGAGCGACTTGGTGAGCGCGTCGTTGGCCTGGCCGAGCAGCATCGAGAGGCCGCTGCCCAGGGCGTTGTCGGGCTTGCCGTCGCCGTTCAGGTCGCAGCCACTGCCGGCGCCGGGGAGCGACAGCTTGCTGGCCTTCTGCGTAACCGCGCCGAACTTGTCGGGCAGCTTGCAGCTCATGGCCTTGCATACCGGGGGCTTAGCGGTCAGATCGCAGTAGTTGCCCGAAGTGCAAGTCGGAGTGCACACCGCGGCGGGGGTGGTGTCCGCAGTGGCGTCCGCTGTGGCGGTGACGTCGGCGGCCACATCTTTGGTCGTGTCGGCGACGGTGGCGTCGGTGGAGACCGACGTGTCTTTGGTCGTGCTGGCATCAGTGGTCGTGGTCGTGGTCGCCGTGCCGGTGTCCGAGCTGCAGCCGGCAAACGCCAGAGCAGCACAAAGACCAGCAGCGGCCAAGGCCGGATTCAGATAACGCTTCATGTCGAACTCCTCACTGCTTTTTGCGTTCCCAATGCTGCGGTCCCTGGACCGGCACCGAATTCGCCGGGGAAACCTGATCTTGGGCGTAGGTTTGCGCGCCGTTGCCGGCAGCTCCGTGTCGCAATCGCGACGACACGATCTTATACCATATTCCTTGCGGATTGTGTCGTCAAGAACACGCCGATGCCGCGCCGTTGGCTTGTCGGCCGTGCTAGCAATGCTACGATGGCGGCGCTTAGGGGCGGCAGTAGGGTACGCGGCGCCCAGCGAGCAGCAACCACGACAAGCGCGGAGACGAAAGACGATGGCGACGTACAAATGCGATATCAAGAAGCAATACGGCAAATTCTCGGGCTGGGTGTGGGCGGTATCGGAGCACCAGGGCGACGCGATTTGCAAGGACGAGAGCGCGGCCGCAGCGGTGGTCGAGCGCGTGCTAGGCAAGCTAAAGGACAAAGGCTTCGCCACTGGCGACGAGGTGATTTTTCGCGATACGGCATATCCGTCGCTGCACGAGCTCAAGTTTGTGCTGGATCGCGCGCCTTACTAGGTAGCCGCTAATCGGGCCGTGGCCACCACAGCACATCGACTCGATCGCCTGCCGAACGTGCGGCGTCGCCGGCCGGCCGCAATGCCCAGGCGTCGGCACGCGCATAGCCAGGTAAGTCTGCAGATCCCTTACTTTCTAACATGGCAACGGTGGTGCCTGCGGCGCTGGCTAACAAGCGCACCGGCTGCACCTCGAGCCGCGGCCCGACTGGCGAAACCGAATGCGCTAGAGGCAGTTGCACCGTCTGCCACTGCGGCGACTCGGCCCCCCGCAGGCGCTGTAGCAGCGGCACCGCAAACAGCACGGCACACACCAAAGCGCTCACAGGATTGCCAGGCAGCCCCAGCATTGGCTTGCCGCCCAGCGTGGCAAACAGCAGCGGCTTGCCCGGCTTGATCGCGATCTTGTGGAAGTGCGTGGTTGCGCCCAAACGGGTGACAGTCGGCGCCACCAAGTCGAGGTCACCAGCCGAAACGCCGCCCGTCGTGATCAGAAAGTCACTGTCGCGCCAGGCTATTTCGAGCAAGTTGGCCAGCCCTTCCGCCGTATCGGGCGCCGTGGGATAAACCGTAACCTGCGCGCCGTAACGGCAGAGAAGCGCTTGAAGTGCATAGCGATT
>CAISBR010000092.1 GCA_903883645.1 uncultured Myxococcales bacterium | reverse complement strand
GAGCACAGAATCGCTAGCATAATCCAGGCGCTGTGCAGCCAGCTGTGTCGCTTTTCTGGCGCGCTTGCCCCGGTGGTCATCGCTGGTCGGCCCCTGCCCGCCGCCTTGGGCAGCGGCCGGTACCCTAGCGCGATTTTGCTTTCTGGGGTAGAGGGGTTGCGGAGGTGGGAGCTACAGCCCATCCCCCACGCCATCGTAACCCGAGCCCGCGTCGGCCACCGGAACTTGCGAACCGGCCGCCGCTGCACAAACAAACGGCGGAGTAGCCGGCGTGGCCAGCCCTTGCCACGTTGCATACGGCGAGCTGCACTGGCCAAGCGCGGTCACACCGCCCGCGGGCGGATAGCCAACGCCCCACGCAGAGGGCAGCGCCAGCGACCCCTTGACCAGCGTCGCGCAATGCACCGGAAAGCTAGCGTTTACCGTAAAGGTTACCTTGGATTGTACGTGGGTCCACTTGTCCTCGACGACCAGGTCGGTCGACGTGAGGCTGAGTACGGCCCCCGCAAAAGCACCAGGCTCCACGCTGACTTTGACACTGCCACTGAGCGTGGTGTAGCCCGGGATCGCCACCGGCGAACCGACACCCGCAGGCAGGCAGTCGCTGGGCGTGGCCGGCACGGCGGCGTCGACCACGCTGGGTAGCTGCCCCGCGCCAAGGATCGCAAGGTGGATCGGCCCGGCGTCGAGGCCCAGCCAAACGCCGGTGCAGGTGGGCGTCGTCAAGCGCAGCACACTGCCTGCACCTTTAAATTCCTTGGGTTGCGTCTGAGACGTTGGCAGCCCGCTGCTCTGCAGACTCGCCGTGACCAGCGTGGGACTCGGGCAATCCACGGTCGTGCTCACTGCGGACTTGCTGGCACAGCCCAGCGCCAAGACGGCGACAAGGGCCAAGCCTATGTGTATCAAGTGCTTGCGGTCCATGCTGGTCCTCCGTGTGCCGGCGCCATGCGTAGGGTCCCCGCAGCGGTCGCCTCGCCGGCCAGGACCTTGCGGCGGGGGCAAAAATCGACCAATCATCCGCCGAGCCAAGGCCATGCGCGAGCGCTCATGCTCAATCGATAAGATCTGTAGCTTTACTGTGCCAGCCTACTCGCCTCCGCCGACCCGAGTGCCCAACAACCGTCTAATTTTGTTGCGTATCCACAGCCGGCAGCTCGGGGCGACTGTGGCGTGCCATCGCCCGCGCATCCGCCCAACTGCCCCACAGGCCAAACAACGTCACCTGCACGGTCTGCACAAACCACAGCCCCAGGCCAAACGCCACCGCCCGCGGCGACTGGTCGTCGACCCCATATAGCGTGGCCGGCAACAGCAAGAAGTACCAAAAACTTCCGGCATTAGCGGGCGCATTGGGGATCATCATGCCCACCACCACAAAGCACATCATGGCGTAGCCGGCGATCACAGGCAGGTCCAGGCCAAAACCGCGCGCCATCAGCCAGATACCCAGGCCGTTCACGCCCCAGTACACGATGGTGATGCCAATAAACTGCACCACATGCCACGGGCTTTTGAGCACCGCCAGCCCGTCGACAAAGGCGGTGACGAGGCCCAGCAGCTTGTCCGTCATGCTCGGCGCGATGGCGCCCAGAATGCGGCGGGTCCAGCGTAGGGTGAAGTCGCGCGCCACGAGCACGGCTGTTAACCCCGAGATTGCACTTAGAAATACCGCGCCCGCGATCCACGCCGCCTGGGCAATGCCGGGGTGGCGCGCCAACGTCGCCGGATGTACCTCGAACAGCACCACAAACAGCAGCGCCGTGACCGTCAGCCCATCGAGCACGCGCTCGAGCGCCACCGTGGCCAAGCCCGCGGCAAACGGCACCGGCGGATGACCGGCGTGCTTGCGCCCCAGCATCAGCGGCCGACTGAGCTCGCCCAGACGCAATGGCAGCAAAAACACCGCCATAAAGCCCACCGCGCCGGCCCGGTTCAGCGCGGCAATCGGCACGCGGGCATAGGGCTCGAGCAGGGGATGCCAGCGCAGCACCCGCAACCAGTGAATTATAGTCAGACAAACAAAGTAGATCGCAAGGTTGCGCAGATCGAGCGACCAGTTCTCGCTGCCGCTCTGGCCAATCAGCCGCACCGCCAAGTCGCCGTGGGCATCGCGCCCCACGCTCAGCGAGCCCGAAAACAGCCGATCGAGCGGCCACGACCGCGACGACCACCACGTAAACAGCACGCCGATGGCCAAGCCACCCAGCCAGCGCTGCCACACGGTGCGGCGATTGGTGCGCGCGTCGGGCGTGCTCTGGGGCATGTGGGGCGTCAACTCGGCCACAGCGCTAGACTACAGCCCGTAGACGTGGGCTTTGGCACCCGCGACCAGCTTGGTGGCGTTGCGCGTATCGACCACCAGCGGGCTGCGCGCCACGATGTCGGCCATGTCGAACACCTTGTGATCGGTGGTGACGACGGCGACGTCGTAGCTGGCAAGCTGGCTCAAGTCGGCAATACTGCTGCGCACATGGCCGTCTTCGCGAAAGCTTGCGACATAGGGGTCGTAGTAGTCGACGAGCGCACCCTTCTTCTCGAGCAGCTCGATCACGGAGATGGCCGGCGACTCGCGAAAATCGTCGATATCGCGCTTGTACGCCACACCCAGCACCAGAACCTTAGCCTTTTTCAGCGACTTGCACTGATCGTTTAGCGCGTCTTGCACCCGACCGACCACGTGCGCCGGCATCTGCGAGTTGATCGCATCGGCCAGCTCAATAAAGCGCGCCTGGTAGTTCATCGACTTCAGCTTCCACGACAGGTACAGCGGGTCGATGGGGATGCAGTGACCGCCCAGGCCCGGACCGGGGAAGAAGGGCATGAAACCAAAGGGCTTAGTCGCCGCCGCCTCGATAACCTCGAACACATTCAGTCCGAGCTTGCGGCACATCAGCGCCACTTCGTTGACGAGGCCGATGTTGACGGCGCGGAAGGTGTTCTCTAAAAGCTTAACCATTTCGGCGCAGTCGGGGCTCGTAACCATGCGCACATGGTCGATAAAGCTGCCGTACAGGGCCGCCACCGCCTCGCTGCACGCCGGGGTCAAGCCGCCCACGATCTTGGTCGTGTTCTTGACGCCGTACTTCTCGTTACCTGGATCGATGCGCTCGGGCGAAAAGGCCACATTGATCTCGACGCCGGCCTTGTACCCCTTGGCGGCCTCGAGCATCGGCACCATCACCTCGCGGGTAAAACCGGGGTAGGTGGTCGACTCGAGCACGAAAAGCTGGCCCTTTTGCACGTAGGGCTGCACGGACTCTAGTGCCTTGATAATATAGCTATTATCCGGATCACGAGTCTTCGACAGCGGCGTGGGCACGCAGATCACCACCGCGTCGGCGTCGGCCACTACCTCAAAGGTCGTGTGCGCGGTCAGCGTGCCGGCCTTGACCAGCGGCGCCAAGATCTCGCTCGGTACATCGCCAATGTCGGACTCGCCGCGGTTGATGCGGTCGACGCGGGCCTGCTGGATGTCGATGCCCATCGTGCGCAGACCCACACCGGCGCAACGCGCGGCCAGCGGCAGCCCCACATAACCCAGGCCTATCACGACAATCTTGGCCGAACGATCTTGAATTTTTTCGACGAGCGACATGCGCACCTCCGGTGCAGCGGCCGAATGCGGGCCGCCAAAGGGGGCAGCAGTGTAACGATGCTGGCCCAAAACGTCCAACGGCCGGACCCGCTTGCCCGTCGGGGCGTACAGATCCGGCCGCTGGCGACCGGCGGGCGTCGGTGCTCGACCGCGCGGAGAAGGGGGAACTAGGGAAGCGTACCCTTCAGGTCGATCTTCAGCACCACGCCGTCGCGGATGAGGTCATCCGGCTTGCCAGCGTAGACGATGCCGAAATCCTTGCGGTTGATCGAGAATTCTGCCTTAGCGGTCACATCTTTACCGGCCACGGCGATGGTGGCGGGGAAGGTGACTTCCTTGGTCACGCCCTTGAGGGTCAGGTTGCCCTTGACCGAGTGGGTGGTGCCGGGCACGGCCGCGTCGCCGCCGGCCTTGATCTCGCTGGCGACAAAACTCGTGGTCGGCTGAGCGGCCACATCGAAGAAGTCGGGGCCTTTCAGGTGACCCTCGAGCTTGTCAACCCACTCGCTGCGCTCCTTGACCACCTCTTCGAGCGAGGCCATCTGGACCTGGAACTCGAGCTTGCCACCCTCGGCCTTGCCGTCTTTGGCCTCGAACGAGCCCTTCCATTCCTTGAAGTTGAGCTCGTGCGCGCCCGTAACCTTGCTGCCGATCGCGTGGATCGAGCCGGTCAGAGCGACGCCGGGGAAGGTGAGCGCCGGGCCAGCTGCCGTGGGCGAAGCCGCGCCGGGAGCCGCAACAGGAGTCGCCGCAGCCGGAGCCTCGACCTTGGCCTCTTCTTTCTTGGGTTCTTCAGCCTTGGGCTCTTCTTTCTTGGGCTCTTCGACCTTGGCAGCCGGGGCCGACTTCGACGGGTCCTTGGCACAAGCCGAGACCGCGACAGCGCCAACCAGGACCAACGAGAGCGAGTAACGATGCAGATTCATTTTCAATTCCCTTCGGCGTGAGCCTAGGCCCCCACCGCGCCGCTGAACGGCCATCAGCTCGGCGATCCACTCACCGGCCGGCGAAGGATGCCCTCGGACAGCCTCGATTGCAATGCTTGTGTCACGAACAGCATTGTTTCCATGCTAGAAACAATGGCACAGCTTGCTGAGCGGCTACTTGCTGAGCGGCTACTTGCCGAGCGCCGTCTCGATGGTCTGAATGGCGCTCTGCAAATTCGCATCAATCTTGATCTGCCACTCGATTTTCTGGCAGGCGTGGATGACCGTCGTGTGATCGCGACCGCCAAACACGCGACCGATCTCGGGGAACGACATCGACGTATGCTTGCGCGTCAGATACATGGCCATCATGCGCGGCTCGACGATGCTTCGATGGCGCTTCTGCCCCTTCAAATCTGTGATCTTAAGCCCGAATTGCTGTGCGGCCACCCGTTGAATCACTTCGGCGGTCAGGTTGCGCGAAGGCAGTTCGACCAGCGGCCCGAGCACCGAGCGCGCTAGAGCCAGGTCGATACCGCGCTGGCCAATGCGGGCATGGGCGGTCAGCTTGGTAAGCGCCCCCTCGAGTTCGCGGACATTGTTACGCAAATGGTCGGCAATATAGAGCGCCACATCGAAGGGCAAGACTAGCCCCAGGTCGCGGGCTTTGCGCTGCAGGATCGCCAGGCGCAGGTCGCGGTCGGGCGGCGTCATTTCTGCGACCAGACCCCAGTCAAAACGCGAACGTAGGCGATCGTGGAACTGCTGCAGCTCGCTGGGAAAGCGGTCGCACGACAAGACGATCTGCTTGCCCGCCTGATGCAGCGCATTGAAAAGGTGGAAGAATTCTTCTTGCATCGGCGTGCGACCCTGCAAGAACTGCACATCGTCGACGAGCAGCATATCGACATTGTGGCGGTACAGGGCCCGCAAGTCCGAGCGCGCACTGCCATCTTTGCTGCGCCAGGCGCTCATGGTGTCGTCGATAAAAGTCTCGGCGGCGACGTAGCGGACGCGCAGACCAGGGTGGCGCTGGCGGGCGGCCTGGCCGATGGCGTGCAGCAAGTGAGTCTTGCCAAGGCCGACACCACCGTACAGAAACAGGGGGTTATAAACCTGACCGGGCGTCTGACTGACCGACTGGGCCGCTGCCGCCGCGAGCTCGTTGGCTTTGCCGACCACAAAGCTATCAAAGCTGAAGCGCGGCGCTAGGTCTTGCCACTCTTGGGTATCGGCGTCGGCCATCTCGAGCGGCAGCCCCTGACGAACGGGCGAGCGCGGCAGGTCGAGGGCGCTGCGATCGGCAGAAAACAGCGCCAGATCCATCGGCCCCATGTCGGTCGGCGCCACCACCCTCAGGGTGACCTGCGCCGGCGACCCGAGCAGCCCGCTGAGCGCCACTTCGATGGGCTCCAAGTAGTTGTGCTCTACAAAATCGGCAAGTTGCGCATCGCCTACCTGCAGTGTTACGACGCCACCGGCCACGTGCAGCAAGGTCACCTTGTCGAGCCACGAGTCGACTACGGCGCGGCTGGTCGAGGTGCGCAGGGCAGCCAAGACCTGCGACCACAAGTCGGTCTCGCGCGATACCGCATTGACGTCATGGGCAAGCGGGGGCGGCAACGCAATCGCGCCAGCCTGTGGGGGAAGTTGGGGCCAAGAAGTGGGCATGGCGTTAGCTGGTCTCCGGCGCTGGGCATCCGCGGTTGGCAAATGCAGCGAGGGCAGGCACGGGCGACAGGCGAGCTTGCTGTCGATTCGGCAAGAGGAAATTGTCTACAACCAGGGGTGGTGCAGACAGACTACGAGCGCCCTGCGCGTTGCCCAGGCAGGCTGCAAAACCCACCAAGCGCGCTCGCCCAAGGTGACCACCAATCGGCTCGGGATTGCGGTCGAAAACAGAGATACTGCCGTGGGGCGCTGGCGGCAAGGGGAGGAGATGTGTGGACACGGCCGACGCTTGCCGGGGCAGGGGAATTTGAGCAAACGGGGCACTGACGTGGGGGGCCGGCAACGAAAACCGCGGGACTGTGGCGCCTAGTCCACCGATAATTGGTGTAAAGTTGGGGGCGGAAGCTGTGCAACCTGTCGAGTGTAGCGATCGTCGCCGGCGTGTCTTTGGTGAAGGCTTGGAAATTGCGCGCGATTGTGCATTGCCGTGCAATGTCGGATCGTTGGGAAACGGGTGCAAAATTGACGATCGTCACTAGCATGTAACCAACTAAAATGTATATTGAAAATAGGGTCTATCCGCAGGTCATCCACAGGCTGGCGAAGGCGATGGCGCGACCTTGCGACTGGTGGGAACAGAGAGTGCAGGCGATCGGCAGGGTTAGCTAGGCAATCGGCAATTTGAATTGCACATTTATGGCAAAATTCATGAATTTAAAGCTATATTCTAATAGAGATATGTATAGGCGTAGCGCGGGCGCGCAAAGGCAGGGCGGCCGGTCAGCGACCCAGCAAAGCTGCGCAGCGCAAGGGCCCGGACCGGCCCAGCGCAGGCGGATTAGAGCTGAGTTGGGACTGTAGCTTACGAGGCCACAATGGCCGGCGGCACGAGCTGCGCAGCCTTGTCGGCGCGGTCGAGCAGGGGCGCGGCATCGTCGGCACGGCCGATGCGGACCAAGAACGCGGCGTGGGCCTGCAAGGTGGTCTGCAAGTCGCGCACATCGCCGGACTGAGCAAAGCCCTCGGCGGCGCGGGCGAACGCTTCTTCGGCGCCGGGGTGCTCGCCCGCGTCGACCAAGATGTCGGCCAGGGTGCGCTGCGAGCTGGCCCGCGCGCGCTTGACGTCGCTGCTTGCCGCCGCCGCCACCGCCCGCCGTGCCCACTTGACGGCGCGGTCGTGGTCATTGCGCTGCCGGGCCGCTAGAGCCAAGTTGCGCGCCGCATCCGACAAAAGCGCGTGGTCGCCCAACCGCCCGGCACCTTCGACGGCCTTGTAAAGCAGTGCTTCGCCCTCGTCGATGCGCCCCTGATTGCAGTGCACTTCGCCCAAGTTATTTTGCAACATCGCGAGCATACGCCGATTACCGATGCGCTTGGACAAGGTCAGCGCTTCTTCGAAGGCCTGCACGCCAGCATCGATGTCGCCCGCGCCCACATGGGCCACGCCCAGGGCATTGAGCGACTCGACCAAGCCGAGCAGATTCTTGCGCTCGCGCTGCAGCGAAACCGCCCGCTCGAGGTACGACTTGGCCTGCTCGATGCGCCCCTTGCTATTGAGCACGATACCCAGGTTGGTCAGGGTGTAGGCCTGGCCGGTGCGATCGCCGATACGCTCGCGGTACTGCACAGACCGCTTAAGGAATTGCTGCGCCGCATCGAGCCGACCGGCCATCCAGTACGAACGGCCGATATCGTCGCACGCCGCCGCCAAGCCCCGCAGGTCTTGCGCCGCCTCGTACAGCTTGAGCGCGGGGGCCAAGTGGTCGATGGCCGCAACGATTTTGCCCTGCTGCCGCAACATGCGCCCCAGGTAATACAGTGCCCGAGCGCCACGGGCCCGCGCACGGTAACGCCACGCCAGCTCGAGCGCATCGCGGTAGCAGCGCTCGGCTTCGGCCCAATTTCCTTCAAATTCGTGCAGACGGCCTAGGCCCAGCGCGGCCTCGCCGTGGACATGCGCGAGCTCGGGAGGAGCTAGATCGCGAGCTTTTTCAAGACATTGCCGAGCCGCATCGTTGCGATACTGATCGCGCGCCTGCTCGCCCGCCCGCAGATAAACGTGGGCCGCGTGGACCTTGTCGCCCGCAGCGAGCCACAGCGGCGCAAGCACCTCGGCAAAATCGCCCGAGCGGTCGTCGCCCACCATCTGCAGCCACACCGCCGCGGTCTGCGACAGGTGCGCAAGGTCGCCTGGGGCATGGAGTTCGAGCAGGGAGTCGCGCTCGCTCTCGTCGAGAAAGCGGTACACCGGCTCGCCAGCCAGGGTATTCTGTCGCTCGGGGAGCAGAACCCCTCGCTCGACAAGCACTTGCAGGGCATCAATCACCTGCTGCGGCACCGGATCGCGACCCAGCTCGTCGACCGTGCGGACCGACTGCTTGGGGCCCGTGTCTTGGCGCATCATGGCAACGACGCCGCCCGCCCAGGCCCGTGTGCCAAAAATCGCTGCACGACAAGCCACTTGCACTTGGAAGTCGGACAGACCGTCGAGCTTGCCACCGCGCTGGCCAAACAACTCACTGCCCAGCAGCAGCTCGCGCGCCTTGTCGGCGACCAGCCACCACACGCCTTCGTCTTTGACGATGCCGCCCGAGCGCGCCAAAGTCTCGAGCGCCGCCAGCAGCATGCCGGGGCGACCGTTGGCTAAATCCGCGAGTTGCCTAAGCATTCCGTCGTCGATACCCTGCACGCCGGTAAGGGCGCGCTTGGCCACTTCGCGCATGTCGCCCTGAGTCAGGCTGCCGAGTTCAAGGATGGGCCGCTCGCCAAGCCAGGGCCGACGCACCACCCCGCGGCGGTCGGTGGCGAAGATGGCCGCGATCGGGAGCTCGGGCCAGTCGAGGACTAGTTGCGCGAAAATACTCAGACTTTCAGCATCCGCCTCGCCAGCATCGTCGACAATGAGCAGTGTGGGCGGCTCGGTAAAGACTTTTTGCAGCAGGTTGAACAAGGCCTCGCGCGCCCGCCGCGCCTGCTCGCCGCGGTCCATAAAGTCGATGTCGTGGTCGTTCCAGAAGGCAAAGCCGAGCATTGGGCCGCAGGTGCGCGCCACTTCAGCGCCCGCGGAATCGCCAAAAAACGACTCGACGGTGCGCTCGAAGCGCTCGCCCGCGATGGTGCCGGCCAGGAATTCGCCGATGTCGAAGCGAAGCCGAAGCAGGCGCTCAAGCAGCGCGTAGGGGCGGTGGCAACCCTGAGCGCTGATGATCAGAGTGCGCGTACCTGGCATATCTACAAGGACTTTTTCACGCACCGCCACGAGGACACGCGAGCGCCCCGAGCCCTGTTCGCCTTGCAGAGTGACCGCCGTGTGGCGCCGTTCGCGCAGCCCCGCGAGCACGGCTGAACAGACATGGCCTATCTCGGCGTCGCGACCGACCGGATGCGGCAGTGAGCGCTCAAGGGGCCGCCAGGGCAGCTCGTAGCGCGACGGCAGGATTTGACCGCGCGACACCTCGGACGAACCCTGCTCTAGCAAGTCGGCGTCTTCAAAGAATTTTCCGACCACATCCTCGGGTCGAACTGCGCGCAACTGCCCCGTCTCGTCGGTGCGCAGCGGAGCGAGGCAGACCTCGCAGAATCGGAAGGACGAGATGTTTTCGTGTCCGCACCGGTTGCAACGCATTGTACCTCCGCCGACTGGCCCCTAAAAGTGAGAGCTTGGGCGGGATAGTTTGCCCGCGCGAAGCTTGCAGCGCAATCGATTTGCGCGGTCGGGCAGGCGATTCGCCAAGGTGCGCGGGCCGGTGCATACTTTGGACGCCCGCAGCGGGCCTGAGGACACGATGAGTTTGCGCACGGTTGAAATTATCGCCGCCAAACGTGACGGCAAGGAGCTGGCGGCCCGCGATGTGCACCAGCTGATTGAGGGTTTTGTCGCTGGCACCGTGCCCGATTACCAAATGGCGGCGTTTGCCATGGCGGTGGTGTGGCGCGGCATGACGGCGAGCGAGACGGCGGCGCTGCTCGACGCGATGCTGAAGTCGGGCGATACGGTGACCTGGGACGATCTGGCGATGCCGACGGCGGACAAACACTCGACCGGTGGGGTGGGCGACAAGGTGTCGATTCCGTTGGCGCCGGCGGTGGCGGCGTGTGGCGTGGCGGTGCCGATGATTTCGGGGCGCGGGCTGGGGCACACGGGGGGCACGCTCGACAAGCTAGAGTCGATCCGCGGGCCGGGGCGCAACGGCGATGGCAAGGGGTTTGAAACCCGCCTGAGTCTTGACGATTTTCGCGAGTTGGTGCGCACAACCGGCATGGGCATGATTGGCCAGACGGACCGCATCGTGCCGGCCGATAAGCGCCTGTATGCGCTGCGCGATGTGACGGCGACGGTCGAGTCGATTCCGCTGATTGTGGCGTCGATTTTGAGCAAGAAGCTGGCGGAGGGCGCGGGCGCGCTGGTGCTCGATGTCAAGGTGGGCTCGGGCGCCTTTATGAAGACGCGCGAGGACGCTCTGAAGCTGGCGACGGCGATGGTGAAGGCGGGGCAGGCGGCGGGGCGCAAGGTGACGGCGTTCTTGACGGCGATGGATCGGCCGCTGGGGACGCACATCGGCAATGCGTTAGAGATCGCGGAGTCTGTTGAGATTTTGCACGGTCGTGGGCCCGAGGATACCCGCCAAGAGGTCGTGCGGCTGGGCGGCGAGATGCTGCGGCTGGCGGGGCGCGTGGCGACGCTTGAGGACGGCGAGAAGGCGATCGCTGAGGTGCTGGACAACGGCGCGGCGCTGGCGAAATTCCGCGAGATGGTGCAGGTGCAAGGTGGCGATCCACGGGTGGCCGACGAGCCGTGGGCCGTGCTGGAGCGGGCGCCTCTCGTGATTCCACTGCGGGCGGAGACGGCTGGGACGGTGCTCGGACTCGACGCGCTACAGGTCGGGCTGGCTGCGGTGCGACTCGGCGCGGGGCGCAACCGGGCGGAGGACGAGGTCGACATGGCCGTAGGCTTCGTTTTGCACAAGAAGCCTGGCAGCCATTTTCTACCTGGTGATATTCTTGCAGAAGTTCATGCCCGCAGCCAGGACGCGGCCGATGTGGCGGCCGCCGAGTTGCGCAAGGCGTACACGTTCGGCGAGGGGCAGCCGGACCTGCTGCCGCTGTGGCTCGACGTGGTGCACTGACATTGAAATAGAAGCCAGGAGGCAAGGAGGCGCGCGATGACCCTACCGCTGTTTGGGGCGGCGATCGTGCCGACCTTCTTGGTGCTGTGGTACTTCTTGTCGCACGACCTGCATCCGGAGCCGCGCTGGGTGCTGTGGCGAACGTTTTGGCTCGGAGTTAGCACGACTATCCCGGCAGGTCTCGCGGAGTTAGCGCAGGCCAAGTTGCTCGAACCGGCGGCGCTAGGGCCGTGGGGCAGCTCGCTGGGCGCGGCGTTTCTCGGAGCGGCGCTGTGCGAGGAACTGCTTAAATTCTGCGTTGTTTACTTCTATTGTGCCAAGCAAGCGGCCTTTGATGAGCCGATGGACGGCATTGTGTACGGCGTCACCGCGTCGCTGGGGTTCGCTACGCTCGAAAACGTGTTGTATGTGGCGGATAACGGCATGGGCGTGGCTGTAGTCCGCGCGTTACTGGCGGTGCCTGGTCACGCATGTTACGGCGCAATCATGGGCTATTTCGTAGCACAGCACCGCTTTGGCCCCGTGGAGCGCCGCAGGACGAACCTAGCGCTCGCCTTGGCATTGCCGATAGCTCTTCACGGGGCCTACGACACGCCCCTGATGCTCTTGTCGCAGCCGTCGGGCGGAGTGGACGCGGCCCTTCCGTGGCTCTGGGTGCCCATTGCAGTGGTGGTGCTGGGTTGGCGGTTTGCAATCCGCAAGGTGTTGGAACTGCAGAGAGAGCAAGCAGGCTACCCGGCGGCGGATGTCGCACTAAACGCCAAGCCACAGCCCCCGCGCGGCTCCGGCTTCGCCAAGTGGCTGAAGCTCGGCGTCGGCGGCACCTTGGCCGCCTGGGGCGGGCTGGTAACCGTGGCAGTTCTCGGAGCAGTCGCCATGGGCACCGTGACTCCAGGTGAAGCGGCGGATCTACTCCTCGGCACTGCTTTCATTGGCGCGCTGCCGCTTGCGGTTGGCCTGCTGCTATTCCGCCGCGGGATGACCTCGCCTGCAAAGCATCCTTTTTCTAGTCATTGAAATTATGTGATTTTGATAGATGAGCACGAGTTTCGGCTAGACGTTGGTGCACGTTCAGACGGACTAGAGCAGGGGCACTCGCGCCCGGACGCAGTCAGTGAGCGACGAGTCGAGGACGCACACGCCGATTTCACCACAGTTCAGGGCAAGGGGTACCCGCGCGTCGCTCTCGATGGTGCGCCACGCTCGCTCCATGCCCTTGGACCAGTTGATGTCGTCGAACACGAGCACAGCACGCGAACCGCAATGCGGGAGAAATTGCTCAAAGTATTCGATTGTTGCATGCTCATCGTGGTGACCATCAATGAACGCGTAGTCAATTGGGGCGTGGTCGGTGAGAAATTCTGCCAACGTGTCTTGAAAACGACCGACTACTACGTCGACGTCAGCGCCGATCTCTTTGAAGTGACGACGGGATACCTCGGCCAAGGCCGGAGCGCCTTCGAACGTCCAAAGATGTCCGTCGGAGCCATTTAGGCGCAGGGCCCCAGCCTGGAAACTAGCTGAAATGCCAACACAGCATCCCAGTTCCACACACGTCTTGGGCTGAAACTGGCGAATCAACTGGAACAGTAGCGCTTGCCATACAAGTGGCTTCGAGGCGCCCTCGCACTGCGCGCCCACAGTGCGCTCGACGATGCGCCATTGGTACATCTGCTCGGCCGTGAGGTTCGAGGTCGGTGATACTGCTCCAAAATCTTCGATCCTTACGACTTCTTTCGACCTACTGGCGCGACGGCGCAGGCTCTCGACCTCGGCGATCCACACGTCTTCTTCAGGAGAAAACTTACCCAACAACGCGGACTTGCAGGCTATCGCCGCGGCACGAACGCTTGGGTGTGGATGCGCCTGCAGCTTGCCCAGGGTGCGAATGGTTTGAACCAGCGACACGAGGTGATGGGGCCGCGACAGCACGCGTCGGAGCAGAATCTTGCTTTGGAAACGCGACACGTCTCTCCAGTTTGACGGCAGGACTTCCTGCGGCCGGTGGAGTCTAGCGGACCTGCTCGACGGTGGCTAGCATGGGAAATTTGCAAAGCATCCATTTTCTACCCCTCGAAAGTATTAACTATTGATCCAAGCCCGGCCACCGCGGCCACACCCCGGCCCGCCCCGGAAAGCTCCACTGCGGAAACTGCACCGCCCGCGCCTTTTGCCCCGCCGCCAGCCGCGCCG
>CAISBR010000091.1 GCA_903883645.1 uncultured Myxococcales bacterium | reverse complement strand
GCCGCGCAACCACTGACCCGGCTTGAGCAATTGCGTCTGCAGCTTGCCGCCTCGCCGCACAGCCAAGTGATTAAGAATGGGGCACAGGCGCTCAAGACGGGCGCGGGAACGCAGCATTTCGTACCAAGTGCTTACACTGAAGCGCCATTTTCGTTCGATCGGCTGGCGGGCCGCCTGGTCGAGCTGCTCGATGCCCAGCCGGCTGCGCGGGGCAAGCCACATTTTTCTCAGGATAGTCATGGTCGTGCCAGCACTTCGGCGCGCGATGCCCGCACCTCGTGGGTGGCGGCGCGGCTGGCCGAGGCCCAGACCCTAGGCGAAACGGTGGCGTGGATCGTGTGGGAGCCGCGCGGCATCCCCTATCCCCCTGATTTGGTTGCACTTGGTCTGGACCTGCAGGCGCTGCCGCTGCTGGTGGTGCAGAGCGAGACCGAGGTGCTGCGCGCCGCCGATTTGCTTTTGCGTTCGGGGGCTTTTGGCCTGATCGTTGCCGACTGGCCCACCGGTGCGCCGCCGCCGGGCGATGGGCCGCTGGGGCGCCTGATGGGCCTGTGCCAAAAGCACGATGCGGCGCTGCTGCTGCTCACACAACCCATCGAAACTAAGTTGGATAGTCGCGAGGCTGGCGGTACTGGCCTGGGCGGTACTGGCCTGGGCGGCGACGGTGGCGTGTTGCGGGCCTTGGCCTCGCTGCGGCTGCGGGTGGCGCGCACCGATTTCCCCAATGGTACCTTCGAGTTGTCGACCACGGTGCTCAAAGACAAGCGCCGCGGGGTTACGCCGCCCGTCTGCGAGCCGCGCCAGGCACCCGAGGGGCTGGGCGCAGGGGCTAAAAGGCTTTGAATTCCTACGTACCACTATGGGTCAAGTCCAACTTTTCGTTTTTAGAGGGCGCCTCGCACCCCGAAGAATTGGTTGCTGAAGCGCGCACTTTGGGTCTGCCCGCCCTGGCCCTGACCGACCGCGACGGCGTACCAGGCGTGGTGCGGGCCCACGTGGCGGCGCGCGAGCACGGTCTGCCGCTGATCATTGGCAGCGAACTAACGGTGGCGCTTACACTTCCGCGGCCCAAGCTGCAGTCGGGCGATGGGCTGCTCACCGCCGCCGACCTGGCCGACCACCGCCGCGAGACGGTGCTACTCCTGGCCGAAAATCGCATTGGTTACGGCAATTTGTGTCAGCTCATTACCCTGGGCCGCCGCCGCTGCCAAAAGGGCAGCAGTCTGCTGACGTACGACGACCTGCTGGGGCGCAGCCAGGGCCTGTTTCTGTTGGCGCACCACACGCAGAGCCCCGAGCCGCCGCTGCATCTGCGCAAGCTGGCTAGCGAATTTGGCGAACATGCCGCCGTGCTGCTGACCCGCCACCGCGAGCCGCGCGACGCCGAGCACAACCTGCACTTGGCGCAGATGGCCAAAATCCTGCGCTGGCCCGTAGTTGCCGGCAGCGAGGTGCTGTACCACAGTCCGGCGCGGCGGCAGCTGCAAGACGTGCTGACCTGCATCCGCGAGGGGGTGCCACTGCGTACGGCTGGCAACCGCCTAAAGGCCAACGCCGAACACGATCTCAAGTCGCCGTGGGCCATGCAGCAGCTGTTCTCGGATATGCCCGAGGCGATCGCACAATCGCGCCAAATTGCCGAGCGTTGCAGCTTCAATCTTCAACAACTGCGTTACGTTTATCCGGCCGAGCAGCTGCCCGATGGCACCACCCTCGACGACTACTTGCGCCAGTTGACCGAGCAGGGCGCGTGTTTTCGCTATAAAGTAAATGAAATCAGCGCCGTACCCGGCGATGTGCGCACTCAGATCGACCGCGAATTGGCGCTGATCCGCCAGCTTGACTACGGCGGCTACTTCTTAACGATGTGGGAGATCGTACAATTCTGCAAAAGTGCCAGCATCTTATGCCAAGGAAGAGGATCTGCTGCCAACAGTACGGTGTGTTATTGCCTTGGAATCACAGCGATTGATCCTGTTCGTATGGGGCTGCTGTTCGAGCGTTTCTTGTCGCTCGAGCGCGCCGAGCCGCCCGACATCGACCTCGACATCGAGCACGACCGCCGCGAAGAGGTGATTCAGCACGTGTACGGCCGCTATGACCCGCTGCATCGATCCTCTAAAAAAACTTACGAAATGGCTACTTGCGTGGTCGATCGCAGTCGTTCGCATGCGGCGATGGTGGCGGTGGTGATCCGCTACCGTGGCAAGTCGGCGGTGCGCGATGTGGGCAAGGTGCTGGGACTCCCTGAAACTGCGCTGGATCGGCTGTCGAAGCTGGTGGCCCGCTACAGCGATGGCATTGGCCCCGAAGAGCTGCAGCTGGCGGGGCTGGATGCCGAGTCGCCGACTAGCCAGCTTCTGTGCCAGCTTACCCAAGAGATTCAAGACTTTCCTAGGCATCTGTCGATTCACCCCGGCGGCTTTGTGCTGGGCCACCAGCCGGTCGACACGCTGGTCCCCATCGAAAATGCGGCGATGCAAGACCGCACGGTGATCCAGTGGGACAAAGACGATGTCGAGGCCTTGGGCCTGTTCAAGGTCGATCTACTGGGGCTAGGCATGCTGAGCCAGGTGCACCGCTGCTTTGATTTGCTGCGCGAAACCAAGAACTTAGATTTGGCGATGGCCACGGTGCCGGCCGAGGATCCGCCCACCTATGCGATGATCCAAAAAGGCGACACGGTGGGGGTGTTTCAGATCGAGAGCCGCGCGCAGATGTCGATGCTGCCCCGGCTAAAACCGAGGACTTTCTATGACTTGGTGATCGAGGTGGCGATTATTCGCCCGGGGCCGATTACCGGCGGCATGGTGCACCCCTACCTGCGGCGGCGCCACGGCGAAGAGCCGGTGACCTATCCGCACCCGTGCCTAGAGCCCGTTTTGGCAAAAACCCTTGGTGTACCGCTATTTCAAGAGCAAGTCATGAAGCTTGCTATGGTGGCTGCCGACTATACCCCTGGAGAAGCGGACCAATTGCGTCGCGACATGGCGGCTTGGCGGCGCTCGGGGCGCATCGAGCAGCACCGCGACAAGCTAGTTAATCGCATGGAAAATAAGGGGATTGATAAGGAGTTCGCCGAGCGGGTGTTCGAGCAGATCAAGGGCTTTGGCGAGTACGGTTTTCCCGAGTCGCATGCGGCGTCGTTTGCCCTGATCTCGTATGTCACGGCGTGGTGCAAGTGCCATCATCCCGCGGAGTTCTTGTGCGCGCTGCTCAATGCCTGGCCCATGGGCTTCTACACGCCGGCGACCCTGCTCGAAGATGCCAAGCGCCATCAAGTAGAGGTTCGTCCAGTTGATGTTTGTCATAGCGCATGGGAGTGCACCATGGAGCCCGCCGAGCAGCCCGGCCCGGCGGGCGCGTTTGCGGTGCGGATGGGTCTGCGCTACGTCAATGGTCTTGGGATGTTGCAGCTGGGGCGCCTGCAGAACGCGCCGCCGCCGTACCCCACGCTCGACGATTTTGTGCGGCGTACCCACCTGGACCGCGGCGCTCTGGACCAACTGGCCGAGGCGGGTGCCTTTGATTCCTTTGGGCTTTCGCGGCGCGAGGCGCTGTGGCAGGTGCGGGCTCTGCTGCGCCGCCGCGACGATGCCTTGACTCTCGAGCAATTCGACGACCTGCCGCTGCTGGCGCCCCTGTCGCAACATTCCGAGATTGTGTGGGATTACCGCACATCGCAGCACTCGACCCGCGGCCATCCGCTGGCCCCTTTGCGCGCCGAGCTGCGCCGCCATCGGTTGCCCACCGCGAGCGAGGTGCAGGCCCTGGCCGATGGCAAGAAAATTCGCTACGTGGGCCTGGTCATCTGCCGGCAGCGGCCGGGTACCGCCAAGGGCGTAACCTTCTTTACCCTAGAAGACGAAACGGGTTTTGTGAATTTAGTGCTGTGGCGCGACACCTACGAGCGCTTTCGCATCCTGGCCAAAACCGCCGCGGTGGTGGGGGTCGATGGGCGGGTGCAGGCCAAAGACGGCGTGGTGCACGTAGTCGTCGAAGACATGTGGGAGCCCGAGCTGGCCAGCAAGGTGGTGGCGGCGCAAAGTCGGGATTTTCATTAGCATGTGCCTTTGTAGACTTTTGTGCGGCGGGCTGGCGTGGCGGTGGCGGATTTGTCACAATCAAGCCGTTCGCGCGCCCGATGTGCCCCCAAAGTGTGCTGGCCGATGCAGGAGTTGCCTACCGTGCTCATGTCTTGCAAGCCCAACTTGCCGTCGTCGCTGCTGCTGGCCGTATTGGCCGCGCTGGCCATGGCTGCGGGTTGTTCTGCGGCCGGGGGCGACACGGCTGACACGCCTGCTACAGCGTTGAGCGACACCCAGCCTAATGATCTTACAGGGTATACTGGCGATTCGGTCGATGCCTCGGTCCTTGCCGATGCGGCCGATGACGCGGAGCTCGCCGACGCGGCGACGGCGCTAACGAACCCTGGCGACGCGACAGCGGATGCCTTGCAAGAGCCGGATAGTGCTGTGGATGTCGAGGATGCAGCGGTACTGGCCGATGGGGAAGCCGACGCCACCGATGCTGCTCTGTACGATTCTGTGCCCGATGTGCTTGATGTGCTCGATGTGCTCGATGTGCCCGATGTGCCCGATGTGCCCGCCGATGCGCTCCTCGACGCGACCCAAGACGCCGCAAAGGATGCTGCGAACGGCGCTGCCGTAGACGCGAATGTCGACGCGGATGCTTTGCCGAGTCTGCCGGATCTTCCTTACGATCCAACTGTTTATACGCCCCTTGTCGAATACGCCAACCCAGGTTGGGCACCGCCGGCCGGCATGCAAAGTAGCGCGGTCATCGGCTGCGACCCCGACTCGCCTCCTATCCCTGGCAAACTCATTGATGTTCTTGTGCCTTCGGGCATCGACCTGTACCGCGACGACACCTGGCCCGCGGGCACGTTGTTCGAAGGCTACGAAGTCCGCGAGGGTGGCGGTCACGCGATAGGCGACTTCAACGGCGACGGCCGACTCGACATCTACTTTGCCATAGCGACCGGGCCCGAGCGGCTCTATCTAGGCCAACCCAGCTCTCCGTGGAAATTCAAGGGCTTTACCCATAACAACCAAGGCAAGATCGACATCAGTGCCGTGGCAGCCGACCTTGATGGCGACGGCGACCTCGACTTGATTGTGGGCGGAGTAGGGGTGCGCATGTACCGCAACGACGGTCCAAACCCCTACACGGGCGTCACGTTTACCGACGTTACCGCGCAAGCCGGCTTAACAGCACTGGCAGATCTGCCTTATTTCGCCACGGCCGTGGGTGATCTCGACCGCGACGGTTGGCTCGATATCCTGATTTCGCCTCTCAAATTTGAGTCTCCGCTGCCGGGCGCCGGCATGCCTGGGTTCTTCTTGCCCATACTGTTGCGCGGCAAGGGCGGGCTCACATTCGAAGACGTCTCTTCCGCTCTGCCACCGCTGACTCCGGCCCCCGTTTACGTCGCCTCGCTCGTCGACCTCGACAACGACGGCGACCTCGATATTTACTTTGGTCGCGATTTCGGGCAGTTGATTGGCCCCAACCAGCTGCTTCGCAATGACCTGACCGGGCTTGGCGGGGCGCTTAAGTTCACCAACGTCTCGGTGCTGTCGGGCGCCGATGTCGCGGGCAACACCATGGGACTAGGGCTCGGCGACTACGACCGCGATGGGCGAATCGACATCTTGATGTCCGGTTGGCAGGGCAACTTGCACATGCTACACAACAACACACAACCGGGTAAAAAGCCTACGTTTATTGACACGACCACTATCGGCAAGTCCCTCACCACGGGCCCCAGCTACGCCTCGTGGGGGGTGCACTTCGTCGACCTCGACAACGACGGCTGGCTCGACCTGCTGGTGCCCAATGGCCACCTAACCCTTGGCATGGGCGGTGATTTTGGTACTTTCGAGAGCGACGGCAGTGGCGCCGACAGCGGCAAGCCTAGCCAGCCCGGCGGCCAGCCCGGCACAGGTGGTTCGGGTGGCGGCGCTGCCGGCGGCGATTTGCCCGACAACCCCGAGAGCCAGTACGACAACTTCTACCGCGCCAACGGCGATGGCACCTTCACTGACTGGAGCGTGCAGAGCGGCTTTCACAGCCCCGCCGTGAGCCGTGGAGTGACGCAAGGCGACTTCGACCGCGACGGCTGGCCCGACCTCGTCCTCGGCACGGTCAAGGGCGCGCCCAAGCTGTATCGCAACGGCTGCGGCAACGCGGCGTGGCTGCACATCCTCCTCAAGGGCCAGGGCGGCAACCGCCAGGGCATCGGCGCACGCATCACCGTCGTCATCGCCGGCATCACCTATATCCGCGATATCGAAGCGGGATCCACCAGCGTCTGGAGCAGCGGCGAGGCGGCGGCCCACTTTGGCCTGGGCACCGCCATCCAAGCAGACACACTGACCGTGGCGTGGCCGTCGGGCAAAGTTCAAGAATTCAAGGATATTCCGCTGCGTCGTCGCTTGCTGATCAGCGAACCGTAGCCGCTGGGCTGGCCTTGCCGGCGGTGGCAGCGGGCAGGGTAGACGCCAGTTGTCCACAGGCCGC
Source organism: uncultured Myxococcales bacterium (assembly GCA_903883645.1). GTDB lineage: Bacteria > Myxococcota_A > UBA9042 > UBA9042 > UBA9042 > SXRM01. The sequence goes on along the minus strand of CAISBR010000091.1, from coordinate 15,381 downwards.
TGCAATCGATGCACCCTTGCAACGCCTTAAAAGCACACGCAAACCGCGCTGGCGCAGCCGTTCGGCAAACGCGGCAATGGCATCCTCGCTCGGCGCCAGCAGATTCGGCGTCGGTCCGCGATTCGCCGGGATCAAGTTGACCCGCACCGGCAAGTCGCCAATCCAGTCGGCCAGCAGGTCGGCGTCCGTCGGCTTTTCGTTAAAGTTCTCAACCAGTACGTAGGCGATCAGCAGCGTCTGCCCAGCCGGCAAGTGCGCGCGCAGGGTCTGCCCCAGCTCGGCCATACCCGCATGGGCGTTGACCGGCATCAGGATTCGCCGGCGCGCATCGTCTGGGGCATTGAGCGACACCGCGAGCTTGGCTCGTACCTCAGCAAAATACTTAGATAAGCGCCACGCCACGCCCGAGGTACTCACAGTAATGCGCTGCCACGGCACGCCCGTCGTCCACGGATGGCTCAGCGCGTGCGTCGCCGGCCCCACCGCCGCCAAGTTGTCGAGCGGCTCACCCATGCCCATAAACGCGATACGCGTGGGCCGCGGACCGTCGGCATCCGTCCATTCCCTAAGCGCCACGCGCCATTGTGCGACAATCTCGCCGGCGCTCAGGTTGCGCACTAGGCCCATGCGCCCGGTCTGACAAAACGCACAGCGCCGCCCACAGCCCACTTGGCTCGACACGCACACCGTCGCCCGTCGCCCCGTGCTGGCCCGGTACACCGCCGTCTCGAACAGGTGCCCATCTTCGGCGCGCAGCCGCAGCTTCAGCGCCCCATCGTCGGACCGTAGCGCAGCATCCACTTGCAATTGAATGGGATCTGTACACAGATCGGCCACGTGCAGCCGCGCCCGTTTGGGCAAACTGGCCAGCACGTCGGGCCACGGCCGGTCGTCGCGAAACAGCCCCTGCGCCAAAAGCCGTGTCGCCAAGCGCGCCTGTCCGCGAAGCAAGCCCCTGGTCATCAGCTCAGCCTGCAGGGCCTCAGGTGGCCAGGCGTCGGCAGGTAGAGGCAAAATCGTCGTATTCGCAGACACTTACTCCCCGATCCTCTCGCCGAGCCTATGCGTACCTTCGTTCTTTTCTTGTACAAAGTGGTCTAGCGCCCGCGGCGTCGCCCAGCGCATGAGCAGCCCCTTCTCGAACTCGTCGCCATTCAGCCAGCGCTCAAAGAAGAAGTCGAACAGTCCCATGTGCTTCTGGCACCAAGTCGAGTCTTGCATCCGCCCGTGCAAGCTGCCTTGTTCGCAGTAATTGTGCACCGGGCACACGCCGCAGTAGGGCTTGTACGCGCACATGGCGCAGTCGGGGTGGCTGTCGAGCACGGAGGCGAGCGCCATCGCCCGCACCACTTCGCCGCCCACCGCGGTCGACAGTGGCGTTTCGCCGGCTTTGCCAATGCAGAAGCAGTCGTCGCCGGCCCGATCGACCATGCGGCCTTCGTCGCAGGTAAACAGACGCCCATCGTGGTTGTAGGCTATCTGGCCGATGCCGGCGCCGCAGGGGCTCCGCAAGTCCAAGAAATTCGGCTCCCAATGGCCGATGATCTTGGCCGCGAACAGGGCCGCAGTGCGCTCAACAAAGTCGATCCCGCGCCGATTCAGCTCGACCACATGGAAGTAGGCTTCTTTGTAGAACGTCAAGAAGTCGGCCATCTCGTAGCCCAGCCGCTCTTTGGTGGTCGCCGCCCAGCCAAACGGGTCCAGGTGGCGCAAGAAGATGCTGCGGCAGCCAATGTCTACATAATGATCAAGGATTTCTTTGGCGTGCGGCAGCGACAGCCGGGTAACGGTCGGCAGCGCCTCAACCCGGTACTGGCGCGGGTCTAGCCCCTGATCGATAAACCGCTGATTAATCCTGGCCATCCACTTGACCGTGGTGTCGTGCGACGGTCCGCCCTTCCACTTGCGCACCTCGTCGTGCAAGAACGCCGGCCCATCCAGCGATGTGCAAATTTGTACTTTGCGATCAATCAGATAGTCGAGCTTCTCGTCGTCCATCAGGCTCAGATTGCTCACCAGCGAGAACATAAGCGACCGGCCCGCCAGCGCGTTCTTCTGCAGCCCGTACTCAATGATGTGCTCGACCACCGGCCAATTCGCCAGCGGTTCGCCACCTTGGAACTCGATCGTCAGCGCCGGCGACGGGCTCTCAAAGGCCGTATCGACACAGCGCTCGGCCGTGGCAATGTCCATGTCCATGTCTACGGCGTCCATCGGCGCCCGCGAGGCGTGGCAATACACGCACGTGTGGTTGCAACGAAGCGTAACTACAAAGATATGCAGATTCGGCCCCGACCGCACAAACCGCAATCGCTCGCGCATCTGCTGCGTCACCGCCGCCCGGTCGAGGGTCGCCGCTACAAAGTGATTTTCATTCAGGGTCTGCCACAGCGGGTCGCCTGCGGGCAGCTTGTCGCCCATCAGCCGCGCCAGGTCTTCGCCCGACAGGGCCACGTGGTGACCGAAGTCGTTGGTCAACAGCCACTGGCCGGCAACTTGGCGCAATCGCACCGGAACCAGCCGAGTCTGTGTCGCACGGGCCAGCATCGACAGGTCAGAAGGACGGGTCATCTTCACACTCTCTTTGGGGATAGGGTGCCGCCGCTTCGGCGCGGGGCGTGGCCAGAGTGTGCCACAGCCCACGGCGAATTCGCGACGAGTACTGCGCAATTGCGCGGTTGGCCGTCACGGCTTCGTCAGCACATCGCCGAAAGTCGCCACCGCAAAGGCAGCCACATGCCGAACAAGTAGCACAGAAAATGCTCGAATTGGGGTTCAAAGGTACAAAGCGGTGTCGAAAAGAAGAAGCCTGTCTCGCCCGGGGGCAGTCGCTTGAGTGGGCGGGTGGGGCCGACTGGCCCCGGGCGGACAGGACCGCTGCGTACCGGTATGTCGCCAGTGATGCACCGGCACGCGCGTCTCGATATCGCTGATTTCACTTGCTTTCACTTGCATCTATTCGCGAAGGTGGGGGCGAACTCGCAAGCCGGCGGTGCAGGCGCCCAGCCGACCGCAGCAGCACTATCAGCGCCGCGCAAACTCAGTATCCGAAAAGCTTGGAACACGTTGTCATGAAATAATCATCAGTTGACGTAAATCAATTTCTTTGCGAGTCATGTAGTATCGCGACTAGGCCGCCAAACTGGACCGCAAGCGGCGGCGCGGACTGGCCCCCCTGGCGCAACGGCGGCAGCAAGGCTAACCTTGCGGCATGTCTATACATGCTCAGCCTAGCGTCCTTACTCTTTCGGCCACCGAACTGGCCCGCCGGTTGCGCGCGCGCGAGCTGCGGTCGGTCGACCTAGTGGCCGCGCACATTCAGCGTATCGAGGCCGTCAACGGGCGTCTTAATGCCATGGTTGTCAAGCGTTTCTCGCAAGCCATGGCCGAGGCTGAGGCCGCCGATGCGGAGCTTGACCGCGGTGCTGACGCGCAGACTCGGCCGTTGCTCGGCGTCCCCTGTACCATCAAAGAGTCCTTTGGTCTTAAGGGGATGCCGAACGCTGCGGGCCTCGTATCGCGCGCTGAATACCGATCTCCGGCCGATTGCGTCACCGTCGCGCGCTTGCGGCAGGCGGGCGCAATCCCGCTCGGCGTCACCAATACCAGCGAGCTGTGCATGTGGCTCGAGTCGTCGAACCGGCTCTACGGTCGCACGAGCAATCCCTATGATCATCGGCACATGGTGGGCGGATCTTCTGGCGGCGAAGGCTCGCTCGTCGGCGCCGGCGCATCGCCCTTCGGCTTGGGCTCCGATATCGGCGGCTCGATTCGCTTACCGGCGTTCTTCAACGGGATTTTCGGTCACAAGGCCTCGTCGGGCCTGGTGCCATCGACCGGCCAATACCCGCCCTGCGACGGGGATGCGCGGCGGATGCTGAGTACCGGGCCGCTGTGCCGCAAGGCCGAAGACCTGATGCCGTTGCTGCGGATTTTGGCCGGGCCCGACGGCGTCGACGACACGATCGCGGCGCAGCACCTGGGCGATCCGGCCGAGGTCGACTTGGCAGGTCTGCGCGTGCGGGTAGTGATGCAGGCCGGCTTTGGCACCGTGGCGCCCGAGCTGCGTGCGGCGGTGAACCGGGCGGCGCAGGCGCTGGCGGCTCTGGGCGCACAGGTTGAACACCGCGAAATGCCAGAGCTGAAGCAGAGTTTCTTGCTGTGGTCGCAAAAGCTGTCGCTCGCCTCGCCGCACAGCTTCCACGCGCTGCTGGGTGAGGGCAAGGGCCCGCCGCTTGGCCGCGAGTTGTTCCGCTGGGCGCTGCGCAAGTCGCCGCATACGCTGCCGGCGTTGGGGTTGGCGCTGCTCGAGAAGGTGCCAGGGCTAGGCAAACCGGTCGCCGCGAAGGTCGATGCCGACCTGGCCAAGGTGCAGGCGGCGCTGCAGGGTGCCATTGGTCCGGCGGGCGTGCTGCTTTGCCCAACATTTCCGCGGGTTGCCCCCCGTCACGGCAGGCCGCTGCTGCGCCCGTTCGACTCGGGGTACACGGGCATTTTCAACGCGCTCGAGCTGCCGGTGACGCAGGTGCCCGCGGGTCTGAACCACGACGGGCTACCGGTCGGCCTGCAAGTGGTGGGGCTGCACGGCCAAGACCATGTAACGATTGCTGTAGCGCTGGCGCTTGAAGAGGCCCTGGGCGGGTGGGTGCCACCGTGGACGACGGGCAGGCCGCATACCAGCTGATCGCCCCTCACTCGGCATCGGGTCTAGGCCATGCAACTAGGGAAACATGAAAGACAAACACCTGCGCATCCGCCTTGAACAGTGCCTCGCCCTGGCTAAGGCCTCGAACTGCCCGCGCCGCAAGTTCGGGGCACTGCTGCTCGACCCCGGCCGCAACGTCATCTTGATGGACGGCTACAACGGTGGCCCGCGCGGCGGCGGCGACCTATGCGGCGGCGACACCTGCCTGCGCGACACGATGGCCATCAAAAGCGGCGAGCGGACCGAAATCGGCTGTCATCACGCTGAGATGAACGTCATCTGCAACGCAGCAGCCTCGGGCGTCGCCACCTCGGGGGCGTGGCTCATTGTGACGGGCGAGCCGTGCTTGATGTGCGCCAAGTTGCTGCATCATGCAGGAATCGCTCGTGTTATTGTTGTCGATGGCGGCTACGGTGGCGCCAATGGCTGCGACTACCTGCGCACCCACGGGGTCGAGGTGCAGATGCTCGACGGGCCGCGCGATCCGCGCTTGCAGACCGAGTTGATTAAGTAGCGTAATTTCAATGTTCTACATGGTCATTGCCGTTTCCTGGCGCCGCTGCGGTTGACGGATATTCTGCACAGGGGAGCCCTTGCTGCCCAGGACCGCCATGTCGACCGCCGGCACTGCACAATCGATTGGAACCAAAGGCTTTACTCGGGCATGGGTCTCTACGACCTACTTCGCCCAGGGCCTGCCGTTCATGCTGATTAACTTCTTATTCGCCGCGTACTTGACCGACATCGGCGTCAAAGAAGCGTGGATCGGCTACCTCAACTACTTTACCTTGGCCTGGAGTCTCAAGTTCTTGTGGGCGCCCGCCGTCGACACATGGGGCACCAAGCGCCGCTGGCTCATCTTGGTCGAGGCGGCCCTGGTGGTCACCTTCGCCGTGCTCACCGTGCTGATGGTCGGCGGGCCGCGATCCGCACAAGAGGCTGAACATAGTGCACTTTTGCAAGCTGCAATTTCGACGTTGGCGGTCGGCGCCGTCCTTGCCGCCACCCACGACATCGCGATCGACGGCTACTACATGGAGGCCATTGCCGACCCCAGCGAGCAAGCGGCCTACACCGGCCTGCGCAGTCTAGCCTTTCAAATTGCTAAGTTATTTGTCCGCAGTGCCCTTTTGGCGCTGGCGGGCTGGATTGGCTGGCACTGGGGCTTCGGCATCGGTGCGCTGGCTCTGGCCGCGGTGTGGCTTTTTCATACCGCCATGCTGCCGCGGGTCGAGGTGGCGCGCACGCATCGCACCCCGGTTCCAGAGGCGCTGCGCGGCTTTGGCCGGGCCTTTCTGTCGTATCTGCAGCAGCCGGGCATTGGCCTGGTGCTGGGCCTGCTGCTGACGTACAAGCTCGGCGACCAGCTCATGTTCGCCCTCAATACCACCTTTCTGATGCGCGAAGTGGGTGTAAGTAAAGCTAATCTCGCCTGGATTGGCGGCGTCTTGGGCAGCATTGCGCTGACCGCCGGGTCGCTGCTGGCGGCCTGGGCGATTCAGAAGTGGGGTTGGCGCAAGACCGTGTGGCCGCTGACGCTGGGTATGAACCTAAATATCTGGCTTTATGTGTGGTTAGCTTGGACTGTGGCGCAGAGCCGTGCGGACCCCAGCCACTTGCCGCCGTCGCTGCTGGCCGTCTCGGTCATCTACTCGGTCGAACAATTCGCAGGCGGTCTAGGGGCTTCGGCCCTCATCGTGTTTTCGCTGCGCACCTGCAACAGCGGCTTTAAGGCGGCGCACTACGCCATCGCCACCGCCCTTGCGAGTCTGGGTGGCGCCGCTCTGGGCGGCCATGCGGGCGAGATCGTCGCACAGATAGGTTATACCAAGCTGTTTTTGCTGTCGTTTGCCGTGGCGGTGCCGGCGATGCTGATCCTGCCGTTTGCCTTGCGTCTGCCGCAGCTACAAGACCCCGTGGCCGTGGCTCAGAACTCGTAACCCAAGAACCATACTTGGGTATTGGGCAGATGCTGCGCCAGCCGGTCGTAGCCGCCCACTAGATACATGCCGCGCATGTAGATGCCATTGTCGAATTTGCGCTGCAGACCCACATCAAAATGCCTCAAATTGAACGAGGAATTTGTCGCAAGGTTGCTGCTCGACTTGCCGTACAGATACGTGCCCACCTGCCATACGCTCGACCACTTGTCGGCAAGCGGGTACTGGTGCGTCAGCAGAAAGTAAGCGTCGTTCGGGTTTGTCCACGGCGACTTGGTAAGCATATACTCGATTACCAAGGTAAAATCGCCAAGCGGGTGTTTGGCTATCGTCGGCGAACCTTCGATCTCGGCGTAGACCTCGGGCACGTTGTTTTCCGTCGCGTGCATAAAGTACATGTACTGGCCGCCCAGCTTGAACGTGAAGTCGCCGGCGCCGACTGTCCACATCAGCGTCAGGTCATTCTCAAATGCCCGTCTGGGGTTACTGAGCGAGACGCCAACGAGTCCGCCCTTGCTATCGTATGTGTGGCTGACCTCGGCCGTGGGGTAGTCGCAGCTCGCGCCCCAGTAGTCGAACACAAAACCCCAGGGCAGTTTCACAGTTAGGCCGGGTTGCACGGACAGGCCCTCGTTGTCGGCCCGGTCGGTCATGCCGCGCTGCACGTACTTGCTGGCGACCTCGACGGTTCCGGTTACCGTGGCGTCTTCATCGCCGTCTTTACCTGCCGCAACCTTAGGTTCCGCCTTGGTATCGCTGGTTGGGGATTCGCCCTCGACCGCCCAGGCTGGTCCAGCCCAAGCGGCAGCCAGTGCCAGCGCGGCAGCCCAAGGGCCCAAGTGGCGGGCGGCTCCAGCCCAAGCGGCGTGTGTCATCGAACTTCCCCTTGTTTCTTGCTAGGCTCCGCCCGTTCAGACTTCTGCTCAACCTGCCACAGCAGTCGCTCGATCAAGACGCCGCGGGGGTCGTAACGTCGCTCTTCGCCTTGCTTCTTGCCTTCGTGCCAAGTCACCTCGGCCAGCTTCAGCGCCGCCTCAGTATACACAGTGGCGATGCCCTCGCGCTTGCCAAAGCGCAGCGGCACGTACAGACGCACGGTACCATTCCGATAATACTGCACTTCGCTGCCACTCGGCAGGCTGGCGTCGGCGTGCAATTCGGTCTGCAGCCCACCGCCGGGGTACCAGGTGCGGCTGACGCCCACGGCCTTGCCGCGCTGCCAATGGCGGGTGGCGCGCTTCTCACCCTCGGGTCCGTACTCAACCTCGTCGCCGTCGCGCAGTCCGCCAAGGTAGCCGACCTGCGAACTTAGCCGCCCCGACCGGTCAAAGCTCCGCGCCAGCCCTTGCCGCACGCCCTGTTCGACGGCCGCCACCACAGCGACTTCGCCGTTGTCGTGGAACTGCACCTCGGTCGCCTTTCCTTGCTTGGGCAGCGCACTCCTCAGTTCGCCATTGGGCCAATAAGTCCGCAGCACGCCTTTGTATTCGTCGCTGGCCACATGCGCGCGCTTGCCGGCAGGGGCCAGGCGATGGGCCGCGCGCCGCACTTGCCGCGGGTCGGCGCGGACATCGTCGGCACCGCGAACCTGCACGGTGTCGCCCGTCGTTTGGCTAGCTTCGCCCGGAGCCTCTTCCGCGGCAGCTTCGGCACTGGGGGGCGGGCCACTGATCAGCTCGCCCGCGCGCCACTGCCAGGTGCCCAGCGCCTTGCCACGGTGGTAGCGCACTTCGGGCCCGTCTTGCGCATCGTCGCTCCAGGTCAGCGTCGCCAGCAGCTTGCCGTGGTCGTCGAAGACCTTGCCCATACCTTGCTTTTTGCCTTGCACCAGCGGCACTTCTTGGCGCAGCACCCCTTGCTCGTCCCAACGCTGCTCTAGCCCCGTGCCCGCGCCATCGTCGGCCGGGAAGCGGCTTTGCAGCTTGCCACTGGGCCAATAGGTGGTGGCCATGCCCGTTAACCTATCGGATTTCCAGTGGAACTCCCCCTGCTTCTCGCCACTCGCATAGAACCGCTGCTCCAGGCCCTCGCGGCGGTCGTCCGCAAATTCAAGCTCGCTCCAGCGCCGCCCCTGCCGATCAAAGACCAGCGCGTGCCCGGTCTTCTTGCCCTGCACCAGCGTCACCTGCAACTGGATGTGATGGTCGCCACCGGTTTCGGCATCCCGGTCGAAGTAGTCGGTCTCCGTGCCATTTTGCGCAAGATCGAGGTACACGCGCTCCGAGCGCAGCGCCTCCGACGGCCAATAATCCCTTTCGCCACAACACGGTTCGCCCTGCTGCCACTCCACCTCGGACTGCAGCCGGCCAAACCCGTCCCAGCGCCGATCCCAGCCGTGCAGCTTGCCCGCTACATAGGGCTGCCGCGCCGTCAGCACGCCCGCGTCGTCAAACAGCTCGGCTAGGCCATGGCGCAGCCCGTCGGGTCGCAGCGGCACCACCATGGCCTTCTTGCCGTTGCGGTAGAACAGCACCTCGCTCCCCACCGCATTGCCCTTGGCGTACGCGATCTCGCCCTGGCGCCAGCCCTCTTTGGCCCAGAACACCGCCTTGCCTTCGAGCAGGCCGAACCAATACGGCATCTCCGCGTACTTCCAGCCTTCGCGATCGTAGATGACCTCGACACCGTGCCTAAGACTGTCGTGCAAAGGCGACACCGAGCGCCGCTCGCCGGTCGGGTAGTAGCCCACCATCGGCCCCACCGCCACATCGTCGGCATAGGGCACTTCGGAGGCTAGATGGCCCGCCGCATCAAATTCGCGAATCAGACCTTGGCGTTTGCCAGCGCGCCACGGCACCACGCGCGTCAGGCGCCCTTGCTCGTCGAGCCACTGCTCCTCGCCCTCGCGGCGCCCACTCGCGGTTTGCCACTGCGACTGCACCGTGCCATCGGCACGAAACTGCCGCCAACGCACCGTAGCGCCTTCGTAACGGACCTCTTGCACCTTGTGGCCGGCGGCATCCCAGTGGTCATCGCGGATGTGCGCGCCGTCGTCCCAGATCTGCACGACCTGCGGCTTGCCGCTCGGCCAGGCCTGCACCACCTTGCTTTGTTCCGCCGCCGCCAGTTCCAGGGGCGGCAGCAGCGTCGCCAGCGCCAGTAAAGCAGCCACAGCGGGTCGCAACATACTATTATTTATGGCATGATCGTGCATCGCGTTGCCCGCCCCCTGCAGCCGCAGGCCCAGCGTTAGCCCGCCCGTCGCCCGAGCCGGCAAGTTTGGCGCAGGCCGCCCCTGTCTCGCAAGCAGGTTATGCAGCCCAAAGCGCTGCGGTTACGAACGGCGCCCCAAGCTGGTCGACTCGGCCGGCGTAGTCGTGCGCGGTCCCGTGGTGAGCCAAGTGTGCGGCGAAATAAACAATTCCATAGTCATTTGCTCAAATTGCCGCATCAAGTAGGCATTGAGCACCGACATGGGATCGCGCAGGCTACAGCCGTCGGTGCGCTGGCAATCGGTCACGCGGGTATGGCAGCTGACCACGCCGATCTGCTCCTCAAACGGCCGCACCACCTCTAAGAAGCGGATCTCGCCCGCCGGCCGCGCCAGTCGGTAGCCGCCACCTGCGCCTTTCGACGCGATGAGCAGGCCAGCCTTCTTCAGGCCCTGCAAGACTTTAGCCAACAAATCCGGAGGGATACCCTCTTGCGCCGCCAAGTCTGCCACCGAGACCACGAAGTCTGGCTCGAGCCGCGCCAAGTGCTGGATGGCCATCAGGGCATATTCGGACTTGCGGCTGACTTTAAACATCTGCTGCGCTGGCGGCCGTGGATGCCGATGGGGTAACACTAGGGGCAGGGCGGCGTAGAACGCAAGGGGGCGGCCTGAAAAGTGCGAAAATATTGGATAACAGGCTACTTCGCCGCAGCGCCGCCAACACCGCACCGGCCCGCCGGCAACGTCACCTTTTCTACAGAAATTGATCTACCTCAACAAAACGAGCTATCATGCCTTGACGGAGTTGTGACAAAGCGGTATTCCTAGTACCGGACCGATTGAGTCCGATTTGCCCCGAGGATGCCAGATGACGCTGATGGAACTCCAAGTCATTCGCAAGGAACGCGCCGCCCGTCTTAGCTTGGGCACCGAGTTTTACTGTCGGCCGCGCCGGCGCCGGCTCGCGGTGGCAACTTGCCTCGACGACTACATGAACGCCAACGCCTTTGGCGACAAGCGCAGCGCCTGCTGGCGGTGTCCGCAGGGCTGTGGCAATCGCGGCAAGTACTCCGAAGGGGCGTAAAGCCGCAGCGGCGCTTGGGGTCTGGCCAGATCTAAGGCTTACCCAGCGCGACGTACCGCACCCGCGGTCGCACCGCCCATGGCTTGCCGTCGACTGCGACGATCAGTGCCGCTTCGCCCGTGGCGCCAACTGGCGGCTTGAAGGGGCGCGTGCACTCGATGTCGTTGCATTGGGTCGGCCCGGCAAAGCTGCCCGCGGCACCGGGGGCCAGCTCAATGCTGACCTGCGGCCCCGGCATCGGCTTGGCAAATGGGTCGAAAGACCTTGCCTTTACAACACAAGTTGCATCCGCAGTGGCCGGCAGCCAGCGACTCGACAGGGTAAAGAGCGCCGGCTCAGTCACCTCGAGCGCCTTACTATCGATCGGCCAGTTGCCAGCGACCAGCTTTTGCGTGTAGCCAGTCGGCCAAGTCACTGTCAGCGTCTGCGGATCTTCGCCTGCGGGCCAGGCAAAGTGCAGAAGCGGCGCGGCCATCCCATGCGGCGAGGCCTGGATGCTCGCTTCGGCCGTCAGCGTCCGCACGGTCGTCGTCAGCTGGACTCGCGCCCCCAATCCAAAGGGATTGCTCGCAGTTCCATGCAGGCGCACGCTCAGGTGATGGCCGCCGCTGACGATGTCGTTGCGGTACAGTCGCGGCGCCATAGCCTGGCCGCCCAAGAACAGGTCGAGGTCGCCGTCGCCATCCAAGTCAGCCAGGGCAGCGTTGCGCCCCACGTGGGGGTCTGGCAAGCCGATTTGCGCCGATAGGTTGGCAAACGTGCCGTTGCCCTGGTTGCGGTAGAACACCGGGCGCGCCGCCCCTTCGTCGGCCATGATAAATGCTGAAAAGTCATAGCCATGGCTGATGATCAAGTCGAGCCGACCATCGGCATCCAGATCGACGGGCAGGGCGGTCCACGCCACCATCGACAGCCCGGTGCTCGACAGCGCCGCCGTAAGCCCGGCCTTCGGCGCACTGTTGGCAAGGCTGCCGTCCGCTTGCCGAAGCAGCAACTGGTTACAATCCAATGCAAACTTCTGTAGTTGTGCCGGTGTCAGCTTGCCCAAATCGGCGCCGCCCAGCTGTGCATCGCGCAGACCGATCATCGTGACGAACAGGTCGAGCTGGCCGTTGCCGTCGAAGTCGCCCACGGCCGCCCCCATCGGCGACCCGCCCATCGCCGAGGGCGCATTAAAAATCGGCGCCAGCTTTAACTGCTCGTAACGCGGCCCCTGCGAAGGATGCCCGCGGTTATGAAAGTAGGCGTTACCGTGCTGTGGCGGGCACATCTCTGACAGCGCCAGCAGGTCAGGGTGGCCATCGCCGTCGATGTCCGACTGCAGCGTGCTCCACAGCGAGCCGGTGTAGCTCAGCCCAAGGTCCTGACTTCGCTCGGCAAATCCGCCATTTCCTTGGTTAACGAACGCCAGCGCCTTGCTGGCATCGCTGCAGGTAAACACCGTCGCCACGATATCGAGCAGCCCGTCTTCGTCGAGGTCGGCCGGCGCCACGCTCTGCACAGCTACGTTGGGCGGCACCACCAGTCCGCGGGCGACACCGTCTTCACTCCAGACGCCTTTCTGCTTGTCGTAGCGCGAGTAGGCCACCCGCGCCCCAGCCGTCAGCACCACCGGCGCGCCACCCGGTTCGGCAAAAAGCGCGACCGTGCGGGGGTCCTTGTAGCCGGGTAACACCACCTCTTTGTTCCACTTCCACGGCTGACCGGCCAGACTGCGGTACAGCCTTACTTCGCTCACCGCGTCGTGCACCACCAAGTCGGGCAGGCCATCGCCGTCAAGGTCATCGACCACGGCGCCCGAGCTAGGTGGCTCGGCGTTGGCCTTGTTGCCTGGGTTGATCGGCCAAGGTCCCTCGAGCAGATTGCTCACTTCGCCAAGCCCGCCCGTGGCGAGATAGGGTGCCCCTACAGCTGCGTCAATGGAGCCCGCTTGCCCTGCACCGACTGCTTCGGCTGCACCCGCGTCGCCAGTGGCTACGTCAGCGCCGGTCGAGTCAGCCAGTGCAGCTTCAGCGACGACGGAGTCTGAGGCCCCAGTGTCCTCGATAAACGAGTATTCAGCCAAGCTTACGGTGTCGCCATTGGCAGGCGCCGTGGTCACTGCGTCATGAGCTATCGTTGGTTTTTGACAACTTGCCAGGCCAAGTAGACAAACTAACGCAGCAAGCTCGCGCCCGTAGCGCTGCAAACGCCATGGGACGCAACCCGGGACAAGCCTGGCCGCGCGAGAAAGATTCATGATGGCAAAGTGTGTATCACGTCGCCAAAACGCCGACAACCGCTACCGATCCGCTGGCTGGCCAAACGTGATCGGTAAGCGGTGTCGGCGATGCGGTCAGACTGACGCAGGTGTCAGGGCGACTACTTCGTGTACTTCAAGTCCTTGCGGCTAAACCAGAAACCGATGGCCGCCACTACCAGCAAGGCGCCGGCGATGGGGCCGGCCAGGTCGAGCAGGCCCGGTACGAACTTATCGATCCAAATCTCTTTGTCTACCTTATCGCCAAACTCGTCGACCACCGTCTGCGTGGTCAAGACCTTTTGCAGCGTGAACCAAGCGGCGCCTGAGGCGGCCCACCACAGCAGCGTAGCTAGCGAGCCGGCGATCGCCAGCAGCGAGGTCAGGATCAAAAGAGTACTGCGCTTCATAGGGCCTCGCAAAGGTTGAAAGGTAGTTGATTCAATTACTTGCCGGTGCCGTACAGGGTGGCCTCGATCTCGATGACGTTGCCGACCTTGCTGCCGGCCGCGCCCGCCACGCCCTTGATGTCGTGGTCGGCGAGCGAGACGCGGAACTTGGCGGTCACCTTGATGGCGTTGCGGTCGGCGGCGTAGGCGATGTCGATGGTCATGTCTTTGCTTACCGACTTGCCGTTGACCGTAAACTTGCCGTGGGCCTTGCCCGAAGCGCGCGTGCCGTCGACTTTGGTGATTTCGGCCTTCTCGATCTCAAAGGTGATGTTCGGGTTGACGCCGCCGTTCAGCCACTCTTTGTCCTTCAAGTGGGCGTCGCGCAAGTCGTTGCCAGTCTTCATCTTGGCCACGGGCACGATGACCTTGCCGGTCACGCCGCCGGGGACCGCAGCGTCCGCGATCTTGAATTCGCCGGTGATGCCCTCGGCCGTGCCCTTAAACTTTTCCATCGGCGCGTCCGACAGGAACGACAGCTGGCTTTTGGCCGAGTCGATGCCAAAGGTCAGGGCGCCGGTCTTGCCCACGAACGGGGTATCGGCCATCGCCGGCAGAGCCAGGGCGGAAGTAGCAAGAACCAGGGCGGTAAGAAGGCGACGCATGTGTACTCCTTAAGGGTATGCCGCAGAAGATTCAGAAGATTCTGCAGCCGAAATCGCCGGTTTAGGGCCCAGTGCCCCAGCCGACCTTACAAGTGTGCTAACGCAGCAATCGGTCACTTGATTCGCGTGCGACTCGGGCCCGACCCGCGCCGCCGCAGCTGGCTAATCCGCTAGAACCACGCGTGCAGTTGCAGGGTGTACTGCGCCAGCAGGTAGGTATTGGTCTTCAGGAAGCGGTATTCGGGTCGCAACTCAATGTTCGGAAACGGAATAAACTGGATACCGGCCACGTAGCTGTGGGCATCGGCTTCGGCCAGGCCTGGCATCCTCCCCGTCCCAGTCTCCCACCGCCCGCTCAGAACCATCCATTCTTTCAGCGGGTGATCGACCTGCAGCATCGTCGCGAAGGTCTCGCGGCCGTATGCGACTTGCGTCCACACGCCCTCAGCCATGATGGTGCCCCAGTAGCTTTTGCCGATGCCGATGTGCGTGCCATACATAGTCAGCTTGTCGGCACGGAGCACGGAGCCGCCGAGCCAGGTGTTGATACCCAAGTCCTCGATCTGCGGATACAAAGTCGCCCGCGCCGACAGCGCCAACTTGCCATCGGCGACCGCGTCGGGGTTCGCCAAGTGCAGGTTGGTGGCGCGCACGGCCGACACATCGAGCGACAGCCAGTGCAACCCCTCGTAGGCCAGTTCAGCGCCCAGATCGGCATAATTCGGCGGCAGAATCGGCGTACCCAGCGCGTAGGGGTTGCGGCGAATCATCAGGGTGTGGTCGTCGTAGCGCACGCCAAAGCCGGGCTGCAGCATACCCACCCGCAGGCGCGGCAGCTCGACCGAGGGCTGGATCTGCACCCAACCGTCGTACAGGCTCTGGCCCTGATACGACTTGACAAAGCCGATCGGGTTGAAGCTGGCGGCAATGCTAAGCCAAGGCAGCGCCTTGTAATTCACGCCAACCTGGTCTTGCATCGGGATGAACATGCGGCTGGGATCGACGATCTTGCCCGCCGCGTCCCAACGGGGTGCGCCCAGCTTGGCCATCTGCAGGCGCAGGTCGCCGCCGATCTCAAGCTTGCCATCGAGCATCGACGGATCGTTGAGATCGTGGAACTTCTGCCAGCCCAGCTTGTCCCAGGTGACCATGCCGTTGGCGGCGGTCGAGTAGAAGCCCATGGCGTTGCGCGCGCCTGAACCCTG
>CAISBR010000090.1 GCA_903883645.1 uncultured Myxococcales bacterium | reverse complement strand
TGGCGCGACACAGGGATGTTCATTGGCTTTGCGGCCACGGCAGCGAAGCCCTTTCTAGAGTACCGTACGGTGCGCACTGGCACCGGTGTGCCGGACACCAACTTCACGGGTCACTTCATGATTGGCTGGATGACACCGGGCCTCCTGCAACCGATCGCCTACACGAACACAAGCACTCTAGTTTCGCGTAGCCAACCCCCGTCCGCCAGTGCCCCCGGCGCACTAAGCGTTCTCAACGCTGACGACTTTCTGCAGAATGTCTGGGCGTACTCCCAGGCAGGAACGGCGAGCGCCTTGTACAGCGACGGCACCATCGACGGTGTATTCGGCTTGTCGCCCGTGGCGATTCCCGGGGACGCCAACGGACTGCTGTTCTACCCGCACGCCGATGGGGCCCCAGATCACACATATAGGGTTTACTCGGACTTCCGTGTCATGGAGGACTACATCTGTGCTCGGCTGGGGGATTCGCGGAGCTACAACTGCGCAACCAACAAGCCCTATCCGTACAGTGTCAGCCAAACATTCAACGTTTTCGACTAGCCCCGAGAACCAGCAGGAGTTCGACATGAGCGCCGAAATGCATTCATTGTGGAGAGGTAGAACGAAGCTCGCGTCGGCCGTACTCGCAGCTGCACTCGGGGCATGCGGTACGCCGGCGCCGCCCGTTGCGACTGCACCTGACGTGACAGCTGCCGATTCGGAAATCGCTGAACCGGGCGATACCGCCGTGACGGAGATCGCCGACGTCGGCGATGCGGCCGACACTGAGACTACAGGGGCGCTTGACGCCAGCGGGCCGGACGGTGACGCTGGACCGGCGGATTCGGGAGTTGAGGTTGGAATTTTCTACCCGGATTGTTCAGCCCCGCAGACTGAGGGTTGTCCGTGTACCGCAGCTGATGCCCCCTGCTGCATCTCCCAATCGTACGGCCTCACGTGCCAAACCTGGAAGGATTCGCCAACTTGGTCCGCGTTTTCGGATTGCTGCAGGGACCCGAACCCGAGCTGCAAAGACTTCAACCTCACCCCACAGCCCGGCTGGTGCAACGGCAAGGCACCCTAGATCACCCACAGACCAGAAAGGAAACAAAACCATGCTAACGACCAGCCCCCGCCGAACGCTCCAACTCGCGTGCATCGCCGCCACCCTCGCCGCAACCGCCGCCTTCGCCACGCCAGCCACGCCACCGCCCGGCCTGCCAGCACTCCCTGCCGCAGTCGCCGAAGCCAACGCGACCCAGCTCGCCAAGGTCTACGCCATCGCCGCAGCCTCGCCAGCAGTCGCCGCCGCCATCGCGTCAGCCAAGCCTGGCCTACCAGCCGGCCCACTGGTGTGGGCGCAACCACCAGCGCCGCCAAGTACCTGCGCGACCGGAGCGCCAGGTAACGCCGCCACCGATGGCCCAGCCCCGCAAGTCGTCGCAACCGCGTTTTCGACCAAGGTGACCCTGCTCGACCGCATTCACGCCGGCATTCCCTTTGCCCAGTGGACCGACGCTGCGGCCAAGACCTGGACATTTGTTACGTCGCCGACACTGCCCAGCGCGCCGGCGACCAAGGGCAAGCCGCTCCCGGCGAACCAAGTGCCGGTTAGCACGGTGCCGGGCCAGACTTTCGGCCCGATTGGCAAATAGGTTCCGTCCGCGCCAAGTCCTTGACAGGCGCCCCAGCCCCATTACCATCGCCTCACGCAGCCCAACGCTGCGCCATCCCCCGTACAACCCCATGACCACAAGGAGCTTCGTCATGACCACCACCACGCTCAGCCACGGCCCCGTCAGCGTTGCCATCCCCGAAACCCTCGCCATCGACCCGCGCGCCG
>CAISBR010000089.1 GCA_903883645.1 uncultured Myxococcales bacterium | reverse complement strand
TTGCGCCGCCGGCCACTGCGGCAGCAGCCCCGCGTGCACCAGCAGGCTCGGCTTGCCTTGCACATCGCCCAGTTGCGCAACCAAGGGCTGCCGCGCCAACCATTGCAGCAGGTGCGCCAAGTCGGGCGCCGCCAGCAATTCGTCCAGTGTATCGCGGCGTTTGGGCCCCACCAGCCCTTCGGCCCTCGCCAAAAGGTGCAGGTCGTGGTTACCCAGCACCGCGCGCACGCGACCCGGGTGGCGCAGCTCGCAGTCGACCGCCCAGCGCAGCACCCCCAGCGAGTCGGGCCCGCGGTTGACAAGATCGCCCGCCAGCCACAGCTCGTCGCGCAGCGGGTCGAAGGCGATGGCTTGCACCAGCCGCAGCAGCGCATCACTGCAGCCCTGCACATCGCCGATCACCCACGTCGCCATCGCGCCCCCTGGGTGCCCTTGCCAAATGGCCACCCGCGGCGCATGTGTAACGCGCCCAGCCCCTTGCTGTCCACGTTTCAAAGGAGGCAACCATGACCGCACCCGCCGCCACTGGCCACAGCTTGGCCGCCGTCGACTTGGGCTCGAACAGCTTCCACTTGGTGATCGCCCGCGTCTTGGGCGGCGAACTGAGTGTGGTCGACCGCTTGCGCGAGTCGGTGCGCCTAGCCGGCGGCTTGGGCCCCGGTGATCGCCTGAGCGAAGAGTCGATCGACCGCGCCGTGACCGCCTTGGGCTTGTTTGGCCAGCGCGTCGGCCACATGCCGGCCGGATCGGTGCGCGCGGTGGGCACCAGTACGCTGCGCAAGGCCAGCAACGCCGGAGAATTGTTGCAGCGCGCCCGCACGGCCCTGGGCCACCCCATCGAGGTCGTGTCGGGCCGCGAAGAAGCGCGCCTGATCTACTTGGGCGTGGCGCACAGCATCGCCGATCACCCCGGGCGGCGGCTTGTGATCGACATCGGCGGCGGCTCGACCGAGTGCATCATCGGCGAGCGCTTTGAACCCCTGCTGGCCGACAGCCTAGACATGGGCTGCGTGCGCTACACCGCGCGCTTTTTTGCCGACGGCGACATCAGCAAGGCGGCCTTTGCCCAAGCCGAGACCGCCGCGGGCCTGGAGTTGCAACCCATGGAGCGCCGCTACCGCCGCATCGGCTGGGAGCACGCGGTCGGCTCATCGGGCACGGTCGAGTCGATCGCCGCAGTGCTGCACGAGACCGGCTGGAGTCGCACGGGCATTACCGCGCCCGGGCTCGACAAGCTAAAGAAAGCCTTGCTGCAAGCGGGTAAAGCGACCCGTGTGCAGTTGCCGGGTCTGCGCCCCGATCGCGCGGCGGTGCTCGCGGCGGGCGTGGCGATCCTGTCGGCCGTGTTCGAGGCGCTGCATATCCAGCGGATGACCGTGAGCGAAGGTGCTATGCGCGAAGGGGTTTTGTACGATTTGCTGGGTCGTATTCGCCACGAAGACATGCGCGACCGGACCATCGCCGCATTGGGCGAGCGCTGGCATGTCGACGTGGAGCAAGCCGGCCGCGTCGAGCGCACCGCCCTGCAACTATGGAAACAGGTTCACAAAAGCTGGGACTTGGCCGGCGAAGATCGGCGGCAGCTGCTGGCCTGGGCGGCACGCCTGCACGAAGTGGGGCTGGCGGTTGCCTATAGCGGATACCACAAGCATGGCGCGTACTTAGTGGCCGAGAGCGACATGGCCGGCTTCTCGCGCGACGAGCAACAGGCGGTAGCCGAGCTGATCCGCGGCCATCGCCGCAAGCCGTCGCCCAGCCTAAAGCAGCGCCAAGGGCCGGCGGGCGAGGCGACGCTGCGCATGACGATTCTGCTGCGGCTGGCGGTGCTGCTCGAGCGGTCGCGGTCGAGCAAGCCGCTGCCGACCCTTGGGGTCGAGGTCGACAAGCAGAGCCTGGTGTTGCGGGTGCCGCAGCGCTGGCTGGCCGAGCATCCGCTGACTTTTGCCGATCTACAGCGCGAGCGCGAAGACCTCGTCGACGTCGGTTTCGACTTGCAGATCAAGGGGAAGTAGCTCACAGCTCGGCGCACGCGGCCCCGCCAGGCAGCGGGTAAGTTGCCGCCGCCGGCTAGACACAGCCGCACAATCGACCTAGGCTCAGTGCGTCGGCTCGCCAGCGGCGCGGGCGATACGCTATTCTCCCCCGCGCACACGACCCCGGTGCAGGTGTGCCCCACGATGAACGACGCAAACTCCACGCCTTTGTCGCCCGACGACGCCATCTTGAGCCTTGACGGTCTGGCGAAGACTTTTCGCGTTGGCTTCTGGGGCCGACCGGTCCAAGCCTTGCGCGGCGTCAGCCTGACCATGCGCCGCGGCGAGTCGCTGGGCTATTTGGGCCCCAACGGCAGCGGCAAAACCACCTCGATCAAGTGCATCGTCGGCCTCATCCAAGCCAGCGCGGGCAAGGTGCAGCTTTTCGGCGGCGATCCAGGCGAGGCGCCGCGGCGGGCCAAGGTGGGCTACCTGCCCGAATCACCCTATTTTTACGACTACTTGACCCCGATCGAGGTCATGGAATATGTAGGCAAGCTGTACGGCATGAGCGCCCGCGATCGCGCCGAGCGCAGCCACAAGCTGCTGGGGCAAGTGGGGCTCGATCAGGCCGCCAAGCGCCCGCTGCGCGGGTTTTCAAAGGGTATGCTGCAGCGGGTGGGCATTGCCCAAAGCCTGCTCGCCGACCCCGAGCTGCTGATCTGGGACGAGCCGCTTTCCGGTCTCGATCCGATGGGCCGCAAAGAAGTGCGTGATATTATGGCGGCTTTGCGTGCTGACGGTAAGTCGCTTTTCTTTTCGTCGCATGTGCTGAGCGATATCGAGACCCTGTGCGACTCGGTGTGCATCCTAGACCGCGGCCAGGCGGTGGCGCAGGGCCGGCTGAGCGACTTGCTCCGCAGCGAAGAGCTAGAAAGTGAAGCAGTGGCCGAGATTCCGAGCGGTGACAACCGGCCTGCAGCAATAGCAACGCTGGCCGCCCTGCCCGGCGTGGTGCTGACCGATCTGCCCAGCGGCGTGCGCCTGGTGCTGCCGACCGCGCAAGTGCCCGCGCTGATGGCCAAGCTGCTAGAACTGGGTGGATTTTTGCGCGAATTGAACCAGCGGCGCGACTCGCTCGAAGAGTTGTTCTTGCGCAAAGCGGTCAAGCGCGACCAAGACGGGGGCGCAGCATGACGGCGATTGTGACGAAAAGTGGCCTAGAGCTGCATACCTCGGGGGCCTTTGCCATGCTGCGGCGCATCAGTGCCGTGGTGGGCAATACGCTGCGCGAGGCCGGGCGCGCCAAGCTTTTCTACGGCCTGCTGGGCGCGGCGGTGATGCTGCTTGGCTTTTCGCTGGTGCTGAGCGATCTGGCGCTGGTCGACCAAAAAGCCCGCCTGGTTCAGAGCTTTGGTATGGCGGTGGTGCCGCTGGTGTGCGTCGGCACGGCGGTGCTGATGGGCGCGCTGCTGCTGCACAAAGAGATCGATAAAAAGACCCTGTACGCCATCTTGCCCAAGCCCATTGCCCGCGGCGAGTTCATTGCCGGCAAGCTGCTGGGGCTGTGCGCGCTGCTGGTGATCGAGCTGGTCGCCCTGGCGCTGGTGTGGTGGGCGGTGCTGAGTATGCGCGGCGGGCAGATGACCGGGCCGATTGTGCGCGGCCTGGCGCTGCATGTGATCGAGCTGGTGCTGGTTACCTCGATTGCTGTGTTCTTTTCTGCGCTTACTAGGCCGGTGCTGTCGGGTCTGCTGACCGCCGGCGTGTTCGTGGTGGGGCGCGTTACCTACGTGATTACCGACCTGCTGGCGGCGCGCAAGGGCCTGTTTGTCGAAGTGCCGGCGATGCGGGCGGTGGGCAAGGCGCTGGTGGTGGCGATCCCCGACCTGTCGACTTTTGCCGTAGCCGACCCGATCTTGCAGGGTTGGGACGTGCCGTGGAGCTATGTCGCCTCGGCCAGCATGTATGGGCTGTGCTGGGCGCTGGCGTTTGCCGTGGGCGCGGTGCTGCTGTTTCAGCGGCGAGATTTTACCTAAATGCTCAAGTGGTTGCGCGGCCTACGCTGGCCCTTGCTGGCAGTGGCGCTGGTGCTGATCTCGCTGGCCGTGCGGGCGACGCACGAGCAGCGGCAGGCCTATGCGCGCGCCGTGGCCTTTGAACAAAAGGGCGATCTGTGGCGCGCCGCAGATGAATACCGTTGGGCATTGAGGTGGTACACCCCCTGGGGCCCCGATCACGATCGCGCGGCCGAGGCGCTGGTGCAACTGGGTACACGGGCGGCGCCTCGCGACCCCGAGCTGGCGGTGCAGGCATGGGACAACCTGCGCTCGGGCCTCATCGCCGGCCGCTCGCTGTGGCAGCCGCGCAGTGACCTAGTTGCCATGTGTAATCAGGTGCTTCCGAGCCTTTTGCTACAAGTTGCGGCCACGCGCGGCGATACTCGTCCACCCGACCAGCTGCTGGCGCAGTTTACTGCCGATTATCAGCGACCGGTGGGGGTGGGCACGCCGGTTTCGCTTGCCGTTTCATTTGGTTTCTTGGCGTGGGTGATTGGGCTGGTGCTGGCGGCGAGCCGGGGCACGGGCAGCGACGGGCGGTGGCAGCGGGCCGGCTGGCGGTGGCTGGCGCTGGCGAGTGCGGGATTTGCCCTGTGGGCTGGGGCGCTGTATCTGGGGTAGGTCATGGGTCTGGTGGGGATGCCGCGCGACCAACTGCGTGGATTCGAACGTGTTGCCGTACCATTGCTCGAGCGACTGAACGGCAGCCAGCGGGCGCGACGGCTGATGTACGCGACCACGGGCAAGTTTAACGCCTGGTGGATCGACCAGCTGATTGGCCCCCTGTGGCAGGTACGCGGCCAGGAGCATCTGCACGCGCTGCGGCCCAAGTCGGGCGTGATCGTGGTATCGAACCATCGGTCATTCTTTGATTTTTACTACCTGGGCACGATTCTGGTTCGCCGCACGGGGCTCGTCGCAGAGGTGACGTTTCCGGTGCGTTCGCCGTTCTTTTACACCTCGCCGCTGGGCATGGCCGTCAACTTGGCTATCTCGGGTGGCACGATGTGGCCGCCAGTGTTTCGCGACGAGCGCAAGCGCCAGCTCAATCCCCTGGGGCTGCAGCAGGTTGCGTGGTCCCTGGGGCCGGGCACGATGATGGGCATCCACCCCGAGGGCACGCGCGGCAAGGGGCCGAATCCCTACGAGTTTCTGCCACTTAAGCCGGGTTTTGGTCAGCTATTGCCGCTCCTCGCGGCCGACGTGACGATCGTGCCGGCGCTGTGCATCGGTGCGTCGTCGTCGGTGCTGCACGAGATGCGGCGCGCTCGCAAGCCCCACGGCCAGCGCGGCGAGGCGGTGCGGCTGCACTTTGGCCCCAGCATGACGGTGGCCGAGGTGATGCAAATGGGTCAGCGCGACGGGCAGTTCGACCCCATGCTGGCGACCGAACGGGTGTTCGACGGGGTGCGCAAGCTGGCCGACGATGACCGCCGCGAGTTTGCCGGCTAGCCTAGAATCGGCCCCAAGAACTACGCAGCCATTTTCTACTGCTTGAATTTGCGCATAATTGTCGATTGAGCTCGGCCACCGACCGAATTGGTCACGCGTTCAGTTTCTGCGCCTACAGCGCCCGCAGCGCGTCGACCGGATTGAGCCGCGCCGCACGCCAAGCCGGCCACGCCGCCGCCGCCAGGGTGCCCAGAGTCGCGGCCAAGAACGTAGGCAGCACCAGACTCAGCGGCATGGCGGGGATGATGTGGTACACCGCCGTCGAACCCGGCGCCGTCGACGCTAGCCCGCCGCGCCCCGCGATGACCCAGACAATGCCGCCCGCCAGCGCAATCCCTGCGGTGCCGCCGATGGCCGCCAGCGCCAAACCTTCGAGCAAAAACAGGTAGGTAATCCGCCCACGCCGCACGCCCACCGCCATCATGGTGCCGATCTCGCGGGTCCGCTCGAGCACCGCCATCAGCATGGTATTGACGACGCCGATCACGGCAATCACCAAGAAAACCACGGCGATCACCATCAAGATCTGCTTTTGGAAGCGCACCACATCGGCGACGTTGGGCCGCAGCTGCATCCAGGTCTGCACCTCCCACTCGGGCCCCAGCCGGCTGCGCAGGTCGGCGGCAACTTCCTCAATCTGTTCGCGGTCTTTTAAGGCCACCGCCAGCTCGGTCACCCGCCCCTTCATGCCCAGCAGGTCTTGGGCGAACACGAGCGGCACGTTGACCAAGCGCTGCGCCTCAAAGGCATTGCCATTGTTCTGCACGCCCAAGATATCGAGATCTAGGGCATTTTGCCGCCCTTCGCGGGTCGCAGCCTGCAGCGTCGCCACCGTGCCCGGCGCCAATTGCATCGCCGCACTCAGCTGCTCGCCCAACACCGCGCCATTGGGCCGCTGCGGGTCGTCGCCCACCGCCTTGCCGGCCAGACCAAATTTGGCCCACGGCAGCGCCACAAATTCCTGTTTGGGATCATAGGCCGTGCCCTGGAACATCGTCGACTGCGAGCCATTGTTCAGCAGGCCGCCAAAGATAATCCGCCCCGACACCGCCCGCACCCCGGGCGCCGTCTGCACCAGCTTGACTTCTTTACCCTTGTCGTCGAAATCGAGGTCGAGCGGCTGGTTCTCGCGCACATCGTCGTAGCCCTTGCGGTGCACCTGCAGGGCGCCCGTCTTGCCAAGGACGATGTCGTCGATCATCACATTACCTAACCCCTCGATAAACGAGCCGATTAGCATAGTAAAGAACACGCCAAAGCCGATCGCGCCCATGGTCAGACCCGAGCGGCCGCGGTTGCGAAATACATTGCGTATCGAGAGCTTGAATAGATTCCACATGGTCGCTCCGGGCTTGCCAAGAGGGAATTGAACGATCGTTCAGTTAGACTAACCGCCGGCCAGCGCCTCTACGGGTCGCAGCTTGCTGGCGCGCCACGCCGGGTACAGGGCAAACACCAGCGCGCCCAGGGCCGCCAGCGCGGTGATCATCCCCAAGTAACTTAGCGAGACATAAGGCCTAATCGTAAACGGCACATTGCTACCCGGCGCCGTGACTTCGATGCCGCGCGCCGCCATCCACAGCACCAGCCCGTAGCCCGCGCCGCTGCCGACCACACCGCCCAGGCCGCCGATAAAAAGCGCCTCGAACAAGAAAAGCACAACGATCTTGCCGCGTCGCACCCCTACCGCCATCATCGTGCCGATCTCGCGGGTGCGCTCGAGCACGCTCATCAGCATGGTATTGGCCACGCCCAGCAGCATCAGCAGCATGAAGATCGCCGCCACCACGCTGATGATGACGTTTTGCCGATCGCGCGCCGACACCACAAATTTCGCCACTTCTTCCCACGAGTTGACCTCGTAGTTCGGCCCGACCAGCGCCTGCAGCGCCGTTTGCACGGTCGGGATGTTGTCGATGTTGTCGACCGCCACCAGCAGCCCCGTCGCCCGCCCTTCCATCTTCAGCAGCCGCTGCGCCACATCGAGCCGCACCAGCCCCAGCTTGCGCTCGCCCGGGCCGTTAAGCGCCAATGTACCGACAAGACTTACATTTTCGCCCGACAGCTGGCCATCTTTGTCGGCCGCGAGCAGCGCCGGCGGGTCCTTGGTCTTGGCGGCCTTGTCGCGCAGCGCCTTGTCCATCTCGGTAGTGACCACCATGGCGTCGGCCACCGTGCCGTCTTTAAAGCGCCCATCGTCGTGGATGGTGTCGCGCCGCAGCGGACAAACCTTAAATTCGCGCTTAGGATCCGATGCTTGCAAGGCCAAGAAGATCGTCTCTTCGCCCAGATTGACCATGCCGGCAAATGCAATGCGCGGCGCCACGGCCGTTACATGCGGCACACCTTCGATTTTCTTAAGAAACGCCTCGTCCGCCGGCAGGTCCATCGACAGCGGCGCCGCCAGCACGTTCTGCAGATAGCCCTTCTTGTGGATCTGCAGCGCCCCGGTCTGACCCGCGACCACACTCTCGACCAGTGACCGCTGAAAACCGTTAAGTAACCCACGGATCGACACCATCACCCCCACACCCACCAGCAGGGCAGCCAAGGTGATCAGCGTACGACGGCGATTGCGAAGGACATTGCGCACCGCGATGCGCAGCAGGTTCCACATGGCGAGCTCCACGGCGCGAGCCCGCTGCGGGCCGGCGCTGAGATAAATATGCACCTGTTCAGTTAACTGTCAAGGGCTGAGCCGAGCGGGCGGGCGCAACCTCTGCCCCTGCCGCAGCATCGAACAGAGCGGAGCCCTTGCCACATGCCTGAGCACGACCGAACTAGCGCCCATACCCCGTTCGATTACCTGCTGCTGGGCGGCGGGCTGCAGAGCTGTTTGCTGATCTTGGCGGTGCGCCACCACCGGCCGCAGGCGTCGATTGCCGTGGTCGAGCAAGGGAGCGAGCTGGCCGGCAACCACACCTGGTGCCTGCACGATGGCGATGTGAGCGGCCCGGCGCGGCAGTGGCTGTGGCCGGCGCTGTCGGTGCAGTGGCCGGGCTATACCGTGCAGTTTCCCGAGTATCAGCGCGAGATTCCGCTGGGTTATAGTGCGCTGACCTCGGCCGATCTGCGCGAGCACGCCCTGGCTGCTTTGCGACGCGGTCCGCATCGGCTGCTGCTGAATACCGCGGCCCAAGTGCGCGACAACACTAGCCTGCAGACGGCGAGCGGCGAGGTGCTGCACGGCCGGCGGCTGCTGGTGGCGAGCGGCCAGGAGCGGCACGCGCATAGCCAGGCCGGCTGGCAGACTTTCTTGGGTCTCGAGCTGCAGACCGCCGCGCCCCACGGTCTGCACCAGCCGATCCTTATGGATGCAAAGCTGCCGCAACTAGGCGGTTTTCGCTTCATGTATGTGCTGCCGCTGGGGCCCGACCGGCTCCTGGTCGAAGATACGTGCTTTGCCGATTCGCCCGCGCTCGACCACGCCGAACGCCGCCGGCAAGTCTTGGATTATGCTAGCAAGCACGCCTGGTTACCTGCCACCGAGCTGCGCTGCGAGACGGGGGTGCTGGCGATGCCGTGGCAGCTGCCGGAGCAACCGCAGGTCGATCATGCCCGCGGTGGCGTACTAGGCGGCTGGTTTCATCCCCTTACGGGCTATTCGCTGCCGTTTGCCGCGGCGGTGGCCCAGCACTTGGCCATGCGCGACCCGGGCGAGCCTCTGGGGCCGGCGTGGCAAGCGCTGCAACAGCGCCACCGCCGCCAAGCGCGACTGGCTACCACCTTGAATTGGGCGCTGTTTCGCATGGCCGAGCCGCACGCCCGCCGCGGCATGTTGGCACACTTCTACCGCAGCAATCTGGGCACGATTGGCCGAGTCTATGCCTTGCAACACAAGTGGTTCGATGCCCTGGCCCTGCTCGCTGGCCGGCCCCCCAAGGGGATGGCGCACTGGCCGCGCCCGCTGCCCGCTTTGGCCCGCCAGGAGGCAACCCAATGACACTGCTGGCCTTTATTGCACTCGCGGCGCTCGTCGCGGTCTTTATGGAATTTTGGGCGATGTTCTTGCACGGTCAAGTTTGGCACCGCTGGCTGTGGTTCACCCATGCCTCGCATCACCGCCCGCGGCAAGGGCTTTTTGAGTTCAACGACATCTTTGCCGTGCTGCACGCCGCCATTGCCATCGCGCTCATCGCTTGGGGCGAGGCGGGCCAGGGCTGGGCGGCGCTGGTGGGTCCGCACTGGTGGGCCCTGGCGATCGGCGCCGGCATGACCGCGTTTGGCATGGCCTATTTTGTGGTGCACGACGGCCTGGCCCACGGGCGGCTTCCAGTGCAATTCTTGGCCAAGTTCCGCTGGTTCCGCGTGGTGCGCAATGCCCACCGCGTACACCACCGCTTCGGCCGGCAAGACGATGGCCTGCCCTTTGGTCTGTTCTTGGGGCAGTGGGAGCTGCGGCGCGCCCGGCAAAAGCGCAACTAGCTTCGGGCCAAAGTGGGTGTGCGGCTTGCCAAGGTGCTGCGCAAGGCCCCCGCAGCCGGGCCGCTGCCGCTGCGCGAGCGCTACATGCTGGCTGATGCAGGGATCAGTTCTCACACTCGCTCCCGAAACTCTGGATACCAGACGGGATCTACGTCGCGGCGCGGCGAGTTGGCCGCAAGGGCGCGAGCTTGCGCCCCACAAGACGGACCGGGCCGCCCACAGAAAACCCAATGCGATCGGATCGTTCGTTCTGGGCGGCGCTGTCACATCGCCAGGTTGAGGCCGGGTCGGCTGGTGGCCCCTCTCTGCCGCCGCTGCTGCCCGCACCCGACTTGCGCCACAAGCGGCGAACGCTGTGGTTCCAGAGACTTCAGCACTTCTTCGCGCTATTCAATCTCAAGTTTACAGTACTTAATGATGATGCCGAGCAGCATTTATCGGCATTTTTCTACTATTTCAGTCTGTTAAGCACGTTTCCCACAAATCACAGGTCTTGACAGGGGCTGCTGCGCGATCACGGCGCAGGCATCATTTCGGATCACAACTTGACTCAAATCAAGATGGCGACTTGTAACCTATTGAAAGGTCGTACCTCCGCAGCCTTGCAAGTCACGGCCGCGTCATGAACCGAGTGTTGAGAAGTTCCGCGTGTTGCAGTCGGTCTATGCTGGCGATGTCAGCGTGCCGTGCGGAAATGGTTCCGTAGGGTGAGTTGAGCAGGAACTGACCCCCGACTGCCGTTGCGGCGCCTTCGTTCATCCAGGCCTGGACCCTCGCCGACCTGCCTCGATTCGAGCTCTGCATCCGCGCTCCGACTTCAGCCGACCCGGTTTCCGCCAACAGGAGAACAGTCATGAATTCAGAAACGATGAGAATGCTTGCAGGGGCCTCGTGGGTGGCGATGGCGCTTAGCCTCGCGGCTTGCGAGGGCGCCGCCGGCACCAATGGCACCAAAGGCAAAGACGGTTCCGCGTGTACCCTAAAGGATAACACCGACGGCACCAAGACTTTAACTTGCACAGACGGCACATCCGTCGTGATCAAGGCTGGCGATGCCGGCAAAGACGGCGCCAATTGCGTCGCCTCCGATGACGGCAAGGGCACCAAGACCATTACCTGCGCCGACGGCTCGAAGATAACTGTCGCCGATGGCGCGGCGGGCAAAGATGGCGCGGCGGGCAAAGACGGCACCGCAGGCACCGCAGGCAGCAACGGCAAGAACTGCACCGTCAAAGAAAATGGCGACGGCACCAAGACCATCAGCTGCGAAGACGGCACCACCGCTACGGTGGCCGACGGCAAGGCGGGCGCCAACGGCTCGAGCTGCACCGTCAAAGACAACGGCGATGGCAGCAAGGCCATCAACTGCCCCGGCAGCGACACCGTGACCGTCAACGACGGCGCCGCGGGCAAAAGCTGCACCGTTAAAGACAACGGCGATGGCACCAAGACCATCAGCTGCGAAGACGGCACCAAAGTCACCGTGGCGGACGGCAAAACCGGCGCGGACGGCAAGGGCTGCACCGTCAAAGACAACGGCGACGGCACCAAGACCGTTACCTGCGGCGACGGCACCAGCGCGACCGTGGCAGACGGCAAGGCCGGCACCAACGGCACCAACGGTACCAATGGCAGCAACGGCACCAATGGTCTCAACGGCTTGTCGACGACCAGCACGGGCATCAACATCACCGTCAAAAGCGTGAGCACGGCCGCGGCGGACCCGATCGCAGTCAACTTCACCATGACCGACGACAAGGGCTACCCGGTCGACGTGTGCGGCAACTACTCGCTGAACACCGTCATCCGCCCGTCGTTTGGCCTGACCTACAATCAGACCGACGCGAGCGGCAAGATGCTGCCCTATTTGGTGATGACCAAGTCGAACTCGGCGTCGGCGCTGACGGTCTTTAACCCAGGTATGCTCAGCCCGCTGGGCACCGACTGCAAGCCTGCGGTCGACGCCACGGGTAAGTCGACGGGCGCTGGCACGTTTACGCAGGTCGCACCCGGCGAGTACACCTACACCTTCCCGGCCGTCGCCACGAGCCCTGGCCCGCAAGCCGTCAAGTACGACGCGACCAAGGTCGATGTAACCCACACGCTGTGGATCCAGGCTACCCGCCAGGTCGACACCGTGAACATTCAGAATACCGCGACCTTTAAGGCGATCGATAAGGAGTACGCCTTCGTGCCGAGCGGCAAGACCCCGCCCGTTCGCCGCGAGCTCGTCGCCCCGGCCGCCTGCAATGCTTGCCACCGCGGTTTTGTCCCCGAGGGCTCCGTTTCGTCGGCGTTCCACGGTGGCGGCCGCATCGTCGGCAACTACTGCAACGTCTGCCACAATGACCGCAAGACCTCGACGGGCGCGGCCAACAGCGCCGCCAACACCGCGTCGTACATCCACCGCATGCACTTCAGCGAGGATCTGAATCCGGCGAACATCTACCAAAACGTCAAGTTCCCGTTCCCGCAAGACATGCGCAACTGCACGGTCTGCCACGGCGGCGCTTTGCAGGCTGATCAGTGGAAGACCCGCCCGCACAGCAATGCGTGCATGTCGTGCCACGACAACGTGAGCCTGACCGACACCACGCTGACCAAGTGCAGCGCGGGTACGAACGGCTGGGCGACCATCGACCCGGTGACCGGCCAGCGCAAGCTCTGCCTGCACACGGGCGGCGTCAAGACCGATGCCGACTGCGCCGCGTGCCACTCGGACACCGACATCGCCGGCTACCACCAGCCCATCGATGTGCCGAACGCTTGCAACGCGCTCGACATGTCGGGCCAGCCGACCACCACGGCGTGCCCCTCGGCCAACAACAACACCAATGCCGCGTGGCTGGCCGCCTCGAACACGGTCCCCACGGGCGCCGACGTCATCACCTACGACGTCAAGTCGGTGGGCACTTGGCTCGACGGCAGCGTGCGTCGTCCGCAGATCATCATGAAGCTAAAGAAGAACGGCACGGACGTGGCCTTCCAGACCTACTCCGTCGGCGCCGTTACGGAGATGATCGCCAACTTCGTCGGCTCACCCAGCGTCTACTTTGCATGGGCCGCGCCGCAAGACGGCATCCCGATGCCCGCTGACTTCAACGCGAGCGGCAGTGCGTACTTGAAGAGCATCTGGGCCGGCTTGACCACCTCGATCACCAGCGGCACCTACACCACCGGCACGCAGGCTGGCGTGGCTTGCACCACAACGGCTCCTTGCACCTGCGGCGTGGCACCGGCTAACTGCTTGGTACCGATCGGCACGATGGTCCTCGACGCCGCCACCGGTTACTACACGGTCAAGCTAAATCAGGTAAAGATCGGCGCCGACGCGAGCATGCTCGCCGGTGGCGTGGGCTACACCTACGGCCTGACCGCCACGCAGCCGCTGACGCAGACCAACTTGTCGTTGTACCCGATGAAGACCACGGCCGCTAAGGACCTGTGGGGCATCGCACTGAAGTCGGGTGGCCTTATCGTCTCGGCGCCGGATGTCTGGCTGCCTGCCGCCAATACCGCGGTCACCACCGGCACGCAGGCCTACGGTTACCAGACGATTAGCAGCGTTGCGACCCTTTGCTCGACCATGGTCGGCGGCACCTGCACCTGCAGCACCGCTACGCCGTGCAACACCTGGGCCGCTCGCCGTGTCATCGTCGACAACACCCTGTGCAACAAGTGCCACACGCAGCTCGGCGCCCTGCCGTCGTTCCACGCGGGTCAGCGCAACAACGGCCCGACCTGCATCTGGTGCCACAACCCCAACCGCACCAGCTCGGCGTGGTCGGCCAATGCCAAGGACTTCATCCACGGCATCCACGGCGCCCGCAAGCGCAGCGTTCCGTTCAGCTGGCACTCCATCTCGCCGACCCAGAACTTCTCGGAAGTTGAGTTCCCCGGTGCGCTCAGCGACTGCGCGGCTTGCCACGTGGCCGGAGCGTTCGACTACTCGGGTACGGGCATCGTCGCCGCCACGCCCAAGCTGCTGGTCAGCACCGTGGCCACTGGCAAGTTCGATGGCAGCGCGACCACCAACCCGGCGGGCTACTTCAGCGTCTCGCCCTACGTGGTGGCCGACAACGTGACCGACTACGGCACAGGCTACGCCGTCGCGGCGGGCACCGGCGTCATCACCGCGGCCAAAGACACCACCTTGGTCATCACGCCCATCATGGCGGCCTGCGCGGCTTGCCACGACAGCGCCCCGGCGATCGACCACATGCAAGCGGGCGGCGGTCACTTCTACGACACCCGCGCCAACGTCTTCGCCAAGAATGCCACCAAGGAGCAGTGCCTGCTCTGCCATGGCCCCGGCAAGATCGCGGCGGTCGGCGTAGTCCACAAGTAACTGACCGCGAGTCTGTCCCCTTACGGCAGCGTGCAGGTCCGGTCCACCCATCCGCGGAATCTTTGAGACTCCTCTAGCGACTGGACCTGCACCGCGCCGATGTTCCGCTCCGCGTGCCCCGGCCGAAGGCTCCCCCTGCAGTCGGCCTGGGTTCTGCGGACAGAAACCCTCCGGTCGTGTCATCTGCCTTTGCTGTTCGGCGGGTGACGCGGCTGCGGGGGGGCTCCTCCCAACAGTGACAGAAATGGGCATCCAACTCGGATGCAAGACAAGGCTGAGGGCAGATTCCGTCTGGTGTCCAGAGTTTTTGGCGCCAGCGTGACCCCTTGGTCCCTCTAGACCCCAGCAAGCCCAACTAAACCCCCAACCAACCTTGACGGTCTAAGGTTTGGAGACTACCGTCGCGGTTTGCCACCCTGGCGCAACCTAAACGGTTCAAGTATGGACCGAAGGCGACCACGCACATTCAACCAATGGACGGCATAAGCCCATGAAGCACCAAGCAAAATCGGACTCAATGTCGGCCAAGCAGCAGGGCAATTCCCCTGCGCCCAACGCGCCTTCTGCCATGGAGGCCAAGGCCAAAGCGGCGGGCAGCTATGCGGCAGGACGCCTAGTGGTTTCGCCGGATGGCAAGGGCTTGAAGCAGCCTGCGGATTCAGGCGACATGACCGGTGCCCCCAAGCAGGGCAATGGTACCGGACCGGATTGGCAAGAAGGGCGTGGTCGCGGACGCCCAGGACACCCCCTTATGAGTACGGGGAATTCTAAGGTGGGGGGCGGCGCCAAAGCGGCCATTGAGGATGCTGTCGGCAAGCGCGGCCCCATTACCGGTGGGCGCTACGGCGACACCTTTGCCGGCGGACGGGTCAACCACCACTTTAGCGGCGCCAAGAGCGATTTTTCGGGCGGCGGCGCGGGCCTCGCCAGCGAGAACGATGGCAGCGGCTCGCCCGCGGACGGCGAGCGGTCGATTATCGGTGTGGGCGCTGGCACGGATTCGACCGGCATGAACCGCGAGGACTCGGCGAACATGTTTGCCGCCATGTTGGGCGCAGAAGGTGGCACCTCGTCTGGAAGTTCGGAAAAAGATGCGGCGGAGCTGGCGTATGCCCAAGCGGTAGGGCCGGACGGGTATGCGGCGACCAAGAATATGTCGGACTCGGACCGCAAGGCGTACTGGGAGCAAGAGGCCAAGAAACAGAAAGCGGGCTATGAGCGCGACGACAGCATGGGTGGCGGCGGGCCGATGCTCAACAGCGAGGCGAAGACCAACGGCAACGGTATTGGCGCGCGCAAGAGCGCGGCGGGGGGCAGCAACGACGGTCGCACCGAGACCCAAGCCAAGGGCAATAGCGGTGGGATGATCACCCGCAATCGGGCCGGTGGACCCGAGCGCGAAGTGGCTGGGGCGGTGAACATGAACGCCGTGCTGAAGATCAACCAGCAGGTCAATCCTGGCCGCCATTGAGCCGCGATTGCCACTTAGTCCGAAACTGAGCGAACCCCGGCAGCGCCGAGTCCCGTGCCCTTTAGGTAGCTACAAGGCCGTCAGCGCCTGCCACAGCTCGCCGCCGCTGCACGCCAGCCCCAGCCCCAGCCCTCGCCCGCCCAGCTCGGCCGGCACCTGGGGATACTCGCGGTTAACGCGCACCAATCGCCCCTGCCGATGCCGCTCCGCCAGCTGCTCGGCCGGCCAGCGCACCACACTTGGCGTGTTAAAACCGCTGCCCACATCGAGCACAAGTAGCTGCCCCCCTTGGGCTTGCGACCACCATTCGCCAAAGCGCTCGCCCTGCGGCAGATACGGCGCGTCGATGAACCAGTCGCCACCGCGCACGTTGAGCATCGCCGGGCCGCCACAGGTGGGGCAGTGCGGAATCAGCGTAGGATCGCGGAGTTCTTCGCTAACCAGGTCGACGGCGGGCACGGCGCGCGCCACCCACTCGTCGGCCAGCCAGGTCGAGGCGGCATCGCACGCACCAAAACACTGCAGCCGGCTATAACTGCCTTGCCGCGTCCACAGATGCTTGGCATCAAAGCCGCTGCGCTCGAACAAGTCGTCGGCATTGCTGGTGAGCACAAAGCGATTCTTGCCCGCGGTCAGGGCCTGCAACTGTACGTACGGCAAGGCATTGGGCGGTGGCGCATAGCGCAGCTCTTCAAGATGACGGGCGATGTGCCCCCACTGCTCCGCCTCGCTGGCCCACGCATAGCCAAACACATGGTAGCGGCACTGCGGCCCACGCGCCGCCAACACCGGGTAACGCGGCACAAATTGGTCGCTGCGGGTATAGTCAAAGCCGGCATCGACGCTCATGCCCGCGCCGGCAGTGATGAGCACATGGTCTGCCTCGGCCAGCCAGGAAGCGACCTGCTGAAGCATTTGTGGCGAAAGATCAGACACTTGCAAGATACTCGCTTGGCTAGACATGCAGGGCCTCCTGGGCAGCGGCGGCATATACGGCCGCATCGTGGGCAGAGTACGTCACAAAAACTACTTGCTCTAAGCTAGGTTCGCGCTCGAGCACGGCCCGCACCGTCGCCAAAGCCCGGGGCGCCGCCTGGGCGATCGGATAGCCGAACACCCCCGTTGAGATGCTACAAAACGCGAGATTGCGTGGCATCGGCCCCGCAGGCCACGGCACCGCGGCCTCGCAGCAAGCCGTATAGCACTGGCTCAGGTCGCGCTCGTCGCCCAAGCTGGGCCGCCCGCCGTGCACAATCGGCCCCACGGTGTGCAGCACATGCGCCGCCGGCAAGAAGAATCCGGGGGTCAGCGTCGCCGTAGCGGTCGACTCGGGCCGGCCACGCTCCGCCATTATGCGGCCACAGGCCTCGCGCAGCCACGGACCGGCGGCCGTGTGGATGGCGTTGTCGACACAGGCGTGCATGGGATGATAGCAACCCGTCAGGCCAGAATTCGCCGCATTAACAATCGCTTGTACCGCCAATGTAGTGATGTCACCGCGCCACAGGCTCACCCGCGACGCCCAGCCGTGCTTGGCCAGCCGCGGCAAGTCGAACGCCACGGTCGGCTGGCGGCCATGGGTCTCAGCCTGCCACAGCGACTCAAGAAGTGGCCACACCGCCTCAGGCAGCTCGCCCGGGGGCACCCGCGTCAGCAGCGCCTGCACCCGCGTCCTAGCCTCGCGCGCATCGCCAAGCGGATGATCACCCAGGATATTCAGAATGTTCCGAGTCAGAGCATCGGTCGAGTCAGGGGCGTGCAGCATGGCAGCCTTGGGCGCCGGGCGCGGCGGGTCGGCCAAGATAGCAGCCGGTTGACCACGCGCCAGGGGCTACCACTAGGCCAACTTGTTTTGGGCCCACACCTGCAGACTCCGCAAGTTCGGCAGCGCCAGCACCCCAGCGACATCGCTAGGCGCCCCACCGCCACCCGCCAGCACCGGCACCGACTGCGGCACCAAGCTCCGCAAGCGGGCCATTTGGTCGCGGGCGTGCATCACCTCAATTGAGGCCGACAGACTCACCACCACCCCAATCAACGTCATGAATGTATGGGCATACCTGACAGCCTGGGCCAGGTCAGTCAGCGGCATGTCGGCGCCCAAGTACAGTACGCGCAGGCCCGTCTGGCGCACCACCACAGCTGCCATTTCTAAGCCCAGACTGTGCATTTCGCCCGGCAAGTTGGCGCAGATTACCGTGGGGGCGCCGTGCCGGTCCGCGACAGCCATGTCGGATAGCCGCGCGCGCAGTTGCTCGGTGGCAAAGTGTTCGTGCGCCACATTCAACTCGCCCCGCGCCCAGCGCTGCCCCACTTCGATCATGAACGGTCGCGCCAGGTCGTCTAAAAACGCCACGCTGCCCACTTGATTCCACGCGCGCTGAAGTTCTCCGGACAGAGCGGCGGCATCAAAGCGCCGCACAGCATCGATCCAGCGCGCCAGCTCGGCGGTGAGCTCCTGGTCCGGCGGCAGTGGCTCCGGCGCCGACCCCACAGGGGGCGCCTCAACTGTTGGCTTCGACGCCACGTCCGACTCGGCGAGCACCCGTCGCAGCTCGTGAAGCGGCAACGGCACCACTTGCGCCGCCCGCATGCCCAGTTGCAGCGCTTGCTTGATGAGCAACAGATGCACCGGCGTCGACAGGTGGTAGTGTCGCTGCCCCGCCTCATCGCGCATGCCGATGGGAAAGCCGTAGCGTCGCTCCCAAGTCCTCAAAGTTTCAACGGGAATATCTGCAGCCCGCGCCAGCGCGCCAATGCTCAACCGCGGCTCGCTGTGGGCTTCGACAGGCCTCGCCTGATCTGCAAGTGCCGTTTTGGCGAGGCTCTGCCTAGTCATGCGAACTCCTTAGCCCATAGAGTGCCTTGGAACGGCCGCGCGTGCAAATCCTAGGCAAAACCGTTTCAACCCTGGGCAGCGCTGATCCACTTGCAGTGCCCCTCACGCCGCTTGCAACTGGGCCGGCGCCACAAACGGCCCATCGACCGCAGGAAACTGCACCAGACCACCCATGCCCAGCCGCAGCGTGGCACGAATCCGGAACAATCGCGCCTTGATCGCCGACACCGTCAGCCCCAACCGCGCGCCAATCTCCGCCGCCGCCTCGCCCTCGACTTCTGCAAGCCAAAAGATCTGCTGATTCATGGTATCGAGCCGCCCAACCTGCTCGTGCAGCTGCACCGCAAGCTGACGGTGCTCGGTCTGGTCGTGCAGGTCGGGCGTCGCCAGGCCCGCGCGCGCCACGGCCGGCTCAAGTTGCTCGGGGCTGAGGGGCAGCGGCACCCGTTTGCGCTTCCGCAGCAGCATCTTGGCGCAGTTCTGGGTCACCCGGTACAGCCACGAGCTGAACTCGGCCTCGCCACGAAACGTATCGGCCTTGCGCACCACCGTCCACACCACATCTTGCAAAACCTCTTCGGCATCCCACGGATTGCCAACCACGCGCAGCGCCACGGCCAGGATGCGCGGACGGTACTGGCGGTAAAACTCGTCGACGGCGCGGGGGTCGCGGGCGGTCAGGCGCTCGACCAGACTGAGGGCAGCGATAGCGGAAGCGGGCATTGGCAGACCTAGCGGCACCACCCTGGGCACCGGTTCAAAAGCTATTCAATCCGCACAAGCTTGTCAAGGTTCTGAACGGACCGACGGCGATATTTTTGCACTCGCACCTGCGCTCATTTACACAATCACGTTATTCCAAGATGTTAAAGACCGCACAACCGCGACCGACCATGGTTCATAATCTGTGCAAATCGCGCACACCCTTGAACGCGCGGCGTGCATCCTAAGGACAAGCGCCCTGCCGGCGCCGAGGACCGACCGCACCATGGCGACCATCGCACCGCTCCGCCCCTTGCCGGCGCACACACAACCTGGCGCAGTACAAGGGCTTGATCGCCGTCTCGGCACTCGCCATGCCCGAACCGCGCCACAACGTGGCCGCAACCCGACGACCGATCCGCTGCTGCGCCACATGCTGGCCGCCGTGTCGGGGCCGGGGCCGCTGCCGGCGATGATCGCCGAACACCTTGGCTCGGGTGGCAAGCGCGTGCGGGCGCGGCTGATTCAGCAGGCCGGCGAAGCGCTCGGGCTAGAGGCGGAACGATTGCAACCCTGGGCCGCTGCTTGCGAAATTCTGCACAACGCCACACTGGTGCACGACGATGTGCAAGATGGCGACGCCATGCGCCGCGGCCAGCCGGCTCTGTGGGTACGCCACGGCCTGGCGCAGGCGATCAACGCCGGCGATCTGATGCTGCTGGCACCGATTCGCGCTTTGGATGTGCCGGGTTACGCCCCGATCGAGCGCTGGGAACTGACCCGCGCCCTGGTCGAGCGCTCGATCTTGACCGCGTGCGGGCAGTCGCAAGAGCAGCTGCTGATCCTGCAACCTGCAGTCAATTGGCTCGATTACGAACAGGCGGCGCGGGCCAAGACCGGTCCGTTCTTTGCGCTGGCGCTCGAGGGGGTGCTGATCCTGGCGGGCTGGTCGGGGCCGGCGGCGCGGCGGGCCAGCGAAGGGCTGCTCGATCTGGGGCTGCTCTTTCAACTTGCTGATGATATCGAGGACTTGTGGGGCCAGAAGGGCCGCGAGGCCCCCGGTGCCGATCTGCGCGAGGGCAAGGTCAGTGCGCTGGTGGCGGCGACCCTCGACCGCGATCCGCAGCGCGGCGCCGAGCTTTTGGCCTGGCTGCGCCTGCCGCGGCCCCAGCACACCGATGAGCAAGTGCTGGCATGGACAGACGAATTTGTGCAGAGCGGCGCCCGCGATGCGGTGCTCGAGCGCTGCGAACGCTGCCTGCGCGACTTACCCAAGCAGTGCGCCACCTTGCCGCACGCGCTGCAAGAGCTAGTGGGTGGGCTGGCGGCAGGACTAAGCCACAAACTCGCGCAGTTGCGTGGGCACTAGCCAGATCTTGTTCAAAACCTATTCAACCGCGCAAGGCAGAGGACGGACATGCAAACTCAAGTACATCGCAACAAGCGGCAGGCAGTGGTGGTCGGCGCGGGCTTTGGCGGTCTGGCGGCGGCGGTGCGGCTGCGCGCCAAGGGCTACGACGTCAAAGTGCTCGAAGCCAATGAGCAAGCCGGTGGGCGCGCCTCGGTGTTTCACCGCGAAGGCTTTACCTTTGACGCCGGGCCCACGGTAATTACCGCGCCGTATCTGCTCGACGAACTGTTCAGCCTGCACGGCAAGAATGCCCGCGATTACTTTGAGTTGGTGCCCGTCGATCCGTTCTATCGCGTCGATTTTCCCGACGGGTCGCGCTTTGACTATGTGGGCGACGAAGAGCGCCTGTTGCAGCAGATCCACGCGATGTCGCCGCGCGATGTCGACGGCTATCGCAAGCTGGCAGCGCACGCTGAGCGAATCTTCGACATTGGTTACAGCCAGTTGGCCCACACGCCGTTTGACCGCCTGAGCGACATGCTGCGGGTAGTGCCCGACATGCTGCGGCTGGGCAACTACAAAAGCGTCTTTGGCCAAGTTAGTGAGTATATTAAGGATCCTCGACTGCAGCAGGTGTTCTCGTTCGAGCCATTGCTGGTCGGCGGCAATCCGCTGGACACCTCGTCGATTTACCTGCTAATTCATTGGCTTGAGCGCAAGTGGGGCGTGCACTGGGCCAAGGGCGGCACCGGCAGCCTTATCCGCGCGCTGACCAGGCTGCTGGGCGACTTGGGTGTAGAAATCGACTACAACAGCCCGGTCGAGCAGATCGAGGTCGAGCACGGCAAGGCGGTGGCAGTGCGCACGGCGGGGGGCCAGCGCTACGCCGCGGATGCGGTGGTGTGCAATGCCGACCCGTCGATGGTGTACTCGACGATGATTGGGGCGCAACACCGCAAGAAGAATACCGATCGCCGGGTGCACAAGGTCAAACAGTCGATGAGCCTGTTCGTCGCCTACTTTGGCACCAACCGCACTTACCCCGATCTCGCGCACCACACCATCGTGCTGGGGCCGCGCTACGAGGGGCTTCTTCGCGATATCTTTGATAAAAAGATCCTGAGCAGCGATATGTCGTTGTACCTGCACGCGCCGACCCGCAGCGACCCCAGCATGGCGCCGGCGGGACACGAGAGCTTCTATGTGCTATCGCCAATCCCCAATGAAATCGGCCGTATCGACTGGGAGGAGCGCCAGCCGCAGTACCTCGACGCGGTGCTGCAGACCCTAGAGGAGCGCTGTGTGCCCGACCTGCGCAAGCATCTGGTCACCAGTTTCGCTGTGGATACGCGGTATTTCGCGGGCCGGCTGCGCTCGATGCAGGGCGCCGCCTTTGGGCCGCAGCCGACGCTGACCCAGTCGGCCTGGTTCCGCTACCACAACCGCTCCGAGGATGTGCAAGGCCTGTATTTTGTGGGCGCGGGCACGCATCCGGGCGCGGGGGTACCGGGCGTGCTGTCGTCGGCCAAGGTGCTTGAACACCTGCTGCCGCAAGCTGTTTTGCAGGACCAGAGCCAGCCCTTGCTGCCGCTGACGGTGCCGGCGTGAGCGCGCCCGCGGTGCTGGCCGCTAGCCAAGCCAGTCTGCAAAAGCACGCGCGCACCTTTGCGTGGGCGGCAGCGCTGCTGGGCCGGCAGCTGCAGCAAGATGTAGCCATCACCTACGCTTTCTGTCGTTATCTCGACGACTTGGCGGACGAGTCGCCCGATCCCGCACAGGCTGAAACGGCTTTGAACAGTGTGCGGCGCGACCTGCAACGGCGCGAATCGGCCGCGCCCCTAGTGGCGGCGATGCTGGCCTTGGTGCAGCGGCGGCAGATCGATCTGCGGGCACTGCTGGCGCTGGTCGATGGGGTACAAAGCGACCTGGGCGAGGTACAAGTGCGCTCACAGGCTGAGTTTGATCGCTACTGCTACCAGGTGGCGGGCGCGGTGGGCGTGCTGATGTGCGGGCTGTTTGGCGTGCGCGATACACGGGCCTTGCCCTATGCGATCGACCTGGGCCTAGCCATGCAACGCACTAATATTTGTCGGGATGTTGCCGAGGACGCGACGATGGGCCGCACCTACTTGCCCGCGGTGCAGCTGCTGAAGGCCGGGGTGGCGCCGGGCGACCTGCTCGTGGCGCGGCAAACTCCGCGGGGCGTGCTGCCAGTGATTGAACAGGTTTTGCACGACGCCGATGTCCTATACCACAGCGCCCGCCAGGGCTACCGGTTCTTGCCGCTGCAACCCCGCCTCGCGGTGGCGGTGGCCGGACAACTCTATAGCATGATTGGCGATCGGCTGCGGCGGCAGGGTGGCGACCCGTGGCGCGGCCGGGCGATGGTGCCCGCGTGGCAAAAAGTGCTGGGCACTCTATGGGCGGTGGGGGTGGCGCTGCTGGCACCGCTGTGGCGAGGGGCGCACAATCCCAGTCTGCACCAGCACTTGCAAGGCTTTGCCGGCGCTGACGCTAGCGCGGCTACAGCAGGCCAGGTTGCCGCGCGGTCCCCTGCTGACGCGCATACAGCTCTACGTTGAATTTCTTGGCCAAACCGCTCGCCACCATCGGCCGAATCAGCCCCCACACCGGCTTATGCGGCGGCCACGGCCGGTCGTGCTTGCCGCCGATCGACCAGGCAATCCCTGTATAACCATTGGGATCACGCCCGTCGAGCTGGTAGGTATCGTTCAGCTGTAGGGCAAAGGCAAAGGCCTGCTCAGGGTCGGCGGTCCACAGCAGCAGCTGCTTGGCCCAGTACATGCGCATGCGGTTGTGCATCCAGCCGGTGCGAACCATCTGCAATTGCGCGGCATTCCAAGCCGTGTCGTGGGTCTGCGCCGCCTCGAGCTGGGCATAGCTGTACTGGTACGGCCGGCGGTCGCCAAGGTGCTCGGCGAGGGTCTTTTTTGCCCAGTTCTCGCAGCCTTGCAGCGTGGCGTAGTGCGGATTACCCGCGACAAAGTGCCAGGCCAGCTCGCGCCGCACCACCAGCTGCTCCACAAAGCCCAGCCGGGCCGCCTCGGGCGCCTCGGCCGACAGCGCCGCACGGGCCACCTCGCGCGGCCCCAGCTGACCAAAGTGCAGATACGGCGACAACATGCTGGTGCCGTCTTGGCTGGGATCGTCGCGCAACTCCATGTAATTCGCGAGACCGCCGTCGGTCCACGGCTGCAGCCGCCGCAAGCCCGCGTCGCGACCACCGGGCAGGTTGACCGCGCCCGCTAGGCTGGGCAGCGGCCCCATGCGGGTCAAGAAACCCTGAACATCCTGAGGGTCTTCGCTCCGCGGCAGCGGCCCCGCCCATGGCACCTGCGCCACCGGCTCGGGTTGCGGTTCGAGCCACTGCGCCAATTGCCGCGCGATCTTGGGCCGCAAGGTGTGCGCCGCCCAAAACTCGCCCGCCGGCAGGGCTCGCGACGGCACCACTAGGTCCGCCTCGACCGTCCACAACGCCACGGGCAGGCGCTGCCCCGCCGCCACTCGCCACTTCTCGGAAAATTCAAGGGGATACTCGTCGCCGACCACCGCCCGCGCCCCCACCTCTCGGCAGAATTGAGTCAGCGACGTCTGCGGTGGCGCCCGCAGCACCAGCGGCACGCCGCGCGCGGCCAGATCGCGCTGCAACCCCGCAAACCCTTGCACCATAAACGCA
The DNA here is from genome assembly GCA_903883645.1 of uncultured Myxococcales bacterium. Lineage (GTDB taxonomy): Bacteria > Myxococcota_A > UBA9042 > UBA9042 > UBA9042 > SXRM01. The sequence goes on along the minus strand of CAISBR010000089.1, from coordinate 13,074 downwards.
TAGTGCCGCAGTTGCGCCAGGGGGAAGTCGGGTCGCGGCGCCAAGAAGGCCAGCACCGGCGCACCCAGGCGGTTACCGAGCGAAATCGCCAGGTCGAGCGCAGGGTTATCGTAGGCCCGTTGCGCCCGCTGCAGCCACAGCACCACCGGCCCCGTGGCGCCAATGGCTCGGTCGGAACGGCGACGCGTGCGGGCTAGCAGCGCAGGATTAGGCACGAGGTGGGCGAGTTCGGGCATGCTGTTCACTGCGTGGCCATTCCGGCTTTGAACAGGATATGAACAGTCTACCCCTTGCGCAAGGGGCCGGGGATGCATAAGTTGTGAACCGGCTCGGCGGGCATACCGCTCGCACCAGCCCGCCACGCTGGCAAGCCGCGCAGGAACCATGAATATCTATAATTTCTTTGTCGAAAGTCCGCGCTATCTCTGCGCACTGCTCGCCACGGTGCTCGCCAGCGCCTGCGGCGTCGACGTACCGGGCGGCAGCATCGATGACCCCGCCTGGCTCGATGCCCACGGCGGCGAAACCGCAGGTGGGGCCGACAGTTCGCGCAGCTACGATGGCGGCGGCGATGGCAGCACCGGCGCCTCCGACAGCGGCGCAGGCAGCGGCGACCTGGTCGCAAATACGAGCGAATACTATGCATTTTGGCAGCAGACCCGCCGCTTGGCCAAGAACCCCTCGCCCTTTGGCGACGCCTGGCAAGACAGCCGCGTGTCGTCGATCGGCCTCGTCAAGGTCGACTGGCAGGGCAACCAGGGCACGGCCTACACCCACACGTGCGCGGTGAACAGCAACTCGGTGTTTTCGAGCCAACTTACCTACCCGGCGGCCTTTGTGAATGCGCTCGACAGTGGCCCGTTGCCGATGCAGCGCAATGGAAGCCAGGTCGAGCTGTTGCAATCCACCACCTGGCTGGGGCTCAAGGTTGGCTACACCGACGCGATGCCTGCAGTGGGCGACGGCACGCACAGCGCGCTGGTCGACAGCGACGGCGATGGCCACCCCGGCGTCACCGTCTATATCGACGCGCCGGTCTTGGGGCAGCAGGCGGTCTACGTGGTACAGCGCACCAGCAGCAACTGGAAGGCAACCCAAGGCAGCGACGGCAGAATCGATGCCCTGCCCAGCGCTGCGCAAGAGCAAGTCACGGTGGGCGCGAGCAGCTCGATTTTGGTCGTAGAAGACGTAAGCAAGCCGCTGCCCGGCCTGGCTCCCGTGGAATTGCACTGGAAGCCCGTGGATGCGGGGCTAGGCTGCGCGGCGCTGGCGGCCAAAGCCAAGGAAATGACTGGGCAAGCCTGGCCGCCTTAGCACGCGCTGCATGGCTAGTAAGTCACTACTAGCATTACCTTTTGCGCCGCACCCGACTGGTTAATGAGCGTGACGGTGCCCGCTCCGTCGGTCTGCATGGCGAACTTGTTGGCGCCGGCGATGTCGAGGCCAGTGGTGCCCACGCTTTCGTAGCTGGGATTGGTCGAACCCTGCACGGGCGCTGGCGAATCGATGATGATGCGCCCCGCTGAGCCATCGCCGCCGTCGCCGCCGTAGCTGTTTAGCTTGTCGGACTTACCGCCGGCACCGCCCATGGCCGACACTGGTCCAGCGATGGTAACCAGCGACCCGCGCAGCCAAATGGCGCCACCCGAGCCGCCACCGCCGCCACCACCGTCGCGGTCGGCGATCACGTTGCCGCCATGGCCGCCGTCGACACGAATTGAACCCGTTGTGCTGACAGCGATTTTACTGGCGATGATCTGCACCGCGCCGCCGCCGCCGCCGCCACCGCCGCCCGCCGAATTCGCTGCCGAACCGTAACCGCCCGATGCGCCACCGGAACCCGGCTCTAGGCCAGCGGTCATCTTGCTGCTGCCATAGGCCGGCCCGCCGGTGCCGCCTGGCGAGCACGAGGCCGGCGACGTGGTTCCCGCCGCGCCCACCCCCGCGTGACCCGCACCTCCGCCGCCCGCACCGTAGCCCGCGGCGCAACCGCCGACGCCCGCTCCGGGGCCATTGCCGTTGGCGGTACCGCTGACGCCAGGGCCGATCGCGCCCGCATAGCCGCCGCCGCCACCGGCAGCACCGCCCGGGGCATCGGGGCAACAGGTCGAGACGTCGGGCGCGTCGCCGCCGCGCAGGTCGAGCAGGCCGTCGATCTGCACCAATCCCTGCACCTTTAGCACCAGGGGCGCGCTGCCGGTGACCGTGACCGTGACGCCAGGCTTGATCGAAAACGATTTAAATTCGTAAGTTCCACCCACCATGCTCTTGTTGGTGTCGGCGAGGTAGTCGCCATCTTTGCCGGTGCCGCAGTCGGTACAGCCGCCCACCGTGCTGGCGCCGGTATTGGCCGCGACCCACACCTTGGTCTGGCCGTCGTACAGCCAACCCTGCGCCATCACTGCAGGTCCAGCGCCCGTTGCCACCGCCAGCGATGCACCATCGGCCAGAGCCTCGCTCGTCTTGGCTGTAATGCGCCCCAGCGGCTGGGCGTCGGGGCCGATCAGCACCGACTTCACCTGTACTTTACTCTGGTTACTATAGGTCACGCGCACGGTAAACGCGTGCAGCACGCCATCGGTGCCGCCATTCGTCTTTTGCTTGTCGTAGGCGATCACCGACCAGCTGCCCTGCGGATCCTTGCCCTTCCACGTGTCGAGCGTGCCCTTGGCCACGGGGGTCAGCGTCGGAAAGGTGGTCTTCAACGAGGTACCCGTGGCGCCGCCATCGTACAGCGTCAGCAAATTGCCCGCTGGATCAAGCAGTTCTAAGCGCACATTGGCCACGTTGCTATTTTCGACATCCACGTCGATCTCGACGGCATCGACGGCCCCCAGCGAGGGCACGGTCGCAATGCCGTACACACCCTGCGGACTGGCATCGAGGATCGGCACCTCGGGCTTGGCCACAAAAGGCTGAGTAATCACGGTAGAAAATAGCTTGGCGATCGCCGAGTCGCCCGCGGTAACACACTCGAGGCTGCCGTCTTGCTTGATGCCCTTGACCACCAGACCGGTGCCACACGTGCTGCCGGCCTTGGGCAAGACGGGCGTGCCGATGAGGTCGCTGAACAGACCGCTGCTGGCAACATCGGCCAGTTTGGGCGCGTCGAGCAGGTCTTTGAAGCCGCCGGTCTGCGCCACCTTGGCCAGCGAAGCCGCTTTTACGTAGTCACCAAGGTCAGTTTTTTGGGCAAATCCAGCCAGGTCCGAGGTCTTGACCAGACCGCCACTCGCCGTGGTGTTCAGGTTCTGCATGGTGATGCAGCCCACGCAACTCACGCCCTCGGCCACCGCTGCGCGCAGGGCAAACGGCACCGACTGCAGCGGCACGCGGTCGGTCTCGGGGTCTTGGCCCACCGCCACCGCGAGCCACGGGCTCTTGCCGGCTAAAACCTCAGGGGTCAGCGGCACTTTGCTACCCATATTCCAGGTGAACAGCCCGCCTTTGACTGACACCGACACCGGCCCCTCGGTCCAAAACGCCGACACTGCGTATTGGTCTTCGTACAACCGCAGCGTAACCGCGTAGTTACCATCTGCCGCCGGACCACCGCTGCTGGTGAACAGGGCTTGAACACTCGCCTGGTTCGGCACAGCCCAAGCCGCGGCAGGCAGCAGCGCCAGGGCGACCAGCGCCAGTAAACGGAACAATTGCAAGATCTTTGCGCTCATCATCGCCCCTACACCCCGCCACCCATCGCGCCGATGGCCGGGCAGTACTGTGCCGTGGCGCCGGCGGTGGCGTCAAGTGCTTGAGGCAGCGGCCAATTGCGATGCCGCGCGACTCAGATCTGCAGCCGCTTGCGCTTGGCAAAGCCGGCGGCCAAGAAGGCGACCTCGACCGCGCCGCTGACCATCATCCAGGTGACCACGTCGGAGCCGCCAAAGCCGTACGAGTGCATGCCGGCGGCGAGCACGTAGTTGACGCCCAGGTAGGTCATCAAGATGGTCCAGAACGCGCCGATGCTGAAGGCAGCCACGCCAAAGGCGCCGATCAAACGGTCGAATTTGCCGTGTAAGATCGCCATGTAGGCCAAGAAGGCGATGAGCGACCACACCTCTTTGGGATCCCAGCCCCAGTAGCGGCCCCACGACGACGCGGCCCAGATCGAGCCGGTAAGGATGCCGGCAATAAGCAGAATCGAGCCGATGAGGATGTACCAATACAGCAAGTCGTACAGCTTGCGCGCCAACTCCTCGCCATCTTTGGCAAAGATCGTCACGCCGATCTGCATGTGCGCCACCAGCACGCCCAGCGTCAGCACCGAGTAGCTGACCATGATGATCGGCACGTGGATCGCCAGCCACACCGTGCCCGATAGCACCGGCGCCACGGGGTGCACAAAGCCGTCCATGGGCAGTAAGTCGATGAGGAGCATGGTCAAAGCCGACATCGCCGCGGCGTTAAACACCACCATGCGCTGCCGCCAGAAGAGCGAGGCCACCATCGCAAACGCGCCCACGCCCCAAGCCAAGAACAGCATCGACTCGTACATGTTCGACGCGGGCACCCGGCCAGCCACCTGCCAGCGCAGCCAAATCCCCCACGACATCATGGCAAAACCAGCCACAAGGCCCAGCGCGCCGGCCACATCGTAAAGCTTGCGCGGCCGCCGCAGCCCAAGCGCACCCAGCACCGACGCGGGCACCAGAATCAGCCACGCCAGCCGCGTCGGCCGGGCGCCGTTGTACAGTAGCTCTAAGTCGATGTTGGCAATGGTGGGGTAGTGCGCGAAACCCTTGGGCGGATTGGCGACCAGATCGAGCAGCACCTCGGGGCCCTTAAACGAGCTCGGCGGCAGCCACTTGCCCATCGGGTCGGCCACCGGCAGCACGCGAAAGGCGCTATGATCGTAGAAACCATTGAGCATTTCTAGGCGCTTCCCCAGTTCGTCGGCGTCGCGCAGCAGCTTGGGCTTGCCCTTGTCGGGCGCGGCCTCGGCCTGCTGCATCACGGTCTGCAGCCGGGGATTGTCGGCGATCGCATTGAACGACGCGCACTGCACGGTCGACGGCAGACCCAGCGCCAGCGCCAGCTCCGAGCCGCCCACGTACACGGTCTCGAGGTCGGCCCAACCGTGGGGGTCATACACCCAACCGAGCAGGTGGCGCACCGGGTCTTTCTCGTACACGAGGCACGGCCCGCTGACTTTCTTGACCATTTCGTTGGCCATGGTCTCGAGCGGCATGGAGCGGCCGTCGTGCTGCACGGGCAGGCGGTGCAGGCGGTCGGCGACATCGGCCGGGGGCATATAGGTCGCCTCAGCCGGCATAGCGTATAAAGTACATAGCATTAACAGCAGCGCCACAGCCGTAACCGCCGCAGCCGCCATCTGCTTCTGCACCGCCGCGATCTTGCGCCGCACCTGGATGCGCGTGCCCGCCACCCAGCACATCCCCAGCACCAATAGGCCGTAACCCACGAAGACTACGTCCTGTCCCGGATCGTGCGACACGCTCAGCACCGTCATCTCGCGGCCCGAGGCCATGTCGTAGCTGCTTTGAAACAGGCTCCACCCGCCGAAATAGAGCGGCTGATTCATTTGAATGACAGCCTTAAACGGCGCGCCGCCAGAGGGAGTTACGGTCACGTTGCTGCGAAACTGCGACGGCCGCATAGTGCCCGGATAGCGCCCGAGCTCAAAGTCGTCGAGCTGCACGGTAAAGCCCAGCGGATGCTCTTTTTGCGAGCCGCTCTCGCCCTCTAAGAACGCCGCGCTCGACTCGCCTTCGTACAGCGGCAGCTGGCCCTCGACCTTGAACTGCAGCGTGATCCACGAGCCGACCAAGATGACGATCATCGCGGAGTGGGTAATCGCAAAGCCAATCCGCGGCTTGCCCCAAGGGAAGCGGTCGATCAGTGCGCAGGCGTTGTTGATGGCGAAGATGGCGAGCAGGGCGCGAAACCAGCCGGCATCGTAGACGATTTTGGCGGCCTCCGCCCCTTGGGTCGACTCGATCAGCGTGCCGCTCGCCAGGGCGATGCAGAGCACAATCAAGACGACGACGGAGATCCAGATGGCTCCAAGCTTGCGAATCCATGCGCGCATTTTGCTGCTCCCCTTGCCGCGGCGGGCGCCCATGGCGGGCGCAGTCGCTGTGCATTGTAGGGGTGGCGCGCGCGGGGTGTGTCACCTGATCTTGTCGCCGACGATGGCGGCCGGCGGGGAAGCGACAGTCCTTAATAATTTCAGTGACTAGAAAAAGGATGCTTGTTTGTCGTGGGCAACCTTCGGCGACACTCGGGCTCTGCTGCCCCTGCGGCTTTGGCCTCGCCGCGGCTAGCTAAGCTGGGGTCTAGAGTCCGGCCGGGTGGCTGTCCTGAATCATTTCAAGCAGTAGAAAAAGGATGCTCTTCTGCCGCTAGTACTCGTCGCCCTCGGCCGCAGCGCCGTCGTCGGCATCAAATGCACGCAAGGGCTTGATCTCTACATCGAATTCGCGCGCCGCAATCTTCTGCGCAATCTCGTCGGCCACGGCCTGGTACGGACTCGGCGGCCGCTGCCCGTCTTTGTAGGTGCGCAGCGACACAAGGCCCTCGGCAGCCTCTTTCTCGCCCACCACCAGCATGTACGGGGTCTTCTTCATCTCGGCCTCACGGATCTTGTACTGCATCTTCTCGCCGCGATCGTCGACTTCGGCGCGAATCCCCTTCGCCTGCAGGTGCTTGCAAACGGTCCACGCGTAGTCGATGGTCTTGTCGGAGATCGGCACGACCACCGCCTGCACCGGGCTCAGCCACGTGGGCAACGCGCCGGCGGTGTGTTCAAGCAGCACGCCGATAAACCGCTCGAAACTGCCGAAAATCGCACGGTGAATCACGATCGGCCGCTGCGGCGTGTTGTCGCTGGCCGTGTACTTCATCTCAAAGTTGATGGGCTGCTGAAAATCGAGCTGCACGGTCGCGCATTGCCACTTGCGACCCAGGCAATCGTCGATTTTGATGTCGATTTTGGGCCCATAGAACGCGCCACCGCCCTCGTCGACGCTGTAGGCAAAGCCGCCCTTGTCGAGCGCAGCCTTCAGGTCCAGCTCCGCCTTGTCCCACGACTCAATTTCGCCCATAAATTTCTCGGGGTTACGCGTCGACAGCGTAAACGAGTAGCTCAGGTTAAAGAGCGAATACACCTCGCGCACGATGTCGAGCACCTCAAAAATCTCGCTCTCGACTTGCTCGGGCATCACGAAGATATGCGCATCGTCTTGCATGAACTGCCGCACGCGGAACAAACCGTTCAAAGCGCCGGCCATTTCGTTGCGGTGCAGGATACCACCCTCGGCAATGCGCAGCGGCAGCTCGCGGAACGAGCGCTTCTTGCTGGTGTAATACAAGAATGTATCCGGGCAGTTCATAGGCTTTAGGCAATATTCGGTCTCTTCGTGCTCGTGCTTGAAGATGAACATATCGTCTTTGTAGTGCGTGTAATGCCCCGAGCGGATGTACAAATCCTTCTTGTAAAGCATGGGGTTCCAAATCTCTTGGTAGCCGCGACGTGTCCCCAGCTCGCGCCAGTAGGCCTGCAGCGCCTGCACCATCGTAAAGCCTTTGGGCGTCCAAAACGCGGCGCCCGGGGCCTCTTGGTGGAAGTGGAACAGGTCGAGCTCGGCGCCCAAGCGCTTGTGGTTGCGCTTCTTGGCCTCTTCGAGAAAGTTGAGGTAAGAGTCGAGATCCTCTTGCGTTTCCCACGCGGTACCGTAGATGCGCTGCAGCATCGGCTTGGTGGCATCGCCGCGCCAATAGGCGCCCGATGTGCGCAACAGCTTGTAAAACTTAAGCTTACTGGTCGAGCTGATATGCGGGCCGGCGCACAAGTCGACAAACTGGTTCTGCCGGTACAGCGTCGCTTCGGCCGTGCCCTGCTCGCGCTCAATTTTCTCAATAATCTCTAACTTAAATGGCTGGTCCGCACCGGCAAACAGCTCGCGGGCGGCATCCAGCGGTACCTGCACCACCTGGAAGGGCCAGCCGCGCTTGATGAGCTTCTTCATCCGCCGCTCAATTTCTTCTAGATCCTCGGGCGTTAGCGGCCGTGGCAGCAAGATGTCGTAGTAGAAGCCGTGCTCGATCGCCGGCCCCGCGCCAAATTGCGCAGTGGGGAAGAGCTGTTGCACGGCCTCGGCCATCACGTGGGCCGCCGAGTGGCGCAGACGCTGCAGGCGCTTGCCGCGCGTCTCTTCGCCCTCGACACGGTTATTGGCGAAAGTAAAACCCTGGCTCAAGGCAAAAAGGGCCGTATTCGTCTGCTCTTGCGAGCCCTGGGGCTGCTGGTTCTCGTCGCTCATCGTGGTCCTCGTAGGGTCGCGCCGGGTGCGCGGGGCCAGGAGTGTAGCAAAGGGGGCGATGGGCTGCACCTGGGGTGGCGCACTAGGCTTGAGGACGCAAGACGGGCGGATTCGCAAAACCTTCGAACAACTTCAAGCCCTTACAAGCCGCCTGAGTCGCCACTGCAGCAGCGGAGGAGTCAGCAGCGTCGTCGCCAGAACCATCGCCACTACGGCCGCGTACTCGGCTGCACCCAGCACCGGCTGGCCGGCCACATGCAACCCCGCGCCGACGCCCGCAAAAATCAAGCCCACCTCGCCCCGCGGAATCATGCCAAAGCCCACCAGCAGGCGGTCAACCGGCCCCTTGCTCTGCAAAACCATCAGCGAACAGGCCTGCTTACTGACAATAGCCACCGCAATGAGCGCCGCACTCAGCCCCAGCGCCCCCGGCTGCAGCAGTGCCCGCAAGTCGGTACGCAGGCCAATTTGCACAAAAAATAGAGGCACAAACAGCTGAGCGATCGGGTGCACAAGCTCTTCGAGACCGCGCTCGCCCTGCGCCCGGTACGGCTCGCTATGCGCCCTTTCGAGCACTAGACCCGCAGCAAACGCACCCACCAGCGGCGCCAGACCGGCCGCATCTGCCGCCCAGGCCAGGCCAAAACACAGCCCCATGCCCAGCGCCAGCAGCGTCGAGGGGTGCCGCAACCGCGCCGCCCACCTAAAGAACCACGGCGTCGCCCACACACCCAGCGCCAGCGAAACTGCCAAGAACGCCAGCCCCTTGGCGATGATGAGTACGATCGGCCCCACCGCCAGCGACTCGCCCGCGTTGGCCGCTCCGACCAGTGCCGCGACAACCGCCAGCACCATCAGACCGAGCACATCGTCGATCACGGCGGCGCCCAAAATCACCCGCGATTCTGGGCGGTCTAGAGCCCCCAGCTCTTGCAGCACCCGCGCAGTAATCCCCACCGAGGTCGCCGTCAAGGTCGCCCCCAAGAACAACGGGGCAAACATGCTTGATCCTGCAGGCAAAAGCTGCGCGGCCACCCACCAACCCAGCAGCAGCGGCGTCGCGACGCCAATGGTCGCCACCAGCAACGCCGAGAGCCCCACCCGCAGCAACTGCCGCACGCTCGACTCGAGCCCCACCTCGAACAACAGCAGCAGCACACCAATGCGGCCAAGCAGATCAATCGCTGGCGAGTCGCGCAGTTCTACCGCAAAGCCCAAGCCCAGGTTCGCCACGATCACGCCAAAGAGCAGCTCGCCCATCACCGCCGGCTGCTTGAGACGGGTCGCCACGAAGCCGGCAAGCAGCGCCCCGGTCAGCACCAGCGTCAACTGCAGGGCTACCGGGGCCACCGGGTCGTGGGCCGCGGCCGCAGCGGGGTCAGCGAGCAGCAGCAACCCCACAATCAAAATGATTTTTGGCAGCAAGGGCAAGGGCTTGCGGCCCATCAAGCGGCGCCGCCAGCTAGCCATGGGTCCAGGTCGAGCGACCCCGTAAACACCAGCTTTGCCGGGCCCCGCATCACCGCGCGGCCGTTGTCGCCGATGGCGATGAGCAGCGACCCACCGGGCAAGACCACCGCTACTTCGCGATTTTGTTGGGTGATTCCGCGGCGCAGCGCCTCAAAGGCCACGGCCGTGGCGCCAGTGCCACAGGCTTGGGTCCAGCCGCAGCCGCGCTCGAACACGCTCACCACCAGCCGCAGCGCGTCGCCTTGGCCCTCAACACGCACGAATTCGACATTGGTCTGCTGCAAAAACTGTGGATGATTTGAGAGTTGCGGCCCCAGCACCTGCAGCGCGTCGGGGACAAAAGGCGAAAACGTCACCGCGTGCGGGTTGCCCATCGACAAAGCCGAAAGCTCAAAATCGTGGCCGCTTAGGCGCCAAGCCTGCGCAATCATGGGCTCTTTTTGATCGAGATGCACAGCATCGGCACTCCAGTCGGCCTGACCCATGTCGATCGCCACTTCGGTCACCTGCCCCGCCGCATCGCGAAAGAGCCGGCAGGTGCGCAGCCCGGCGCCGGTTTCCACGGCGATCGCGTCGCCAAGCACACCATGCAAATCAGCCAAATACTTTACGAAACAACGCAGACCATTGCCGCACATCTCGGGCTGGCTGCCATCGGCGTTGATGACCGTCATACGCGGCGCGGCCAGCGAGCCAGTCCATAGCAGCACCCCGTCGGCGCCGATGCCGGTGTGGCGATCGCAGACGCTTTGCACCAGAGTCACCTGGGCTTGCGCCGCGAGCGCTGGCCAACGGCCATTTGCCTGGCCGCCCGAACGCGCGTCGACGACTACAAAATCGTTGCCAAGACCATGCAATTTTGCGAATTGGAGCAGCATCCGACAAACCTCGGGCGCAATGATGCCGAAACTTTTGGTCAAACGCCAACGCGCTGGAGCATCGCCGCCGCTTGCCGTATCCTTGGGGGACGCAGCGCGCGCCGCGGATCGATGAGCAGCCAAATGTCCTTGTCCCAATCGCAGGTTGCCCCCCCCTTTGACCCGAACGACGACCAGGCCGTGGCCGAGCTCGTTGGGCAGGTGGCGGCGGCGTTGCGAATGGCGCGCTGGGGCGGCGTCGACCAGGTGGTGCGCAAGGCGCGGCCGGCTCCGGCGCACTCCGTGGCCAACCAACGACCCGAACATCCACAGCCTGCTGCAAGTCCTCGTGTTTCACCCGCGCCCGCGGAGCGAGCCGGAGCACCAACCCTGGCACAACTGGCAGGGGTGTCGCGCCGCCCCGAGGCCCAGGCCGCACTCGAAGCCCTCGCCACGGAGGCTGCTGCATGCGCCAAGTGCCCACGCCGCCAAGGCAGCAGCCGAGTTGTGTTCGGCAGCGGCAATCCGATCGCCAAGACACTGATCTTGCTAGGCTCCCCCAGCGCCGGCACCGACGAAGCCGGGCGCGTGGGCCAGGGCGAAGTGGGCGTACTCCTAGATAAAATGATCGGCGCCATCGGCTTGCACCGCGACGACGCCTGGCTGACGCACGTCTGTCTGTGCCACGGCGGCGGCACACGCCCCGACTTGGCCGACACGCGCGCCTGCAGTAGCTGGCTCAGCCGCCAGTGGGAAGTCGTGCAGCCTAAGTCGCTGTTATCATTTGGTGAGGTGCCGGCGCAGTTCCTTCTGCGGCAAAATCGCCCGTTGGCGCAACTTCGCGGAAAATGGTTTGAGATTCGGGGCGTTCCTACCCTATGCACCTGGTCGCCCGAAGAACTACTTGCCGAGCCCGCCCGCAAGCGCGAGGCATGGGACGACCTGAAAAGCTTCATGAATCACTTGGGCCTGCGGCGGTAGGCATGACTCGGCTGCGCGTACTGTGGGTGGTGGTTGCATTGCTGACGCTGCGCGCAGTCCTGGTTGCGACGAGCGCCCACGCAAGCTCACTTGAGCTCTACGGATTTGGCCCACGAGCCATCGCCATGGGCAACGCGTCCGAGGCAATCAGCGACGACTACTACGCTGTCTACGAAAACCCGGCGAACCTAGTGCTCGCCAAGCACATCCACTTCGGCTTTGGTACAGACCTGATCCTAAATCGCTTTGGCATCGATCGAACCGGCGGTCAGCCCGAGTGGCCCAGCCGACTACCTCAAGACAACTACCTGATGCACATGGGGGTGTCGACCCCTCTGCCCGGTTGGTTGCAGGATCGCGCGGCGCTCGCGGTGGCATTTCACCTGCCAATTAGCGGACCTACGCGGCTCGATAGCCTAGACTACCGCATCCCGCAGCTGCCGGTCTACGACACGCTGGGCGACCGGCTGGCGCTCGTGTTTGGCGTGTCGGTGCGGCCGCTGCCGTGGATGACGCTGGGCGCCTCGGGGCAGGTGCTGACGGCGCTGTCGGGGCGGTCGGACATTGCGCTGTCGCCGCTCGACCACCGCGTCGACTCGAAGTCGCTACAAGTAAATCTAAGTACAGAGGTTTTTCCAATTCTTGGCGTGACGGTGCTGCCCCGCGACGATGTGCGCTTGGCGCTGGTGTGGCGCGGCAAGTCGGAGGTGCGCTACGCGCTGCCGCTCAATGTGAACGTAGAACAGGTTGGAATGATGACCTTTGCCGTTGCCGGCGTAGGATTGTGGCTGCCCGATACACTGGCCGCGGCGGGCTCGTGGCAGACCGGAAAGTGGCTGTGGACGGGCGGGCTGGCTTGGCAGCGCTGGTCGGAACTGCCGCCGCTGGCGCCGACGGTGACGCTCAGCCTAGATAACGCCCAGCTCGTACAACCAGGCGGAACAAAGGCAGATATCTTGTATGCCCACAACCAGCCAGTGCCGATGGGGGCGCAAGACATCGTGGTCCCGCGGGCCGGCGTTGAGTGGCGGCCGCACCCACAGCTCGCGCTGCGCACGGGTGTGCAGTACCGGCCCACGCCCCTCCCCAAGGCAGACGGGGTAGCCAACTACCTCGATTCGCCAGCAACGACAGCTACTTTTGGCGCGGGCATTACCCTAGACGACCCGCTCAGCCTGACGCGCAAGCCACTGCAAGTCGACGTTGGCCTGGGGTGGACGAGCCTGATGCGACGGACCGTGCTGAAAGCGGACCCCTTCGACCCCGTCGGCGGCACGTCGGTGTACGGTGATAGTTGGCATCTCGCCGTCGCGCTGCACCATGATTTTTGAAAGTGATTTTTGAAAGCATCCATTTTCTACCCCTCGAAAGTATTAACTATTGATCCAAGCCCGGCCACCGCGGCCACACCCCGGCCCGCCCCGGAAAGCTCCACTGCGGAAACTCCACCGCCCGCGCCTTTTGCCCCGCCGCCAGCCGCG
>CAISBR010000088.1 GCA_903883645.1 uncultured Myxococcales bacterium | reverse complement strand
GTCGTGCAGCCGCAGCGGGGCCGCCACCATCATGTTGCTACCCTTGCCGGCGTCGGGCAGGCCCAGGATATCGGCCGCGCTCTGCGGACCATTTTGCACGTGCGCCAGGGGGTTATGGCTCGCATTGCGGTAACACATCGCCGCCACGTGGGCCGATTGCTGCCGCCAGTCCGCGTCGCTAATGCCATAGTGCGCAATGTACGCTTTGGCCAGTTCCGCGAATAAAGCGGGGAAAGTCGAGCCCTTGCCCCCCTCTTCGGGCCAGTACGAGCAGGTCGCCAGCGCCGTGGTCATCGCCGCCGTGTCGAGCAGGTTCATCTTCTCTACGCCCACCACCAGCACGTTCTTAAAGCGCCCCGACTCTACGGCATACATTGCATCGTAAATTGCCACTGACGACGACGCGCACGCCGCCTCGGTCCGCGTCATGGGCTTAAAGCGCAGGGCGGGGTCAATCATCACGCCAATCGGCGCCACGTGCTCCTGGTTCACAAAGCGCGACGGGGCGCACGCGCCGATCCACACGCCGTCGATGTCTTCGGCCTTGAGGCCCGCATCGGCAATCGCGCCGCGGCCGGCTTCGATGATGAGGTCGTAGAAGGTCTTTTGGTCGATCTTCTGCTTGAACGAGATGCGGTCTTTGACTTCGACCAGCGAGCCAAACTTGGTGTTGTAGGCGCCGATAATGCTGACTTTGCTCATAATTTGTCTCCGGATGCGTGGGGTTTGGGGTTTACTTCGCCAGACCGTTCGAAATCAGACCGCCGGTAATCTCCAAGCAGGTCGCGTCAATCGCCTCGTTCTGCGCCGCATACATGATGATATCCGCGATTTCACTCGGTTCAATCAGGCGGCCGATGTGCACGCCCTTGAGCAGGCCCGCCAGCGCCTCCTGGTTCATCCCCTTGACCATCGGCGTGCCCACATAACCGGGCGCCACGCTGACCACGCGGATGTTGTTGATTCCCTTCATCTGGAACTCGCCCACCAGGATCTTGGGCCACAGCGCCAGCGACACCTTGGCCGACGCGTAGTTCAGCTGGCCCACCTGCCCGGCCTTGTTCACCGACGAAATCGGCACAATCAGGCCGTTGTAGCCGTTGTTGGCCATGCGAATCGCCGCCTCGCGCACGGTGATAAAGGCGCCGACCAAGTTCACGTCGATGACGGCCTTGAACTGCTCGGTGCTCATGGCGCGCTTGACCTTGCCGGTGTCCTTGTCGGTGCTCAGCATCAGGCCGTCTTTGATGATGCCGGCCGAGGCGACGCAGATGTTCAGCGCGCCGTAGGTGGTGATGGCCAGGTCCATCAGGTCGGCGACCTCGGTCTCTTGCGTGACATTGCACTTGGCGTACACGCACTTGCCGCCCGCTGCGGTGATCTCGCCGGCCACGCGCTCTAGGCCCTTGGGGTCCATGTCGCCGATGACGACGTTCACACCGCGCGCCGCCATGCCCTTGGCCACCGCCTCGCCGATGCCGCTCGCTCCGCCCGTAATGACTGCTACTGCGCCCTTGAGTTCCATGATTCTCCTAAGCCTTTTGCACTTGGTGCATGCGTGCGTGCCCCAGCGGGGTGCTTCGCTTCGGCCCTCGCCGCGCGGGCGTCGGGTCCAGTCTGGCGTGGCGGTCCGGGCTCCGGCTCCGGTTTTGTGCACCGCAGCACGCCAGCGACAAAATGCGTCTAAGTTTCTAAGAAGTCAATCGTTGTGCAGTGCACAATAAATACAGAAGAACGGCGAAAATTAGCGGACTTGCCGGCCAACGCGAGGCGCAAGCATGACGCGGGCGTGACTAATTTTGTGGGCGACCGGGCGCCGCGGCCGCCGGCATAATTTTTCTGCAACTCGCGCGGACGCGCTTGCCAGCACTTGCAGCCCAAGATACTGTGCAGCCTGTAGCAGGTGTCGGCACCGCCGGGGCAGCAAGATGATCAGAAAAAAGATAGCACTCTCGCGAACTTGCAGCGTGCTCGGCTGGTTGGCCATGGTCGGACTGGCCGTGGCCTGCGGCGATACCTTGACAGGCACGGGCACTTCGGCCACCGGCGGCGGCACGGATATCGACATAAGCCTGGGTAACGACGCCGATTCGCTGGCCAGCGAGCCCGACACCGCGGTCGATGCGATCCTTGCCGACAGCGGCGACGCCACAGCCACCACCGATACCGGCAACAGTACCGCCTGCCCCGGCGGCCCCGCGTGCACTTGCAGCATTGATAGCGATTGCGACTCGGGCGTTTGCATCGAGACCGCCGCCGGCAAGCAGTGCGCGCAGACCTGCGGCGACACCTCGTGCCCCAGCGGCTTTGCCTGCAAGCCCCACGGCTCGGTTGATTCCATATCGATTTGCGTACCTTTGCACCTGAGCCTGTGCGCGCCGTGCCTGCAAAACTCCGACTGTCAGGCCCAGGGCGCCAACGACGCGTGGTGCCTCGACCGCGGCGCCGATGGGGCGTTCTGCGGTGGCACCTGCGCCAAAGACGTCGACTGCCCAGACGGTTACGTGTGCGGCGACGGCAAGCCACTCGGCGGCGGCGCCAGCGTGAAGGCGTGTCAACCCAAGGCCGGCGCCATCTGCACCTGCAGCGCGTGGGCCACCAAGCTAGGTGTCGCCACCAACTGCCAGAACAGCAACAGTTTTGGCGCATGTTCGGGCAAGCGCAACTGCACCGCCCAGGGGCTCACCGCGTGCGATGCGCCGCAAGCCAAGGCCGAGATGTG
The DNA here is from genome assembly GCA_903883645.1 of uncultured Myxococcales bacterium. Lineage (GTDB taxonomy): Bacteria > Myxococcota_A > UBA9042 > UBA9042 > UBA9042 > SXRM01. Next base: position 5,591 of record CAISBR010000088.1, on the reverse strand, counting down.
CAACGGCCAAGACGACAACTGCAACGGCAAGGTCGACGACCTAGCACCCGGCACCGGCTGCATGAAAAAGGCCTTTGAGGCCAAGGGGTCGGCCGCAACTTGCAAGCTCGACAGCGACTGTAGCTCCGGCGAGGCATGTGACAGCGGCGTGTGCCATGTGCTCATCGGCGCGTGCCCCGGCAAGGCCACCTGTACGTCGTCGGGCGAAGAGCTGTGTCTCGACGCAAAATCACCTAGTTACGAGACATGCAACGGCCAAGACGACGACTGCGACGGCATGACCGACGAGACCTTTGGCTGGGTCGATCTCGCCACCGGCGGCACCGTTGCCATCGGGCAGCCATGCGGCGCGGGCGCTTGCGGCGGCGGCTTCGTGCAATGCCAGACCATCAACCAAGCGATTTGCAGCACGATCAGCAAGGCCGGCAAAGACATCTGCAATGGCCAAGACGATGATTGCGATGGCCAAACCGACGAGACGGCCTGCGACGACAACGACGCCTGCACCTCTGACCTGTGCAACGCAGTCGCCGCCGCGTGCGATCACACCGCCGCGGTCAGCTGCGACGACGGCAATCCGTGCACGGCCGATAGCTGCGACAAGGCCACCGCCGCCTGCGACCACACCCTGACGGCCGGCACCTCGTGCAGCGACGGCAACGCCTGCACGGTGGGCGATGCCTGTGGCGCCGACCCCGGTGGCCAGCCCGCCTGCTTGCCCGGCCTCGCCCCGCCCAACTGCGACGACGGCAATCCGTGCACAGACGACAGCTGCGACGTCAAGACCGGCTGTGTAGCCCTGGCCAATGCCGCGAGCGCAAGTTGCTACGACGGCCCCGGCGGCACAGTGGGCGTGGGCACCTGCCTGGCCGGCAAAAAAGTCTGCAAAGACGGACTATTGGGCGCTTGCGTCGGCGCGGTCGTGCCCGCAACGATCGAAGCCTGCGACAGCCTTGACGACAACTGCAACGGTCTTACGGACGAGATTTGCAAGATCGAGGGCTGGCAAGGCGCGCTGGTGGCCGTCGGCGGCGGCGTCAGCGGCGGTACGGCGACCGGGGTGGAACTGGCCACCAGCGGCACGATTTTCGGTGACATGCTCGGCCAACAGGCATCGAGCGTCTGGGCAGGTTTTGCGCGCTGGCTATTTAGCTGGTGAACGTGACGCGGCGCGCGATGGGCGGGCAGCAAGTTCGAGACGGGACGGCAACGGAGGCGATGATGGCAGCACAAGCGAAGAACGGGGCGGCACGGTGGGTGCAAGGACTTAGCGGCCTAGTGGCGCTGGCGGCGAGCTTGGCGGCTTGGCCCGCACACGCCGAGGTGGCGGCGGCGCTCGACCTGCAAGGGCGGTTGACCAATGCGGCGGGGTTCGCGGCGCCGGATGGCGACTACGGCCTTACGATTCGCTTCTACGCGCAAGCCGCGGATACGAAGCCGGTTTGGACCTATCTCGACCCCGGCGTCAAGGTGGTCAAGGGCGCCTTCAACGTGTCGATCGGCGACAAGTTGCCGCTTGAGAAGAAGGAATTCCTTAGTGGCAATGCCGGGTATGTCAGCTTGCAGGTCGGCAGCGATGCCGAGCTTGCCAAGTTGCCGCTGCATCCGGTCGCCTACGCTTTGCGCTCCGATGTGGCTGCCACGGCCGAGACCGTCACCTGCACCGGTTGCATCGGCGCCGAGCAAGTCGACCCAGCCTTGCTTGCCCCCTACGCCAAAGCCGCTTCGCTCGCACCGCTGGCCAAGTCGGGCAACTGGAGCGATGTGGTCGACAAACCCAAGCTGGTGGCGCTAGGCCAGAGCTGCGCTGCCGGCGAGGTCATCTCGGGCATCGACGCGGCGGGGCAGGTCACCTGCGCCAAGAACCCGGTGTATACCGGCAGTAATTTTGCCGTCTCGGACCAAGGCTGCGGCAGCGGTCAGGTGGTCAGCGGTATCGACGCCAGCGGCAAGGTCACCTGCGCCGCCGACAAAGACACGACGTACAGCGGCACCAATTTCGCCGTGTCGAACCAGACTTGCGCCGCGGGCCAGCACGTTCTCGGCATCGACGTGAGCGGCAAAGTCACCTGCACCGCGGACAAAGACACCACCTACAGCGGCGCCAATTTCGCTGTAAGCAGCCAGGCTTGCGGCAGCGGCCAAGTCGTTACCGGCGTCGACGCGAGCGGCAAGGTCACCTGTGCTGCCGACGCCAACAATAGCTACAGCGGCGCCAATTTCGCCGTGTCGAACCAGACTTGCGCGGCAGGCCAGCACGTGCTCGGCATCGACGCCGGCGGCAAGGTCACCTGCACCGTCGACAAAGACACCACGTACAGCGGCGCCAACTTCGCTGTAAGCAGCCAGACTTGCCCGGTAGGGCAGTACGTGAGCGGTATCAACGCCAGCGGTGCGGTCACCTGCGCTGCCGACGCCAACAATAGCTACAGCGGCAGCAATTTCGCCGTGTCGAACCAAGCTTGCGCGGTGGGCCAGCACGTTCTCGGTGTCGACAGCAGTGGCAAGGTCACCTGCACCGCCGACAAAGACACTACCTACAGCGGCGCCAATTTTGCTGTAAGCAGCCAGGCTTGCGCCCCCGGCCAAGTCGTCACGGGCATCAACGCCAGCGGTGCGGTCACCTGCGCCGCCGACGCCAACAACAGCTACAGCGGCAGCAATTTCGCCACCTCGAATCAGGCGTGCTCAGCGGGCTTGGTTGTGACCGGCATTGGCGCCAACGGCGCGGTCATCTGTGCGACGGACAGCCTCACGACCAAGAAGGGCTATTTGGCGAGCCCAAGCTACACCGTCGACTCGGCGGTCATGGGCATCGAGGGCTCGGTGGTCAACATCACCCTGGCCGAGAACGCCACCACGATGTATCGAATTTCGTGCGTTCGCGTAACCGGCAACAGCATGGGTTGCAGCAGCTTGCAGACCAGTGGCAGCACCACCACTTCGGCGAGCTGGTGGAGCTCTTGGGGTGGCAGTGGCACGTTCACCGTGTTTACGCTCGCCAATGGCGTTGTCGTCCAGCTGACATACGGTTCGAACCCGTTCATCACGCTAAAGGGCTCGGCATCGTTCGTAGCCTACTCGATCGAAACCCTGTAATTGCAGACCTTTGGTCGATCCTTGAGCTAGCGCGCTACCCCTTGCAGCTCGGGTCAACAACCATCACTAGCAAGCACTTACACTAAGTTGGTTGGCTGCCGGCTTGGCCCGCTGCCAGCGTCCGACGCATTCCGCGGCTTGCGCAGCCCACCACCGCGCCGTTGGTGCCGCAGCAGGCGCCGTTGCCTATGGGGGCAATGATTTCTTTGGATAAGTGCCCGCAGCAGGCTAGGCTATACTTGCGCGGTCTGAAGGCCCTTGGCCTAGCCAACCTCGCCACCAGGGGGCTTCGCCGCCTTCAGCAACTGCGATGCCAAGCCGCTGTTCGCACGTGTGCTTGCGCATCGCCTTGAGCGGCCCTAGAGCGGTCCTTGGCGCAGGGTCAGTTCGCCCAGTTCGTCCACAGCTGGTACGGCCACGGCCCAAAGTCCTTTTTCGGGTCCTTGCCGCGCACCTCGATGATGAACATGCCCGCGCCGGCGGGGCAGCCGTTGACCGAGTGGCACATCACGTTTTCTACGCCCGTGCCCGAGTTGGTGCTTTTCCAGGTGGCCAAGAAGGTGCCGTCGCCCTTAAAGATGTGCAAATACAAGTCGTAATCGCGCACCATCGGCGTCAGGCTCACGTTGATGATGCTGCTGTACAACACGTAGTTATCGCGGTCGCCCGCCTCGCCCAGTACCGCTTGCAGCTTGTGTTGCCAGCCGTTGCCACTGGCGTACACGTCGCGCAGGGCCGAGATACGGAAGGCGCGCGAGTCGAACAGCGGGTTCGTAGTGGTGCTGGGGTCGAACGGTGCCTTGCGTACATCGTTGGGTTCAAAGGGATCGTAGCCCATGGTCGGGTAGGCGTTGTGGCTCAGGCCGTTCAGCGTGCCACCGGTGAGCACTCGCCCGTCCGCGTACGTTCCCGCGCCCAAGGTGTAGCAATTTAGCGAGTTATTGCTGCCCGAGATAAACAGCACGTCGAGCTGGCCGTCGCGGTTGATGTCGCTGATGACGGTGCGGCCCGAGCCGACCTTGAGCGGGAAGCCGTCCATGATCTTGCCCTGTTTGATGACCGCGATGCCGCCGCCGGCCGAGCCAATGGTCTCGTAGTCGCCGTCGCCGTCGATGTCGGCAATGCCGCCGCCCACCACCGAGAGCTTGCCCGACAGGTCGAGGTTACCCTTGCCGTCTACCGGCGCCATGATCGGGAATGTGCCCAGGCCGTTGGCGCCCGATAAGGGGTGATCGGTGCCGTCTTTCTTCCACAAGTCGGTGCTGCTATTGGTGAAGTAGTGGTGAATCTCGTTGACGCCGTCGCCGTCTAAGTCGGCATACAGCGGCCAGACGCCTTCGCCGGCGTACGAGTACGGGTAGCCGCCAACCTTGAACCACGGCTTGCTGCTGTCGGTCCAGGTGGGGTCGTTGGCGTAGCCGCCGCTGATGTCGAACGCGTATACCCGGCCCTTGCAGCTGGCGGTGTTGCTGGCGCAGCCCCAATTGCCTGATCCCAAGAAGATTTCGGGTACGCCGTCGCCCTGCAAGTCAAAGATGCCCGGCGAGGCCAGCGAGAAGTACTCCGTGGCCAGCGGTGCCAATGTCACCAGCGTCTTCAGTGTCTGATTCGCGTTCATAAGCAGGATCTTGTATGACCCACCGGCGGTCGGCACGATATCCGGCACGCCATCGCGGTCCACGTCGAAAATCGCCGCACCGTAGTAGCCCGCCGTACCCGCGGCAATCTTGGCCATCTCCGCGCCGGTATTGCCGTTTACGATGTGCACTGCCCCATCGTGGCCCGAGACCACGGCATCGACCGTGGCGTCGTCGTTAAAGTCGCCCAGCGCCGGGTACGAGTAGCTGACCGGTACCGGCGTGTCCCACATCACCGCGCCGTTGGCCTTAAAGGCCCGCAAATGGCCTTCGTTCTGACTCAGCACCTCGAGCTGATTGTCGCCGTCGAGCTGGGCGATGGCCGGGTAACCCTCGCTGCCGCCTAAGAAAACGGGCCAGCTACCTTCGCACTTTTTGGCGCACTGCGCGTCGGCCACGGCCTGGGTGCAGTTGTTCAAGATGCCGTCGCAGAGCTCGGGTGCGCCGGGGTACACGGTCGACTTGCTGTCGTCGCAGTCGTCGTGGCTCAGCGCATAGCCCAAGGGGGCTAACTTGCCGTCGATCAGGCACTTTTGCTTGGCCTTGGCGTTGCTGCCGCCGTAGCCGTCGCCGTCGAGGTCGGCATAGATGTCGGCCAGCGGCAGGCCGTCGTCGATAAAGCCGTTGCAGTCGTCGTCGACGTCGTTGCACAGTTCAAGGGCGCCAGGGTAAATCAACTTATTGAAATCATTACAATCACCCGCCGTGGGCACATACCCCGTAGGCGCCGTGCAAGCAATCTGCGACGTCACGCTGCCATAGCCATCGCCGTCGTTGTCTTTGTAGAAGGTTTTCAGCACGCTCTCGTCGATCTGGCCGTTGCAGTTGTCGTCGGCGCCGTTGCACACCTCGGTC
>CAISBR010000087.1 GCA_903883645.1 uncultured Myxococcales bacterium | reverse complement strand
TGCGCTGGCTGCAACACACCGCGCTTACAGGTGTTCTGCAGATCGGCGGCGGCTCGAACCACCACCCGTGGCTAGTCGAGAAGCCAGACAACGACCTGACCACCGGCTCGCCCTTTGACCAAGAAACGCTCGACGTGTCGCGGCAGCTGATTCGCTTGCATGCTCGGCTGTTTCCGCTGCTTTGGAGCGAGCTGCAGCGCAGCCAGGGCGAGACCCCCAAAGGCGTCGGGCCGGTGCGGGCGTTGGGCCTGCAGTATCCCAAGCTTGCTGGAGATCCCGGTCTGCAGGCCCACGAGGCCGATCAGTGGCTGCTGGGGCCCGAACTGCTGGTAGCGCCGGTGATCACTGCCGAATTGCAGCGCGAGGTGTGGTTCCCGCCGGGGCAGTGGCGCGACTGGTTCGACGGTTCTCTGCACGACGGCGGTACGGCGGGCAAGCTCGAGAAGGTCGAGGCGGCCATCGCCAAGCTTCCCCTGTACTTACGCGTGGGCGGCGTGGTGCCCCTGCTGCGGCCGACCATCGATACGCTGGCGCCGAGCAGCCAGGCCGGCGTCGAAAGTTTTGCCAATACCACCGGCCTGTTATGGCTGCAGACCAGCATCCCCACCGGCAACGGCAGCGGCTCGGTGGTCCTGTGGGACGGCAGCTCTGCGCTTTGGCAAAAGCTGGGCAAGACGCTCACCTTGACCACCGCACCCGGCGGCACCTTTAACGCAGGCTTCGTCTGGCACCTGGCGGGCCTTGGCGCGTTCGCGGGCGTGCAAGATGGCACTGGCAAAAACCTAGTCGCCGCGCAGAGTAGTGAGGCAATCGGCCTCTGCCCACTTGGCTGCTGGGCACCCGACGGCAGCGACCTGCTGGTACGCGCGGTGGGCAACACGGTGGTGGTCGCGCTGCCATGACGCAAGTCCAGACGACGATTGCGATTGTTGGCTGCGGCGGCCTCGGCGTTCCGGCCGCGTGGACGCTGGCCCTGGCGGGCGCGCCGCGACTGGTGCTGATCGACGACGACACCGTCGAAGTCAGCAATCTGCATCGGCAAATCCTGTACGACGGCACGGTGCTGGGCCAAAGCAAGCCCGACGCGCTGCGGGCCGCCCTGCAAGCGCGCATGGCCACAGTCGACATCGAAGTCCGCCAAGGCCGGCTCAGCTCCGACACGCTGGTCGACCTTTTGGCCGGCTGCGACGCCGTGTTCGAGGGCAGCGACGACGCCAACAGCAAGTTTCTGGTGAATGATTGGGCAGTTGCGCAACCTCGCCGCCGCTTTGCCAGCATCGCCGCCGCCATTGGTCGCCGCGGACAGTGGATGGCAGTGTCGCCTGAGTCGAGCTGCTACCGCTGCCTCTTTGAAGAGCCGCCACCGCCGGAGCTTTTGGCCACTTGCCAAGTGGCGGGAGTGATCGGCCCCGTGGTGGGCCAAGTGGGGGCCCTAGCGGCCCGCTCACTGTGGGCGGTGCTGAACGGCCAGCCCGACATGGCGCACGGCGCCCTAGTTCGCTTGTCGCCGCGCGGGCTTTTGCGCACACCGGTGCAGATCGCGCGCGACTGCCGCTGCGGCCGAGGCCAGCCATGCTAGTGCGCGATCCGAGCCACCTGTACGAGCGGCACGGCCGGCAACTACTGGTAACTGGTGTGCAATTCGACGGGCAACAGCAGCTGTTCGCCTTGGGCGCCGCCATCGCCCACGACACCTCGCAACTGTGCACCATCGCTGCAGAAGCGGCCGCTCGTTACCTGGTGGGGGCCGGTTTGGGCCACCTGCTGGCGCCGAGCGCGTGGGCCCGGACCTTGACCGACATCGACCCCGAACTGCAACTGGCCGATACTCAAGCAAATCTACCCGTGCCGTGCGTGCATATCCACCTGCGCCAGCGGCCGCACGGTGCCGAGGCCGAGCTGGCGTGGCTGGGCGATCACCCCCGCAGTTGCCTGCTGCTTTGGCATAGTTCTTCGGGTGTTGCCGACGCGGTGGCCCTGGGTGGCGCGGTGGCCCAGCTCGTGCTCGACGCCAGCTTGGGGCTGCAGCCGCTGCCGGCAGTGGTGGCGATCAATCTGCAAGACCCTCTAAATCCACAGCATTCGAGCGAGGCCCCGGCGCAGCGCCTAGGCGACAACTTGCCCGACCAGCCCTGGTGGCCCACCGTCGAGCAGGCCTGTCGCGAGGCGTGGCCGACCGAGGCCGCGGGAACCCTGGTGCGCGGAGCCGATGGCGCGGTGACGGTGCGGCTTGCGCCCGCGAGCCATAGCTCGCAACACTTTGTACTGCCATCTGAATTTCTGACCGTGCCCCCGCTCGCCGTCTGGCACAGCCACCCCAGCGGCGGCACCACCCTGAGCGCCGCCGACGCCGCCTGGAGCGTCCACGACCCCAAAGCGCGGCCAGTACAGCTTGTGCTCGCCAGCAGCGCCAGCGCCATTGCCGACTTCCGTGTCTACTATTACAGCGCGCTCGCCGGGCGCTGGCTCAGCGAGGCCCCATGACGCAACAACGCACGATCCAGTTTCACGTGGTGGTTACCGGCGATGTGCAAGACGGGGCTTTTCGCTCGTTTACGCGGCGACAGGCCCTGGCCCTTAAGCTCAAGGGCTGGGTGCGCAACCTGCCCGACGGGCAAGTCGAGGCGGTGTTCCACGGGCCCGAGGCCAACGTGAACGCGATGGTGGCGTGGTGCAGAAAGGGCCCGCTGCAGGCTCAAGTAGCCGACGTGCAAGCCGAACGCATGCCGCTCGAGGCGTTCTTGGACTTTTCGGTCCGCTAATCGCCGCTCGCTACTCCGCCGCGTCTTCGGCCCAGATCTGCGCCAGATGCACCATCACTTCAACGGCTTTATGCAGGTCTTGCGCGCTAATCCACTCAAGGCGCGAGTGGTAATTGTGCTCGCCCACAAACAAATTCGGCGTAGGCAGCCCCATAAACGACAGCCGCGAGCCGTCGGTGCCGCCACGAATCGGCGCATCGAGAACCGGCAACCCCGCACGCGCAATCGCTTTACGCGCGTTCTCGACCACATGCGGGTGCTGCTCAATCACCTCGCGCATGTTGCGATACGACTCGGTGACCTGAACCTGCGCCGACGCGCCAGGCCACTCGGCGGCGGTCTGCTCGGCGAGATCTTGCAAGAACTTCTCGTATTCGGACAGCTTCTTGGTATCAAAGTCGCGAATCAAGAACTTGACCGAGGTCTTTTCGACCGCCGCTTCCATCTGGTACGGGTGCACAAAACCCTGGCGATCACAGGTTGTTTCTGGCGACAAGCGGTCGCGCGGCAGCCGGCCGATAAAGTCCGCCGCCACCTTGATGGCGTTGACCATCTTGCCGTGGGCTAGGCCCGGGTGGGTGTTCCAGCCGCTAAACGTCACATTCACGCTATCTGCAGAAAATGACTCGGCTTCAATCTGCCCCAACGTCTCGCCGTCGATGGTGTAAGCGTACTTGGCGCCAAAGCGCGTCACATCAAAATACTGAGTGCCAGTGCCAACTTCCTCGTCAGGCGTAAAGCCCAGGCGGATCGCGCCGTGCGGCACTTCGGGGTGGGCCAGCAAGTACTCGGCCAGCGCCACGATCGCCGCCACGCCGGCCTTGTTGTCGGCGCCCAACAGAGTCAGACCCGAAGCGGTAATGATGTCTTCGCCCACCTTGCCCGCCAGGGCGGGATGCTCTGAACGCCTTAGAATTACAGCGGGATCATCGGGCAACACGATGTCGTCGCCTTGCCAATCCCGATGCATGATCGGCCGAACCCCTGCGCCCGAAGCCTCTGGCGAAGTGTCGACATGGGCGATGTAGCCGATGGTCGGCACCCCCGGCTTGCGCGTCGTAGCCGGAATCGTGGCAAACACATAGCCATACTGATCGCGCACGGCGTCGCGCAGACCCAGGGCCTGCAAGTCGCTCACCAACCGGTCGAGAAACACCAACTGCTTGGCGGTACTCGGAAAGCTGGTGCTATCGTCGGAGCTCTGGGTGTCGTAGGTCACGTAGTCGAGAAAGCGCTCGACCACGCGCGTCGCAAGCTGCGGTTGCTGGGCCATGATCACTACCAGGGCGCCATGGGCGGCGCGGGGGCTCAGAGAGTAGAGTCGGGTCTTGCGCTTGTCGAGTTTGCGGTAAGCCAAGAGCTTGCGTATTGTCACGGCAATGTGGGCGGGATGGCCCACGGGTAGCATCATGAGCCAAATGGCAACCTGGAGTCGCAAGCACTTGCCGCTGCTCAAGCGGTTCGAAAGTGCCACTGTCGCCGACGTCTGGGCGTTCTGTGGGCGTCAACCCCTTGGTAAACATCTGTTTTCGAAGCTTCTGGCCCTAAAGATCCCGTACAGCGGCACGCTGGGCGCAGAGGTCGACGAGCTCAGCGACGGCCATTGCAAGGTCACGCTCCGCGACCGCCGCGCGGTGCGCAATCATCTCGACTGCATCCACGCGATCGCGCTGGTCAACTTGGGCGAGCTAACGACTGGTCTCGCCGTGTTCCATGCCCTCGACGGTCGCGCCAAGGGTATCGTGACCGGGCTGCGCATCGCCTACCACAAGAAGGCGCGGGGCACCCTTACCGCCAGCTGCGACGTAGACATTCCTGTAGTAACAGAATCTTGCGAACTCACCGTCGAGGGTCTGGTCCGCGATAGCCAGGGCGACGTCGTCAGCACCATCTGGGCCACTTGGACCCTAAAGCCGCTGTAACTACCCGCCAATCGTACTCATCGCCTCGCGCGTCGTCTGGGCGGCGTCAAAGCGGTGCGCATCGACCTTGCCCTGCAGCGCCGCGGTCATCGCCTGCCGCACCACCTCGGGCGAGGCGCCGGCGCGCAGCAAATCCCGCAGCGACAGCGCGCCTTGCGTCGACAGACACTCGCGCAACATGCCCGTAGAGCTCAGGCGCACCCGGTTGCAATCACGACAGAATTTCTCGCTAACCGCGGCGATCAGCCCCAGTTTCAAGATGCGCCCAGGCCGCTGACGATGCTGCGCCAGCCAGCGCACCGCCGGACCGCCGCCCGGCTCTTGCCGCTGCGGATCGGGTGTCAACTCCCACTGCAGACTCAGCAATTCCCGCACATTCGCAATCGGCAGCCACGTCTCGGGCCCCCAGTGCTCGTCTGTGCCGATCGGCATGTACTCGATACACCGCAAGATATAGTCGCGGTCGCTACAGAACTCCGCTAGCTCGCTCAAGCTTGGCTCCGACAGGCCGCGCAGCATCACCGCGTTGATCTTGGTATGGCGAAAACCGGCCTGGTCCGCCGCGTCGAGCCCGCGCAGCACCGACTGCAGGCTGCCCTTGCGCGTCAGCGTGGCAAACTGGCGGCTATCCAGCGTATCGAGCGACACATTGAGCCGATGTAACCCCGCCTGCCGCAAAGGCAAAGCCAGTTCTTCTAGCAGGTGACCATTGGTCGTCATGGCCACGTCGACCAGCTCGGGGATCCCCGCCAGCCTTTGCACCAACTCGACCACGCCGCGCCGCAGCAGGGGTTCGCCGCCCGTCAGCCGCAACTTGCGCACCCCCAGCGCGACAAACTGCCGCACCAGAGTCTCGATTTCGTCAAAGGTCAAGAGTTCGTCGCGCGCCAGCCACTCCACCCCCTCGCTGGGCATGCAGTACGTGCAACGGAAATTGCAGCGATCCGTAACCGAAACGCGCAGATACTCAACGTGCCGATGCTGCAGATCCACCAGGGCAAACGGACTGCGCGGACTCGCGGCGCCGCTGGCCAGACTCAGATTCGTCGTCGCGATCGGAGTCGGACAGCTGCTGCGAATGGTCACGTCGCCGCCTTGACCACTTCGCCGCGGGCGCCCAGCAGCACCACCTCGGCAAGCGCGTTGTGCGCCGCATGTTCTTCGGCATAGCGAGCAATCACCTGGGGTTGGCCACCTGCAACCTGCCCCAGTAGGGCCAAGCGCCCCTCGTGATCCAGCTTGCCACCGCCGTGCTTTTGCACCACGCGCTCAAGCCGCTCGCCAATCTGCTTCGGGAATTCTATCAAGCGCAGTTCAAACATGGGCTACCTCGACCGCCTACCGCTTGCGATCATGGGCTGCGCACTGCCGCAGCGTCAACGAGCGCGGGCCAACTGTGCGAACGGCCTACTATATGCCGCCCGATCCAGGCATCACTTCGGGTTGCGCTGGAACACAAACTTCTTTGATACCACGTAGTTGATTACGGTACCACCGACAATGCCACACAAGTTCGCGAAATAGAAGCGCATACTTAGCCACTGCTCGGGCCAAGGCAACAGTGTCAGCACGTAGCGCGCGGCGTTCAGGACCGACAACTGCACCACCAGGCCCGACACTGCACTGCCGTAGTAGCGCGTTAGGCGCATCGGCCACGAAAAATCATAACTTGCTTCGCTACGCGCAAACGTCCAGCGGTCATTTAGGGCAAAATTGGTCGCCACCGAGATAGTCCAACCAAATAGTGCGGATATATTGGCTAAAAGTGCTGACGCCGTGTCCGCGCGCCGCCCTAAAGCCGCCAAGAACAGCCCAATCGCCGCAAGGTTGACGAGCACACCACTCGCGCCAACCACGCAAAAGCGCACGAATTGTCGGTGTTTTCTTACAAACTGCACAATCATGGCATCGTCGCGGCGCGGCAGAAGGGCGAGCTAGCTGGCGGGGCGACAGAGCCCCTGCTCGGTACACAGCAAATCCATCGCTTGATCATGGCCTTCGATGGGCTGCCACGGCCACACGCACGCCGCCGGCACCACACCAAGCCGCAGCGCCGTCGCCGGCAAACCGGGCAGCCACCGGTCAAAATAGCCACCACCGTGGCCGAGGCGCACCAAGGCAGGGCTGACCGCGAGGCACGGAATCACCACAAGATCAAGATCTTCGGGCGCGATCACTGGCCCCGCCGGCTCGAGCAGCCGCGATCGCGGGCGCTGCTGCAGCGCCGCTGGGCCTGTCGTCGTCGCAAAATCCATGAGCGGCCCCTCGCTGCGCAAGCGCGGGTACGCCAAAGCGATTCCATGCACCAACAAGCTGTTGGCCAGCTCGCGGGTCTCCGTTTCGGCGCCGATCGGGCTATACAGCCCCACAGTACGCGCACCACTGGCCTGCACCAACCGCAACACCGCCTGGCCCAGCGCCTGGGCGTGCTGCTTGCGTTGCATGGGCGACCGCGCGCGCGCCACCGCATCGGCAGCCGCCCGCCAACCACGCTTATCTACCGGCAATGACGCCGGATTTTCAACAACTGTGGCAGCTGCCAGGCCAGCCAGCAGGGTCTGGCGATCCCAATTCGGTGTGGGCATTCGCGTCACTCCTTGCGGCGCACGGGGGCGCTGCGACTACTGCCGCGTTTCGGCGCGGGCGGCCAGCGCTTCGAGCCGATTGGCCCAGAGCTCACGCAACTGCCTATTCGTATTACGTTCCTTCTGCAGATCCTCGGCCAATGTCAGCGCGGTGAGCAACGCCAGATGCTGCGACGGCAGATTGGTCCGACTGCGCAACTCGCCGATGCGCTCATCGACCAATTGGGCGACGCCCATGACAAATTCTTCAGGTTCCTCAGTCTGAAGGCGAAAGTCGGTGCCCATCAATGTCACTTTGACTGTTCGCGCCATACCGCACCTGCCTATTGCGCCCGAAGGTCGCGTGCTGCCGGTCCGATGCAGACCGTAGACCAAGGCTGATCCGGCGCGGAATCGATGTCAAGCTCCCTGGGCACGATTCCATCGGCGTGCAATGCCAAGCCCTCGATTCACCGTAGTTACATCATCGCCGCAGACAATTTGGGTTGCACTTTCGCACGCGAATCTTTACAATGCCGCCCCCCTAGTTCGGATGCCGCGGCGAGGTCGCAGGGACCAAGCCGGAACCCGTTCGCTGGGTGGACGGCCCCACGTTAGCGCCGTGCGCTGTTTGCCCAATCCGCAAACCACCCGCATGGCTGTGGAGCCCCCCCCTATCCGCGCAGGCAGTGCGCATGGAGAGAAGCACATGAATTCGTCAATGCGGTGGTCGACGACACTGCGGAGCTTGGTCATTCTGGCTGCCGCGGTGTACGGGTCGGCCTGTTCCAGTACGCCCAACACCCAGAGCAACACGGCCTATTCCCAAGACGTGGACACGGGAGGCGACGTGCTGATCGGCACATTTGATGTGTCGCAGGACGCCACCGCGACGACGGACACGACCGGCATCAAGACCGATGTGACCACCACGGATGTGACTAGCACGGATGTGACCACAGCCGACACCACTCAGGTCGACACGGCGAATACCGACAGCGACACCAGCGGCAGCGACACCAGCGGCAGCGACAGCGCGACGGGCGATGTGACCGGCCCCTGCACCAAAGACAGCGACTGCCCGGCGGATCCTAATGATCCCTGCCATGTTGGCGCATGTACCGCCGGCACTTGCGGCTTTAAGGCAGCCACCAACGGCGGCCCGTGCAACGACAACAACGCGTGCACCGAAGGCGACAGCTGCAACGGCGGCAACTGCGACGGCACCGCCAAGAAATGCGACGACGGCAACCCCTGCACAGACGACACGTGCGATCAGAAATCCGGTTGCGCTGCCGCGAACAACGCGATCCAGTGCGACGACGGCGATGCTTGCACGCTCGCCGACGTCTGCAAAAGCGGCAAGTGCGAGCCGGGCAAGGCCGACACCTGCGACGACGGCAACCCCTGCACCGACGACTCGTGCGACAAGAAAGACGGCTGCAAGCACGCCAACAACACCGCCGCTTGCCAAGACGGCAACGCCTGCACGGGCGGCGATGTGTGCGCGAACGGCGGCTGCACGGCGGGCGCGCCGGTGGTCTGCGACGACAAAAATGCCTGCACGGTCGACACTTGCGACGTCAAGGCCGGTTGCGTAGTGGTCGCGGCGATCAACGGCTCGAACTGCGACGACGGCGACGCCTGCACGACCTCGGACCTGTGCCAAGCTGGCGCCTGCGTCGGCGATGCGGTCAAGTGCGACGACAAGAACCCCTGCACCAAAGACAGCTGCGACAAGATCAAAGGCTGCATCGGCACCAACGACGACGCGCTGACCTGCGACGACGGCAACTCGTGCACCAACACCGACAAGTGCGCGGCGGGCGTATGCAAGGGCGTGGGCACCCAGTGCGCCGACGACAAGAACCCCTGCACCGACGACGGCTGCAAAGACGGCACTTGCCTGTACGTCGCCAATAGCGCGCCGTGCGACGACGCTAACCCCTGCACGCAGATGGACACCTGCAAAGACAAGGCCTGTGCGGCCGGCACACCCATCCCGTGCGACGACAAGAACCCCTGCACCACCGACACGTGCGACAGCAAGAGCGGCACCTGCGTATTCGCCAACAATACGGTCGCCTGCAACGACGGCACCGCCTGCACCGACAACGACGCGTGCCTGAATGGTTCGTGCGTGGGCGCGCCCAAGTCGTGCGACGACACCAAGCCGTGCACGGTAGATAGCTGCGACGACACCACCGGCGCCTGCAGCCACACCAACTACCCCGACACCACCGCCTGCGACGACTCGTCGGCCTGCACGCAGAAAGATGCCTGCAAAGCCGGCGAATGCATGGGTGAAAGCCTGAGCTGCGACGATGGCAACCCCTGCACCGACGACAGCTGCGACAAGGTCAAGGGCTGCCAGTACGCCGTCAACACCGCCAAGTGCGAAGACGGCAACAAGTGCACCCTCGACGACACCTGCAAAGACAAGGCGTGCGTCGCGGGTACCAACCTCGACAAGTGCGACGACGGCAATGTCTGCACCGACGACAAGTGCGACGCCCAGGCCGGCTGCCAGCACGGCAACAACACCGCGAACTGCAACGATAACAACGCGTGCACTATCACCGACGTCTGCAAGGACGGCGCGTGCCTCGGCGCAAGCAAGAGCTGCGACGACAGCAACCTGTGCACCGACGACAGCTGCGACAAGACCAGCGGCTGCGCAAACAAGGCCAACACGCTGTTTTGCAGCGATGGCACCGCCTGCACCACCGACGACAAGTGCACCGCCGGCAAGTGCGTCGGCACCGCCCTGCCGCCTTGCGACGATAAGAACGCTTGCACATCCGACGCTTGCGACCCCAAGGCGGGCTGCACCTACACGCCGGTCAAGGTCGGCTCGACCTGCGACGACGGCAACGGCTGCACTACCAGCGACGCCTGCGACGCCGCCGGCAAGTGCACGGGGCAGGGCAAGAGTTGCGACGACAACAACCCCTGCACGACCGACTCGTGCGCGAACAACGTCTGCAGCAGCGTCAACAACACGAGCCCCTGCAACGACGGCTCGGTCTGCACCCTGACGGACACCTGCGACGGCAAAGGGGCCTGCGTGGGCGGCAACCCGCAAAAGTGCGTCGACGGCAATGTCTGCACCGACGACACCTGCGACAAGCTCAAGGGCTGCGCGTACGTAAACAACACCGCGGTCTGCGACGACGGCCTTTTCTGCACCGACAAAGACACCTGCACCGCCGGCAAGTGCGTCAGCGTCACCCCCAAGACTTGCGACGACGCCAACGTCTGCAGTAGCGACAGCTGTGACGCGGTCGCCAAGGTCTGCGTCAACGCGGCCAATACCGCCGCTTGCGACGACGGCGACAAGTGCACGCCGGCCGACAAGTGCGCGAACAAGGCTTGCGTAGCCGGCACCGCCACCAACTGCGACGACTTGAACCCCTGCACGCTCGACGCCTGCACCAAGGCCACCGGTGCGTGCACGCACACCCTAACCACCGATGTGGCGGTATGCCCCGTCCTCACCATTCCCAAGTGGTGGACGATCGACGCCAACGACGTGCTGTGGGTCAACGCCGGCGGCACCGGCACGGTCAAGTGGACCACCGACGCGACGCCCGCAGCGCCCGGCAAACTGACCGGCGCCGCCTCGCTGAACTTTAACAACGGCACCAACTACGACGCTGGCACTGCTGTTAGCGGCTCGGGCCTGGGCAAGTTCTTCGTCGATGCGACCGCCTTTAAGGGCACGCAGATGACGGTCTCGTTCTACTCGTACAGCGATGTCGAAGCCAACAACATCTACGACAAGCGCTTCGTCGAATTCTCGACCGATGGCTTTGCCACCAGCGCCCTGACCTATCAGCTCGACAATCTCGCGACGCAGAAGCTCTGGAAGCTCGAGGCGTTTGACGTGAAGGCCCTGATCGGCACGAAGTTCCAGGTGCGCTTCCGCTTCGACTCGATAGACGGTGCAGCCAACACCACCGCCGGCTGGTTCGTCGACGAAGTGAACATCTACGGCGGCCCGATCATGGCGGTCAAGCAGGGCGCGGTCCAGTCGGACTCGTTCACCACCAACGCCAACGGCTGGCAGACTACCGCAGCCAATGCCAGCGCCACGGGCTGGGCCATCGACAACACGCCAGTCGTGCCATCGGTCAACAGCGACGACGCGGCGCCCTCGAGCCTCAACTTCAACAATGGCACCGATTACGCAGGCTTGGCGCAGGGCTCGGCCTTGGCTCCCGTGATTGACTTGACCGGCGCTGCGGCTGCCGCTCCCGTAATCTTGCTGTTCAAAGAGTACTTCGACACCGAGGTGGGCGGCGCCTGGGACAAGCGCTTCGTCGAGGTCACGGGCGATGCGTTTGTGACACTGCCGGTGAACGTGCAACTCGGCGCGGCCGCCAACATGGCCAAGGGCTGGCACTGGGCGTGGGTCGACCTCTCGGCACTCAAGGGCAAGAAGGTGCACCTGCGCTTCCGCTTCGACTCGCTCGATACAGGCGCTAACAACATGCCCGGCTGGTTCATCGACGACGCCGAGTTGTCGCAGATTCCGGCACCGTCGTACGGCGAAATGGTCACCTGCGCCAATGCGGCGGCCTTTACGTTCAACAACTTCAACACGGTGGGCTGGGCGGTCGACAACAACGCCGGCAAGTCGTTCTACTCGGGCGACTGCTCACTGAACGTCAGCGCCGCCAGCGCCACGATCAAGGGCCAGTACGACTTCAACTGCCCCGTCGGTGCGACCAAGGTCGGCGGAACGGCCAAGTCGGCGGCGTTCGTTATCGTCGCCTCGCCTACCGTGGGCGCCAAAACCTACTTGACCTTCAAGTCGCTGTTCGACGGCGAGAACAATGGTCAGTGGGATGCGTTCACCGTCGGCGTGCGCGACACGGCCACCAACGTCGTGGCGACATTCACTCCTGATAAGAACTTGATCTACAAGAAGTGGGGCGTCATCTCGCTCGATGTGACGACCCTGGTCGGCAAGAAGGTGGTCGTCGAATTCAACTTCGACTCCATCGATTGCGGCGCCAACGACGGCACTGCACCGTTCTGGAACGCCAGCGCCGGTGTGTTCATCGAAGACATCATGGTCCGCGCTGACAAATAAGGCGTAAGCCGGTTGAGAAGATCCAGCGGCGGCTGTAGGCTCTTGGCCCTCAGCCGCCGCTGGGCGTTTTTGCCGGCCGCGACGTTGGGAATCTCTTGCACCCTCGCGGTGTTTCGATTCGCGATGATCCACTGCGCGCCGCCCCTCTTGCAGCGGCACGAGGTACCCACTCCGTGACAGACTCCCCTACTCTCGATTCGCGCGCGCTGCGCCGCTGGGTCCGCGATCTGCGCGAAAAAGCAGACTATCTCGATGCGAGTGGTGCGCGCCTGATGCGCAAGCATGGCCGTCATTTGCCAGCCGAAATTCAGACCATCTTGGGCGACCAGCTGGCCAACGTGCGCGCGCGCCGGCAACAGACCAAGCCCGATGCCGGCGCCGAAGAGGTCGAGCAGTTTGATCGCGCCGTAGCGATTTTTGACGAGAGCCTGACGCTGCACCTGGGCGCACACCGCAAGTCGGCGACGCGCGAGTACATCGAGGCGATCGTCTGGGCCGTCGTGTTAACGCTCGGTATCCGGGCATTCGTGTTCGAGGCCTTCAAGATTCCGACCGGTTCGATGATTCCAACGCTGCAGATCCACGACCACCTGTTCGTGAACAAGTTCATGTACGGGCTCAAGATCCCCTTTACGCGCACCAAGTTCTTGGCCCTTCGCGACCCGTTGCCCGGCGAAATTGTCGTGTTCGAATACCCGTACGACGAAGATGCGGACTCGGGCGGCAAGGACCTGATTAAGCGGGTCGTAGCGGTCGCCGGCGATCGGGTGCGTTTGAAAGACAACGTGTTATGGCTCAACGGCAAGCCCGTCAAGCGCCAGGTCATCAGCGAGCTCGGCGAGTGCGGCCAAGAGTCGATGGCCGGTCGCAAGTGCAAGATCGCCAAAGAGTGTATTGGCGGTCACGTCTTTGTTACGCAGCATCATGTCGCGGTGGCGCCCGATCTGAGCGACGCCGACAATAGCCCAGACTGGCCGTCGCCACTGTGGAATGGCCTGCGCTACGGCCCGCACGCTCAGCAGTACAGCCCGCCAGACAACGCGAATTACCCCGATTTCATCGTGCCGCCCGGCAACTTGCTGGTCATGGGCGACAACCGCGACAACAGCAAAGATGGGCGCTTCTTTGGCCTCGTGCCGCTCGAGACGGTCAAAGGCAAGGCGGCAGTGCGCTGGTGGGCCTTCGACGACGAGTGGTACAAGCCCATGTGGTCGCGGATGTTTCAGGCCGTGCACGAAGACGCTCCAGGGGGCTCATGCGACAACTGGGAACCGACCAAGTAGCGGAGCAGCCGCTCTTGCTGCGCGGCGACCTTGAGCAATTGCTGCGAAATCTGGCCGACGATGTGCTGGCGCTGCGGCGTACGCCCGACGAGCCTTTGCCGTGGCTGGTGGCCTATTCGCCGGGCGGCATGGCGGTGGCCAGCGAGCTTGCGGCGATCTTGGCGCTCGACTCGGGTGAGACGCCGGTGATAGCGACGCTAGCCGTCACTCGACACGCGCAGCTTATTGATCTTGATGATGACTTTTCGGTGCTCCCCACCGCACTGCCGGGTCCTATGGCGGGCGCCCACGTGCTGCTGCTGAGCGACGTCTTGGGCAGTGGCTGGCTCGCGCACGCCGCCGTAGGTGCCTTGCTCGACTGGGGAATGCCTGCCCGCTTGCATCTTGGCGCGCTCATCGACAGTGGGCGACGGCAAGTCCCGGTTGAGCTAGCCGCTTTGGGCAACCGCCACCAACCCTTGGCCGGTCAACGTGTCGAGCTAGTTTGCGACGCCCGCGGCCACCTGGCCCACGCCATCGAAGTGCCTTAGCCTTTCTCTCTACTTCAGCGCACCGCGCCGCCGCAAAGCGTACAGCGACGCCCGCAACAGCTCCGCGCGCGTGCCGCAATCGAACCACGCGCCAGCGGGCTCAATCCAACGCACGGCGTCGCCCTCCGCCAGCGCCGGCAGCATGCCGTCTTGCACCAAGCACGCGGCACGCCCACCCGGCAGACGGTCGAGCAACCTCGTCGCATACACGCCGATCCCGGTGTAAATCACTGCAAAATCGCTCGGAGCTTGCACGGGCTTGCCGCGAATGTGCACCACGGTGCCCTGCCCGACCCGTTCCTGCTTCACAAACACGCTGTGCAGCTCGGGCCGATGCGCCGCCCGATGCACCAAAAGCGTAGCCAACGCCCGCGGTTGATGGGCCTGCACCAGCGCGTTCAGGTCAAAATCGTGCCACACATCGCCATTGGCAAGCACGAACGAGTCGCCGCCGCCGCGCAAGAACCCTTCGGCATTCTTCAGCCCGCCGCCTGTGCCCAGGATCTCAGGCCCCTCAAAGAAATACTGCAGCTTGACGCCATAGCGGCTGCCATCGCCCAGGTAATCCGCAATCTGCTGCCCCAAGTGGAACAGGTTGACGCCAATTTCGCGCACGCCCGCGTCGCGCAGCTGCAGCACCGCCCGCTCGACCAGTGGCACACCCGCCACCGGCACCAGCGGCTTGGGGGTGTGGTCCGTCAGCGGTCGCAAGCGAGTCCCCAACCCCGCCGCCAAGATGAATCCGCGCATTGCTCCCCTTTTGTGCCTGGCGCGTCCGCTGCGCCCATTATCGCGACGAGCGTAACCCAGCCAGGGCAGAGGGCAAAAACCGCGCACGTTCTCGCCGCGACGATGCAGTGACGCACGGCGGCCAACGAACCTTGACACTGCCAGCCCCTTGGAGCTAACTACCGCCCGCGTCGACCGGTCTTTCCGGTCGCACCCGCTGCCGCCCACGAGCGGACGCCCGAGGCAACGATGGCTGCGCACGAAATGGACCACGATACGCAAAGCCCGCACGAGGACTTGAGTTTCTCGTCGGCGACCCAGGCCAAGATCACCGAGCTCCTCACGCGGTATCCGCGCAAGCAGGGCGCGCTGATTCCTACGCTGTTCCTGGCGCAAGACGAGTTCGGCTGGCTCAAGCCGGGCACCATGGAATTGGTCGCCCATACGCTAGAACTGCCTGTAACTACAGTTCTAGCTACGGCAATGTTCTATACCATGCTGTACAAGACGCCGCATGGCCGCTTCCACATTCAGATCTGCACTAACGTGTCGTGCTTCTTGCTCGGCGCCGACGATCTGGTGGCAGCCGCGCGCGAAGTTCTTGGAATTGCCCCGGGTGAGACCAGTGCCGACGGCCTGTTTACCCTAGAGCAAGTGCAGTGCCTGTGTGCGTGCGAGCGCGCGCCGACGCTGCAGATCAACAAGAAAGACTACTTCAACGTCACGCCGACGAAGATGCGCGAAATCCTTGCCGATATGCAGAAAGAAGGCGCGCGACTCGGGCCGTCGGTCGGCTGGCCAGGCCACGCGCATGTGGGCCAGAGCCACGGAGGTCACTCCCATGCCTGAACAGCGGATTTTGCTCAGGCGCCACCTGGGCGTCGACTTTACCAAGCTCGATAACTACCTGAAACATGGCGGCTTCCAGATGTGGAAGCGGGTCATGGAGCTCGGTCCCGACGGCGTGATCGCCGAGGTAAAGACTTCTGGCCTGCGCGGCCGCGGCGGCGCTGGCTTCCCTACCGGCGTCAAGTGGGGCTTTTTGCCCAAAGACGGCCGCACCCGCTACTTGGTTGTCAACGCCGACGAAGGCGAGCCTGGCACCTTCAAAGACCGCTACTTCCTTGAAGAAGATCCCTTCCGCCAGCTCGAAGGCATCCTCTACTCGGCGTACGCTATCGGCGCTCACGTCTGCTACATCTACATCCGCGGCGAGTACTGGAACAGCAAGGCCGTCACCGACGACGCGATCCAGCAGCTCTACAAGGCTGGCTGGCTGGGCAAGAATATCCAGGGATCCGGTTTCGATCTCGATGTTTATGTCCACAGCGGCGCCGGCGCCTACATCTGCGGCGAAGAGACCGCGCTGATCGAGTCGATCGAGGGCAAGCCGGGCATGCCGCGCCTCAAGCCGCCGTTCCCTGCCAACTTCGGCGTGTTTGGCATGCCAACAATCGTCAACAATACCGAGACGTTGGCCGCCGTACCGGTCATCCTAGAGATGGGCCCCGAGCAGTGGTCGGCCCTTGGCAGCCCCCGCAATGGCGGCACCAAGCTCATGGGCGTCTCGGGCCACGTCAAGAAGCCCGGCCTGTTCGAAGTGCCGATGGGCACGCCGATGCGCGAGATCATCTACGAGCTCGGCGGCGGCGTCCTCGACGACAAAGAGATTTTGGCCGTAATTCCCGGCGGTTCATCGTGCCCGTTCTTGACCAAAGACGAGATCGATGTACCGATGGACTTCGATGCGCTCAAGGGCGTCGGCTCGATGCTCGGCACCGCGTGCATCACCGTCATCGCCGAAGGTACTGATCTGATTAAGGTCATGTGCCGCGTCGCCAAGTTCTACCAACACGAAAGCTGCGGCCAGTGCACCCCTTGCCGGCAAGGCACGGGCTGGATCCACGCGATCTGCCAAAAGCTCGACAGCGGCGCCGCTGGTCCCGAGGCCATCGATCTGCTGATCGACGCCTGCAATCAGATCGACGGCAACACCATTTGCGCCCACGGCGAAGCGGCCGCGTGGCCGATCCGCTCGATTTGCAAGAAGTTCCGGCCCCAGCTCGAAGCGGCGATTCGCGCGCGCACGGCGGCCTGAAGAGTTAGCGCCCACGCGGTAGGCCCTTCGGTCTAGCTGCGCGGCGAGGAGGACGGGATGTCTATGGAACTCATCCTGTTTTATGTGCTCGGTGGTGGCGCGCTGGCTTTTGCCGCCGCAATGCTGCTGCCGAACGTAGGACGCAATCCAATTCACTCAGCGTTGTCGCTAGTTGGCACCTTGTTCTGCCTGGCGGGCCTGTACGCGCTGCTCAGTGCGCACTTGCTGTCGGCGCTGCAGATCATCGTGTACGCCGGCGCCGTGATGGTGCTGTTTACCTTTGTGATCATGCTATTGAACCTGCAGCCCGACGAGATTCAGCCGGTGCGCCTCACCACGCTCAAGGTCGCGGCAGGCATCATCGGCCTGTTCGTCTTCGGCAAGCTGATCACCGCGATCACGCTGGCTGCCGGCGGCGCGCAGAGCGTCGATCTGACCCCGCACAGCGCGGCGATCGGTGGCGCGACGTGGGAAGGTGGTTTCAACGGCTACGGCACAATTCGCGAGGTGGGGCGCATGCTTTACACCACGTTCCTTGTGCCGTTCGAGCTCGTGTCGGTGCTGCTGCTGGTCGCGGCGGTGGGCGCGGTCGTGCTCGCCAAGCGCTCGCTGCACTACATCGATGCGCCAACTCCGCCTCCGGCCAAGCTGAATCGTCTGGCCAACAAGCCTGAAGCGGCTGCCACCCACGACGACCACGGTCATCACTAAAGCGAGGCTGCCATGACCGCAATTCCTTTGGCGCATCTGCTGATCTTGGCCGCGGCCCTGTTCACGCTGGGCATGATCGGCGTGATGACCCGGCGCAACGTGCTGGTCATGTTGATGTCGGTCGAGATCATGCTCAACGCCGTCAACCTGACCCTGGTGGCGTTCTCGCGCTACCACGGCTGGACCGAGGGCCATGTACTGGCGTTCTTTATCATCGCGGTGGCTGCGGCCGAAGCCGCGGTCGGTTTGGCTATGGTGTTGGCGGTGTTCCGCCTCAAGCAAACCGTGTACGTCGACGAGCTCAAGCTCCTGAAGCGCTAAGTCTGCCCGACTGAGGAGCCTTCCGTGGACTGGAATCCTTCTGCTTTCTTACCCCTGATCGTCGGCATGCCGCTGCTCGGTGGCATTATCAACGGCTTGTTCGGCAAGCGGTTCTCGCGCCAGATGGTCTACTTCATCGCCAACACAGCGGTGCTGACCTCGTTCTTGCTGGCGGTCATGGGCTTTTTCGCCCTGCGCCAAGCGACCGTGGCCAACCCCGACGCCGCCTTCCGCACCGAGCTTTTCCACTGGATCGCTGCGGGCAACTACTCGTTCGACATGGCCTTCTTGCTCGATCCGCTGTCGAGCGTGATGATCATGGTGGTCACGGGTGTCGGCTTCTTGGTGCACTTGTACTCGACCACGTACATGCACGAAGACCCGGGTTACGCCCGCTATTTCGCGTACTTGAACCTGTTCATCTTCTCGATGCTGATGCTGGTGCTGGGCAAGAATCTCGCCATGCTGTTCATCGGTTGGGAAGGGGTGGGCGCGTGCTCGTACCTGCTCATCGGCTTTTGGTTCAAAGACATGGACAAGGCCGAAGCTGGCCAAAAAGCCTTTGTAGTCAATCGTATCGGCGACATCGGCTTTGTGGTCGCGATCTTCTTGCTGCTCGCCTACGGCAACGGCTCGGTCGACTACGACAACCTGAAGATGCTCTTTTCGGACCAAGTCCACACCCTGGCCCACGCGCCCACGATTACGCTGATCTGCCTGCTGCTGTTTGTGGGCGCTGCCGGTAAGTCCGCGCAGATCCCGCTGTATGTGTGGCTGCCCGACGCGATGGCCGGCCCAACTCCCGTCTCGGCCCTTATCCACGCGGCCACGATGGTGACGGCCGGCGTGTACATGATCGCCCGCCTGAATTTCTTGTTTGCCCTCAGCCCGCACGCCATGACCGTGGTGATGATGGTCGGCGCGCTGACCGCGGTGATGGCCGCGTCGATCGGCCTCGTGCAGAACGACATCAAGAAAGTCCTTGCATACTCTACAGTTTCACAGCTTGGCTACATGTTCATCGCCGTGGGCGCGGGCGCGTTTGCTGCGGGCGTGTTCCACCTGTTCACCCACGCGTTCTTCAAGGCGTGCTTGTTCCTCGGCGCCGGCGCGGTCATCCACGCCATGCACCACGAGCAAGATATCCGCAACATGGGCGGCCTGCGCAAGAAATTGCCCAAGGTGCACGCCACCTTCCTCATCGCCTGCATCGCCATCGCCGGCCTGCCGCCGCTCGCCGGTTTCTTTAGCAAAGACGCAATCTTGGCCGAGACCCTGGCCTTCCACCCCGAGACCGAGAAGCTCGAGAAGTACTTCGAGCCCGGTTTTGAGCGCCAAGCCGAGGCCCAGGTCGCGACCGAAGCGCTGTCGAAGGGCAAGACCCTGGGCGACATCGACAAGAAGGACATCGACAAGAAGTCCGCAGAACTCAAGAAGGATTACATCGAGTCGATTCACGGCTTGGGCCTCTTCCGCAAGATTGCCTTTGGCCTGGGCCTGATGGCCGCGCTGATGACCGCCTTCTACATGTTCCGCTTGTACTTCATGACATTTACGGGCGAATACCGCGGTGATAAGCACACCTGGGATCACGCCCACGACTCACCCTGGCCCATGGCGTCGGCGCTCATCATCCTGGCGTTCTTGTCGGTGGTGGGCGGTTGGCTCGGAATGCCGTTTCATCATGGCGAATGGAACAAGTTCTTCTTGTGGCTCGAACCGGTTCTCAGCCGTGGTAAAGAGCTGGTGCACGGCCATCTTGAGCCCGCGATGGAGTACGGTCTGATGGCCGGCTCGACGCTGGTCGCGGCACTGGGCGTGGGCCTGGCCTGGGCGCTGTACAATGGCGGCACCAGCGACAAAGCGCCCCAAATTGCGAAGGCTTCGGGTCCGATCTACGGGCTGCTGCTCAACAAGTACTGGGTCGACGAGCTGTATTTCGCGGCGATCATCAAGCCCCTGCGGGCGGTGTCGCAGCTGCTGTTCCAGCTGGTCGATCGCTTCTTGGTCGACGCCCTGATGGTGCGCGGGCCGGGTCTGATCCTGCTCGGCCTGTCGAATGTGGGCCGCGTAGTGCAAAACGGCGAAGTGCAGGCCTACTTGGTAGGCTTGATTGTTGGCGTCGCGGCGCTGGCCTGGTACTTCATCTAGTCGATTTTAGGGTCTTTTCGCGCACGGCCTGCGGGCACGGCGCCTCGCAACGGGGAACGCCATGGACGGCACTTTCACCCAGGCCTGGTTGCAGACGGTATCCGGCGGCGGCTTTCCGACGCTTACGGTACTGACTTTGCTGCCGATGCTGTTCGCCATCTTCGCCCTGTTCATTCCGGGCGAGCTCGGCTTTGCCCACAAGGCGATGTCGCTGGTCGGTTCGCTCATCACCGGCCTTGTCGGCTTGGTGGTGCTCGGGCAGTTCGACCGCGGCGCCGTGGGCCTGCAGATGGTCGATAACTTCAACTGGATTCCCAGCTTGGGCGTGCGCTGGCTCGTCGGCGTCGACGGTCTGTCGCTGCCGTACGTACTGCTCACGGTCGGCTTGACCCCGATCGTGCTGATCGGCGCATGGTCGGCGATCGAGAAGCGCTGGAAAGAGTTCGGCATTGCCATGCTCGTGCTCGAGACCGGTATGCTCGGCTCGCTGGTCGCCACCGACCTGATGACCTTCTACGTGTTCTGGGAAATCATGCTGGTGCCGATGTTCCTTATCATCGGTATCTGGGGTGGCAAGCAGCGCATCGCCGCCACGGTCAAGTTCTTTCTTTACACGATGTTCGGCTCGCTGCTGATGCTGGTCGCGATCTTGTACCTGTACCAAAAGGGCGGCGGCACGTTTGTCCTCAGCCAGCTGGCGACGGTGCAACTAAGCGATAAGGAACAACTTTGGCTGTTCGGGGCGTTTGCTCTGGCCTTTATGATCAAGGTGCCGGTATTCCCGTTCCACACCTGGTTGCCCGATGCGCACACCGAAGCGCCGACCCCCGGCTCGGTGATTCTGGCCGGCGTGCTGCTCAAGCTGGGTACCTATGGCCTTTTGCGCTTTGCGATCCCGCTATTTCCGGCGGCGATGGGCAAGGCTTCGCCCCTGCTGGCGGTTCTGGCCACCATCGGCATCGTGTTCGGCGCGCTGATGGCCTACGTGCAGACCGACGTCAAGCGCTTGGTGGCCTACAGCTCGGTGTCGCACTTGGGCTTTGTGATGCTCGGCATCGCGGTCTTTAACGAAGAGGCCCTGCAAGGCGCTATTTTGCAAGGCGTTAACCACGGCCTCAGCACCGGCGCCTTGTTCCTTCTGGTCGGCTTTCTCTACGAGCGCCGCCACACGCGCGCCATCAGCGACTTCGGCGGCATCGCCAAGACCATGCCGGTCTACACCGCCTTCTTCGTCTTCATCACCATGAGCTCGGTCGCATTGCCGCTAACCAACGGTTTTGTGGGCGAATTCCTGATCTTCGCCGGCTCGTTCAAAGAGGGTGTGCAAAGCTCGATCCTGCCCCCCGACGGCGGCGGCGTGGCCTGGCGCACCATGGTGCTGACCTGTGCCGGCGTGGCGACCCTGGGCATCGTGCTCGGCGCCGTCTACATGCTGTCGATGGTGCGGCGGGTGTTCTTCGGCCCCATCACCAATGCGGCCAACGAGTTACTCAAAGACCTGACCTGGCGCGAGCGCTTCTTGGTCGGCACCATCTCGGCGTTTGTACTCTGGATCGGCATCGCCCCCGGCGCGATGCTGCGCCTCAGCGAGACCACCGTGCACGCCATGGTTCAGCCGATTCGCCCGCAAATTCAGCAAGTCCGGTCCAAGGCCGACTTCCAGCGCGAGATGCGCAACGCGGCGATGATTCGCCCCCAGCCCACTCGTTAGCCCCGAGCCTGCTTGTTCTAGGAGTCCGTCATGCTCCACGATTTGGTCCTGACCGCCCCGCTGCTGATTCTGCTTTTCGCAGCGCTGTTCACGCTGGTGGTCGATGCATTCTTGCCCTCTAGCGCCAATCGCAGCTTCTGGGGCTACTTTGGCGCAGCAGCGTCGGCCGCGTCGGTACTGGCAGCGGCTGGCCTGTGGAAGTTTGGCGGCGCGCTCGAGATGCACACCACCGCCTTCTCGCACCAGCTGTCAATGGGGCCCTACAGCCTGTTTTTCATCGCCCTGACCGGCATTTGCGCCATGGTTACCCACCTGTCGAGCCCCAAGTACATGAGCGAGCACGGCAGCGGCTGGGGCGAGTACTATGCCCTACTGCACTTTGCGGCGTTCGGCATGGGCGCGATGGTGGCGGCCGAGAGCCTGCTGACGCTTTTCGTGGGCCTCGAGATCATGTCGATGGCGATCTATGTGCTGGTGGCGATCAAGCGCACCTCGCAGGCCTCGGTCGAAGCGGGCATGAAGTACTTCATCATGGGCTCGGTCGCCTCGGCGTTCTTGCTGTACGGCATGGCCTTTTTGTACGGCCTGTCGGGTAGCACGGGCTATCTCGAGATCAGCCTCGCGCTCGCCAAGCCGGGCGTCAACACGCTGTGGCTCGCCCTGGCCGTGCTGCTGACTAGCGCGGCATTCCTGTTTAAAGTCGCCGCGGTGCCCTTCCACATGTGGACGCCGGATGCCTACGAAGGCGCGCCCACGCCGATTACCGGGCTGATGTCGTCGGCCGTCAAGGCGGCGGGCTTTGCGGCGCTGCTCAAGTTCTTGTACGCCTGCCTGGGTGGCCCCGCCATGAGCTCGCTGCACGCGCAGGTGCCGGCGCTGTTCGCGACCATCGCGGTGGTCACCATGACGGTGGGCAACCTGCTGGCCCTGACGCAGAAAAGCGCTAAGCGCACGCTGGCTTACTCGTCGATCGCCCATGCCGGCTATCTGCTGCTGGGCTGCGTGGCCTTTGTCGCCGACCCCAACCTGCCGGGCTACCAGCAGCCGACCGGCGCCGTGCCCTTCTACTTGGTGGGCTATGCGTTTGCCTCGCTGGCGGGCTTCTCGGCGCTCACGGTGCTGGGCAAGGGCGGCGAAGAGCGCACCGACGAGGAGCAAATCATCGGTCTGGGTCGCAACTACCCGTTTGCAGGTGCGGTTTTGGCCTTGGCGATGATTTCGCTGGCTGGCGTGCCGCCTACCTTGGGCTTCTTCGGCAAGCTGCAGCTGGCGCGCGATGTGCTGGGTGTTGAGGGTGGTAAGTACTTGCCGTACATCATCATCTTGGTGCTGAACTCGGTGGTGAGCGCCTACTACTATCTGCGCATCACCGTGTGGGTCTACATGCGCCCCGAGCCCAAGCAGACCCCCGAATACATTCGCGAAACTTCGCTGCAGTGGGCAATGGGCATCGCCGCCGTAGGTATCTTGCTGGTCGGTATCCTGCCGCAGCGGGCCTTGCAGCTGGGTGCCCGCGGAGTAGCGTCGATTCGTACCCCGGCCGCCCTGCAGAGCCTGCGCTACGAGCTGGCCAAGCCGGGCGCACAGCCGGTCGCGCAGCCGGTCGCGCAGCCAGTCGCCCAACCGCTCGCCAAGGCCGCTGAGGCCCCCGCGCCGGTCGAAGCAAAGCCTGCCGCTGAGAATTGATCCGTACTAGCGCGCCAGTAGCACTGTTGTGGCTGTTCGTGGCTCACAGTGTCAGTGCGCTAGAAGTCGGCGACCTGCCGCCCTGCCCCAAGGCCGCGCAAGCCTGCATCGCGCTTGATCTTTGGTTGCCCGAGGGCGACAGCCCGACCTCTTGGCTCGCGAGCCAGCTGAACACGGCGAACGACCGGCTCGCGGCCAGCGGCGCGGGCGTGCAAGTGGCGGCAATTCATTACCTATCCGCCGACTTGCGCGACATAAGCAGCGTGACCAAGCGCAACCGCTTGGGCTCCCTGGGGCAGCAGACGCCGCTGCGCTGGTTCGTGGTCGATCATCTGGCCGACAACGCAGACCCGCATCAGGATCGGCGGGGCGTAACCTGGCGCAACGGCAAGACGTTCTGGGTTATCGAGGCGACGATTGCTTTGCCCTGGGTGCTCGCGCACGAACTGGGGCATGTGCTGGGCCTGCCGCACTCGACGGAGTCTGCGTCGATCATGAATAAGACCAAGCGGCTAGCAATGCTCACTCCGTGGCGGCTTGGCTTTACGGCCAACGAGCAGCCGGTGATGCGCAAGACGTTGTCAGGACTGCTAAAAGCCGGGCGATTACTGCAGCTGGCCCGTTAGGGCGGCGGCGCTCTAGTCGAACTCGACGCGGTCGACCAGCACGGCGGTGTCGTAGATCGAGTCGCCGGTGTCACTCGCAAAAAAGCGCAGTAGTACCGAGCCGTTGCCTGCGAAGGGCGAGATGTCTTTGGTGGCTTGGTACCAGGGCGTCATGTACACGCCACCTTGGTCAAAGCCCACGTCGGCCTGGGTCAAGGTGTACTGCTTGCCGTAGCAGATGTCGTCGACCTTGGCGCTGATTAGGGTGATGTTCGCGCCCTTGCCGGCCACCGTGCCTTCAAAGCGGGCGGTAAACGAATCCTGGAAGGTGGTGCCGCAGTACTCCTTGAATTCCTCGGAGTAATATTTCCACCAAAAGTGCGCGAGCGTCTTGCCCTGGGGGATGCAGAAGCGCTGATTGACCTCGCCGGTTTGCGCGGTGTAGCCCAAGCCGGTCGAGATGATGCCCATGAACTTGCCGCCGACCGGCACCGTCGAGCCGAGGCGCGAGATCACGCGACCGTCTCCCGACTTGATCCAGCCCTGCAGGTTGCCAGTCTCCCACGAGGGGTTGATAATATCGCTGAAGAAAGCGTCAAGATTCTGGGCACCTACTAGCGAGAATTGCGTGCCGGCGTTGGCGGTGTCGCCGATCTGCACGTGGGCCACGCCCGAGAGCTTCTTGTCGGCCACCAGCGCGGTCAAGAACGTGCCGCCCCACTGCGTAGCAAAGTCGTTGCGCACGGGGCCGGTATAGCCGCTGACTGCCGCCGCGCCCGCCGCGAACAGTTCGCCAGCCATGGTGCCGTTGTACAAGGTGCGACAACCGCCCATGTAGACAAGGCTTTTGGGGTAGCTCTCGGTGGCGTGGCGACGGATGAAACCAGGCAGGATGCCGTAGGTGCCGTCCGAGCCAAAGATGACACGGCCGCGGCGCAGGTCGGCAGTCAGGTGGTCGACGCAGACGCCTATAGGGCCATTGCTATTGACATCGTTGAGGAAGCACTCCGATTCGGCGCCACAACCCTTGGTTTCTGTGCAGGTGCCGGGGTTGGCCCCCGTGGAGCCAAAGTAGCCGCACGAAATGGCGTGGCCGGTCCATACCGTCTCTTGCGAACCGGGATGCTGCCAGTCGTACGCTGCCTTGGAGCCAGCGTCCATCGAGCCGAAGTTGGCGTCGCCGTGGCTGGCCATCGCCGTGATGCCGTACTGGTACATGTTGCGATAGTAGTGCAAGTCTGCAGCGTTGCCCTTAGCCGAGTCGACTGTGTAGGCCGGGCAGGCCGTCGCTTTGAGCGTGTCGCCAAACGCCGCAATCTCGTCTTTGCCAAATTCGGCGGCCGAGGGGTCGAGCAGCAGCGCGCGCTTGCTCTGCACTTGCACGGTCGAAAGCGCCAGGTTGGCGTCGGTGCTGGGGTCGCCACTGCCCGGAGCATCGCCGCCACCGCGGTTGCCGTCTTTGCGCACGTTGACCGCGCCGAGCAGGCCGTTGTTGAAGCGCACCCACACACCGGTACCGGGTGCTTCGCCCGCGTCCGCAACAGCAGGATTCGACTTGAGCGCGGCGATAATAGCGGCCTGGTCGCCCGCGTCTTTGGCACCGCTGAGCGCAGTGACCACCTCGGTGCACTCGGCGCCGCTGATGTCTTTGATGGCGTCGATCACCAGCACGTCGGAGTAAGCGGTCACGCTCTGGGTGCCGGCGGTAACTTGCACGGAGGCGCGCAGGCGGACCTGGCCGGGCTGAGACTCGGTGACGTTGATTTTGCGCGAGTAGATGCCGTCGCCCGTGATTTCGTCGCCCGAGGTCGAGAGCTTGCCGTCATCTTCCATGGTGCCAAAGGTGGTCAGGGTGCCGTTGTTGGCGTCGACGCGGAACAGCTTGATGCTGCCCTTGAGCACGTTGGTGGCCTTGCCGACGGCAATCGTGGCATTGATGGCGGTGCTCTTGCCGACCTTGACCACGGTAGGATTGGCACGCAGGCGATCTTGGAACTGGAACAAGGGGTTATAGGTCACCACCAGGGTATCGGTAACTTGCTCGGTGGCGTTCTTGGCGGTGACAGTGACGACGTTGTCGCCGGGGACTAGGGTGATCGGGTCGGTTTGGAAGAAGGGGGAGCCGTGGGCGCTGCCCGAGACGCCGGTGTCCGTGTTCCAGGTGATGCTGTCGGCGTTGCCGAACACAACGCCCACCACTTCGACGATGGCGCCCGATACGACTGCGTGGCCGCGCCCCGAGGGGCCGACGATGCGGATGCGCAACTCGGGCGAGACATAGGGCCCGCTGCCCGGAATGACTACAGAACTGTCGCCGCCACCGCCGGTTTGTCCAATGTCCTCGCCGGGATTGTCGGTGCCGCCGCCCGTGGTGTCGCTATTGCCGCCGGTACCCAAGTCGCTGCCAATGTACTGTCCGTCGGGCAGGTATTGGTTGTAGCCGTTGTTTTGGGTCGTGGGCGTGGTGCTGCAGGCCGGCAGGGTCGCCGAGAATACACCCAACAAGGCAGCCGACAGAGTGACGGAAAGCGCGGAGCGTGCGAACATTTGGGTGCCTCGGGTGGCGGCGAAAGAACCCGAAGGCGCCGCCGCGACGAACGCAGCAGAATACCGTCGGCAGGACCATGCGTCAAACCAGAAACAACATACGGCAAGCTAGAAACAACCCGCCGCAAGCCGATTTGCCCCCGTTGGTCTGGCCGGCGGACCGGCCTTTGCACCTGTGGGCGACGACTTCGGAGGGGCTCGGTCCGATTGCCCAAGCTGAACTGCAGGCGCTGGGTGCCGTCGTCGCGCTCGAGGGCGACGATCTCGAGTTTGAGTGGCCGGCCCCGCGGTTGGTCGATTTGCTGGCGCGGCTGCGGGTCGTGGAACAGGTGCTGGTGCAGCTGGGCACGGCCAAGGCGGCGACGGCCCAAGACCTGTATGCGCTTGGCACCCTGCTGGCAAGCGCCTGGCTGCCCGCGGACGCCGACTGCCAAGTGCGCGTACATACAGTGGGTTGTTCAGCCGATCGGGCGCGCTGGGTGCAGGCCAACCTGCAGCGACGGCTGCCCACAGGCCAGGGGGGGCGGCAGGTGTTGCACTTGCGCGTACTTCGCGAGCACGTTGAGGTCGCGCTCGACCCCGCCGGCTGGCCGCTCCATCAGCGGGGCTATCGGCTTGAGCCGGGGCTGGCT
>CAISBR010000086.1 GCA_903883645.1 uncultured Myxococcales bacterium | reverse complement strand
GCAAGGGCCGCAAACGCCGGATGCCGCTCCAGTTTTTGCCGCACCGCCTCGGGCAGCCGCCGCAGCACCAGCACCACGTGCTCGGGGTCTACGCCCGGCGCCTGCAGCTGCTGGGCCGTATGTTCCAGCCACGCATCGGGAATCGTCTCGCGCCGCGCCAGCTGATCGACCACGGCGTAGAGCAGGGCGAGCTTGAACGACGGCTCGGCCAGCGGCCCCGACTGCAGGTTCGGCAGCTTGCCCTCGTCCAAAATCTTCAGCGGATCCGCCTTGCTAGCTACCCGCTGCCACTCCAAGTACTGCTCCGCCGCCGTCGGCCCCACGCACGCACACAGCAGCTGCGGCACCAGCTTGGGCGGCGCCTTGTCGAGCAGCTTGGCCGCCTGGGCCCACGAGCGCGGCGTGGCAAACGCGTCTTCGCCGGTATTGCGGTACAAAACGCCCGCCGCCCGCCCACCAAACGACGCGACAAAGGCGCGAATCCCCGCGTGCAGGCTCTGATTTTCGGCCCAAGCCAGCCAATCAGCCGGGTCGACCCGCAGCCGAAAATGCACAAACCGGTTGAGCAGCGCCGACGACAGCGGCATGGCCAGCGCGCGGTCTTCGTCCAAGTTGCCCGCCGCTAGCACGCGCGTGTCCGGGTGAAATTGCACAGGCCCCACGCGCCGTTCGAGCACAAGCTGGTAGGCCGCCGCTTGGTGCAGCTTGGTCACCGCGGCATTGATCTCGTCTAGAAACAGCAGCATCGGCCGCCTATTCAGCTCAAGCGCCCAGTCAGGTGGCAGCAACTGCAGCGCAGTCCGCTCGATATTCGGCGCGTAAATACCGGCCAGCTCGGCGGGATCCTTTTGCGCCAGGCGCAGATCCAGCATCGGCAGGCCCAGCTTGCCCGCCACCTCGGCCGCCAGCGCCGACTTGCCCACCCCGGGATGCCCCCGCAGCAGCACCGGCGCATCGCACTGCAAAGCCGCCTCGACCAGCGGCAGCACCTGCCGATACCCCAAACCCTCGCGCGCACCGCGCTGAATCGATGTCGTCGTAACCATTTTCCCTCCTTGAATCCTTGTCAACACTGTCCGGAGTTCTCACGTGAGAATTCGCAGCAGCAGCACCTTGCCCGCCGCGTCGTGAAGCAGCACCGCCAGCCCGTGCTTGCAGACCGTGCCCGGGCTCGCGCAGGTACACCGCGGCATGGCACTCGCCGCCGGGTTAAACACCACCACAAACTGCCCGCGCACCCCATGCAAGTGCCAGGTTTTCCAGCTATCTTTGCTCGTCTCAACCGTCAGCCGATAGTGAGCCAGCACCTCGCGCGCCTCGCGCAGCCGCGTCGCCAAGTCGGCCGGCCCCACCTCGGGGCGCTGGGGAAACGGCTCGGCCACATCGCCCGGCAGCACCAGCGGCACCGCGGCAGGGCAGCGAATGCGCTGACCGTCCACATACGTCGGATCGAGCTCGCACCGCCCCGCCAGCCACGGTAGCCATTGATCCGCCTGGATTTGCACCCGCCCATGCCGGTCGACCAGCGTGATGCCGCGCGCGCTGATGCCCGCCACCCGCCAGCGCCAGAATTCGGGGCACCAGCCGCCGGTGATGACCATGCCGCGGCGCGGTTCCGGTGCCAAAATCGGGGTTTCGCGGTCCATGCTGTACGCTCCTATTGCGCAGTGCTCAATTTCCCAGTGCCCAACTGCGCAGTGCTCAGTCGCACGCCACATCGCCAGTGCTCGTCATGGGGACCTCTACGTCGCCGCATTCTTCCAGCGCCGCAGCCTCCAGTTGCCCCTGGTCCAGCTGCCCGTCGCCCATCGCCGCCCGCAGCGCCGCCTTGAGCACCGCGTTCTTGATCTGCCCTCCGGTTAGCGGGTAACGCAGCCCCAGACCGCCCAAGTCCAGGCGTCCGCGCGTCGGAACCGTAGGCGGCAACAGCCCTTGCCAGATGCGCGCACGCTGCCGGGCATCGGGCTGCCCCAAGTGCACCGTCCAGCCGATGCGCCGCGCCAGCGCCCGGTCCAGCCCCTCGGCCCGATTCGTGGCCAAAATCACCACGCCGTTGTGCTGCTCAATAGCCACCAAAAGCGTAT
>CAISBR010000085.1 GCA_903883645.1 uncultured Myxococcales bacterium | reverse complement strand
GTGCCGACCGGCGTGCATTGGCGCAGCCTTGGCGGCAGGCTAGGGCCGCAGCGATGGCGTTGAAAAGTCGAGCTGCGGAGACCGCGATGGCTATTGGTCGGGGCTTGGCCGATCAAGGCTGCGGACCGACCCAGGCACCTTGACAACGCGGGCCTGAGTCGGCATCCTACTGCGGCTTCGGTGCCCGAGCGGCGCCAAAGCTTTTCGGGCCACCAGCCGCAGCGGCTTGTTGGCACCATCGGGGTGTAGCGCAGCCTGGTAGCGCACTTGCTTCGGGAGCAAGGAGTCGCTGGTTCGAATCCAGTCACCCCGACCCAGGTCTAGATTCCTCTGGACCCACGTGCTGGGCGCCGATCGCAAGGTCTGGCGCCCTTCGTGTTTTTCGCGCCCGCCGACCGGGCAATCGCTTAGCAGCCATTTTCTACTGCTTGATTTTACTGGCGATTTGTTGTGCGGCCGCAGATTTTCGCGCAGTGTTCGCTTTCGGGGCACGCTGCGGCACAGCCCGGCGCTCGGCGCTGGCGAGGCAGCCATGACGGCCCTACAGCCCCAGGTCATTTTTGAAGATGAGTTTCTATTGGCCCTCGACAAGCCGACCGGCATGCTCGCCCACGGCGACGAGGGACTATCGTCTGCGCTGAATTGGGCCCAGGAGCGCGAAGCCAAGAAGGGCCGCGATCCCGAGCAGTTGCACCTGGTTCACCGACTCGACAAAGAGACGTCGGGCGTGCTGCTGCTGGCGCGCGGCGAGTGGGCCGACGCGGTCAATGCCCTGTTTCGCGACCGCAAAGTGCTCAAGGTGTACCTGGCGCTGACTTCGCCGATTCCGCCCCTGCGCTGGATGCGCGTGGAGCAGCAGCTGCAGCCGCGACGTATCGGCAGTGGCGAGCGCATGGTGGTGGTCGAGGCGGGCGGCCTGCAAGCCGACAGTGAAATCGAAGTTCTTTCCCGAGGGCGCCAGCTGGCCCTGGTGCGGGTGATTCCCGAGCAAGGGCGCAAGCACCAGGTGCGCGTGGCGCTGGCATCGTCGGGCGCGCCGGTCGCGGGCGATTTCTTGTACGGCGGTGCACTGTCGAAGCATCTGGCCAAGCGGGTGATGCTGCACGCGCGCACGCTCGAGTTCCGCCACCCCAAAACGGGCGAGCATATTGTGCTCCGCGCCGGCTTGCCCAAGGATTTTCGCGAGGCCATCTCGGCAGATAGCGGCAGTATTCCGGCCGATCTCGACGTCCGCCACCGCGTGCAGACTACCGTGAAGGGCTCGACGCTGCCCGGCCGACTGGCGAGCGACAAGGCGGCCGCGCTGGCGAAGAACGTGCACGAACCGCGCGATTTTGCTCGCACATCGGCGC
The DNA here is from genome assembly GCA_903883645.1 of uncultured Myxococcales bacterium. Taxonomy (GTDB): domain Bacteria; phylum Myxococcota_A; class UBA9042; order UBA9042; family UBA9042; genus SXRM01. Next base: position 3,260 of record CAISBR010000085.1, on the reverse strand, counting down.
GCAAGCCACGGCCCCATAGCTAGAAATCAGTCCCCGCGCTAGACACGCGGCAAACGGGTGTGGGGGCGACCATGGCGGCGCTGGTGCAAGTCGAGCAAGTCCACAAGAGCTTTGCGCTGGGCACGACCCAGGTGCACGCGCTACGCGGCATTAGCCTACAAGTGCATGTCGGCGAATTTATGGCGGTTGTTGGCGCATCGGGCTCGGGCAAGTCGACCCTACTCAACATGATTGGCTGCCTCGACGAGCCGGACCAAGGCCGGGTGCTACTGGGCGGTCAAGACGTGTCGCACCTGAGCGATCGCGAGCGGAGCCAGCTGCGCAATCGCAAGATCGGCTTCATTTTCCAGAGCTTCAACCTCGTTCCGGTGCTCAGCGTCGCCGAGAACGTGGAACTGCCGCTGCTGCTGCACAAAGAACTGGAGCAGAAGGCGCGCGCGGCGCGGGTGGCCCAGGCGCTGGCCGATGTGGATTTGACTGATTTTGCAGTACAATGGCCCGACAAGCTCTCGGGCGGGCAGCGGCAGCGCGTGGCGATCGCGCGGGCGCTGGTCACGCAGCCCGATCTGGTGCTGGCCGACGAGCCGACCGCGAACCTCGACTCCGAGACGACCCAGCGGCTGGTTGAGCTCATGGCCGATCTGAACAAGAAACGTGGCGTAACCTTTGTGTTTTCGACCCATGACGAGAAGTTGATGGGCCGCGTCGACCGGCTAGTCCGCATCCGCGACGGCCAAGAGGTCGCCTAGCATGTGGGCCGCCCCGTGGCGCGTCGCCTGGCGCAATCTATGGCGCAACCGCCGCCGCAACTTGGCCACCCTGGCAGCTATCAGCTTTGGTTACATGGGTTTAGTGGTGCTCGGCGGCTATGCCGTGCGGGTCGAGCACTTCTTGCGCACCAATGCGGTATACCTGCAGCACGCCGGGCACGTGGCGGTGTGGCAGCAGGGCGGCCTTGACCGGGCCAGTGCGGAACCCCTGCACTACCAGCTTGATTTGGCGACGCAAAAGGCGATTTTGCAGTGGGCCAAGCTGGAGGTGCGGGTTGAGCGCGCCGGCACCTATCTGCTGGGCGTTGGCATGGCCGGCAATGCGTGTACGACTCAGCCCGCGATGCTGCTGGGCGTAGAGCCGGATCTGCTGCAGGCACTGCTCGATCACCCCGAAGTCAAAGAAGCTTCTCCCGAATTGGCGACGGCGGCGCAGGGCGAGTGGCCGGCGGCGCACCCCGAGCAAACCGCGCCGGTCATGGTGGCAGCGGGCCTGCAACAGATTCTGCAAAAACCCAATGTGCTAAGTAAAACGAATGGTTTAGCCCCGGCGCCCATGGTGCTGGCCTGCGACACACCGGCGATGGCGACCCAGCTTGCCGCCGATGCCGACATCCAGCTGGTTGGGCAGACCTACGACGGGATGTTGAGCGCGGTCGACGGGCAGATGGTGGGCACCTTCCACGCCCCCGAGCAGACGGCCGAAGACGGCCAAATCATTATGCCGCTGGCGAAGTTGCGTGAGCTGCTGGGCACCGATCGCGCCAGCTATATCGCGGTTTTCTTGCACCGCTCGACCGATGCGGCGGCGGTGGCGGCCGACCTGAGCCGCGATCTGCGGGCCAAAGGCCTCAAGCTCGACACCTACACCTTTCAAGATGAGGTCTGGTCGCCCTACTACGTTGGAACAATGGCGTTCTTGGGCTCGATGGTCGGCTTTATCACGCTGCTCGTTTCCGTCGTCTTGGTGTTTACGGTGGCCGGCGCGATGACGCTGACGATTCTGGAGCGGACCCGCGAGATCGGCACGTGGCGGGCGCTGGGGTTCGAACGTCGCTACGTGCTTGGGCTTTTGCTGCGCGAGGCCCTGCTGTTGTCGCTGCTGGGTCTGGGCGCGGGTCTGGCGCTGGGTCTAGTTGGGGCGGCTGCCATCAATGCCGCGGGCTTTCGCTTTGCACCACCCGGAGTTGCAGGCACTATCGCCTTCTTGGTTAAGCCGGCGGCTTGGTCGTGTGCGCTGCAAGCGGCCCTAATTCCGCCTGGGGTGCTGCTCGCCACGTGGTGGGTCTCGCGCAGTCAACTACGCAAAAGTCCTGTCACTCTTTTGACAGCGCCCACGGCCTAAAGGGGGAGCGATGACCGATTTACGCACCCTTCGGCTGCTAGCCACCATCGCCGGGCGCAACGTCGTCCGCGGTTGGCGCCACAGCCTGGCCGCGATACTGACCATGGCCATTGGCTTTTTGGCGCTGGCGACCTTTCAAGGCTACCTCGAAGAACTGCTCGACAACCAGGTGGCCTCGAACCTAGCGCGCAACATGATGGGCGAGTTGCTGATTCGCAAGCCGGGGGTCGCGGGGCAAGACGGCAAGGTCAATCCGCGCAAGTATTGGATGAGCGAGAAAGAGCAAGACTTTATTGAGAATTGGCTGGCGCACCATCAGGCCGAGGTCAAGGTGCGGGTGCGGCAGCTGCTCGTGCATGGCATGGCCACGGCCGGCGGCTCGAATGCGGCGTTCATGGCGATCGGCCACGACGTCGCCGAGGGCGAAAAGGCCCGCCAGCAGTGGGGTTGGAATGCCTGGGCCGGCCATCCGTTGCGCGCGGATCAGCCGACGGGCGTGGTGCTGGGCCTGGGCCTGGGGCGGCTGCTCGGCTGTCAGCCCACCGGCACGGAGGCCGTGTTTGATCCGCATACGGCGGCGCTGCGCCCAATCGAACGTTCGTTCCAATGCAAGAACAGCGTCATTCAGCTCACCGCGGGCTCGACGGGCGGCCGTGTCAACGCTGTCGACGCCGAGGTGGTCGGCCTGACTAGCGGGCAAGTGCGCGAGTTTGATTTGCGAATGATTTACTTGTCGCTGCCCCTCTTGCAGCAGCTCGCCGAGACACAGAGCGTGGGTCTGTACAGCTTGTTGCTGCGAGATCCAAGTCAGGCCGAGCAGTTGCGTGCCGAGCTGAGTGCCGAGATCAGCCACGCCGGGCTCGATCTTGAAGCGACCGAGTGGCGCGATACCGAAATGGCCGAATTGTTCCGCCGCGGCAAGGCCTTAGTTGGCGCATATCGCAACTTGGTCGTGTTGGTGCTGCTGCTCATCGCCGGCACTGCGGTGCTGACCACCATGGCAAAGACCGTGCGCGAACGCAGCCGCGAAATCGGTACTTTGCGCAGCTTGGGCTTTGGTCAGGGGCAGATGCAGGCCCTTTTCGCCATCGAGGCGGCGCTGCTGGCCGTGGTAGCGAGTGCGGTGGGCGGTTCGCTGGCGCTGG
>CAISBR010000084.1 GCA_903883645.1 uncultured Myxococcales bacterium | reverse complement strand
GGACTACCAGCTGCAGGCCATCGAGGCCGTGTGCGACTTGTTTCGCGGCCAAGAGGTCTGCCGCACCGAGTTTACCGTCACCAAGGTGCGCCAAAATCGCCTGCTCGAAGCCGAGGCCGACGTGCGCGGCGTGGGCAACCGCCTGACTTTGCTCGACGACCAGATTCTCGACAACTTGCGCGACGTGCAGCTGCGGGGCGAGCTGGCGCCCAGCGACGCGGTCACCTCGGGCGACTTCACGGTCGAAATGGAGACGGGTACGGGCAAGACTTACGTGTACTTGCGAACCATGTACGAGCTCAAGCGCCGCTACGGCTTCAGCAAGTTCGTCATCGTCGTGCCCTCGGTCGCCATCAAAGAGGGCGTATACAAGACCTTGCAGATGACCGAAGAGCACTTTTCGTCGCTGTACGCGGGCGAGCCGTGCCACTACTTCTTGTACGACTCGAGCAAGCTGGGCGACGTGCGCAGCTTTGCCACCAGCTCGTCGATGCAGGTGATGATCGTCACCGTGGGCGCGATCAACAAGCGAGAAGTGGGCGTAATCTATCAGAACGACCGCGAGCAGACTGGCGACGTTGCGGCCATCGACTTGATCCGTGGCACTCGGCCAATCGTCATTGTCGATGAGCCACAGAGTGTGGACGGTGGCCTAAAGGGCAAGGGCAAGCAGGCTCTTGATGACATGAAGCCCCTGTGCACGCTGCGCTATTCGGCCACGCATGTCGACAAGCACCACATGCTCTACCGGCTGGATGCGGTCGACGCGTACGCCAGGAAGCTGGTCAAGCAGATCGAGGTGGCGGCGGCGACGGTCGAGGCCGCGCACAACAAGCCCTACGTGCGGCTGGTGCGGGTCGAGGCCAAGGGCGGCAGCGTGTCGGCGACTGTGATGCTCGATGTCCAAACCAAGACAGGGGTCGTGCGCAAAGAAGAGAGGGTGTACGACGGCGAGCATCTGGAGCAGACCGCCCGCCGCGACCTGTACCGCGACTGCCGGGTGGGCACCATCGAAATCGTCAACGGCCAAGGCGTCATGCAGCTGCAAGTACCTGGCGAGGAAATCGAATTGCAGGCCGGCGGCAAGGCCTGGGGCGACGTGGAGGACTTTGCCATAGAGCGCGAGATGATCCGCCGCACCATCACCGAGCACTTGGACAAAGAGCTGCTGCTGCGGCCCAAGGGCATCAAGGTGCTCTCGCTGTTTTTCGTCGATCACGTCGCCAACTACCGGTACTACGAAGGCAAGGTCGCCAAGAAGGGGCCGTTTGCCCAGATCTTTGAAGAGGAGTACCGCAAGGCCAGCAAACGCAGCAAATACGTAGACCTCTTCGGCAGCGTCGACCTCAGCCACCCGGCCGAGCGAGTCCACGACGGCTACTTCTCGGTCGACAAGGATGGCGGCTGGACCCAGCCCGAGCTCGACAAGGAGGGCGAGTTGAAGAACAAAGGCAGTCGCGACGACGCCGAGCGGGCCTTCCAGCTCATCATGCGCGACAAAGAGCGCCTGCTGAAGTTCGAAACGCCGCTCAAGTTCATCTTCTCGCACTCGGCCCTGCGCGAGGGCTGGGACAATCCCAATGTGTTCCAGATCTGCACCTTGCGCGACATCCGCACCGAGCGCGAACGGCGCCAGACCATCGGCCGCGGCTTGCGGATTTGCGTGAACCAGGACCTGGTGCGCGAGCGCGGCCCGCACAACACGCTGACGGTGATTGCCAACGAGAGCTACAAGGACTTTGCCGAGAACCTGCAGAAAGAAATCGAAAAGGACACCGGTATCAAGTTTGGCGTGGTCGAAAAGGACCAGTTCGCGGCGATTGCAGTAATGGGCACTGACGGCAAGCGTACGGCTCTGGGCACGGTCGCGTCGAAGAAGCTGTGGGACCACCTGCAGTCTGCCGGGATGATCAACGCTTCTGGCAAGATCCAAGACAAGCTGCGCCAGGCCCTTCACGACGACAAGGTCGAACTGCCCGCGGAGTTTGCCGAGCAACGCGCGGCCATCGTCTCGAACCTGACCAAGCTGGCCGGCAAGCTCGAGATCAAGAATGCCGACGAACGGCGCAAGGTTGCAGCCAACCGCGTGAACCTGGACAGCGCGGAGTTCAAGGCGCTGTGGGACCGCATCAAGTACCGCACGACCTACCGGGTCGCGTTCGACAACGCCAAGCTGATCCAGACCTGCATCGAAGAGCTGGCCAAGGCGCCCGACATCGAGAAGACCCGCCTGCAGTGGCGCAAAGCCGACGTGTCGATCGGCCGCGCCGGCGTTGAGGCTACTGAACGCGAGGGTGCCAACTTGGTGGTCCTCGACGAGGGCGACATCGAACTGCCCGACATCTTGACGGAGCTGGAGCGGCGCACCCACATGACCCGCCACAGCTTGGGCAAGATCTTGCTGGCGAGCACACGGTTGCGCGACTTTGAACGTAACCCGCAGGCCTTCGTCGAATTGGCCGCGAAGGTGATCAACGACGCCAAGCGCTTTGCCCTGGTCGACGGCATCCGCTACCAGCGCGTGGGCGAGACCGCCTACTACCGCCAAGAACTCTTTGACGAAAAGGAGCTGACGGGCTACCTGCGCAACCTAATCGCCACGCCGCGCGCTGGTGTGTACGAGCAAGTCGTGTGCGACTCGGGCCCCGAGAAGGCCTTTGCCGAGGCCCTAGAACGCAACAGCGAGACCGTGCGGGTATTTGCCAAGCTGCCCGGCTGGTTCGAGGTGCCGACGCCCCTTGGCGCCTACAACCCGGCCTGGGCCGTGCTCATGGACAGCGGCGAGGGCGAGCGCCTGTACTTTGTGGTTGAGACCAAGCCTAGCGCGTTCCTGACGGATCTGCGCAACACCGAACGCGCTAAGATCCACTGCGGCGAGAAGCACTTTGAGGCGCTGGCGGCCGGCAGTCAGGTGGGCTACGAGTGCGTGCACACTTACGACGAGTTGTTGATGCGAGTTCAGGCGTAGCCAGTCGGGCTGGCGCTGCACGCTTTTGAACAGTTCGCACGTGCGAACTGTCAAAAAGCTCGCAGCCAGGCTCGGCAGATACGTGCAACCTATTGACTTAACAACGTGTGCCCCGCGCGCCTTCCACGCCTGTCGCCGACCAAGAGCCGCACGAGCAGGCTGGCCGCAAGGCCGGCCGCGTGGTGGGGCTTGGCAATTGTAGGCGCGGTTTGTAACCGCCGGCTGACCACAACCGCCGGCTGACCACAACCGCCGGCTGACTGTAACCACTGGCTGTGACACCGCCGCCACCCCGCCGCCCCTAAGCCGCCCGCAACAAAAACTCAACCTTCACCGAATCAAACGGAAACACAATCTTGCCGCCCTCGGCCGGCTGCAACACCCCGGCCTTCAGCAACGCCACCACATCGCCGTGCACCGCCTTGACGTCGCGGCCAACCCGCCGCGCTGTCTCGCG
>CAISBR010000083.1 GCA_903883645.1 uncultured Myxococcales bacterium | reverse complement strand
TTGGCATAGGCCCCCAGGTCGGTCGACTTGGCGTATGCACCCAGATCCGTTGTCTTGGCAAAGGGTTGCAAGACGCCCGCATCCAGTGCGGTGGCCTTGAGACAGCCCGAACAGTCGAGCCCCTCGGCGACGGCGGCGCGGACGGCATACGGCGCCGCGGCCAGGGGTTGGCGGGGCAGCTCAGGGTCGGTGCCCACGGTCAGGCCCAGATAGGCCGCAGGCAAATTCAGCGTAGTGGCTGTCAGCGGCGTCTTGCTGCCCAATAGCCACGAAAACATGCCACTTTTTGCAGCAATCGAACCCGTTTCCGTCCAAACGGGCGCGCCGCCCACCGCCTGCGTATACAGAGCAAAGGTCATGGCATAGGTGCCGTCTGCCGCCGGGCCGCCCCCTGCCGACGACAAAACACCTTCAACTTGGCCGGTTTGCGGGACCGCAGCGTGAGCCGGGCCGCTGGTGGCCAACAGCGCGGCCGCAGTGATCGCCACCAGAGCGGACATGGCCAAATTAGTGAGCCGGTCTCGCGTGTTCGGGGTGTTCATGGCTTCTCCTGGCTGCCTAGCTGCAGGCGTTGGTCTACGCAAGGCGCGCCGACACGAAGCCCCCAGGCTACGCCGCCCCTTGAGCCTCGTCAACGCTAGAATTCTCCGTAGTTTACAGCGCACAGACAGGTGGGGCGCACATTGCCTCTCCGGCAAGCTTACCCAGCACGATTACGGGTGAGCCAGGCCACCGATGCTCGCGCGAGCGGCGGACGAGTGGCCGTCTTCCACCGGCAACCAGGCCGCACCAACTGGCCGAACCGCCAGCCAACGCACACAATTCGCGCCAAACACCGGCTCCATGCGCGCTTGGTACGCCGCTTCGAGCCCCACCGGCAACCACACCTGAATCGCCCCCGCAAAGCCGCCACCGTGCACGCGACAGGCGCCTTGGCCCTGCAGAAGATCCTCAGTAATCGCCAGGGCTAGCGCCATGCCCTGGTCGCGGGTCGCAGCGGCGGGCACCACGTTTTGCAGCCAGCGCTGCGAGCTCGCGCCCGACGCCCGCACCAGAGCAAGAAATGTAGCAAAATCATGGCGCTGCAAGGCATGCCGCTGCTGGACCACCCGCGCATCCTCGCCGACAAAGTGCATGGCGCGCAGCAGCGCCCGGTCGCCCAGCGCCACCCGCAGACGAGGGGTATTCTCCAGTAGTTCTGCCATGGTAACGCCCCGCAACACCTCGCGCTCGAGCACGCTCGCCACCGCGCGCATTTCGCTGGGGATGGCGGCGTAGTCGCCCGTAAGGTCGGCGTGGCTGCCCCCGGTGTCGACCACAGCCAGCCGAAAGCCAAGCCCCTGTAGCTGCAGCGGAACTTGGCTTGAGCGCGGCGCTGCTGGGTCGGCAAAATCGATCGTGACCACGCCGCCCAGCGCCGAGGCCATTTGGTCCATCAGACCGCAGGGTTTGCCGAAATGACGGTTTTCGGCCTCTTGCCCGGCGATAGCGAGCACCTGTGGAGCGATGCTGCCGCGATTATACAGGCCATTGAAAATACTGCCGATCAGCACCTCAAACGCCGCCGACGAGCTGAGGCCGGCGCCGGTGGGCACCTCGCTGTCGACCCACGCGTCAAAGCCACCGATTTGTAGACCGCGCTGGTGCAACGCCGCCGCCACGCCGCGCAAAAGGGCTGTAGTTGTGCCATGTTCGGCGGCGATAGGCTCGAGACCCACGTGCATATCGACGGTGAACACCCCAGCAAAACCCTGCGAATGCAACGCGATACGGCCGTCGTCGCGCGGCGCCACCGCAGCCACCGCGTCGAGGTCGATGGCCGCCGCCAGCACCCGCCCGTGGTTGTGGTCGGTGTGGTTGCCACCCAGCTCGGTGCGCCCAGAAGCCGAGGCAAAGCCCACAGTTCGCACCCCAAGCCCGCGCAACCGCTCGGCCAGCTGCAGGTACCGCTCGGTCTGCTGCGGCGCCTGCGCCCCGTACAGCAGCGTCAAGGTCTGGGCGAACTTGTCGTTCATGGGGCACCTCGCACTAGGCGGCAAACGCCCATGGTGGCAGCGAAACTTGCGCCGGGCGCCAAGACGGCCAGCCCGTCGCCGCTGTGAAAGGAGTCGATGGCGCAGCTCATGGGCTCGAGCGCGATACTCTGGCGGTCGGGCGGCACAAATGCGCACAGGTAGTTGAGCCCGCCCGGCCCCGTGGTTTGCCACAGTTCGATGCCGTCGCCGGTGCGCGGGTCCCACAGCCGAGTTTGTGCAGTACCTTGCATCGTTTGCAAGGCATACAGCGTATCGAATTGGCGCTCGCCAATAGCCGCCCCGCGCGCCACCTCGGGGTCGGCGTAGCGCTGCCCCGTTGGAATCATCGCCGCGTCGGTGGCGTACTCGGCCCGCGCCGGCACGCGCAAGTGCAGGTCGCCGACCGACCCACCCAGCGAAAAATAGGGATGCCAGCCCACGCCAAAGGGCATGGACTGCGACCCGGTATTGGTGGCTTCGACCCGCAGTTCAAGGCCCGCGACAGTAAGCACCCAAGTGGCATGCACACGAAATGCAAAGGGAAAGCCGGGATGCGTGCCGAGGTAGTGGTGCTCGACGACCAGCCGACACACGTCACTTTCGCTGTGCCGCGCGACCACGGCAAACGGCACCCGCGCCAGCAGCCCGTGCAGCGCGTGCCCTAGCTGGGGCTCTGTCACCGCCAGCTGGTAGTTCTTGCCCGCAAAGTCATAGGTTGCACCCTGTACCCGGTTGGGCCAAGGCGCCAGCAGCGCGCCGCGGTAGCGTTCGTTGTAGGGGTCGCGCTCGAGCCAAGCGCTCGCCACTTCGCGCCCGGCTAGGCACAGGCGACCCAGGGCCGCGCCGCTGCTCACCACGATTTCGGCTAGACTGTCGCCGACTTGCAAGACCTCGACCGTATGCGTGCCGCGACTGTGCGTCGCCATAGGTGCCACGGTCAGGCACCCACCAGGTCGGGCAGCTCGCGCAGGCGCTGGGCGGCGTGCTCAGGCGTAAGATCACGCTGCGCCTCGGCCAATAACTCGAAGCCGACCATGAACTTGCGCACCGTCGCCGAGCGAAGCAGCGGCGGATACAGGTGGCCATGCAGCTGCCAGTGCACTTCGGCCCCTGGCACATACGGCGCGTTATGCCAGCCCAGGCTATAGGGGAATGAGGTGTCGAACAGCCCGTCATACTTGGTCAAAAGCCGCTTGAGCAGGTCGGACAGGCTGTCGCGCTCGGCGTCGCTGAGGTCGGTGAGGCGGGCCACATGCCGCCGCGGCAACACCAGCGTCTCAAAGGGCCAAATCGCCCAAAACGGCACCACCACCGCCCAATGCTCGTTGCTGACCACCAGCCGCGCCCCGTCGGCAAGTTCGCGCTGCACCACATCGACAAGGAGCACTCGCCCGGTTTGCTGCCTATAATCAGCCTGATGCCGGTCTTCTAGCGCCGCTTCGCTGGGCAGCGCATCCAGCGCCCAAATCTGCCCGTGCGGATGCGGATTCGAGCAGCCCATCAGCTCGCCTTTGTTCTCAAAGATCTGCACCCACTTGAACTGCTGCCCCAGCTCGGCCAGCTGCGCCGCCCACAGGTCGACCACGCCGCGAATCGCCGCTCGATCCATCTGCCCTAGGCTCAGATCATGGCGCGGGCTATAGCAAATCACCCGGCACTGACCCGCGACGCTTTGGCGGGCAAACAGCGGGTCCGCATCGCCGAGCGTGGGCACATCCTGCAGCAGCGCCTGAAAATCATTGGCAAATATATAGGTCTGCTGGTAAGTGGGATTGACCTCGCCGCCCACGCGCGCATTGCCCGGACACAGGTAACAGGTGGGGTCGTAGGCGGGGCGCTGCGGGCCTGCCGTCGCCTCGAGCCGACCTTGCCACGGCCGCGCCAAGCGATGTGGCGACACAAGCACCCACTGGCCGGTCAGCGGGTTGCGGCGACGGTGGGGAACCAGATCAATATCCTGACTATTCATGGTCTTGTGGGGCGTCTTGGGACGCGACAGCATCCTCGTGCCCTAGCCGACCAGACCGTAGCATGGCGGCGAATGCGGGTCTAGGGTCGGGATGTGCACCCTGTCGCGCTCCCGCACGGCACCGCGCTGCAGGTGCGGCAAACACTGCGGCATCAGCCAGGTTGTGCTCGAGGCAGAGAATACCGGCCGCTTGAATCGGCCACGGAATGCAACTTTGTGCTGCACTATCGACTACTTCTTACCCATAGCCCGCTTCGCCGCGTCGCGAACCAAGTCGTTGGGGTCGCGCAGGGCCGCCGTCAACGCTTCCTTTGCGGCGAGACCACTGCAATGCCCCAGGGCCGTCACCGCGCGAATCCGCACCCACGACTCCGCGTCGTGCGTAGCCTGCACCAGCGCCGGCACCGCCGATTGCGACCGCATTGCCCCCAGCGCATAGGCCGAGTGCGACCGCGCATTGGCATCCTTGTCGTGCTGCAGCACCTCGATCAGCGCGGCCACCGCCCCGGCCAACTTGTAGTCGACGAGCGCCCGCGCGGTATTGCCACGCGCCGCCGGCATGGGCTCGTAAAGCAGCGCGCGCACAAAGGCTTTGTCAATTTCTGGCGTCGGCGGCGGCTCCAGCTCGGCGAACAGCGCTGCTACCTTTAGGCGCAGGTTGGGGTTTTCGCACCACAGCGCCCGCGTCAACGCCTGGATGCCCACCTCGCCCTTGGCCTTTAGCTTGGCCGCCTGGGCCTTGGTCGGCGGATCCACAATGATCTCGGCGAATACTGCCCTAAGCTCGGGGTCGGGGGTCACCTCGGCCAGCTTGACGAAGGGCTCCGCCGCCTGGCCAGCCCGCGCAGCCCCACACTCGGCCGGAGTTATGTTTTGCTCTGCAACAACCTTGACCGGCTCAGGCTGCGGCCCGATATCGGTGGCGAGCACCGCCTCAAGATTTACTGCGCTCGTGTCGGCCGGCTGCAGCGCTACCCCCACCGACCCCGACTTGCTGCACGCCGCGACGACGACAAGCGCCACTAGGCCCACGAAGTGCCCGTTGTGCATAGCAAACCTCAAGAACTTTACCATCGTACGCATCGATTCCTCGCAGCCCGCCCACCGGGCAGGTTAGACCTGGGCAGCCAAGCGAGCAACAGGTTAGCCTTCAGTGCCACGAAAACATCGGGTAGTGGTAGCTATCGTCGACCGTGACGCGATACGTCTGCCCGCACGACACGCAGCGCACCGTAACCACGCTAACATATTCCTCTTCAACGCGCTCGAGCTGCTCAAACTCGGGCCCCCACGGCGCCGTATTGTTGGCGTGCACAGCCTTGCAGCGACAGCCCTGCTGCGCCACCGCCTCGACCGCGGCCAGCGCTCCGTCGATATCGGCCCGCCAGTCGCGCAGCCCGCCAAAACTCGGCACCGTCGCCCGCACCGCCCGCAGGCGCTCGAGCTGGTCTGGCCGCCCCAGGCGCTGCAACGTGTCGGCGCAGGCCATGGCCGCCAGCACACCGGTCCCTTCGTCCATGTTCTCAAGGATTTCTAAGGCCACCGTCGCCGCTTCGTCGCCCGGCAAGCGGCCAATGGCCTGCAGCCGCTGGTGCCGCTGGTCGGCCGACAGACCGGGCAGCTCGGCCAGCAGGCTCGTCGTCAAGGGGTGCATGGGCGCCTCGCCAGGTCGTCGACGCGACCCGTCTGCTGGCGTATGCTGCCTCGCGCCGGGCCAAGGCACAACCGCCCGGTACGTGCACGATGCACCATCGTTCTACTTATGAAGATTGCTCTGTTTCTTCCAAACCTAGGCGGCGGCGGTGTCGAGCGGGTGTTCGTGCACCTGGCCCGCGGGCTGGCCGAGCGCGGCGAGACCGTCGAGCTGGTGCTGGCGTCGCGCCAGGGCGTTTACCTAGCCGAAGTGCCTAGTTCTGTGGCGATTATCGACCTGGGCGTGGCACGCGTGGCGCGGGCTGTACTGCCCCTGGCGCGTTATCTGCAGCAAAATCGCCCGGATGTGCTGCTTACAGCCCAGGACCATGCCAATGTGGTGGCGGTGGCGGCGCGGGCGCTGGCAAAGGTGCGCTGGGGTGTGCCGACGCGGCTGGTGCTGGGCCATCACTCGAGCGCCATTGGCAAAACCGCCGCCGAGATGCCGCTGAACGAGCGCGTGGTCATGGCCCTGGTGCCGCACGTGTATGGGCGGGCTGACCGGATTGTCGCGGTGGCAAACGGGGTTGCCGACGCATTGGCCGGCCACGCGCGGCTGCAGCGACAGAGCCTCGACGTCATCTACAATCCGATCATTACGCCAGAGCTATATAGCAAGGCGGCGCTGCCGGTCGAGCATCCGTGGTTGCAGCCCGGTCAGCTCCCGGTCATCTTGGGCGCGGGGCGGCTGGTGCCCGACAAAGATTTCTCTACACTTCTGAGTGCTTTTGCCCTGGTGCGGCGCGAGCTGCCGGCGCGGTTGCTCATCTTGGGCGAGGGGCCCGAGCGGCCGCGGCTGCAGGCGTTGGTGGCCGAGCTGGGTCTGGGCGACGCGGTCGAGCTGCCCGGTTTTTTCGCTAATCCTTACGGCATGTTGAAGAAGGCTGCGTTGTTCGTGCAGACGTCGGTGCGCGAGGCGCTGCCCACCGTGTTGGTCGAGTCGCTGGCCCTGGGCACGCCGGTGGTGGCGACGCAAACCGCGTCGGGCACGGCAGAGATATTGCAGAACGGGCAGTTGGGCGAGATGGTGCCTTGCGGCGACCAGCAGACCCTGGCTGCGGCGATGCTGCGCGCACTGCGGCAACCGCGGCGCCAGGTGCCGCCCACGGCCCTGCAGGCGTTCGCGCTCGATACGGCAATCGATAACTATCTTAGCATGTTACATGCGGTGGTAGCCGAGCCGCAGCCCAAGTTGCAGCGGGTGGGCAAGGGGCCGCGATCGATCTGAAAGTTTTGACAAAATCGCCGACCGGGCGCACCCTTACACCGTGTTTACCCCGCCCTCACCACGCCTAGACGAGAACCGAATCCGCAAATACTTCGCGGTGATCGAGGCTAGTGCCCTGATCTGCGCCGAGTACCGCGCCGGTCGCCACGACGTGTTGGTCTGGAACGCCCGCCGCATTGGCGAGGCCATCTTGTGGCTTTTGGGCGACGAAGACACGCCGCTTGATCTGCATCACTTGGCCGAGTACTTGGTCGACAACGGCAAACTGCCAGCCGAGATTGCTAGCTATATCGAAACATTGCGCACCGCTGGCACCCTGCCCGGCCAGGTTGCCGAGCTCGAGACCGACCGCACTACTCTCGATGCGTGCGTGCGCGCGGTGCCCACGGTGGCGCGGTGGCTGTACCACGACTCGGCGCACGCGCGGCCCATGTCCGATGCGCTGATGAGCGCCGTCGCTGACTTAGAAGCGCCCACGCCGCGGGTGCCCAACGACTACCGACTTGCCAAAGAAAACGAGGAGTATCGCACCAATATGCACCTGGCGCGGCTCGAAGTGGCGCGGCTGCAGGCCATGCTGGGCCCCGATCCGGTCGGCCGGGCGCGGCGGCGACAGCTGCTGACGGCCGTGCTCCTCGTCGCCATGTTTGCCGCTGGTGTGGCCCTGGGCTGGACGCAAAAACCAGCAGAGAAAATCACTGTTTCTACCCCTGTTGCCGCGCCGATTGCCCCAGTAGCAGCCGCGGTGGTACCGGCCATGGCCGCCGCGCCCGTTGCCGCCCCCGCCGCGGCCGTGGCCCCCCAAGCGCCGACGCCGGCTGTGGCAATTGCTGAACCTGCAAGCCCGGTTGCAGCCCCTGCGCCGCCTGAGCCTGCGGCCGAAGTGGCGCCGCCGCCCGCTGAATCTGCCGCCGAGCCCGCCAAAGTCGCGGGTTGTCCGGCGGGCACGTTGCAAGTCGTCGAAAAGACGCTGCGTCTACACCGCGGCCCCTTTCCGCGGCCCGCGTGGCCCGAGCCTCAGGGCAAGTTCCTAGCGGCCAAGGTGGCGGCATTTTGCATCGATCAACACCCGGTCACGGCAGGTAAGTACGGTGATTGGCTAAAGGATCACAACGCCGGCCAGTATGCCAAGCAGGTGGCGCGCGGCGGCAACTTAAAGGTTGGTGCCCGCGATCTGCCGATGAACCGCGTCCACTGGAGCGAGGCGGCCGAGTTCTGCACGGGTGCCGGCGGCGCGCTGCCCACGGTGGCCCAGTGGGAGGTGGCGCAGCGCTTGCCCTCGCCGCCCGAGCAGTCGCCCAAGACCGGTGAGTGGGCGCAAGACAGCTTCCCCACTAGTCTTTTTGGCTACAGTAAAGAGCAACTGCCCGACTGCAAAGACGGCAAGTGCGACCACCTGTACCACGGCGGTGCCGTCGATCCACCGCGACCGCGCGACCCCCTGCTGCGCTGGCTGCAACGCGGTCCGGGCCAGCCCGCGGTGCCGTTCGTCGGTTTCCGCTGCGCATACCCGCACGAGTAAGTAGCCCTTGCGGCCACCCCGCGGGATTTGGCAGACTTTCGCAACGGAGGCCCTATGCACTTGTTTCGCCAATTGTTTCGCACACTCTGCACCAGTCTCGCACTTTTGTTGCTGGCGACTAGCCCCGCTTGGGCCTGTGGCGCGTGCGTGGCGCCGCCCGGACCTAGCACCGTTCAGCAGAAGGCCGAGCGCGTGCTCTTTGTCCGCGATCCGGTTACGAAACAGAGCCTTACCTGGGTCGAGGTGCGCTACCAAGGCCAGCCGCAAGACTTTGGCTGGGTGGTGCCCATGCCCAAGAAGCCGATCTTGGGCGTGGGCTCGCAGTACCTGTTCGATCGCTTGGATCAGGCGGCGGCGCCAAGGTTTTCGCTCAATTACAGCGAGTCGCGCGAGAATTGTACGGTGCCGGTTTATGCCAGCAGTGGCGGCGGCGGCGTGGGGTGTGGTTCAGACAACTCAATGGCGCAAACCACATCGGCGGGCAGTGCTTACAGCGAAGATACCAGCGCAGGAGCCGACGTTTCGAAGGACCATGTGCAAGTTCTTGAATCTGCGAGCGTTGGCCCCTACGACTACGTGATCATCGCGAGCGACAAAAGCGACGACTTGCTCACTTGGCTGAACGCTCAGGGCTACGCCACCCCCGCGGCGGCGCTGCCGATCATCGATGCCCATGTGCAAAAGGGCGATGTGTTTGTGGCACTAAAGCTGAAGAACGACGCGGGGATCGATGCCATTCGCCCCGTCAGTTTCCAGATGGACGACGCCGATCCGTGTGTGCCGCTGCGCCTGACCTCGGTCGCCGCCGTCGAAGACATGCAGGTGGTGGTGTACCTGGCCGGGCCGGGCCGAGCGATCCCTAAGAATCACATGCACATCGAGGTCAATCCGCTGAAGCTGAGCTGGGAGAATGCGGGCCAGAATTACGACCAGCTGCTGGCCGCCGCCATCGACGAAGCCGCCGGGCGCGCGTTCGTAACCGAGTATTCGCAGCCGATGAGCGCGGTGAGCGTCGATGCCGCTGATGGCAAAGCTACCGTTTCTGCTGTGCAATATAGCCATCCGCTCGACGGTGTGCCACTGCCGGGCTCGATGGGTGCGGCGGGCCCAAGCTCGAATGCGTACGGCACGGGTACACTGGTCTACGCCAAGCGCTTGGACGCCAGTGCTTTCAAGGATGTGCAGACGGTGAGCGATGTGGCCAAGGCGCTCAAGGCTTCGAACCTGCCGCTCGCCGACGAGGTGGTGACCGCGCTGAATGCGGCGGTGACGTCGACCGGCATCGACTGGGTGGCGACCCAAGGTTCCGGGCAAATCACGCAAGTTTACTACGGATCTGTGCCCGCCAACGGCGCCACGGTGGCGAGCGCCAAGCTGTACGCCGACCTGAGCACCTTTGCCGACGGCACCAAGCTGGCGGTCGACCAGCTGGCCAAGCAAAAGAACTTGACGCGCCTAGTGTTGCGGATTTCGCCCAAAGAGATGGACCGCGACCCTGTGTTCGCCTTCAACGACAAATTACCTGTAGTCAAGCGCAGCTACAGCGCCACCGTTACCGGGGTCTGCTCGCAAGGCGACGACAACGCCGACACCACCCGCCTAAAAATCGCAGGCATCGACCGCAGTTACTTGGTAACCGGCACGCCGCCCGCTTGCTCGTTCTGTGGCAGCACGTTTACCTCGGCCACCGATGCGCGCTTTAAGGCCATGCCCGCGGCGTCAATTGTTGAATTGCTTGACGAAAATGTCGCCGCGCAGCCGGTCGCGCCCGATCAAATTGCCCTGGTCGACACCGCCATCGCGGGCGCCCAGCCGGGCACCAAGTCGCTACCCGACGGTTTTACGCTTAAGGCCGCAGATACACGGGTAAAATTGCCCGCCAGCGACCCACCCGTGCACTTTAAGTCGGCGGCGGCCCAAGCGGCAGCGGACCCGGGCGGCTGTGGCACCGGTCGCAATCGCTGGTTTGGCGCGTGGCTGGGCCTGCTGGCCATGGTTGGCACCGTGGTAGCACTCCGGCGGCGGCGTGCCTAAATTTTACCAACTTCTTATTGCAGCAAGCCTACTTCTAACCCTACCGGCACCGGCGTGGGCGCTAGGCAAGACGGCCGAGACCGGCTGGGGCGCCTCGCTGGCCCCGCTGCGCATCTTGGCCGATGTGGTCGAAGTGCGCGGCGAGTGGCGCGACCCCACGCGCGTACTCGCCATTTTGCTGGCCGGCGGCCACCAGAGCACCTCCGACCCGTACGAGCAGAGTCACACCGTGGTGGGCGCCGGCGTCCAGGCGATGCGGGTCGGAATTGGCGACACCCGCAATGGCGTGCTACTTGGCGGCGAGCTGCGCTACGAGCACAAAGGCAGCGACTCTACCAGCGAATTTGAACACATCCTCGGCACCAGCCACGCGGCATCGGTCGGGGCTTTCCTAGCCTTCCGCCTGACCGCCGAGCTGGGGGGCATCTTCGTCGAGAGTCAAGTGGGCGGCAGGTGGCGTTGGATCCGCACGGACACCAGCTGCTGCGGCGATGTGCGCGACTTGCAGAACGGCACCTCGGGCGCCATGTTCGCCGCCATGAACCTGGGGTGGCTATGGTAGGCCGGCTTCTGCGCGTTATTACGGTTACTTGTATCCTGTTGGCCGCGAGCACGGCGCAGGCGCAAGTCGCCCACGACGAGAGCACCTGGGAAGGCGCTGCTGCGGTAGAACTCGGTATTTTCCAAAGCATCAACGGCATGACCTTGGCCGCCGAGTACTGCGAATGGCACCGGTGCCGTAGGGACAGCAACGGCTACATCCTGGGCGGCGTGGCGATCGGCGGCGGGCTGGGCGTACTTGGCGGGCTGCACTTGCGACCGCACCAGGCGATGCTCATCAATTCGGGCACCTGGATGGGCATGCTCAACGCGGCGGCCCTCACCTACGACGACAGGAGCGAGGTGGAGACCAAGCTGATGGCTTGGCAGCTGCTCGGCACGGGCCTGGGCGTGGTGTCGGGGCAGCTCTGGCACCCCCATAATGCGCGGATTGCTATGGCGAATTCGGCGGCGCTGTGGTCGATGGTGGTGGTCACACTGGCTCGCAATGCGGCGGGGCGGACCGGCAACGGGCCCTGGGCGATGGGCGCGGCAGACCTGGGCTTCTTGCTTGGCCTGGCCGCTTGGGATAGCAAGCCCTTGCCGCGCCTGCGGATTGCCGCCATCGATGTGGCTGCGGCGGTGGGCATGGCCCTGGGGGCGGGTTTCGGCGCGGCGGCGACGGTGGTCAAGCGCGACGACGGGCCGATGCTGTGGGGTGCGGCGGGCGGTGCGCTCACCGGTGGCTTGCTCATGGCACTATTGATGCCGTTGCCCGATAAAGAGCTGAATGTTCAAGTCATTCCCCAAAGCAACGGTCTGATGCTGGTGGGCAGTTTCTAGGGCGCTCGCCATCTGGCTTGTCGCCATCCGACGCTCGGAGTAGTGTTTCGCCATAATCCGCGTCAACCCGGCGACGGCAAGGATCAAAATGACACAGAGTATCAAGCGCTTAGGCATCCTCGTCAGCGGCGGCCCGGCCCCCGGCATCAACAGCGTGATTGGCGCCGCCACCATCCGCGGCATCTTGTCGGGATGCGAAGTCGTTGGAATTCGCGACGGTTTCAAGTGGATCATGGAAGGCAACATCGACCACACCACGCCGCTCACCATCGACACGGTCAGCCGCATCCACTTTCGCGGCGGCTCGTTTATCGGCATCGCCCGGGCCAACCCCACCAAAAGTGAGCACTATCTCGAGAACGCCGTAATCAGCCTTTTACGTTTGAATATCGATAAGTTGATTACCATCGGCGGCGACGACACGGCCTACTCGGCGCACCGGCTGCAAGAGCACAGCAAGGGCCGCATCCGCGTGGTGCACGTGCCGAAAACGATCGACAACGACCTGGATCTGCCCAAGAACATGTGTACTTTCGGCTACCAGACCGCGCGGCACATCGGCGTAGAGATGGTGAAAAATCTGATGGTCGACGCCAAGACCACCTCGCGCTGGTACTTTTGTGTGGCGATGGGGCGCAAGGCCGGCCACTTGGCGCTGGGTATCGGCAAGGCGGCGGGGGCGACGCTGACGCTGATTCCCGAAGAATTTGGCACGCATGTGACCCTCAAGCGCGTGGTGGATACGCTGGTGGGGGCGATTATCAAGCGCCTGGCCGATGGCCGACCCGACGGGGTGGCGATCTTGGCCGAAGGGCTGGTCGAGGGCATGAGTCCTGAAGATCTAGCGACAATTGCCGGGCACGCCGAGCGCGACGCCCACGACAATTTGCGCATTGCCGAGATCGATTTTGGCGAAATCCTAAAGGCGCAGGTGGTGCTCGGGCTGAAGAAATATGGGCTAAAGAGCATGATTGTGGCCAAGAACATCGGCTACGAGCTGCGTTGCGCCGACCCGATTCCGTTCGATATGGAGTACACGCGCGACCTGGGCTACTGCGCCGCGAAGTACTTGGATGAAGGCGGTTCGGGCATTATGGTCACGATGCAGCAAGATGTTTTTGAGGCCCTGCCGCTGACGTCGATGATGGACCCCAAGACGGGCAAGACCAAGGTGCGCATGGTCGACATCAACTCGGATCGCTACAAGATTGCAAGGCGTTACATGATCCGCCTGCGCCGCGACGATTTTGAAGACCCGCACGCGCTGGCCAATTTTGCCGCGACGGCGCAGGTGAGTCTAGAGCAGTTCAAGCACGATTTTGAGCACTTGGTCGAGGTCGAGCCGCCGCCGGTGACGCTAATGGCGTAGGCGAGTTGGCGGGCGCGGCGCATCAGCAAGGGGTATCCGTGGCGTTCATGGCCGTTCGAGAGACGCAGCTTCTGCTTAAATTATGGATTATTGCGGCGCTGGCTGCCCTGGCACTCGACGCTGGGGCCTGTAGCTCGCCCGACGACACAGCGGGCACGGTGGTGGGCGACGCCGCGAGCGATGCGGGCGCCGACAGCACGGCCATCGAAGTGGCTGTAGCCGATGCCTACGAAGCTGATGAAAATACACTAGAACTGAGTGTTGCGGACCTGCCGGATGCGCCCCCGGCCGAGGTCGTGCCAAGTGATGCTGCGGAGCCAGATGGAGGCGACGGGGCAGATGCCGCTGACCTGGCAACAGAAAGTGACGCAGCCGGCGACACTGTTGTCGACGCGGACGACCTGACAGCGGACGACCTGACAGCGGACGACCTGATTGGGGGTGACCTGGCAAGTGTTGAAATTGCAGCTGAAATTGCAGCTGAAATTGCCGACGACGTGGCGGATAGCCAGGGCGACACTGCGGCCGATAAGTGGACACTAATTTGCTCACCTTGCACGACGGATGGCGCGTGTACTGGCTTTGATGCGGCGGCACGCTGCGTCGGCACGGCCGCCACGGGCGGGTTCTGCGGCGCGAGCTGTGGCCAAGATAGCGATTGTCCAAGTAATTACGCGTGCCAAGACACCTGGACGCTCGCCGGCAAGGCGGCTAAGCAATGCGTGCCAAGCGGCGGCAGCGAGTGCCCGTGCAGCGAGGCGTCCGTCGCGCAACAGCTACAAACCACTTGCAGCAAGGGCAGTTGCATGGGCATTCGCAGCTGCGGCCCCAGCGGCTTGTCGGCGTGCAGCGCGCAGGTGCCCACCGGCGAGACCTGCAACGGCCAAGACGACGACTGCAACGGCCTAACCGACGACGGCGTGGTCTGCGACGACAAGAACCCTTGCACGGCAGATAGTTGCGACCTGTCGAACGGCTGCACCGCGATGGCGGTCGACGGTGGCGGCTGCGACGACGGCTCGGTGTGCACGCTGGGCGACCTGTGCCAAGGCGGCCAGTGCGCGCCCGGCAAGGCGGTGGGCTGCGACGACGGCAACCCCTGCAGCGACGACGACTGCGACAAGCTGAGTGGCTGCGCACACTTGCCCAACGCCGCCACCTGCAGCGACAACAATGCCTGCACCTTAAGCGACGCGTGCGCGGCGAACGTCTGCGTGCCCGGCCCCGCGCCCAGCTGCGACGACGGCAACGCGTGCACCGCCGATTCGTGCGACTACAAGCAGGGTTGCAACCACTTGGTCGGCAGCATGCCCTGCAGCGACGGCTCGGTGTGCAGCGTGGGCGACCAGTGCAGCGGCGGCGCGTGCCTGCCGGGCAAAGCGGTGCTATGCAGCGACGGCAACCCGTGCACCGACGATGGCTGCGATGCCCTTGTCGGCTGCACTATCACTGCTAACTCCGCACCCTGCAACGATAACAACGGCTGCACCGCCGGCGACGTGTGCAGCGGCGGCAGCTGCGCAGGCCCCATCGGCTGCGGCAGCCACGGCGTGTGCGCACCGGGCGCGACGAGCCCCACGTGCGTGTGCGAGCCGGGCTTTGTCGGCGACGGCTTTACCTGCGGCGACATCGATGAATGTGCTGTAAACAACCCCGGTTGCGACCCCAAGGCGACTTGCAGCAATACCCCTGGGTCGTTTACCTGCACCTGCCCCAGCGGCTGGCTGGGCGACGGCAAAAGCTGCAGCAACCCCAACTGCTTGGACCCGATCTTATGCAGCGCACCCAAGGGCTTACAAGCCAAGCCTGGCGACGGCAGCGTCAGTTTGCAGTGGCTACCCTTGGCTGGCGACGTGATCTGGACGGTCGAGCGGTCGCTCAGCGCCAGCGGCCCGTGGCTCGCGCAAGGCAGCACCACGGGTGCACTCTTTGTCGACGGCACCGTCAGCAACGACACCACCTACTTCTACCGCGTGCGCGCCCACAGCAGCGCCGGCACCAGCGACCCCAGCCCCGTAGCCAGCGCCACCCCCATGGCAGTACCCGGCCTGCCCAGCGAACTCAGCGCCGCGTCAAGCGATTCGCAAGTTACTCTCAGCTGGAAACCCGGACTGCGCACCGTAACCAGCCGGGTACGCCGCGCCAGCAGCCCGAGCGGACCGTGGCTCGACTTGGGCGCCGCCGCCACCACCACCTGGGTCGACAGCGGCTTGCCCAACGGCGACCACCTGTACTACGCCGTCGCCGGCGAAAATCTAGTGGGCGCAAGCGCCTTTACCAGCCCTGTCGCCGCCATGCCACTGGCCACGCCCAAAGGCCTGGTCGCCGTCGCCGCCAGCAGCCAAGTCGCGCTGTTTTGGACCCCTTGCATCGGCGCCAGCAGCTACGTCGTCCAGCGCGCCAGCAGTGCCAGTGGCCCGTTCAGCGCGGTCGCCACCACCATGGCGGCCCGGCGGGTCGATGTGGGCTTAAGCAACGGAAGCAGCTACTTCTACCGCATCCTGGCCATTAGCGACGTGGGCCAAAGCCAACCGTCGAGCAGCGTACAAGCCACCCCCGCTGCCGACGCCGCGCCCGTACCGCCGCCCGAAGACCCCACCGCCAATCAAGTGGGACTAAACCTATGGTTCAACACGGATTGGGACGGGTCGTTCACCTTTGTCGACGTCTTCAAAGAGTCGCGGCCGTGGCAAGACGGCAAGGTCTGGAACAACCCCATCGCCGGCACCGACGCCCTGGGCTGGCCCACCGCCGACGCCTCGACCGTCAATTTCTCGGGCAATCCAGCCGATTTCAATGGCACGTATACGCTAGTTTTTAATGGACAAGCCAAGGTGGCGACCATGTGGTGCCCCGGCACGGTCACGGGCCAAGTCTACGACGCGGCGAGCAACACCACGACCGCGCAAGTCAGCTTCGCCATGACGCAAAACGGCAGCGTGGGCCTGCAGTTCTTGAACACGCGCCGCACCGCCGCCAGCGCGCTGAACACCGGTTTTACCAACGCGCGCCTGTACCGGCCCGGCTACCCCACTGACGGTTCCGCAATCTTTACCACACCTTTCTTGACGGCCCTGAGCAAAGCCCGGGTGGTGCGCATGATGGAGTGGCACGGCGGCAGCAGCCACATCATTCAACACTGGGCCGACCGGGTGACGCCGGCGCACGCCACCCAAGACGGCCTGGTCGCGCCGCCCTACACGGCCCCAGATGGCACCGTTTATACGGGTGAATTGGGCGTGTCGATCGAGTACGAGATCGCCCTGTGCAACAAGCTGATGGTCGACTGCTGGATCAACGTGCCGCCCGTGGCCGACGACGAGTACGTGCAGAACCTGGCGTTGGCACTGCGTTTTGGCACCGATGGCGCGAGTCCCTACACCACCTCGCAGGCCAAGCCGGTGTTCAAGCCGCTCGACCCGGCGCTGCGCCTGTATCTTGAGTACTCGAACGAAAACTGGAACAGCGGCGGGGGCTTTCCAGCCATCCACATGATCAAGGCCATTGTGGGGCACATGGCACCCGATCACCCGGTGATGAATCCGCCGCCCGACAGTATCTGGACCGGGGTGTGGCGCTACCCGGCGTGGCGAATTACGCAGATTAGCGACGTGTTTCGCGCGGTCTTTGGCGACGCGGCGATGCTGACGCGGGTGCGGCCGGTACTGATGACCCAGGCGGGCAATGCCCAAAATACTCTAGGCGCGGCGCTGACTTGGCTGCAGCCCTACTTAGCAAGTCTGGCCAGCCCTCGGGCGGTGCGCGATGTGCTCTATGCGGCGGGCGGATCGGGCTATTACGGTGTGAATTCAGCGATTAGCGCCCTGCCCGACACGTTCTTTGCGCCGGGGAACTACCCCGACACCGGCGCACTCAAAAGCTTTGGCGTCGACGGCCTGTGGGCGGCCAACGCGGGGGTCAAGCACGTGGCCTACGAGGGCGGTATGGGCCTGTCGTACAGCGCGGGCGACAACCGCACCCTGAACGCCGATCCGCGGATGCAAACCTTGCTCGAGGCCACCCACGCGGCCTGGTCGCAGCAAGGTGGCGATTTGCTGGTGTATTACAACCTGCGCGGGCCGTCGGAGTGGGAGTTTACGCCCGATATCAGTAACCCGAATACGCCTAAATTGAAGGCACTTACGGCCATCCAAGCCACGCCGCGCGCGCCCATAACGCTGGGCGGTGCCCTGCCCGGCTCGCTGGTGGCGCGCAGTCTGCCGATTAGCATCCGCTCGGGTTACGGCTACGATTACACCATCGATGGGCTGCCGTGCGCAGCGGGGTTCAACCTTGGGAATTTTTTGGCTTATCCTGGCCATACCAGCGCGGCGTACCAGGGCACGCTCAAGGTCCGCGGCTATGCGTCGGGCACTACGAAACTCGCGGTATGGATTAACGATGTGAAGCAAGGTGAGGTGACGCTGGCGGCGCTGGCGGGGACCGCCCACCTGTACGACAGTACCGCGCTGCCCGTTAGCGTGCCGGCCGGGCTGGTGGCGGTGCGGCTCGAGGTGGTGACGGGCGGTTTTACCCTATACGCCATTACGCTGTAAATTCGGGCAGTAGAACGATGGTGCATGGTTCTGGAGGGTCGCGACATGGGCTTGGTGGTGCGCGACTCGGCTTGGCTAGACCTGTGCTGGCACGGGCTCGCTCTGCTGCCGCTGCCGCCCGGCGACGCCGCTAGCCTGTACGACGAGCGCTATATTGCCTGGACTAACAAGCACTTGCGACCCGAACCGCGCACTCTGCCCGCCGATGCGCCGACCTTGGCCGCCTGGCTTGCCACCGCGCCGCGCGGACACTTCTTGCACGCCCTACCGCAGCTGCATACCAGCGTCGACGAATTTGCCGAGCAGGCCAGCCTGCCGTTTGCTCAAGTAAAATACACGGATCCACAGCATCAGCAGCTGGCGGTCGCCCTGCAGCGCCACCTGCCCCTCGAGCTCATTGAGGTGTTTCGCGCCGGTCTGTGGGGCGAGCTGCGCGCCGGTTATCTCGAGTTGCGCGATCAGTACGGGCAGCAACCCCATGAACTCGAAGAGGATCTTATGATGCTGGCCGGGCAGTTTCCGGCAGTGGCCCAGGTCGACTGGCTGGCGAGCCACCCGCTGCGCCACCACGGCCGCCTGCTGCGCGGTCAGGGTCGGCCGCAGATCGCCGTTGGCATGGCAAGTGACGAGCTGCAAGTGCCCAGGTTTGCGCCGCTTCTGCAGGGCTGGCATGAACTGGTGCTGCTGCACGTTCTGAACCGGCGCGATGCCTCAGGGGCCGATCCGCGGGCAGGTCAGCCGGGCCACACCGCCCATCAGCAGGTCGAGCGGTTGGCTCTGACGCTGGGGGCGCGCTTGCTGCAGGTGCCTGAACTTGGCTCGGCACAACAGGATTGGCTCGCTTGGGTGCTGCGACGTGTGCCGGCCGCTCAGGGAACCGCTGCAGTCGCTTGGGTCGGTTCCGGGGCATTGCTACCCGGGTCAGATGCCTCTGAACTGGCTGATCTGCAAGCAGACGTCGCCGCAGCACTGCGATCCGCCACGTAACGCACCGGCCCATGCTCGCTCGCGTGCCAGCCATTTTCGTCGCGTTGCCAGCGGGTTAGCACCTGATCCGTCTGGTCCGTCTGGTCCGTCTGCCCCAGCGGCGCCACGACCACGGCCCCCACTGGCAGCGCGGCCAGCAAGTCGTGCGGCGACTCGGCAATTGCGAAGGTAAACAACACCTTATTACAGCCTTGGGCCAGCTGGGCAAAGTCCGCTTCGGCCTGCAGCACCTGCACGTTGGGCAAGTTGGCCAGCTTGCGCCGCGCCGCCGCCACCAGCCGCGGTTCCGCTTCTACGGTGCGCACTTGGCCCGCCACGCCCACCACACGTGCCGCCAGGGCCGCTCCATAGCCCGTGCCACTGCCCAGCTCGAGCAGCCGATCGCCCAAGCTCAGATTAAGCAGTGTATAATTGAGCATATACGCATGGGGCGCCGACAGCGTCGCCGAGTTGTCGGCCAGCAGCGGCAGCGCCCGGTCCAGTCCCGCCCATGGCAGGTATTCGGCGGCGACGAACTGCTCGCGCGGCACCGCCATTACCGCTTCGCGCAACGAATCACTTGCGTGCAGCTTGACTTGCAGCCCCTTGGCCAGCGTCGCGCGTTGCCCGCGCAGCAGCTGGGCCGCCTCGGGGTCGTGCCGCGCATCGGTCGCCGGGTGGCCAAGCAGGCGCCGCCACACATGAAAGTCGCGAATCGTCTGCAGCTGGCTCGGCGCACCAAACAGCCGCACCTGGTGGTCGAGCGAGCGGGCAAACCACTGCTGCGCCGGGCCGCGGTAGGCAAATTCGCGTTGCGCTTTGCGGACAAGCGGGCCAAACAGCGCGTGCGTCAGCCGGTGGCCCGTGCGAAAATCCAGCGTGCGCGACGGGTCGACCCACGCGGCGGTAAAGCCCGGGTCCGCACCGTCCCACCAGCGCGGGCAGTGCACTCGGGTACCGTAACGCTTGGCAAAGTCAGGCAGAGTTAGGTCAATCGGCGAGCCAGGATAGAAGCGGTACGGGTCAATCGACACAAAACCGGTGTGCGCCCAGCTATTTTGTAACAAACGTTCGATATACAGGGCCGAAGTCTTCAGACTCTCGGGCGTTTCGCCCGGATGACCCGCAATCAGATTGGCGCCCCACGGCAGCCCCAGCCGCCCGGCCACTTGGATAGCCGCGCCAAAACGCTGCAGATAGTCGCCCGCGTCGTGGCTTTTGTGCACGATGGCCAGCATCGCCGGGTCGCCCGACTCGAGGCCAAAGCCCAGACCAAAGTTAGTGCTATGAAACTGCTGCAGATCCTGATCGGTCAGCAGGTCAACGCGACTGAGCGCCCAGAACTTGGTCACCGGCAGCTGCAGCCTTTGCAGACGCTCCAGCATCTCGCGCCGCCATGCCGGCTGCAGGCCAAACAGCGGGTCACTAAAGAACAAAGGTCGGTCGGTCAGGTCGATCGCCGCGTGCAGTGCCAGCAATTCCTGCTCGGCCCGCTCGGGCGAAAACGCGCGCCAGCCCGGGCTCTGCTTGGCCGACTCCATACAAAATGCGCAATGAAACGGACAACCGCGGCTCAGGGAAAACGTGACTTGCGCCTTGCTCGCCCGCGCCGCCGGCAGATAGCGCGCCAGCAGCGACCAGTCTTGCGGCGGTAAGTCGTCGAGCTTACTTACGATCTCGGGCCCCAGCACCCGCTCGGCCAGCCGCTGCCCCGCCGCCACCGCCTGCACGATCCGCAGCAGCGGCCGCTCGCCCTCGCCCACCACCACATGGTCAAAGGGGCTGTTTTCGCCGGTAAAATCGGCGGACCGTGCGCTGGGATGGTAGCCGCCGACCACCAAGCATACGCCCGGATGCCGCTGCCGAATCGCCACAGCCAGGTGATAAGTCTTTAAATAGTCGAAAGAACTGTAACACGACAGCCCGATCACATCCCAGCGCAGGTCGAACAGTTGCTCGGGCTGGGGCTTCTGTAGGCGGGCTTCCCAATCCAGATCGAGCACTTGCACGTCGGCGGCAGTATGCGCCCGCAGGTACGAGCCCAGCGATACCAGGTGGGGCACGCCAAACGTTCCGTCTGCGGCAAACGTGCAGCCAGGCGAGGCGAGCAAGACGCGCACAGGGGATTGCGTCATCAATTAGCCGGGTTCACTGGTATCGGGCGCCGGCGGCGACAGGCAAATCTGCGGCGCATCGGGCACATCGTCGATCACATCGGGCGCCGGCGGCGACAGGCAGATCTGCGGGGCATCCTCGAGCGTGTCGTCGAGCGCGTCGGGCGCAATCTTTAGGCACACTTGCGGGGCATCGTCCACCGCGTCCAGAGTGTCGGGCAGCGAACCGACGTCGCTCAGGCACACATCGGGCCCCGGGTCGCTGACATCGCCGACCGAGTCGAGCGCGTCAGGTTCGCGAGGCGACAGGCAGATCTGCGGGGTGTCGTCGGTCGCGTCGGGCGGATAGCTAATGTCTTGCGTCAGGCAGACTTGCAGCTCGGCACCACTGGCATCCGACGCATCGGTCGCGTCCGTCACATTGGCGGGCTGGGTACTCGACAGGCAGGACTGGGCGCCACAATCGGCCAGCGCAACCACCAAGCCCGCGCCCAGCAGCGACTTGCGAATAAACGCCGCGCGCCGCCGCAAAATCTCGCGCGTATCGGGGTCTAGGCGGGGATCATCTGGATCGAGGGTCATTGGGGGACCTCCAAGAATTTTCGAAATAACTTCAGTCAGTAGAACGATGGTGCATCGCTCCAAAGTAATCCGGTTCCACGTGTCGCGCCACAAACGGGTCTAAACTAGCCGCGCTACCGGTGTGCCACTCGGCCGCCGCTCCGCAACCACCTAAGCATGTTGCCTGATGCGCGCAGCCTTGGCAAAAGGCCGGGATCGCCCGACGAAAAGCCGTAACGCCGGGCAGTTGCAAGAAATTGGGCCCATCGCCTTGGAACAGGTTGCCCACGGCGCGGTGCTGCAGCGTACACATCCGCAACTCGCCCTTGGCATTGAGCGCCGGCTCGCCAACCGCCGTACCCGCCGAGCAGCCGCCAAAACGGATGTTTGCAAAATCTTTGCGCTCGACCACGCACGGCGGAATCGGCATGGTACACGGCACCTTAAGACCCAATCGCGGCGCAGCTGTGTCGGCGGCGCGCAGGGCCTCGATGACCTGAGTGCGCGTCGGCAGCAGCTCCTCGGCACTTTTCGTCGCAAACCCCGAAGGATTAAAGCGATTAAACGCCACCTGTTTGATGCCCGCCGCGGCAAATTGCTCGAGCACCTGCCGGGCATCCGGCCAGCTTTTCGCCGTACACAGGTACGAGCCCAGCACACGCACGCCGGCCGCGCGCATCCGAGCAATCGCAGCGGTGGTGCGTACTTGCGACCCCGTGCCACAGTGCGCGTCGTGCACCGCCGCCGTAGCCCCCGCCAGCGTAACTTGAATGCCCGCCACGCTTTTGTGCGCCATCCAGCTCACATCCAGCTCGGGGTCCGGCCCGCCATTCGAAATGATCAGCACCCGCCGCCCCGCCGCCGCGATCACACCCACCAACTCCTTCAAATCTTTACGAAGTAGCGGCTCGCCGCCCGTCAGCGTCACGTGCTCGAGCTCGGGGTCGGCCAACACGAGGTCGAGTACCCGCCGCAGCTCAGCGGTCGTGGCATCGGGCAGGCCTTTGCCGCCATCATCGCGCCAAGCGTTATAACAATACGCGCATTTTTGGTTGCAGTGGGCGGTCACTTCTAGCGCGACGGACTTCATGGCGGCAAGCCTACACCCGCCGCGACCGCGAGCAAAGCGCCACTAGCGCCCCATGTCGAACGAGCGCTTAATCGTCTGCGGCTTGCCGTCGAATTTGGCGAACGCCACCCGCTTGACCGCATCGCGAATGCACTGCCCCAGCTCGGAGTCCGCGGCCGCGCCCGCCACCGCCAAGTTCACCACCTCGCCGCCCGGGCCAACCGTAACCGCCAGCGTCGCCGTCGCCAGGTGCGCTTCGGGATTGCGGCGCTCTTCGGCGCGGGCACACATCTTCACTGCGGCGCGAATGCGGGTAAAACCGGCCTCGATATCGTCACTTTCTAGCCCAGCGCCTGCCGCTTCCTTCGCTTCGACCACCGGCTCGGGCGCCTTGAGCTCAGCGACCTTGGGGGCGTGTTCTTCGGCCGGCTTGGCGCTGACCTTGTGCGCACCCTCTTTGGCTGGGTGGCTAGCTACCGACTCGGGGCGACTTTCTGCCGGCGGCTGCGCGAGCTCTGCGGCCACGGCAGAGGTGGGCGCGGGTGGCACGACAGTAGCTGCAGGCAGTGGCGGGGCAGTGGCTGGCGCGGCAGGCGCTGCGCTTGGCGCGCTGGAGGCGACGATCACCGCGGCTGCCGGTTTGGTTTGGGCCAGCTCGTGCGGAGCGCGCGCCACAGTTACTGCCACTAGCGCCGCCGCTGCGACCCCAAGCCCAAGGCCCACGCGAGCCAGAGTCCGTACACCGCTCGACCCGCGCGCGGGAACAGGTTGCGCCAAGGCCGCCCTGGCAGCCGTGCGAGCTGCCGCGGCACGCAAAGGTTGCGGGGGTCGCGCCCCAACTGGCACCGGCGCCACATGGATGGGCCGTCGCTCAACCGCAGTGCCAGTAGGTGCCACTACACCCTGAACCTCTGCGAAAGGATTGGGGGTCTTGGCCGTAACCGAGCTGGGCAACGACACCTCTGGCACGGTAGCCGCCACCACCTGTGCCGGTACCGCCACCTCCGCAGCCGCCACGGCAGCCTGGGCCGCCTCGGTCACGCGCTCGGTAGCGGAGCGCCCCTGCTCGGAGTCGTCGTCGTCCGCTTCGGCATCCACCTCGTCTGCCGCGTCGAGATCGATCACTACCGGCCATTCCGACGCATTTTCAACCTCTTGCCAGCCATCTTCGCGCAAATACCACTCGTCGCCTTCGGCAGCCGCCACCGGTACAGCGCCCTCGACCTCGGCCGCCACAGCAATAGATGCCCCACATTTCTTGCACTTGACCACCACCGTACGCTCGGTGCCGCACGGCGCACTGCGGCTCGACTGGTACCACGTTTGGCAGCTGTCACAGCAAAAGCGCATGTTGTCCCCCACCTTCTGCTTGGCGTCGCCGGACGCTATTTGGCTTTGGCTGCGCAAGCTTTCTTGCCCTCGAGCGCCTTGGCATCGCCCTTATCGAGCTTGAGCGCCGCATCGAAGGCGTCGGTAGCCGCCTTGCAATCGCCGCCCGCCGCCAGACACAGACCCAGTACCGTGTGCGCAGCCGCCAGGTCGGGCGCCAGCTGCACCGCCACCTTAGCCGACTCAAGCGCTTTCGCCACGTTGCCGGCGTTGAGTATCATCTCGGCCATCTTGACATGCCGCTTGGCCACCGAGTTCTCCGCCTTGGCCGGCAGCGCCTCGGGGTTTACGGTCGCTTGCAGTTCCGCTTCGGTAATCTCTTTGAGCGCGAACCGCACCTCGGCCCGCAGTGCTTCGCGAAAATTCACCTTCGAAAATGGCAGCACCCGCGTCAGCTTGCCATCCTTGCCCACCAGTGCAATCTCAGGCATCAGGGTCAGGCCCAAGCTCGAATACACCTTGTCGTCAGCATCTAGGCCAACGGCAAAGTGAATGTCGGCGTCCTTGGTCCCGGCGGCGATGGCATCGGCATTGTGCCGGTCCGACACCACGCCCACCCAACGCAGCGAGCGACTCCGCAAGTCTTTTTCGACCGCGCTCACGTCGCGCAGCGCGGACTGCGAGTGGTCTTGACCGGGCCGAAAGAACACCAGCACGTTGACCGCGGTGTTGCCCACAATTTTGACGGTTCCGCCACCTACCTTCGGAATTTCAGCGTTTTCGATAACCTGTCCGATCGGCGTGTGGCTGCCCGCCACCGCGGGCACATGCCAGGCTACCACCATGAACGCCGATAAAAGAAGCTTGCTCATGCTGCGCATTTCGGGCCTCGCAATCAGCGCTTGCTGGTGTTTACGTAGCTTTTGGCGGTGTGGCAGGTCTTGTCGCAGGTGCCGCCATCGGGGTTGGCCTTGAAATTTACTTTTAGCATCCAGCCCTTGGGCCCGTACGGCACGCCGTCGCGGATCTGGAACTGCTGCTTGGCGGCGTGCACCTCGTGGCAAGCGCGGCAGGTGCGACCGCGACTCGACTGATTCACGTGCAAGTAGTGCAAGTTGCGATTGCCGTCGCGAAAGCGCGTGGCGGTGGTCGTCTCGGCGGCTGTGACCATCTTGTCGTCGTGGCACGTAAAGCACAGCGCGTAGTTGGCCACGTCAAACGGCGCGTAGAATTGCGCAGGATAGGGCGCCACCAGCAGTCGGAAGTTGTCGCTCCCGTGCGGCTGGTGGCAACTCGAGCAGTCTTTGCCCGCCACGGGCGCGTGGTGCACCGGATTTTCTTCTAGCAATTTCTTATAGTTGGTAAGTGGCTTGCCCGCCGAATCGAGCACCGTGTCCTTGTTGTGGCAGCCGATGCACTGGTCAAAGGGCAGCCGCAGCAGCATGTGCTCTACGTTGGATGCGTGGGGCGAGTGGCAGTTGGCACAGCCGGAGCCGCTCGTCACGGCATCGTGCTTTACCGCAGAAGCCATCGCCTTTTTGACGCTGCCATGGCAGTCGGTGCACAGCCCTGGCGCCTGGGCGTGCAGCAGCTTGTGGTTGGGCGAGTTGTGCGGATTGTGGCAGTTGGTGCAATTCTCTTCGGCAATCTTGTGCTTGTATCTACCCTTCGTCATGAGCTCTTGCATGTCTTCGTGGCAGGCAAAGCACACCTTGTTGACCGGCGTGATGGCCGGCCCCGGACTCTTGGCATCTTTGCCCTGGTGGCACAGGCTGCAGTCGCCCGACTCGAAGGGGCCGTGACTCGAGGTCACCGCGCCTTTGTAGGGTGCTAGCGAAGGCGCCTTGCGGGCTTCGACCTGCACTTTATGGTCCTTGTCCCTGGCTGGCACAGGCTCTGAGGCGTGGGCCAGCGACGCCAACGCCATAGCCACCGCAGCCACCGGCGCACACACGGCATCAAAATGCTTCATAACTTCCTCGCTCTGGCGACTCTAGGCCGCCTCACGTCGTTCCCGCCCACGGGCGGCTAGAGCAGCAGGCTCTTCTTCACCGAGTTATGGGGATTGTGGCACTGGCCACATCCCGACCTGGGCCCCGGGTGCTTACTCCTGCTCGCTCGGTTGGGCCGCTGCGCCAGCACAGGCAGCTCTTCGTGGCACGAGGTACAAGCTTCGCCCGCGGCCTTGCGCGCAGGGCCGGGGTCTTTGGCGTCGTCGCGGGCATGGCAAGCCTTGCAATCCCCCATTTCGTAAGGTGCATGGCGCGACACAGCTTTAGCTGCCTCAATCGGCGCGAGCGACACGGCCGACGACTTCGCCAGCACCGGCGCGGGCTTGCGCTCTGCCGCCACGCCGACCGCCAACTCTGCGCACGAGACCAGCACAAACAGCGAAATACCAAGCAGTAGCGCCTCTTTCCATTGCGTGCGGTGCATGGTACGGCAGCCTCCCCCTTGCACGGGCAGCGCGACATAGCGCAAGCCCCGTCGTTTTTTCCAGCCCACATCCACAAGCGGATGAGCGCCTCTTATGCCGTGTCAACACGGCGCCGGTAAATGACGCTGAACTCTCGGCCAAGTAAACACTTTTTAACAAAGCGCATCTTCTGCTGTCGCGAGGCCGCGCTTTTTGGCCATGGCCTCGTCACGGCTCGGCAAATCGCATTAGCGGCCGGCCATGTTTGTGTCACATGGCATTCGGCTTGACGTGCCGGCAAGCAACAGCGCAAAGTCGCCACTGCGCCCGCGACCAGCACGCGGGAAGAAGCGGGGGCAAGCGTGACCCTGGTACCGGCGACTCCCACCGAACAGCGTGTGATTACGTGCTACTCGGCGTTCGACAAGTTCTTTCCGACCACGGGCCTGCTCGATTACACCGAAGGCATCTACCACAACGACCCTGCGACCCCCTACGAACAGGCCAAGCAGAACCAATTCGACTACCTGCTCGATCAGATTCAGTGCGGCCCCGGTGCGCGCGTGCTCGAGGTGGGCTGCGGCAATGGCACCCTGCTGCACCAAATCAAGAAGCGCGGGGCCGTGGCCGTGGGTATCACCATCACCCCCGATCAGGTGCGCGTGTGCCACGAGCAAGGGCTCGACGTGCGCCTGATGGACTTTTTCGACATAGACCCGGCGCTGTACGGCACCTTCGACGCCATTGTCGCCAACGGCCCCATCGAGCATTTTGTGCAGCCCGAGCAAGCCAGTCGTGGCCAGGCCGATGCCATCTATGCCCGTATGTTCGCTATCTTTCACCGCTTGATTGACCCGCAGTCGGCCATTCGCCGCGTCGTCAATACCACAGTGCACTTTGACCGCCCGCCGAGTGCCGCCGACCTTTTGCGACCACTGTTCAAGTGGCGCCTCGGGTCCGACAATTTCCACTACACGCTTTTAGCCCGCAGTTTCGGTGGATTCTACCCTGTAGACGGGCAACTCGAGCGCTGCGCATCGCCCCACTTCAGCTTAGAGCGGGCGGTCGATGGCACGCGCGACTATTTCTATACGTCTGAAGAGTGGCTGCGGCGCATTCAACGAGCCCTACGCACCGCAACGGGTCTGCGCATTGCCGCCCGCTTCTTGCCGCTGCTGCTGCGCCAGCCCGTGCAGTTGGCGACCATGGTCACCTGCATGCTGATTACGCAATCGTGGAATTGGCAGTTTCGCTCGGCCACGCCGCCCGCCAAGCTGTGGCGCCAGACCTGGGCGTGGACGCCGCAGACCTAAGACCCGCCGCAGTACTTGACCCAAAAAGCGCGAACCCCGCCTGCCCGCCGCCCGGCCCCCAAATGAGGAACCGGTGGCGCGCAGGCGGGGCTGCAAAACCCGCTAAACTATTGCAGAGTCAGCTTGACGTAGCCCGCGCCGCCCGCGCCGGTCGCGCCGCCAGCCGTACCGCCCGTGCCGACCGTGATGGTGCCCGACACCGCCGCAGCTGCGAAGCATGCACCGCCACCGCCGCCGTTGCCACCTGTGTCGTAGCCGCTGCCATTGCCAGCGCCGCCCGTGCCGCTGCTGTAGCCGCCGCCGCCGCCGCCACCGCCACCACCGTCGGCACCTGGCAAGCTGCCGCCGGCCGTCGCCGAACCAAAGGCTTGGCTGGCCGAGTTGCAGCCTGCCGATCCCGCGTTGCCGCCGCTGGCGCAGCCCGAACCGCCGCCGCCGCCGCCGCCCGCTGCCACAACCACCGCGTTCGCCGCCGAGGCCGTGCCGATAAAGACGCCCGACAAACCACCGCCGCCACCGCCGCCGCCCGAGCAGCCCGCCGTGCCGGCATTGCCGCCCGTAGCGCCGCCTAGGTACGAGCCCGCGCCCGCGCCTGTGCCGGCCACGCAGGATGCGCCGGGGGTGCCGCCGCCGCCCACCACGATGGTGAGCAGATCGCCAGCCTTGACCACAAGCGCTTTGGTGCTCTTGACCAAGCCGCCCGCACCGCCGCCGCCGCCCGACCCGCAGTCGTTGCCGCCGCCGGCGCCGCCACCGCCCGCCACTTCGACAAGTACGCCGGTCACGCCGGCGGGTACCGTGTACGTCTGCACGCCGCCAGAGTAGCCAAAGCTGAGCGCTGCCAGCGTGCAGGTGACGCCGTTGCCCGCGTAACCCGTCTTGCACGCACAAGTGAACGATCCCGTGGTGTTGGTGCACGTGCCATTGGTGCTGCAGTTGTTGGTGCCGTTGGTGCACTCGTTTACGTCGGTGCAGGTGACGCCGGTGCCCGTAAAGCCAGTCTTGCAAGCGCAGGTGAACGAGCCGACCGTGTTGGTGCAGGTGGCGTCGGTGCTGCAGTTGCTGGTGCCGGCGGTGCACTCGTTGACGTCGCTGCAGGTTACGCCGCTGCCGCTGTAGCCGGTGCCGCAGGTGCAGGTGTAGCTGCCGGCGGTGTTGCCGCAGGCGGCGTTCGCATCGCACAGGGCCGGCAAGGTCAGCTTGTCGATCCAGACGCCGCTGGTGGTGTTGTACTGCTGGTCCTTGGTGTCAAAGGTAAAGCGCAGCTGAATCGACTGGCCAGCAAACGCATCGAGCGAGGCGCTGTAGCCGACAAACGCGGTACCCTGCGGCATCTTCGACTTGTCGAGCAGAGTCGTAACGCTACTACCCACCACTACATCCAGCGTCAGCATGTCGAACGTCGTCGGGTTGATGGTCTCCGTATCGTTCTTGAGCTGGAACGTGACCGCGTGGCCCGTACCCGTGGGCACCACGAATGCCGGGCTGATAACCGAGCCGTTGTTGGCCGATCCGGGCGTGTCAAAGCTGTTGCCCGCAGCATTGCCGTAGTACAGCATCGACGACAAGGCGCGCCAGCCGATCGGCACGGCCGAGTTGGTGGCGGTCCAGCCATTCAGGTCTTTGCTGAAATCGGGCTGCTTGGTCACGGCGAGCGTGCACTCGTTGACGTCGGTGCAGGTCTTGCCGTCGCCCGAGTAGCCCGTCTTGCACGCGCAAGTGAACGAGCCGACCGAGTTGGTGCAAGTGGCGTTCGCCGAGCAGCCACCGTTGGCCGTCAAGCACTCGTTGACGTCGGTGCAGGTCTTGCCGTCGCCGGTGTAGCCCGCATTGCACGCGCAAGTGTTCGAGCCAGCGGTGTTGGTGCAGGTTGCGGTCGCCGCACAGCCACCGTTGGCCGTCAAGCACTCGTTGATGTCGGTGCAGGTCTTGCCGTCGCCCGAGTAGCCCGTCTTGCACGCGCAAGCGAACGAGCCGACCGAGTTGGTGCAAGTGGCGTTCGCCGAGCAGCCACCGTTGGCCGTCAAGCACTCGTTGACGTCGGTGCAGGTCTTGCCGTCGCCGGTGAAGCCCGCATTGCACGCGCACGTGTTCGAGCCAGCGGTGTTGGTGCAGGTTGCGGTCGCCGCACAGCCGCCGTTGGCCGTCAAGCACTCGTTGATGTCGGTGCAGGTCTTGCCGTCGCCGGTAAAGCCGGTCTTGCAGGCACAGCTGAACGATCCCACGCTGTTGGTGCACGTGCCGTTGGCGCTGCAGCCGCCGTTGGCGGTG
>CAISBR010000082.1 GCA_903883645.1 uncultured Myxococcales bacterium | reverse complement strand
TGCAGGATTCCATAGGGTTATTGCAGGGGCTTGGCGGGATATGGCTATGCCGGGGCAATGATTTGTCGACCTAAAGGGAGCCCGGCCAATGAATTAGCGGGCTATCATGACGCCGTCGGCCTCCGCCGACGTCTCGCTCCCTGCTGGGCTCCTGCACCTAGGCGATCACCGCCAACCACCCGCGGCAACCACTACCCGACACAGCCTGTCGCATTGCGACACGTCTCGCTACGTGCCGCTACTCTTCGCCCGCCGCAAGCTCGGCTTCCATCTGCTCGATATGGGCCTTGAGCGACGCAATGGCGTCGACCACCCGCTGCCGCTGCGGACCGCGCAGCTTGGTGGCATCGACCGTGGCCCAGGCCGAGCGCCAGGCCTGCAGATCCTCGCCGGTCTTGACCAGCTGGGTGACCAGGCGGCCGGGCTGAAAGCCCCTGTCGGGCGCGGGCTTAAGTTCAGGCGGCTGGGTGCCCGGCGTGCTCGGGTCGGTGTCGTAGTAGGTGTGGTCGTTGACGCGCGCGATGGCGTCTTTGAGCTGCGTGACCGACCAGCCCTGGCGGGTGGCGTCAAAGGCCAAGCGCGCGCGGTCGTTGGGCTCGCCCACGCTGGCCAGGGCGACCACGTGGTTGAAGCGGAGCTGGTCGCGGACCGGGGGCGGCAGCAGGTCCCAGGTGATGCGGGCCAGGATGCAGTGGCGCAAGACGGTGGCGCTAAGGCCAAAGTCGGCCAGGTCGTCTTGGCAGGTCTTGGCAAATTCGTTGAAGCCGTCGACCTTGTTGGGGTTCTGGTCGTGGTAGGCGTGGGCGCTGCCGGCAAAGTATTGGTCGAGCATGAGCTTGCCGACTTCAAGACGGAAGGTGAGCAGCAGGTCGCGCGACAAATGGGCGAGCTTGCCAAGGATGTCGGCATAGTCGTTTTTAGTTTTAACGGGTTGCAGGTCGGTGGTCATGGGGCCTCGCGTGTCGGTGGTGCCGGCGGTGTGAGCTTTTTAACTTTGATGACGTCGTCAAAGTTCGAAAGCTCGCAGCAGGGGGTGGTTGGCGCCGGACGTATGGCGCGGCTTTGAGGGTAAAGCTAGTTGCTGGTTGGGGCAAGGGGTGGGTAGTAGAGACGGACGTATTGAGCTGCCACCGGCCGCATCCTGGACCGCCGACTGCGGCAAAAAGCCAAAGTAAATTGCAGGGCCGGCTGTGGCTTGCCCCACCGTGCTGCCGCCGTTAGACTGCATGGCAGCGAGCACTAGCGCGCCGTACCGTAGGGGCCCAGACATGCAACCCGAGCTGATGCAAGCCATTGTCGACCAAAGCTGCACTGCCCTGCCCGGACTGCAGCGGCTGGTGCTCTTTGGCTCGCAGGCCTCTGGCCAGACAACCCCGGGCAGCGATATCGACCTGCTCGCGGTCGTTGCCTCTGTGCCGGCGGCTGGGCCGCGCACGCTGGTATGGCACCGAGCTCTAGCCAAATTGCGCAAACCGTTTGACTTGCTCGTTCTGACGCCCGACGAATGGGCCGCCGGTCAGCGCTTGGCCGGCTCGGCGGTGGCGGATGCGGCAAACCACGGTCAGGTGCTCTATGCGGCTTGATGTGCTGGCGTCGGTGGCGGCGTGTGTGGTCCTGATGCCGGGCTTGAGCCGCGCTTGACGAGTCCCAAGGCCAAGTGCACAGTAAGACCTAGCAGCGCAGCCAAGGACTTGCGCGCCTTGCCCTCTAGACCAACCGCAATTCACTGCCGATCGGCGACGAAGTGAGGAGAGATGTCCCCGACTGCCCTAGCTGCTCGCGAGGAGGTGCTGGCTGTGCTGGCGGGCGCCCTGCCGCAGCTGCGCGCGCTCGGCGTCTCGGACGTCCGGCTTTTTGGCTCGGTTGCCCGCGGAGACAGCCGGCCAGAAAGTGACGTCGACGTGCTAGTGCACTTTGGTGACACGCCGTCGTTTAGCCAATACTTGGCGGTTTCTGACCTGCTGGCCGGCGTGCTGCGTCGCCCGGTGGATGTGGTCATGGACACCGCAGTTAAGCCGCGGTTCCGCCAAGCTAT
>CAISBR010000081.1 GCA_903883645.1 uncultured Myxococcales bacterium | reverse complement strand
TGCTTTTGACCTGCATGCACTCGTAGCCGCTGGGGCAATTGCTCACTTGACCGCACGCGATGCCGCAAAAGCTGCCGCCGGCGCCCAGTTTGATGCACACGTCGCCGCTGCCGGCCGCACTGCAGTCCGCGTCGCTGCCGCAGGGGTCGCAGAGCTGCAAGTCGGGCTCGATGCAAAACTGCCCGTCGCTGCTGCAGACTTGGCCCTTGGGGCAGCCCGAGCCGCACGTTTGCCCGCAGCTGTGGCTGCCGTTCTTGCGCTCTAGGCACGCGCCGCTGGGGCAGTCGCCGTCGGCTTGGCAAGGGCAGCCGCTGGCTGGGCAGCCGGCATCGCTGCTGTCGGCGGCGTCCACCGTGTCGCTTTCGCCGACATCATCAGTAAAAGTTACATCATTGCCTAGTGTTAGCGTGTCTTCGTCGGCGGCATTGCCGTCGGCCGCGTCGTCGACCGCAGCTGTGGCGTCGCCCGCCAAC
The DNA here is from genome assembly GCA_903883645.1 of uncultured Myxococcales bacterium. GTDB lineage: Bacteria > Myxococcota_A > UBA9042 > UBA9042 > UBA9042 > SXRM01. The sequence continues at coordinate 205,601 of CAISBR010000081.1, read as the reverse complement.
TCGCCAAGCGTGTCGCCTGCGTCGGTACCGGCCGCATCGCTGGCATCCGTGGTGCCGCCCAGTTCGCTGGTGACGGTGTCGGGCCCGTGTTCGTCTGGGGCGTCGCTAACGCCATCGCTCAGGCTATCGCCAGAAGCATCGACCACTTGGCCTGTGCCGTCCGAGGAGTCGCCGCCCGCCTTTGTCCCACCCGCTGGGGTGGCCGTTGCGCCGCAGCCGCCGATGAGCCACGCCGCCGCGAGCAGCACTCCACAACGAGTCAAGGTGTTAGCCAACATGAAACTCCTTACTAGACCAGCGCTTACGACCCTGTACCGCGGGATGGGACTGCGCCAGCACTACCCAGGTAGCCTCATCATACACGGTCCCGTGCTTGACGATCGCCGCCTGCCGCACACTTTCGAGCTGGTACCCCGCCTTTTGCAGCACGCGCACCGAGCGCTCGTTGCCGGCGAATACGCCCGCGTACAAACGCAGAAACCCAAGCTGTTCTGTGGCATAGCGCGACAGTGCCGTCAGCGACAGTGGCGCGAGTCCACGGCCCCAATAGGCGCGCCCCAGCCAATAGCCCACCTCGGCCGCGCGGGCAAAAATGTCGTCGCCCGGCATCAACCCCACCGCGCCCACCGCCTCGCCGCCCACATCAATCGCAAAAGCTTTGCCGGCAAGCGCAACTCCAGCGTGCTCGATCCAACTGTCCGCATCCGCGGCGGTATAGGGATGCGGAAAACCGTCGCGCAGCCAGCGCGCTACCTCAGCATCGTTGGCATGGCGGAGCAGGCTGGGTTGATCGCCCTCGCGCCACCGGCGTAGCTGGCACGGTCCCAGGTCGAGCACGGTATCGCGGTCGGGCGTGTAAAGTGGCTGCAAAGCGGTCATCGGCGGCTGCGTGCGGCCCGTAGCAGCCGCGCTGACCACAAGCCTACCCTGCCGGCTGTCGCGGTGCCAGTTTGCGCGAAATGGCTCAGAGGGTGGGTTGCACTATCTCAATATGTCTAGCTAAAAGAACTGGTACACCCCAAGCGACATGCCTACACATGTGCCCATCAAACCGGCCGACGTGCACGGCATCCCCGCCATCGGCGCCGCCAGATCGATGCGCAGACCCGTGCGCACAAACCGCGGCACCAGCAGCCGAACCCCGCCGCCCGCGCTCACGAGGCCCGTCCAGCCGCGCTCCGCATCGCGGGCCACCACCATGTCGACAAACGCGGTCGGCAAGATCGCCAGCCAGGTCCAGTCGGCGGCTGTGTAACGGGCTTCTAAGTTCGCGAGACCAAAGCGATCGGCCCGCAGGTAGCTGTCGCGCACCCCGCGAATCTCGTACAGACCGCCCAAGAAATACTGCAAGTGCGCCGGCGTATTGGCGCTTTGATGCCCGCCCTGCACGCGCGCCGCCAGATTCCAGCGCTCGCCCGGCGCCCAATAGCCCAGGCCCTGCAGCCACGCCTGGCTGTGCACCTGCCCCGGAGCATCGCTCAGCGCACTCAACCCCACGCCGCTGCGCACCTCGAGCGACTGCCCCACCTGTCGCAGCCGCACCACATCCACGCGACCCATGCGCAACCCAAGGTCGAGCAAGGCCGTTTTCCCATCGGGCGGCAGCATGGGCGGCGTGTCGCCGGCATCAAAGAAGTGATCGCGCATCAGATCGAGCCGGGCGCCGATCTTGACGCGGTCGCCGTCCAAAAGCCCACTCAATTCCGAGCGTAGCAACATGCGCCGATCGGCAAAGCCCACCCGCGGCCGCACCAGGTACTCCCATTGCACCAGCGCATCGAGCCGCCGCCCCAGCCAGCGCGGGTCGTGCAGCCACGCCTTGCCGCCCGAGAACTGGTTGAATTGCTCATACGCGGCGGCGACATCCAAGTACTGCCCCAGCACATTGGTGTCTTCCGCGCCCAGCGACCACCAGCTCGACTGCTCGCCCGGCTTGGCGTTGCGCTGCACCAAAACTGCAAACGAGATCAGGGGGTTCAGTGTCCAGCGCTCTTCGACATGCAACACCGCCACCGTTTGCCCGCCGCGCCGCACCAAGTCCGACGATACCCGCGAAAACAGCCCCATATTCCAGAGCTTGGCTAGCCCTTCCTGGCATTGCTCGGCACTGACGACCGCGCCTACCCGCCACGGCAGCTCGCGCTCGACTACGCCGCGCTCGGTGCGCCACAGCCCCTGCACGTCCAGCGCGTCGATGCGTGCCGGCAGGCTAACTTCTTGTTCAAGCGTAGTGGGTTGCGGCAGATCGGCCGGCTGCGTCCGCGCCACACATGGCAGCAGCAGGCCCGCCACCACAAGCCCTTTCAGCAGGTGCATCACGGTGCGGCCACCACATCGACCACGGCGCGGTACAGCACGCCAAGTCCGCGCACAAACTCAGTAATCGGGATACGCTCGCCCACGCCGTGCATCGTCTCGGCCAGGCTGCGATCGATGGCGATCGGCACGAAACCATAGGCATGCACGCCGATTTGCCGTGCGTACATCGAGTCGGTAAAGCCCACCGACAGCAGCGGCCCCACCGCCACGCTACTCTGCCCTTCGATAGCGCGGCGGGCCAGGGCACGAAACAGCGCGTCGTCACTCGGCGATTCGGTGGCCTTGGCCTGGTGCAGCACCTGCCACGTCACCTTGTCGTCGCCCACCACACTTTGCAATTCCGTTAGCAAGTCAATGGGTTCCTTGCCCGGCAACAGGCGACAGTCCAGCTGGGCGCTGACCTCGCTGGGCACCACATTGGGCTCGAACATGCCCGAAAACCCTGTGACACTGCAGGTATTGGCCAGCATCGCCCGCGAGCCCGCCTCGTCCATCAGCGCACCCATGGCCACATGATCGACCCAGAACGGCCGCTGTAACACCCAACCCTTGACACCGCCAGCCAATTTCCCCGCAGCCGCCAGCGCACCGTACACACTGGGATGGACTTCGGCCACCAGCTTGCGCTCGCGCAGTTTTTGCAGCGCGTCGAGCAGCCGATCCGGCGCCCGCCCCGGCAGCGGTGTCGAGCCATGCCCCGACTTGCCATGGGCGGTAACCCGCAGCCACAGCAAACCTTTTTCAGCAACCGAGATGCCGTAAACCGTCTGCCCCGGCTCGAGCACGCCCGTTACCCCCAGGCCACCTTCGTTGACCAGCTGCGAACAGCCGATTTTCGCCCAGTGTTTCTCGACCAGCTCGCGCATACCGCGGTTGTCGACCTCTTCGTCGGCCACCGCCAGCAACACCACCTCGCGGCGCAGCGGCACGCCCTGGCGCTTGAGCTGTATCAGCGTCGAAAGTTCAATAATCCCCATGCCTTTCATGTCGAGCGCGCCGCGCCCCCACACAAAAGTACCGTCGCTCGCCCCCGACTGCGGCCCCTTGCCCGCCGGCCACTGCGCCGCCTCCGCCGTCACCACATCGGTATGGGCGACTAAACACAGCGGTTTTTCGCGCTCGCCCGTCTCGGTCACCGTCGCCGGCAGCCGCGCAATCAGGCTCTGCCGCCCCGGCGCGTGCTCAATGCGCTCAAAGGCAATGCCCTCTTTCTGCAGGATTGTGCTCAAGAAATCGACCGCCCGCGCCTCGTTGCCCGGCGGATTGCTGGTATCGACGCGCAGGTACTCTTGCAGCCACCCCACTGCCTCGGGCCCCGCCTTCTGCCAATCGGGCGCGCGCGCATGGCGTTCGAGCTGTGGCGGCGACGAACCCAGCTGCAGCGGCGCGGTAGTCGCGCAACCGGCGAGAGCAAGAAGACTTAGTATTTTCCAGATTTGCATGCCTTCTCGACCTCGGCGTCCCAATCGACAAAGCCGCCCATCATCTTGTTTTGCAGCCACGACGAGCTCGCGGTCGACAAGCCGTAGAACGTCGCCTCGCGCCAAACGGCGAACATGTGGATCATGTGGCCGGGGGTTCGTTCGTAATACGCTTCGATTTGATAGTCTTGCGGCCACTCGGTGCCGGTGGCGGCCTTGGTCAAGTAGGTGCGCGACACCAGCGCGGCGCCGTAGGGGCTTTTGGTCTTGCCCAAGTCGGGCACGTGGCGGGCGCTGCCGGCAAGGGCTTCTGTCGCGAACTCACTAGTTAAATCGGTGGTCCAGTCCAAGAACTTCAGCTTGCCCGCCAAGAAGTCGTCGCGGCCGCTCACAAACGTGCGCTTGTACGCCTTGTACGCGGTGGGGTGCAGCGTATCTTGCTCGGCCGCGGTGTGGATCTTCTCGACCTGGCTCATCTTGCAGGCAATCTCGGTGACCACCAGCAGGCCAAACGCCTTGCTCGCGTCGACGCCGGTGCGGCCCACAAGCTTGACGTCGCTCGAATTCAGCTTGCCAATCAGCACCTTCATCGGCTCGTCGGCGGTGACTGCGGTCACGCTGCCGTTTAGGGCCACGATGGCCTCGGCCAAGCGCTCGTCGGTGCCGGTGTCGTAGTTGCGCCACAGCCAGAACGTCGCGTTGGTGATGGCCGTGGGGGCGTCGTCGGCGGCGCATGCGCTCAGTGTCACGGCTAGGCAGCCTAGTAACCATGCGGTAAGACAGCGATGTTGCAGAATGCGACGCATGGAGTTGGCCTGTCACCCGCAGCGGCGAGTGCAGCTTGAGCCTGCCGGAAGCCATCGCACCGCGCAAGCATACCGCGACACAATCGTGTTACCACGCGAGCCGCAGGGTTAACTTTTTACTATCCAAGACTTGCACGCTACCCCGTCCGCCGGTTAGCAGCTGCATGGCCAGCTCAAATTGCAGCACCAGCAGCAGTGCCAGGGTGGGGTGGTCCACCGGCAGGCCAGTAAAGTGGCCGATCATACAGCTTGTTTTGCCGAATTCGAGCTGCGGCGCCGGCGCACACCACACCTCGGGCCACAGCCGTGGCAGCAGCAGAAGACCGCGCTTGGGCCCCAGCGCCCTCAGCGGCAGGCGTGCCACGGGCGAGATCTGGGCGGCCACATCGCGCAACCAGCGATCGGCAAAGGCAGCTCCGTCGTTTTGGTGGTCTAGCTCGGCGATCAGCTCGTGCAATCGCAGATATGCGGCGAAAGGCACTCGGCCATCGCGGGCCAACAGGCTGCAACCTTCTGTATTTAGCGCATTTTCGACTTGTAGCTGCAGGGCCGGCCCCGCCACCGCTACCCACTCGCGCACTAAGCCCTGGTGCACGCGCCCCGGCACGGCGCGGCTGTGCTCCGCATCGGGCTGCCAGTCGCGGGCCAAGTCCGCACGGGTAATGAACATTTTCGGCTAGTAGTGGCGCTCGAGTACGTACCAGCCAAACGCCCGCAGCATCACCTTGGGCATCGACGGCTCAACCAGCGGGTCCAGCGCCTGCCACGCCTCTTCGATCATGGCCTGCGCTTCGTCTTCGCAAGCCTGGATCGCACCGCACGCCTCAAGCTTGGCGATCGCCGCCTCGACTTGTTCTTGATCTTCGGTATGGCTTTCGACCACTTGCCACAGCCAGGCGCGATCGTCGCGCTCGAGCCGGGCCAGACCCTTGGCCACGGGCAGGGTAATCTTGCCGTGGCGAATATCCTCGCCGCGATCCTTCAAATTGTCCTTAAATCCACGGAGATTTAGCACGTCGTCGATGATCTGGAAGGCCAGGCCCACCGCCTCGAAAAACCGCCCCACGCCTTCGATCTGCGCCTCGCTGCCGCCGCCCACCAGCGCGCCCATGCGAGCCAGCGATGCCGCGGGGGCCGCGGTCTTCAAGCGATGCACCGCAAGTACACGTTCTTCAAGCCAATCACCGCCACCCTCGGCCACGGCTTTGGGCATCTCGCGGTCCAGGCCATCCAGATCAAGGGCCTGGCCGGCGTGGCCCGCGCGCAGCGACTCGAAGTACAGGTCGTACAGGCGCAACTTGGTGGTCGCACTCATATTTTTGCCGACCAGCAGCTTTTGCCCCATGAAGTAGCAGGCGGTGCCGGCATTGATGGCGATGGCGTCGCCGAAAAGCTTGTGTACCGTCGGTCCACCGCGGCGAATGTCGCTTTTGTCTTGCACATCGTCGACGATCAGCGACCCCACGTGCATCAACTCGGGCATGGCCAGCCACTGCACAAACTCGCGCGAGTCGCCACCCACCACATCACAGCAGGCCAAGGCCGCGTAACTACGCCAACTCTTTCCGCCGCGATCGACGATGGTGCGCACCGGCTTGACCATGGTCCGCGCCAGTTGCTCGATGTCGACGCCGCGCATGTTCTGCTCGCGGTCTTTGCTCGCCACCAAGTCGCGGGTCTGCTCGTAGCTGGGCTGGTGCGGCAGCAGCGCATCGACCGACTTGCGCACTTGCTTGCCCACGGCACCAAAGAACCCGTCGAGATTATTGATATTTCCCTGTCCGCTGCGCTCGACATAGCCTAGGCCGCTCACGGTCTTGCCGCCGATCATGCCCTCGACCGTGCAGCGACCCTCCCAAAAGGCGGGCTTGCTGATCACCGTGATGAACTCTTGATCGTCGACCGCCGCTCGCAGCTGCAGATCGATTTGCGCATCAGGCACTTGCAAGCGCCAGTGCGTCGGATAGTCGTGGAACGTGCGCGTGCTGGTCCACAGGGTATCGCCGTCGAGCTGCACATTGTCTAGGCGCTGCCCCTGACCATTTTCGTCTACTAAAATCGCGCCTTGGCCCACTATCGCGCCGGTATCCTCGTCGACCATGCGGTACGCCGACAGCTCGCGGCCGTCGCTCAGCTGCAGGCCCACCCAGTTCCAGCCGATGTCTTGGCCCTTCTTCTTCTCGTCCGTAATGCCCTGGTGCAGACCAAATTCGTGGTCATACCAGCCACTTCCTTGCGTCAGCGGCTCTTCGCCGCCGGGCAGCAAGATGGTGCCGGTCACGTCGCAGCGCGGCACGAAGTAGTAGAACATGTCTTCGCCGGCAACGCCTTTGACTACGCCATCTTGGCCGTGACGCACGGGCGCTTTCTGCGGCGCAATCACCAGTTCGGCACCCAGGGCCAAGTGCGCGTGGCGCAAGAACAAGTGGTAGGCGCCGGCCTCGTCTTTCCAAAACCGCTGCCCGTCAAAATCGAGGTCGAGCTTGCCGGTATCGACATACACATCGCCCTTAAACATTTGATCGGGGTAGGGCACTTGGCCGCGCTCGAGCAGCTCGCGAATCGCCCGCCGCAAGCGCTGGTCTTGGGTACCCTCGCCGCGATCGAGCTTTTGCAGGCCCAAGCGCGGAGAGTCCTTGTCGATCCGCGACTCGCTCCAATAGTGCCCGGCCGAGGCATCCGTCAGCGCCCAGGTCACCGAGTGGGCGTACTGCAGCTCTTTGGTCTGCGGGTCTTGGCCCTTGACGATGCGGAAAAACGACGCAAATAGGCTTAGTTTGCGACCGGTGACCGTCTCGAAGTGGCCGTTGAAGTACCACCACTCCGTGGTCGACGATGCGTGTGGACCGTCATGTTTTTGCAGGTCAATTGGGCCTGACGCGGGCCAGTCGGCGGGGTAGTGGCCGGTGAGCGTCCCAGGGGCAGTGGTCGTCATGGCGGGGGTCCTTGCAGCCTGCGAGCAGGGCGGTGGGGGCAAAGCCCGCCGCATCCAACCCTGTAGGGCACGCCATGTCAAGTCGCGTGCACGACTGCAGACAGTACGGCGGCTCGCCGCTGCCGGTCTAGCGCCCCAAGCCACGCCAGCACCGCCGGGTCCAGGTGCGGCGCCAGCAGCCACTGGTCGCGATCCAGAGCCTGGGCGCGGGCTTGCCGCAGTTCCACATCGGCCAGGGTCGTCGCTCGCCAGGCCCGCGCTCGGCGATCCACCGCGTCGGCCGAACCCAGCGGCTCGGGCGGGTCCATTTTCGGCCACAAGCCACTGCGCGGCCCAGCGGTGGGCTCGGGCCACTGCGCCGGCGATAAGCTGTCTAGGCCCAAGGCCGTCGCGACCCCTGACCCGCCATCGCCCGCGCCGAGCAAAGAAGTGCTAATTTCGTGCCGATACGGACCGGTGGTTGTCAAGCCGCCGCAGCCGCGCTGGCAGGCACGCACGGCCCCCCGGAGTCGGGCGACGAGCTCGCGCTGCTGCGTCTCAAGGTCCGCGCTCAGCAAATCGCTAGGAAGATCACGAAAGTAGGGAGCATGCTCCGCCGCCGTTCGCACTGCCTGCGCCGCCCAGCCCTTGGCGTCGAGCCGCACTGCTAGGCCACCCGGCACCGCCTCGCACGCCAGCCGCGGATCCGAAGTAAATAGCTCAAGTTGCGCATCATGCTGGTAACCAAGCCAGCCCACACCCAGCGGATCGCGGGCCAGCAATGCCACGCCCTGTGCCCGGTGCAGCATCGCCACCGCCCCGTGCCAACGCAGGTCACTTAGCCCGCGCGGTCCGTGTGCCCCCAGTTCTTCGATCGCCAGCTGCCGGTGATCGCCCAGAGTCAGCTCGTGCCCGCGCGCTTGCCAACGCTGCTGCACCTGCTCGTCGTTTAGCAAAATCCCGTCGAACACGCCCTCGGCGCGCCCGTCGGTACTGCGCCGCAGCCCCTGCTCTGCGCGGGCGATCGGCAGCCCAAGCCATAGCGGACCCCAGGCCGCGACCATCCACTCGGGGTGCTGCAGCTGCCAACTCTGCACGCCACCAGGCTGAATCTGCCGCGCGATCACGAACGGAGTGGGTCGTTGCTGGGGCTCGGTAGTCATCGCGTGCTCAGCTTGCCACAAGGTGGTGACAACGCGCCACGTCGCACGCCCGTACCGGTGCGGTTTTGCTTGCGGGTAGGGTGCGAAATTGCCTACAGTATACCGGCCCCGGCTTAGAGGCCCAGACTGCTCGGAGATCCCATGCCAACGCCCGCCCTGAACTCGTGTAAGACCATGAATTTCCTCCGCGGTAGCCTGATGGTTGCCGCCCTGCTGCTCGGCGCTTGCGGCTCCGACGCGCAGTCTACGGCTAGTGCCGGCACCGTACTGGGTGCGTGCGCCAGCCAAGACGACTGCAGCGAAAGCGGCGGGTACTGCAACGTCAGCAGCAAGCAATGCGTCGAGCAATGCAACGATGCCAAAGGCATTTCGTGCGGTTCGGGCAAGGTTTGCAGCAACAAGCAGTGCGTGGCAGCCTTCGGCGGCGATGCCGGCACCACCGACGTGAACGGCGGCTCCGACGCGGGTCCGACCGACACCAGCACGACCGACACCAGCACCAACGACACCCTGACCGACAGCACCGTGGGCAAAGACACCGCGGTTGCCGACACCAGCGTGCAGCCTAGCAGCGACAACAGCTGCCATGTCTGCAAAACAGCTGGCGATTGCGGCGACGGCTTTGACTGCGTGCCGCTGCTCTCGGGCTCGTTCTGCAGCAAGAAGTGCGCTGCCGTACAAGACTGCGCCGCCGGCTACAGCTGCGAAAAGGCCACCTCGGCCACGCAAAAGTATTGCGTGCTGCCCACGTACGACTGCAAAGGCTGCGCCGTCGACGGCTGCCCCAGCACGCAACAGTGCAATTACAAAGTCAATCCGCCCGCGTGCCAAGACGCCAAGGGCCAGTGTTCGACCTGCGTGCAAGACAAGGAGTGCGGCAACGGCCTGCGCTGCGTCAAGTTCGGCGCCAGCAAGATCTGCGCGCCCGACTGCTCGAGCGGCCAAACCTGCCCCGGCAACTCGACTTGCGTGCCCTTCGTCACCGCGGGTACCAAGGCCTGCGCCTTCAACGCCACCACCTGCTGCTACGGCAGCTCGTGCACCTCGGCCTGCGCCAACTGCCCCGACAAGTGCATCGCCGGCCAGTGCGTCGCCTGCACCAAAGACGCCGACTGCGCGGGCGGCACTTGCAATGTCACCACCTATACTTGCGTGACCAACGCCGCCTGCCCACCGCCCGGCGCGCCCACCAAGAAGATCAAGAAGACCGCCACCGGCGAGTGCGTCGAGTGCCTGAACGACACCCACTGCGTCGGCAACCCCACCGGCAGCAAGTGCAATCTACAGAGCAACTTGTGCGAGGCCGGCAGCTCGACCAACGAGTGCTCGGTGTGCGGCGGCGACTACCCCGGCTGCGTACAGCTCAACGGCACCTGGACCTGCGTCGAATGCAGCACCGACGCGGACTGCGCCGCCAAAAGCAAAGGTACTTGCTCGTCGGCTACTTACAGCTGCTCGGGCACCACCGGCGGCGGCGTTGGCCCCAAAAGCGGCACCTGCAAAACCGACGCCGACTGCCCCGCCGACCCCAACGGCACCTTTGACATGGCCTGCGACGCGGGCAGCGGCCTGTGCTACGACAAGGCTGGCAAGTGCGACGGCGTCACCGCCTTCTGCAATGCCGCGGCCGGCTCGGACTGCGACATGACCGGCGGCCTCGGCGGCTTGGGCGGCTTGCCTACACCGGGCGGCGGCGGAACCCCTGCGCCCACGGTCGGTTCGTGCACCTGCGGCACCGGCGGCAGCACCGGCGGCACGCCCACGCAGAAGATCGTCAACTCGACCTGCCAGCAAGTGCTCGCCTCGCCCCTGGGCGCCTTGACCAAGCTGGGCAACTGCGACTGCACCCAGAACGCCACCAACCCCGACTGCAGCATCACCGACATCATGACGCAGCAGCCCATCGATTGCTGCAGCAGTGGCTCCTCGGGCGGCGGCCCCATGGACTGCTTGGGCGGCCTGATGGGCGGCGGCGGCGGCACCCCCAGCCCCAGCTGCTTTGGCGGCCTGGCCTGCGGCGTCAACCCCATGGACTGCTTTGCGGGCAAGACGACGGGCAGCTGCGGCGGCGGCGGCTTGGGCTTCTGATTTGTCGCGAAATGCCTGAGTTGTCAGCGGTTTGTCAGTTGTTCGTTGACACCGCTCCCCAGGAACTCTAATATCGGACCAGATTGGTCGCCTTTACGCGGCCGACGGTTCAGATGCTTCGCCTCTCGCGCAAATCCGATTATGCCCTGGTGGCCCTAAAGGCGTTGCGGGCGCTGGGGCCCGGCGATGCGCTGTCGGCGCGCGAGTTGGCGAGTCGTTTTGGCTTGCCGGTGGACCTGACGCCCAAGGTGCTGGCGCGCCTGGCACAGGCGGGGCTGGTGCAGGCGACGCTAGGTAAAACAGGCGGTTACCGGCTCGCCCGCGACGCTGAGTCGATTACCGTGGCCGAAGTGGTGCGTATTCTCGACGGGGATCCGGAGCTGGCGCCTTGCCGCGAGGGTATCTTGGAGTGCAACCGCATTGCCGATTGCGACCTGCGCCACCCGCTGGGCAACCTGCAGCGCGAGATGATGAACGTGCTGGACCGGATGACGCTCGCAAATCTGTAGCGAATGTAAGGAGTTAAGATGGCTGTGCAACTGCCGCTGTACCTCGACAACCATGCCACGACGCGCTGCGACCCACGGGTAGTGGCGGCGATGCTGCCGTACTTTAGCGAAAACTATGGCAATGCTGCGTCGAAGACCCACGTATTCGGGCGGATTGCCGAAGAGGCGGTCGACAAGGCCCGCCGGCAGCTGGCGTCGCTAATCGGCGCAACTACGGATAAAGAGATTGTGTTTACCTCGGGCGCCACCGAGTCGGACAACCTGGCCATCAAGGGCGTGGCGCACATGTACCGCGACAAGGGCGACCACCTGATTACGCTGGCGACGGAGCACAAGGCCGTGCTCGACTCGCACCATGCGCTAGAACGCGAGGGTTTTCGCACCACATTCTTGGGCGTAAAGCCTGACGGCCTGGTCGACCTAGACGAGCTGAAGGCGGCGATGACCGACCAGACGATCTTGGTGTCGGTGATGGCGGTGAACAACGAGATCGGCGTGGTGCAGCCGCTGGCCGAGATCGGCAAGATTTGCAAAGAGCGCGGGGTGTTGTTCTTTTGCGACGCTGCGCAGGCGGTGGGTAAAATCCCGCTCAATGTCGAGGAGTTGGGGATCGATATCCTGGCCTTTACCGCGCACAAAATGTACGGCCCCAAGGGGATTGGCGCGCTGTGGGTGCGGCGCAAGGCTCCGCGCGTTCGTTTGGAGCCCCTGCTGCACGGCGGTGGCCATGAGCGCGGGCTGCGGTCGGGTACGCTGGCCGTGCCGATGATCGTGGCGTTTGGCGAGGCGGCGGCGCTGGCGCAGAGCGAAATGCCCAACGAAAGCAAGCGGATTCTGGCCCTGCGCACGCGGCTGTACCAGGGGCTGCAGGCCAAGCTCGAGCACATTCACTTGAACGGCAGCTGGGAGCACAGGGCGCCGGGCAGCCTGAACGTGTCGTTCGCGTACGTCGAGGGCGAGAGCTTGCTGATGGGAATCAGTGACATCGCGGTGTCGTCGGGATCGGCGTGCACGTCGGCGTCGCTTGAACCGAGCTATGTGCTGAAAGCGCTGGGCGTGGGCGACGAGCTGGCCCATACGTCGATCCGCTTTGGTATCGGCCGGTTCAACACCGAAGAAGACATCGACTACACCATTGGCCGCGTGGTCGAGGTGGTGAACCGTCTGCGCGATATGAGTCCGCTGTGGGAGATGGTGCAAGAAGGCATCGACCTGAGCACGGTGAGCTGGACTGGCCACTAGACCGACAAGAACACCTAGTAAGAGGTTGAGATTATGGCATATTCAGACAAGGTTATCGACCATTACAGCAACCCGCGCAACGTGGGCTCGCTGGCCAAAGACGACCCCAGCGTGGGCACCGGCGTGGTGGGCGCGCCCGAGTGCGGCGACGTGATGAAGCTGCAAATCCGCGTGGGTGCGGGCGGCGTGATCGAAGAGGCGAAGTTCAAGACCTTTGGCTGCGGCTCGGCGATCGCCTCGTCGTCGCTGGCGACGGAGTGGGTACGGGGCAAAACCCTTGAAGAAGCAGCGCTAATTCGCAATACCGACATTGTGCAAGAGCTGAATTTGCCGCCGATCAAGATCCACTGCTCGGTGCTGGCCGAAGATGCCATCCGCGCCGCGCTCGCCGATTACAAGGCCAAGCAAGACAAACTAACCGCCTGATACCGGGCGCCCGGCGCGGCCCTAGGGCTCGCAACTGTAGGTACAATCATGGAAAGTCAAACTTTGGCCGCGACCTCGCCAGCGCCCAGCGCGCCCACTCCGCCCCCGGCCGCTCCGCTCGGCGCGCAAGTGCAGATCACCCGAGAGGCGATCGAGCGCCTGCGGGTGGTGTCGGGCGAACAGGGTGTCGAGCTGACGGGCGTGCGCGTGGGTGTCACCGGCGGCGGCTGTTCGGGCCTGTCGTATGTGCTCGACTTTGAAAAGGAACCCCGCCTAGGCGACTCGGTGTTTGGCGACTCGCCCAAGATCTTCGTCGACCGCAAGTCGCTCGTATTCTTGCGCGGCACCACTTTGGACTTCGAAGGTGGATTGAACGGCAAGGGTTTCGTGTTCAAGAATCCGAACGCCAAGGATGCCTGCGGCTGCGGTTCGTCGTTCAGTGTGTAGAACCCGGTCTCGATCCCCTGTCTTGACGAGGCCTTCCGCCCGTCACCCTCCACAACGCTGCCGCCCCGTCGACGCTCTGCTGGCCGCCCTAGGCCGCACCGACTGAGCCAGCGCTCCCCTCTGCTGGAGAACGTGCCATGAGTGAGATTGTGATGAGTGTGACTCCGACGACAAGTACGCTCCGCCCCTACGTTCTTGGTGATCACGGTGGTGCGGTCTTGGGTCGCTGGCCTGGTGCTGGCGAGGCGATGCCCAACCATTTCGAGGTGTTGGGTCTGAAGCCGCAGATCTGCATCGACGAGACGGCGACCGACGCCAAGGTAAAGGCACTGATTCGCCAACTTCACCCCGACCGCTACCTGCGCGATGGCGCGGCAATGGTCGAAAAGGCGCAGAAACACACGGCTTTGATCAACGACTCGTGGCGCGTGCTGCGGGATTTCGAGAAGCGGTGCCACTACATCACCCAGCTGGCGGGCGAGCGGGCGGACGAGGCCTACAAGCCCACGGTCGCAGAATTGGCCTTGAGTTTCGAGCGCAACGAGACCCTTGACGAACTGGCGGCGGCGCCGCAACAGAACCGCCGCGCGCTGCAGTCGCTGCTGGGTGAGCTCGAGGGCGATCGCGTCGACATTCGCGAGATCCTGCGCGAAGATGCCGAGTTGTGGGATGCGGCGGGCGGCGATCCCGCGGGCGAGGCCACGGCGCGGCGGCAGCTGCGGGTGTCGCTGGGGCGGCTGACCTACCTCGACAAGCTGCGGTCGCGGTGCAAAGAATTGCTCGAAAAAACGGTGCCCGAGCGCGCCTAGATCCTAGTATTCAAAGGACTTTAGACTCATGGCGATCTTCATCGGCGGCCCGGCCGCACGGGTCAACAGCGAGGTGGCGGTCGGTATCGACCTGGGCACCACCAACAGCCTCGTCGCGTGGGTCGACGCCAATGGCCAGCCCCAGGTGCTGAGTGGCGCGGATGGCCCCCTCGTGCCGTCGGTGATTGCCTTTGATACGCAAGGCGAATTGCTGGCGACGGGCGTGCCGGCCGACCTGCGCGTGCAGTTAGACCCGCGCCACACCATCTACTCGGTCAAGCGCCTGATGGGCCGCGATGCCGCCGAAGTGGCTGATGAGCTTGTGCTTTTGCCCTATCAGGTCCATGCCACTCCCGGCTCGGGGGCGGTGCGCATCCAAGTGGGCGAGCGCCGCTATACGCCGCCGGAGCTGAGCGCGTTCATTCTCAAAGAACTGAAGCGCCGTGCCGAGTTGGCCCTGGGTCGCCCGGTCGGCAAGGCCGTGATTACCGTGCCCGCCTATTTTGGCGATGCCCAGCGGCAGGCGACCAAGGATGCCGGTCGTTTGGCGGGGTTAGAGGTGCTGCGCATCGTCAACGAGCCGACCGCGGCGGCGCTGGCTTATGGGCTCGACAAGCAGCCGCCCAGTCACGGTCGGGGCAGCACGGTGGCGGTTTTTGATCTGGGCGGCGGCACATTCGATATCTCGATTCTGCAGCTGCACGAGGGACTTACCGAGGTTCTGTCGACGGGTGGCGATACGCACCTGGGCGGCGACGACATCGACCTAGCGATGGTGGGTGCGGTGGTGGCGGCGCTGCGCGGCGCAGGGCTTGAACCCGCCGGGCAGGCCGAGCTGCTGCAACGTCTGCGTAAAGCCGCGATTATGCTGAAGATTGCCCTGTCGAGCCAAGAGGTTGCGACCGTCAGCGTCGATCTGCAGCCGCTGCGGGCTCAACCGCTCGAATTGACCTGGACGCGTGCGGACTTCGAAGCCCTGGTCGCCCCAATTGTCGAGCGGACCATCGGGCCGTGCCGGCGCGCGCTGGCCGATGCTGGGCTGCAGCCGAGCGACCTGGATCAAGTGGTGTTGGTGGGCGGATCGACGCGAATTCCCCTGGTGCGGCAACGGGTTGCTGAGCTATTTGGCCGCGCGCCACACACGGAGATCGACCCCGATCAGGTGGTGGCGCTGGGCGCAGCGGTGCAAGCCGACATCATGACCACAGGGCGGCGCGATCAGCTGCTTTTAGACGTGATTCCGCTGTCTTTAGGCATCGAGACTATGGGCGGTGCGGTGGCCAAGATCATCGTGCGCAACTCGTCGATCCCGGCGACGGCCAGCGACGAGTTCACCACCTCGACCGACAATCAGACCGGTGTGGTGGTGCACGTTGTGCAAGGTGAGCGTGAATTGGTGCGCGATTGCCGTAGCTTGGCGCGCTTCATTATCCCTATTGACCCCATGCCTGCGGGGTTGCCTCGGCTCGACGTGCAGTTCTTGGTCGATGCCAACGGTATCTTGCACGTCACGGCGCGCGATATGCGCACGGGCCGCGAGAAAACGGTTGAAGTCAAGCCTAGTTATGGACTGACCGACAGCGAGGTCGAGGCGATGCTCGAGGCGGCCTTTGACAATGCGGAGCGCGACGTTGAAGAGCGGAGCTTTGTCGACCAAAAGGTGGAGGCGGAGCAGGTAATTGCGGCCACGCGGCGCCAGTTGCATGGGCCTGCCGGTCAGCGCTTAGACTCGGATGAGGCGGTGGACATCGAAGCGGCGATCGCGAGTGTGAATGCGGCGGTGGCGACCGGGCAAGTCGAGCCCTTGCGCAATGCCTTGAACGAGCTGAGTTCTTGCACCCTGCACCTGGCTGAGATGGGCTTTGCGACAGCGATCGAGGCGGCGGCCAAGTCGGACAAGGCCCAGTATGCGCTCGATCACGAGCATGATCCCGCAGCCGAAAAACCGAAACATCATAGGACCTAACGTGGACCTCGCCGCGCGCGCGCAGCTGGGCAGAGAGGCGCTGCAGCAGTGCCGGCTGTGTCCGCGCGACTGTGGCGTCGATCGTAGCCACGGCCGTCAAGGGGCTTTTTGTCGCCTAGATGCGCGGGCTTGGGTGTACAAAGAGCTTTTGTCGTTGGGCGAAGAGGCGGCGATCGGCCCGACCATGCTCGTCGACCTGGGCGGCTGTTCGCTGCGGTGTCTGTTTTGCAGCGAGTGGCAGAACGTGGCGCATCCCCAGCAATATGGCGCAGTTGAGCTAGATGGGGCGTGGCTGGCGGCGCGTATGGCCAAGCGCAAGGCCCAGGGGGCCAAGACCGTGTCGTTTGTGGGCGGCGATCCGACGCCGAGCTTGCCGGCGGTGCTCCATGCTCTAACGCAGTGCCGCGAGCACCTGCCAATCGTTTGGAATTGCAATGGGTTGATAGGTGATCCGGCCGCAGCGCTGCTGAACGGCTTGGTGGCGACCTGGATCATCGACCTGAAATTTGGCAATCCGCAGTGCGCGGAGCGGCTCGCTGGGGTGCGCAGCTTGGATTACGCGCAGCAAATCGAACGTTCGTTCCAGCTTGCCCAGCAGACGCGGCCCGTGGGCGACCTGCCCGTGCTGGTGGTGCGGCACCTGCTGATGCCGGGGCACGAAATGTGCTGCACGGCGCCGGTGTTGCAAGGCCTGGCCGCACGGCTGCCGGCACCGGCGCAGGTAAACCTGATGACGGGGTATGTGCCGCCGCAACAGACGATGAATGTTCGTAAACACAAAGAGTTGCAAGATTGGAACAACGCCGCGGACATCGCCCGCACGGTCGACTTGGCCCGCTCGCTGCTCGGTGCGCGGCTGCTCGTGGATGGTGCGCCGCCGCCGCCGGTGTGCTAAAGTTGTCGCCCCCGTGCGGAGTCGCCGCCGCACCACGGAGCCCACATGACCGCCACGCGCTGGACCCCGCCCACCCTGGACGAGGCGACCAAGCTGCGCATCCACGACCTGATGGTCAAGGCGCGCACGACTGAAGAGATGCAGATCCGTATGATGCGGACTGGACACGGCTATTTTTGGATTGGCGCGCCGGGCGAAGAGGCCTTTGGCGTACCGCTGGGCCTGCTGGTGCACAAGGGCCACGGGCCTGCCTATGATTATCTGCACTTGCACTACCGCAGCTCGCCCACCGTGCTGGCGATGGGCAGTGAGCCGATCGATGCCCTGCGGCAGATGCGCGGTACTCTGACCGACCCCTACAGCAAGGGCCGCAACTTTGTGAATCACTTCGCGATTAAGCCGTGGAACATCGTGCCGGTCACGCCCACGATCGAGACGCAGTACGCGGTGGCGCCCGGCACGGCGCTGATGCAGCGGCGCCATGGCGGCGTGGGGATTTCGATCGTGACGGGCGGCGATGCCGGCACGGCCGAAGGCGATTTTTACAGTGGCATGAACTGGTCGACGCGGCCGGGGCAAGAGCTGCCGGTGCTGTTCTGCATTGCGCACAATACCTGGGGTATCTCGACGCCGTCGGCAACTGTGCAGAACTTTAGGGAATTGAACAAGCGCGGCGACGGTTTTGGCATCAAGAACGTCTGCATCGATGGCAATGACCCGATCGTTGCCTGGCACGCCATCGCCGAGGCCATGGACTACGTGCGCCACGAGCGCAAGCCCTTTATTCTGCAGGCAAATGTCTCGCGGCTCTACGGGCACTCGTCGAGTTCGGGCGCCCACATGCACGACGAAGAAGACTGCCTGCCCCGTTACGAGGCGCGGCTTATCCAAGAAAATCTGAGCACCGCCGCGGAGTTGAAGGCAGTATGGGACCGTTGGCACGATGTGCTGCACGACGCGCTACAGCAGGTCGAAAAAGAGCCCATGCCCGACCAGAGCCATGTGCTGCAACACGTGTACTACCGCGGCCAAGCAGGCAACTAGCTTAGCGATTCGAGGTTTTTCATGGCCAACATGGCTCAAGCCATCCGGCTGGCGCTCCACTACGGTGAAGAGCACCTGGGCGTGACCGACATTTTTGGCGAAGACGTGGGTGCGCCGCTCGGCGGTGTGTTTACCTGCACGCAAGGCCTGAAAACTGCTTGGAATACTCCGCTCGACGAGCGCGGCCTGATTGGCATGGCGTTGGGTATCGCGTATGGTGGCGGCAAGCCGGTGGCCGAGATTCAGTTCTGCGATTATATCTTTAATTGCATTGACTTGCTTAAGCTGTGCGGCAACGCGCACTGGTCGAGCGCCGGTGAATACCACGTGCCGCTGGTGGTGATGACGCCGGTGGGCGCCGGTATCCACGGCTCGATGTACCACTCGCACAGTTTTGAGAGCATGGCCACCCACATCCAAGGCTGGACGGTGGTGATGCCGAGCAACGCTAAGGACGCGTACGGCCTGATGCTTTCGGCGATCGCCGACCCCAATCCGGTGCTGTTTATGGCGCCCAAGGGGCTGATGCGCGCCAAGGGCGAAGAACTGATCCCCGGCGAGCCGGCCGACGAGCGCGCGCTGCACCACGCCATCGACGCGCCGGTGGGCGATCGCACGGGGTGGGCGCCGCACTGGCCGCCGGTCGAGGATTACCGCGTGCCGTTTGGCAAGGCGCGGCTGGCGCGGCAAGGAAGTGCTGTGACGGTGGTGAGTTACGGCCGGGCGCTGACCATGTGCACCCACGTGGCCGACGACCTGACCAAGCAGGGGCTGAGCGTCGAGGTCATCGATCTGCGCACGCTGTATCCATTTGACGAGCAAGCAGTTTTTGCCTCGGTGAAGAAGACAGGGCGACTGCTGGTGGTCAACGAAGACACCGAAGTGACGAACTTTGGCGAGCATGTGATGCGCAAGGTGGTTGATCACTGTTTTTACGACCTTTTGGCGCCGCCGCGGCTGCTGGCTGGCCTGGATGTGCCGGGTGTGGGCCTGGCCTGGGGCTACGAGAAGCACAGCATTCCGCAACCCGACGGCATTGCCGCGGCGATCCGCGAGCTCGCGGCGCAACAGCCCTAACCATGCACCGACTTGCGACCTCTTGGACTTGGCGCTGGGTGGCCATCGCGGCGTGGCTTTTGGCGTGCGCGGCGTGCCGGCCCAGCGAGGCAGATCATCAGGCGGCAAGCGTAGTTAGTGGCCATGTACACGGCAGCAACGAGATGGCGGATGCGGCCGAGCTGGCGGTGCAGTCGGTGGTCAACATCTCGACCACGCGGATTCAGCGGCGGGTGCCCACTCAAGAAGAGCGGCTCTTTCGGCGTTTTTGGGGCCTGCGCGGCGGCGATCACGACGAAACACAAAGCCATTCGCTGGGTTCAGGGGTCATTGTCGACGACAAGGGCATTGTGGTCACCAGCAACCATGTGATCGATGGTGCGCAATTCATTCACGTGCGCCTAGCCGATGGCCGCGATCTGACGGCGGAATTGGTGGGAGGCGATGCCCGGTCCGACCTGGCGGTGCTTAGGCTGCAGGGCGACCTAAAGGGCCTGCACGCGCTAAAATTCGCCGACTCCGACAAATTACGCTTGGGCGAAGTGGTGTTAGCCATCGGCAGCCCGTACGGTTTGGGCCAAAGCGTCAGCCACGGCATCGTCAGCGCCAAGGGCCGCGCCAACGTACACATCGCCGATTACGAAGACTTTGTGCAAACCGACGCTGCGATTAACCCTGGTAACTCGGGGGGAGCGCTGGTGAATTTGCGCGGAGAGCTGGTCGGCATCGCCACCGCCATCGCCAGTGCCTCGGGGGGCAGCGTGGGTATCGGCTTTGCCATCCCCGCCAACATGGTGCGGCCGCTGATGCAAAACTTGCTCGAAAAAGGCCGTGTGGTGCGCGGTTGGCTGGGTGTAGGCGTGCAGGACCTGAGCGCCGAGCTGCGCGAGGCCTTTGCGGTGGGCGATCGCGCCGGTGTGCTCATTACCGATGTGCAGCGCGCTTCGCCGGCCGACCGCGCGGGATTGCGGCGTGGCGATGTGCTGTTGCGGCTCGGTCCCTCGGCGACAGGCTCGCCTTTGCTAATGCGCAACGCGATTGCTCTGGCCGCGGTGGGCAGCACGCTGCTGGTCGAAGTGCTGCGCGACGGCCAGGTTGTGCAGCTGCAAGCTGTGGTGGCCGAAGCTCCCGAGCCGTCGCGTGCGCCGCTCCTGGCGACTCCGGCTAGCCTGCCCGCGGCTGGGCTGCTGGTCGAACCCATCTCGCCGGCGTTGCGGCGCGAGCGTGATTTGCCTGCGAACTTAAATGGCTTGGTGATCACTGAGGTCGAGGCCGACAGCGCCGCGGCCCGTGCGGGACTGCAACGCGGCGACTTGATCCTTGAAGTCGACCGCAAGCCAGTCACGACGCCGACCGACTTGGCCCAGACCATGCAAGCGGGCAAATTGGCAATGCTTTTGGTCTGGCGCGACGGCAATGCCAGCTTTGTGCCGCTGCGTCCATGAACTTTGGGTCGCCGCCTGGGTCTTGCCCAAGCGTCAGCGCCTGTGCCAAGCTCGCGGCCTACCGCGATCGAACCCCGGCGATCGCCTGCGTCGAACCTTAGCGGGCCTGCGTGTCCGCCGCGGAGGCTGCATGCGTGCTTGGCTTGTGATTTTGGCGCTGATCGCCGTGACCTTGGGCTGTTCGAGCGAGACGCCGATCTTGTGCGACGCCGCCGGCTGCAACGACGCCAACCCCTGTACCGACGATAAGTGCGTACCCGCCAAGGGCTGCCAGCACACTGCGCTCGCCAGCGGCACCTGCCAAGACGGCGACCCCTGCACCACCGGCGATAGCTGCGTGGCGGGCGCGTGCAAGGGTGCTAACTCACTAGACTGCAACGACAACAGTCCGTGCACGCAAGACAGTTGCGCCGTCGGCCTGGGCTGCCAGCACACTGCCACCACTGGCCCCTGCGACGACGGCAGCGCCTGCACGCTCAACGACACCTGCTACAAGGGCAGTTGCAAGGCCTTCGACACGCTGGCCTGCGACGACGGCAACGCCTGCACCATCGATGGCTGCGACTTTGCCAGCGGCTGCGTGCACCAGCCCGCGGGCCCGGTACCGTGCAGCGATGGCGACGCCTGCAGCCTGAACGACCTGTGCAAAGACGGGCAATGCCTTGGCAAGGTCTTGAATTGTGACGATAATAACCCGTGCACCAGCGACGACTGCGACAAGAACTTGGCCTGCACCCACCTGGCGACACCCCAGGCCAAGTGCGACGACGGCGACGCCTGCACCCAGAGCGACGGCTGTAACTCAGGGTGGTGCAAAGGTTCGCCTCTGAACTGTGCCGACGACAACCCGTGCACAAGCGACGGCTGCAACCCGGTGAGCGGCTGCCAGTACGACCCCGGTCCGAGCGGCGGGCCGTGCCTCGACAGCAACGCCTGCGCGCAAGACAAGCACTGCAGCAGCGGCAGTTGCCAAGGCGCGCCGGTCCTTTGCGGCGACGGCAACCCGTGCACGGCCGACAGCTGTGACCCGGTAAAAGGCTGCGTATTTACGCTAAAGTCGGGCCCGTGTAGCGACGGCAATGCGTGCACCACTGGCGATGTTTGCAAAGAGGGTGTGTGCGGCGGCATCGGCGGCATCGACTGCAACGACTGGAATCCGTGCACCAGCGACATGTGCTTGGCCGAGGCGGGCTGTGTGCACCAGATCTTGGCCGGCCTGCCTTGCGACGACGGCAGCGCTTGCACCTTGGGCGACGCCTGCCAAGCCGACACTGCGGCGTGCGTGGGCGGCAAGACCATCGCGTGCTTTGACGGCAACGAATGCACACAAGATACGTGCGACGCCAAGCTCGGCTGCCAGTTTCCGCCCACTGGCGGGTTCTGCGACGACGACGACCCCTGCACGACATGGGACTTGTGCAAGGCCGGCAAGTGCGCGCCCGGCAAGCCTTTTGACTGCAGCGACGGCAATCCGTGTACCGACGATGCGTGCGACAGTGGTGTGAAGTGCGTCCACAGCGCCAACGCGGCGCCGTGCGACGACGGCGATGCGTGCACCAGCGGCGACGGCTGCGACGCCAAGGCCTGCAAAGGGCAGCCCAGCAACCTGTGCAACGACAACAATCCATGCACCACAGATAGTTGCAGCAGCGCCACCGGCATGTGCAGCCACGCGGTACTAACGGGCCTAGTGTGCGACGATGGCAACCCCTGCTCGGCAGCCGATGCGTGCGACAAGACGGGGGTGTGCAAGGGCACCGGCGACCCCTGCAACGACAGCAATGCCTGCACGAGCGACGCCTGCGACCCCATTCAGGCCGGCAAGTGCCTGCACACCGCCGTGAGTTGCGACGACGGCTTGCCTTGTACTACAGACAGTTGCAACCCCTTGAGCGGCTGCACCCACAGCCCCAGCGTGGGCGCCGCGTGCAGCGACGGCAACGTGTGCACGAGCGGCGATGCCTGCGTCAGCGCCACCAGCTGCCAGGGCAAGCTCATCGCCTGCAACGACAACAACCCCTGCACCCACGACACCTGCTTTAAGATCACCGGCTGCGCCTACGAGCCCAACCAACTGGCGTGCGACGACGGCAACCCGTGCACTACCGGCGATATCTGCGCCGCCGGCAGCTGCAGCCCCGGCAAGACCCCGCTCAACTGCAGCGACGGCAACAACTGCACGCTCGAGAGTTGCGATCCGCTCAAGGGCTGCCAACACGGCCCGGCCCCTGAGTGGACGAGCTGCGATGCGAGCAATGCCAACATGATCTGCAGCGCCACCGGCTACTGCCTACACGCGCTTTTAGCGAAGCAGTCTACATACATCGCCAGTGCGAAGGCCGAGTTTGGCTGTGACCCCGCCAGCCTGGGCCTGATGTGCCCCGACAGCGCGCGGCCGATCCACGTGGCCACCCTCGACCCGTTTTTCATCGACGTGACCGAAGCGCGCGTCAGCGATTACACCAAGTGCGTGGCCGCGGGCAGTTGCCCCGCTATCACCGACCCGGCCTGCAACAGCAGCATGGCGGGCAAGTCGGACCATCCGGTCAACTGCCTGAACCGCGACGCCGCGACGAAATACTGCAAATTCATCGGCAAACGCTTGCCTACAGAGCACGAGTGGGAGCGTGCCGCGCGCGGCCCCACCTGCACCGTCTCGACCGGCGGGGTGTGCTTGGCCGGCAACCAACTGTATCCTTGGGGTATTGGGCCTGCAACGTGCGCGCTCGCGATCTTCAACGACAGCGGCGTCGGCTGTGGCACGGGCGGCACGTGGTCGGTGGGCGCTGGCTGGCACGCCCCGTGGGGTCCCATCGGCATGGCCGGCAATGTCTCCGAGTGGGTAAGCGACGACTTCTTGCCGACCTACAACGATGTGGCCGCAGTCAACCCCAAGGGCCCCAAGCCGAACGGCACCGGCATCTTGCGCGGCGGCTCGGCTTGGAGCATCGTCGGCGTCATGGCGGTCTTCTTTCGCGCCGACTCGCCGCAGGGGGCCAGCGATCCCAGCTTTGGTGTCCGCTGCGCCCACGACTTTGTGCCCCAGCCCTAGCGTTGGCGCAGGTCTGTCAGGAGTGTGTCGATGGCTCGCCACGGAGACCGCGTCTGTCCGCGCTGCCAAACGCGCAATCCCCGCGCGCACACCAACTGCAGCGGCTGTGGCGCCGTGTTGCTGGGTATCGATCCGATTGATTTCGCAGAGATGGCCAAGCCGCTCACGGCTGCCGAACTGCGTGCGCCTGCCACGCCGGGGGCCCAGCCGCAGCGGTTGCCGCAGCGCAAGCCGCAGCGCAAGCCGCAGGTGTCGGCCCGCAAGGGGCTTGGCTGCCTGTGGAGCTTGCTGTTTTGGGGCACCGCGACCCTGGTGCTTGTCCGCAGCGGGGTGCTGGCCGAGGTGTGGCAACGGGCGCTGCAAGAGGTGGGCGAGCTGCCGCCGCCGCTGCGCGAGACCGCCCGCAACGTCTTGCGCGAGCTTGCGCCCGAGAGTGACCTGCCGCTGCCCAGCGCGCCGACGCCCGCAGTTCTGCAGTCTAAGCCATTGCAGCCTAAGCCGATATTGCCCATTGCGCCCGTTGTGCCCGACCCGCCGCCGCCGCCCGACCCGCCGGAGCTGCAGCCGCCACCCGCCGAGGTCGATGCCGCCGTGCACCGCGCCCATGCCAAGCTGCTGCGTTGTGTGAATCAGGCCAAGACGACCGAGCGCACCGCTGCGGTTTTTGCTCTTGAAATCCAAGAAGGTCGCATCGCAGCCCTCCCCGAGCTCCTTGAGCCGGCGACCGCGACCCTGTGGACCCAATGCTGGGCCAGCGCCTTGCAGCACCTGCACTTGCCAGCGACGACGCCGGCGGGTCACTATCGACTCGAGTTGTCGGCGGACCACGAGCCCGCGCGGAGGTAGAAAGATGGGAGAGTTATTGCCCAAACAACGTTCTGAGGCGGCGCGCCTGGGTTGGACAGCGGTCCTTGGCTGGGCCGGCAGCGGTCTCGGCCTCTACTTGACCCACTCGTTCATCCTGACACTCATCGTCGCCGGCATCGCCACCTGGCTGACATGGCGCTGGTTTTCGTATCGCGCCAAGTGGGGCCTGCGCTTCTGATGCCGCCCGTATCGCGCATGAACAGCCCGCAGCGGCCGCCTGGAGTTACCGTGCAGCATTCCGCCGAGTTCTTGGCCATAGTCGAGCAAAGTAAGCAAAATGTTAGCGAGATTGACCTCGACCAGCTGCGGGTGATGCAGCAAACTGGGCAGCCGCGGCTGATCGATGTGCGCGAAGATCGCGAATGGCAGGCCGGCCATATCCCCGGTGCCGAGCATTTGGGCCGCGGGGTCATCGAGCGCGATGCGATTGCCCGCTTGCCGAATAAAGACGAGGTCCTTGTGCTCTATTGCGGCGGCGGTTTTCGTTCGGCGCTGGCTGCTGAGTCGCTGCAGAAAATGGGCTACACCGCAGTCTTGTCGCTAGATGGCGGTTGGCGGGCGTGGACGGCGGCGGGTCTGCCCGTGTCGCTCGAGCCGTAGCCGGCGGAGGGTGCTATGCCGGTGTGGGTTCTGCAGATTCGCCAAGGATTTGCCGCCACGGTCTGCGGCGTCGATGCCGACGAGCTGCAGCGCGACCCGACCTCGCTGCGCTTGTACAAAGACGGCGAGCTCGTCTACAGTGCCCCGGCCAAGCAAGTGCTAACCTGCCAAGAATGTGCAGATAGAACAGAGGCATACGAGGTCATGCGCGCTATTGGTCGCGCGTCGGCCGGCAAGGGAGCGCTTGGCCCCGAGCTCGACGGTATTCGCCCGGCGGCCGGTGGCAAGCGCCAAGTCGGCCACATGGTCGAGCGCGTCATCGCCGTTACCGCCGACAAGGCGCGCGGCCCCAGCGAATAGACCGCCACGCCGCCTCGTTCGTCGAAGCTGCAGGTTCCGTCTTGCCGGTTGTGTGAGGTTATCATGCGTGCACCCCTGATCCCCTTTCGTTCGACGCGGCCGCTCGGTCGCCTACCCTTTGCCGGCGTGCTCGCGCTGCTGGCGGCGCTGCTGGTCCTGCCCGGTCGCGATGGTGGCACGCTTGCCCCCGATGCCCGCGATTCTAGGCTGTTTCACATCGACAAAAGTGACCACATTCTGGGCGTTGCCAGCCACCTGTTGCCGCACATGGCGCTCAAGCTGGCCTCGCTGACCATGGACCAGCCGCAGTTCTGGCCCGACGAAGTGGTGCGGGCGCGGCTGATTCTGCCCGGTCGCGCCGGGCTCAAGCTAAAACTCAGCTGGGCTAAGCGCGATGCCGCGCCGCGCGACCAAGAGGTGATTCTCGACGACACGGGCTTGGCCGTGGTGCAGCTGTCCGATGGCAAGACGCAAAAGCTCGACCTGGGCGAGTACCGCGTCGATGTGGCCTCGGCGGATACAAAGATCAAGATTTCGACTACGTTTTCGGTGGTCGAGGGCCAGCTGGGCGCGCTGTCGTTTGCCCATAGCTTTGAGCGCCTGACCGCCGCCGACCAGCTCGAAAAAGTGAAAGGCGGCTGGTTCTTGGGCAACGCTGCGGGTGTGGGGCAGCGCTGGGGCAACGGCCTGTCGTTTAAGAATCAGCTGCGGGTCGACAATCAGCCCTACGATGGCGAAGTCGAAGTGATTCCCAGGTGTATGCTAAGTGGCTGCAACGGCGTGGTGGCGGGGCCGCGGCAGAAGATGCAGGTGCACGCCGGCGAGCTGGCCGGCACCATTCAGATCAGCGGCCACTCGGGTCCATTTCAGATCGAGGTGATTACCCCTCAGGGTAGTTTGCGCTATCAATTCGAGGGCTCTGGGCATGTCGAGCGCGAGCTGATCCCGGTGGCCAAGGGCGTGCGCTACCTGCACCTAGTGACGCTGGCGCCCTACGAAGGGACCCAGCAGCTGCCGGGCCGAGCGCTGTGGACCCTGCGCGCGCCGCAGGCGGCTGAGCAAGACTCGTTTGAAGTCGAGAGCTTGGTAGCCCAAGACGGCAAGCTGGCCGTGCACGTGCGCCACAACCTTGACCACGCCGGGGTGATCGTGTGGAAGGCCGATAAAGACGGCACGCTGATGCCTCAACCGTTTGAGATTGCCAAGAAAATTGCTGCTGGCACGGTCTTGCAGGTGCCGGTTAGCGGTGCGGTGGCGCTGGTCAGCCTGGGCGGCGCGGCCGAGAGTGGGCCGAATAAGGGCAAGTTTGTCGAGGGGTATGCCTTTGCCTTTGCGCCGCCGGATGTGCAGGCCAAGGTGATCGTGCCCGAAAGGAGCCGGCCCAATAGCGAAGTTACGGTCGAGCTGCAGGCGCAGGACCGCGCCGGTCAGCCGCTGGCGGTGGCGGGTATTCTCGAGGCCTACGATATCCGCGTGGCGGCTAAGGATCCCGCGGGGCCGCTCAATTCGGCGGTGGGCGACAGTCTGCGTGCGGCGGGGCGGCACTTGGATGGCTGGGTCGATCCGGTCGAGCTCGAGCGGCAGCGCAAAGAGGAAGAAAAGGCGCAACGCGAGGCCGAGAAGCGTGCGATGCGCGACGAGATACGGAGTAAGAAAGAAGACAGCGCCGGCGGTCACGGCTATGGCTATGCCAGCGGTGGTGCTGCAGCCCCGCAAAAGGCCATGGAAATGAAGATGTCGGCACCGCCCTCGCAGCGAATGGCCGGAGCGCCGCCGCCGTCGGTCCCTGGCCGTGGTGCTGGCGCGGGCGACGACGACGACGGGGGCGAAGTGGTGCGCCAGGGCGAGATCAAGGTCACCTTTGTGGCCGTGGTGCGCACCGACGCGACGGGCAAGGTCCGCGTGCAAGTGCCGACGCCGCCGCAGACTGGTCGCCTTGGCTTTCGCTGGACGCCGGTGCGCGAACAGGCCTGGGTCACGGCCGAAGCGCAGACCGATCTGTCGCGGCAAGCGTGGGTCGAGGTGCAGGCGCCGCGCGCGATTGTGGCCGGCGGCGAGCTCGAGCTGCGGGTGGTGACGCACAATCAGCAGGCCAAGCCCTTGTTCTTGCACCTGTCGGGCGCGGGTTTCGCAGCGCCTGTGCAGCGGCCGGTGGCCTCGGGCGTGCAGACGCAACTGGTGGCGTGGCCAGCGGTTCCGGGCACGATCGACCTCGCGCTCGTCGACGAGGCGGGGCAGACGCACGATCGCCGGCAGCTTAGTGTGGCCGATGTGGCGCGCCAGCCCGTGACGTGGTCGCGGCTCGAGGTGGGTGGCGCGGGTCGCATTAGTGTGCAACCTGGCGAAAAGATTGTAGTTTATCCTGGGCCAGGCCCGCTGCTGCGCGGGATTGTGACCAATGTGGTCACCACCATGGAGTCGTGGTTCCCGCATGCGGAGGCACTGTCCGCGCAGGTGGCGACCCGGGTCACGCTTTTGGCGGCGATCGACCGCAACCTGCTGAGCGACGACGGTTACCGTACGCAGCTAAGTAGCGGTTTTGACCATGCTATGACGCAGCTCGACGCGCTGTACGACGCCGGCAGCCAGCAGCTGCGCCCATGGACCGGCATGGCGCCGAGCAAGCGCTGGACGGCCTGGGTGGCGAGCAACCTGCAGATTGCGCGTAGGGCCATTAAGCACGCGCCCGGGCTATGCAATCAGGCCCCCGATGCCTGTAATCGGCTGCAAGCGCTGGCCAAACATCTTGACGAGGGCTTTGTCGCGCGCCACGAAAAGGCCAGCGAAGTCGCGGGGTACGACGAGGCGCAGGGCGGACTCGAGGTGGTCGAGGTCGAGATTGACGGCAAGGTGCTATTCCGGGTGGTAACCGATGATGCCGTGCAGCAATTTGCCATCGATAAGCTGGGTCCGGCGCTGGCCGAGGTCGATGGCAGTGACCTGCTAGCGCTAGGTAAGTCGCTCGATACCTTCCGCTTTCTGCGCGCCTTTGAGCGGGTGGGCAAGCTGCAGTGGCTGATGGGCCAGGCCAAGGCGGCGTGGGCGGCGGGCGAGAAGGGCAAGCCGACCTTCGACAAGCTGTTCGGCGTGATTGCGCGCGGCATGATTTTAGCGCAAGAGCCTGGAATGCTTCAGGGTCCGGCCATGCTGGGCGGTGTGTATAGCCAGCCGGCGGCGCTGCCCCGCTTTATCGACCTGCTGCTGCTGATGGGGGCGCGGCCGCCCGAGCAGGGCACCGTCAAGCTGAACATGGGCGGCAAGACCGTGGCCGTCAAGATGGGCGAAGTGCTTGCGGTTTCGCAGCTAGCCGACCTGGCGCTGCCGCGTGGGGCGATGGCGCGCATCGACAGGCCCGGGGTCGTAGACCTGCGCGCCGCCAGCGAAAAGCGCTTCGCCAAGGTGACCGTCGAGCACGCTAGCTTGGCGGTGGGCGAACAGTCTGAGCTGCACGTCGTGCTCGATAACGACAAAGATCCGCTCGAGTATTACGCACTTATCGCGGTGCCGGCCACGGTGGCGATTCGTCAGACCCAAGACGCGCTGTCGGACTACAAGGGCCAGCTCATCTATGGCCAGCAGTCGCTCGGCAGCGCAAAGATGCAAATCATTGCCGTGCCTTTCCGCGGTAGTCGCACCCTGACACTGTGGATCGAAGGGCTGACGGGCGGCCATGCCCCCGGCGTAGTGGCGATCCGCCATGTGCACGACCCGGCCGAGTGGTGCTCGCTAACCATCCCCGAGATCACCGTGCGCAGTGCGCCGCAGGGGGCCCAGCCGGCGCAGATCCGCAGCACCCAGGCGTCGTTGCCTCAATCTGCGCGCCACGGCCGCTAGGTGCCCGTTTCGTCACCGAAATGCCATGCCAGTCACGCGATTGCAACCTGTAGTGTGACTTTCTGAGCTAACAGTTTAAAACATTAACATAATGCTGCCAGATCGCCTGCGCGTGCGGTTCTGTCCAGAGCACGGGGGCACAGGTATCCTTCGCGCAAGGGGTGGTCGGGTACCCGCAAGCCTTGCAGTCCCGCCCAACGTCGTGCTGCCCATGCCGCACTGCCAACGCCGCACTGCCCAACCTTTCGAGGCGGGCGACAACTACGAGGTGGTTCTATGGATCGGATTCTGCGCGCGGTGAACTCGCGTACCCTTCTGCTACTTGCTCTTGGCGGCATGACCCTGGCCTGCGAAGGCGCTCAGGGCGAAAAAGGCTCTTCGGGCGCTGCCGGTGCAGCCTGTGTCATCAAAGACAACGGCGACGGCACCAAGACCATCACCTGCGGCACCACCGAGGTCAAGGTCTCGGACGGCAAGACCGGCACCGACGCCAAAGACTGCACCGCCAAAGACAATGGCGACGGCACCAAGACCATCACCTGCCCCGACGGCACGGCAGTCACGGTGCAAAACGGCAGCAACGGCTCGGCAGGCAGCAGCGGCAGCAATGGCAGCAACGGTACCAATGGCAAAGACGGCAATAGCTGCACGGTCAAAGAGAACGGCGACGGCACCAAGACCGTGGCGTGCACCGATGGCACCAACATTGTCATCAAAGACGGCGCCACCGGCGTGCAGGGGGAGCAGGGTGTGGCCGGGCCGCAAGGCGCCACAGGCACCACCGGCGAGCAAGGACCGCAGGGTGCCACAGGCACCACGGGCGACACCGGCGCGGCGGGCAAAGACGGCACGAGCTGCACCGTCAAAGACAACGGCAACGGCAGCAAGACCATCACGTGCAGCGACGGCACTTCGGTGACCATCAAAGACGGCTCTACTGGCCCCACGGGCCCGGTCGGCCCCACGGGGGGCGCGGGCGGCGGCATCGGCGTCACCAGCTTCCACGGCTTGGATTACCTCAAGACTTCGGGCGAATACCTCGCCGGCGCCAAGACCGACGCCAAGATGACCATCACGGCCGCCACCGCCGACGACGCCGGTAAGCTGGTCGTCAAGTTCAAGGTCGCCGACGCGGTTGGCAAGCCGGTGCCCAACGTCGCTGCCGTCAGCGCCAACATCGCCAAACTGGTCGGCCCCGACGCCACCGCCGGCGAGTCGTTTACCAAGTGGGTCAACTACATCTACCGCATCGAGACCGTGTCGGGCTCGGCCGCGGCGAAGGACCCCTGGCCGGCCAAAGACGGCGACATCGCCATCCAGGCCTACCGCGAGGCCAGCGGCAGCAGCACCACCACCGGCCTGCTGACCAACAACAACGATGGCAGCTACACCTACGAATTCGTAACGAACCTGGCCAAGGCCACCGTCGACGGCAAGACCGGCAGCGCACTCGTGGGCTACGACCGCAAGCTGACCCACCGCGTCAGTGTGATGATTGGCGGCCACAGCGGCGCCACCGCCGACGCCGTCTTCGACTTTGTGCCCGACACCAGCATCACCACGCTGCCGGCCACGCGCAACATCGTACAAACCTCGGCTTGCCAGGCCTGCCACGGCACCCAGTTCAAGGGCCACGGCGGCGATCGGCTCACCGTCGAGAACTGCGTGACCTGCCACAACCCGTCGAGCTTTGACGCGCAGAGCAAGCAGAGCCTGGATGCCAAGGTGATGATTCACAAGATCCACGCGGGCGGCAATCTGGCCAGCATCGCCGGCCCCGACGGCCAGTTCTGGAACGACACCGCCACCGCTGCCGACGAGACCAAAGACAACGGCCTGCTCGCCAACGTGTACGCGATCTGGGG
This sequence comes from uncultured Myxococcales bacterium, assembly GCA_903883645.1. Lineage (GTDB taxonomy): Bacteria > Myxococcota_A > UBA9042 > UBA9042 > UBA9042 > SXRM01. The sequence continues at coordinate 174,473 of CAISBR010000081.1, read as the reverse complement.
TTACGGCAACGCCAAGACCAGCTGGTACAAAGCCGGCTTCCCCGCCGAGCTGCCCAACTGCACCAAGTGCCACAACGGCAGCGGCCAAAACGTGGATGCGTGGAAGACCCCGTCGCGCGCGGCCTGCGGTTCGTGCCACGACAACGTCGACTTCACCACGGGCGTCAATCACAAGGGCGGCGCACAGGCCACCGACAGCAAGTGCACAATCTGCCACGACGAAGGCGGCTACGGCATGGGCGTGGTCGAAGCGCACAACTGGACGGCCAAGGACCCGCGCCTAACCCCTGAGTTCAACGTCGAGTTGTCGATCAGTGCGCCCAAGAGCGGCAAGAGCTACTACGAGGCCGGCGACGCGCCACTGGTTACGGTGATCTTGAAGGACGCCAAGACCGGCACCGCCATCGACCACACCACCATGATCGAAGGCGCCGCGGAAGGCTGCTGGACGGGCACTGCGCCCACGACGCTGCCGCCCGCCACCTGCCAGACCCGCAACGGCAAGTTCGGCGACTCGGCGTTCTTCGTGCACGGCCCGCGCGCTTTCCGCTCGCCGGCGTTGACCATGGCCGCGCGCGCCAAGATCCTGTCGACCACCCTGGGCCCTTGGGACTTGTCGGCCGATGCCGCACCCAGCCTGACCGTTACCTTCGACGGCGGCCAGTCTCTGGTCACCTACGACGCCACGGGCGGCGACAAACTGGTCGCGGGCAGCGCCACCGTTGCCATCGGCGCCACCGCCTACGTCAGCAAGTCGGCCGTAACCGCCACGGAGCTCGCCACCGCCTTCAATGCCAACGCCGCCTTCAAGGCCCGCGGCATCGCCTACATCGACGAGGCCACCGGCAAGTTCGCCGTCCGCAGCCGCAACTTGGGCAAGGTCTTCTCGGTCCAGTTCGCGGCCAGCGCGCTCAATACCACCGTGTTCGGCGGCAATGTGATCGCTGCCGGCACCAACAGCAGCACCGCGAGCAACGCCTTGGCCAAGCGCACCGCAGTGGGCGCCATCGACGATCCCAAGGTCGTCCGCGCCGCGGGCAAGATCACCTACCAACTCGATGCGGTCGACGATTTGCCGGCCGGCACCTACACCGTCAGCGTCGAGCTTGGCGATCGCTATCGCGTCGACGGCGACAACTTCGTCACGCCCAGCGTCGCGTTCCTCAACTTTACCGTCAAGCAGGCGACCGAAGAGCTGCCCGTGGCCCGCAACTGCCAGACTTGTCACCAGAATGCCGATGGCGATGGCCTGATCGTCGACCCGTCGCGCCACAACAAGCACCTGCGCGACCTGGCGCTCGACCAGTGCGGCTCGTGCCACGATTACCAGCCGCAGAATCCCAAGGATCTGAGCAATACGCCGTTCAATCAGGGCTGGCAGGGTGCGCACCCGATCTCGCGTCGCGTGCACGCCATCCACAACGGCGCGGCCATGAACTTCCCGCTGCAGACCGTGTGGTACAGCAACGGCGACCCCGAGGCCGGCCGCAACTGGGACATCACGCTGCCCGTCGACGTTCGCAACTGCCAAATGTGCCACACCGACAAGACCACCAGCGGCACTTGGGCCACCAAGCCCGGCCGTCTGGCCTGCTGGGGCTGCCACGACTCGACGCCGGCGCAGGCCCACTTTGCCGCGCAGACCTACGACCCGACCCCGCTGGACCCCTTCAGCGGCGACGAGTCGGAGAGCTGCGCCACTTGCCATAACTAGCGTGTTCGTCTAGGTGTAGGGGCCCGGCCGCAGCAGTGGTCGGGCCCCTTGCCGTTTTTGCGCACCATTCTCAATCGCAGGTGATTATGCGTACTTCGTTCCCCATTCTTGTGTTGGCATTGGCGGTTGCCGGCTGCAGTCGCGCCGCTCCGCCCGCCCTAGTTGCTGCCCCCAAGGTCGAGGCCGGTACCGTGTGCCCGCCTTGTGCCGCCGCCGACTTGCCAGCAGCTGCAACGAGCGTAGGTGGTGATGTGCTCGCGATCATCAACGGCGTGGCCTTGACCCGCGCCGACGTGCGCTTCGCCCTGCGCAACCGCACCCGCAACAACGTGCCGGCGACGCCCGAGCAAGAGGCCGCGACGCTTGAGCAACTAATTCAGCGCGAGCTGGCGGCGCAACAGGCTGTGCGGCAAGGTATGCAGGCAGATGCGGCGGTGCTGAAGGACTTAGCCGAGATCGAAGTGCAACGGAGCGGTCAACGGCGCGAGCGGCTAGCCGACCTGTATTTCCGCCGGCAAGTGCTCGACCAGACCCGCCCCAGCGATGCTGAAGTACAGGCGCTGTGGGACCGCGAGCAACAGCAAATCCGTACCGAGTATCATGTGTTGCAGCTGTTTGGCCGCGATGAAGCGCGCTTGGTCGAGGCTCAGGCGGCCCTGCAGCGCGGTCAGCCGATCGGCGGCATCTACGTCAAGCTGACCGGCGCGCCCGACTTGGGCGAAGCGCGGCCGTGGGACTTGGGCTTCCTCAAGTACGGTCAAACGCCGGCGCAGTGGCGCGAAGTGTTGCCCCGGCTCAAGGCGGGCCAGACATCCGAGCTGATCCGCGGTCCCAACCATCGCTTCTGGGTCATCCAAGTGGTCGAGGTTCGGGTCAATGCGGCGCTGCAGCTCGCCGATGTGCGTATAATGCTTGAAGAAGAGCTCGCAGCGGCCAAGCGCGAGTTGGTTCGCGGTCAGATCGAGACCAAGCTGAATCAGACGGCCAAGATTGAGCGTGCCCCGGCCTCGGCGATTCCTAGTCCGCCGCCGGCCGCGCTTGAGCCCTAATCTTAAGTTACTCTGCTAGTTTACTAGGCACTTGACCAGCTGCTGTTGGCAGTCCGACTTTAGACAGTCGGTCTGGCAGGGCTCGGCGCCGTTGCACTTGGGCTTGCATTTCTGCAGCGAGCAGGTCCACATCGCGTCGACGAGCGCGACGGCTTGCGGCGAGGCCTTGCCCAGGCACGACCACGAGCAGTACTGGTCGCCATTGCACGCGCCCATGCAGCTCGAGGTGGCGCCGCAATTTTCGATGCCGGCCGCATTCGCGCCAAAGCAGGTGGCGATCTCGGGAACGCACGAGGTGCTCTGCGGCTGCGAGACACAGCTGATCACACTGGAGAATTGCTGCTGGCCCACCGCGCTGGTGGCGGCGTAGCATTTGGCGCTGATGGTCAAGAACTTGCCGGGGTAGTCTTGCGCGCACTTCCACGCGTCGCTGCACGAGCTGGCACCGATGGCGGCGTTCGACGTGCAGGCGAAGAATTGCGGCGCGCAGTACTTGGTGATGCACTGCTCCATGCACGTCTTGTCGGTGGCGGTGGCGCATAGGTCGATGCACGCGGCCTTTTCGCACTGCTGCAGCGGCTGGAACATGGCCTGGGCGTACAAGCTGCCGTCGCCGACCACGCCGTCGATGCAGGCCGCGCTGGGGTGCGTGTCGCCGCACGTATCGATTTGCAGCATGTACATCGACAGGCACGAGCCGACCGCGCCGCCGTAGATGTCCGCGCCGTCGGGGTAGCTGATGTCGCCGTAGCCTTGCCAATCGGGTGCCGCAGCACCATCGGGAAGCAGCGTAGCATCCGCGGCATTCTGGTCTTCCGAGCTCAGGTCGGCCACGGCGTCGCTCAGCGTGTCGCTCACCACATCCGTTGGCAGGGAATCTTCAACAACATCAGGCAGGTCTGTTGTGCTGTCGCCCACGGCATCGGCCGCGTCGTCAACCGTATCGGCCGGGCCGGCGTCGGCGGTGATCAGCAGGCACACCATCCAAGGATCGCCTGAAGCATTGAGCACTTCGCTGCAAGTCAGACCGCTAGGGCAGCTTTGGCTGTTGGCACAGGCTACGGTGCATTGCAGGGTGCCGCCGCCCAAGTTGGCGCAACTTCCGCTTTCGCAGTCGCTATCTAGGCTGCAGGGGCAGGCAAACGCGCCGGGGCAACCGCCACCGGGTTGGTAGGCGTCGCCGTTGATTGCGGTGTCGTCTGGCTGTGTTGCGTCCACGACCCCGTCTGGCTGTGCTGCGTCCACTATCTGGGCATCGTCCGCAGTGACCGCGTCGGCAGGTTCTACCGCATCGAGGTCTGTGCCATCGCTCGCGTCGTCGCCCGTGTCGCCCGTGTCGCCCGCGGCGGTGGCATCCTCGGCCCCATCGAAGGCATCGAAGGCATCGAAGGCATCGTCGGCCTGCACATCCGGCTGAACATCGGGCGGCGGCGGTGGCAGATCCGGCCAACCGACAAAATCACCTTTGCCATCAAAACTATAGACTTGTGGCACATCGGCCGGGCCGGCATCGGCCAGTGCGGGCGTCGCATCGGCGGGTAGGGCATCCCAGTCGTAGACCGGGCCCGTGTCGGCCGTCGCCGCGTCGGGGGTGCTTACCGCGTCGGCTAGTGGCGGCTCCCAAGTGTCCCAATGCTGTAAGGACCCGTCGCCCTGACCGCTCGCGTCGCCCAGATAGCCCGACGGCCCGGTGGTCTGCACAGAGGTGGTCGAGCCGCCCTTGGCATCCCAATCGGTGCAGCCCGCCGCCAGCAAGAGCAACAGTAGCGCCCCAAAAAGGCGAATCATTTGGCTAAGAAATCCGGGTTGCTTCGGAGCGTCGGCCACGCTGAACTCCCGGTGGGCGAACGTTGCCCCCGCGCACGGACCATGCTACGGCAAAAAGCCGGCTGGTGCCATGCGCGGAGGCAAAATCGAGCCTATTTGCGCTGGCTAGAACTCAGTCGCCTGTTTGGTCAGCGAGGTGCGGCGCTGGCGCTCGCGACCTTCGCGCATCTCGGCGGCGATCTCGAACTGGCGCACCATCTTATTCACCGACATGTCCACGGCTTTGGGCAGCTTGCCATCAAAGGCCTTGGCCACCATTTCGGTCTCGCCGAGCAGGGCCAGCGTGGTCGTGAACCCCGAGGGTTGCTCCTCGGCGACCAGTCGCGCCGTGATCGGCTTGCCCCACCGCGTCTCGATCTTCGAGAGCTTGGCTTCGAGGTGACGGCGCACATACGCCTCGGTCGCTTCGACTCGGTTCGCGGGCGAAAGCTTCAGGACTACGGTGATATCCATTATGGACCTCCAGTGAGGTTGGGAGTCAAACGTCCGGGCCCCCGGCCGGCGAAGGCAGCGGTCGCGCCGCCATCCACTGCAACTCACAACACGTTGGCGGTATTCCGTCAAGGTGCTTCTGTACAAAAGATTAGGGCGGCGCGCGTGGGTCTGCCAGGGCGGCGGCGAAGAGTTCCGCCATGCGCTTGTAACCGGCACGGTTCAGGTGCACGCCGTCGGGCTGCGCCAGACCCAGATCTTGCCACAGCAGCATCGCGTTCGGGCCACCCATGGCGCGCTGCGGATCCCAATGCGCACAGCCAGTTTCGTTGGCAATCTGCCTTTGCGCGGCCACGATCTGCGGCGTTCGCGGCGCCGACTTTCGGTCCTTGCCCTTGCCGACCAGGCGGTCGGTCGGGCCCACGATCAGACACGCTGCGTTCGGCGCCGCCCGCTTAACCATCGCGATCACCTTGCGCCAATCGGCCAGGTAGTGGTCGATCGTCTCAGCGTCTTCGGTCACGTCGTTGGTGCCATAGGCCAGCACCACCAGGTCGGGGTTGCGGCGGCGCAACTGCTCGGCCCAGCGCGCTTCGGTCCAATGCAGCAAGATCTCGGCGCGCATCCCCGGAATGCCCAGTTGATCTAGGATGATACCCGGCGCGCTGCGCTCGGCCACCACACCGTAAAGGAGCACCGGCCCATCGCCCAGGGGCTGCAAGCGCACGACGTGCGGCGTGTCGGCCAGCTTGAAGGTCGCGTACGGCTCGGCCTTTTCGCTAGTCTGCAGCACGGTTTCGTGGCCATCGATCACCACACGCAGACTGCCACCGCCCACTTGGGGCTGCAGCCACACCTCGAGTTGATCGAATTTGCGGCCAATCGGGTTGTCGTGCGTCGTGCGAATCTCTGCGAAGTCGTTGGGGTTGGCGCTCTGCATCGCTACGCCCAGCAGACCGTATTCGCCGATCGCCGCGCCCATCTCGCGCTTGTGCCGCAGGATCTGCCAGCCCGGCGAGGCATCGACCACCAGATCTTGCTGGCGGTAGCCCAAGTTCCACTTCGAGGGCAACATAAAACCGTGGCCCGCCTCGCCCAACTCGGTCTGCCACATGCGCCGCAGCTCGCCCGTCCACAGGTCGGCGGCGGTGTGCGACGCGCCATAAAACGCAGCGCGAGCCTGGCCTTTATGCGACTTGGCCCGCAGCACGGCTGAGTTCCACGCTGCTAGGGCCTTGCCCGAGGGGTCGTAGATGGGTTCAGCCACCCCCACTTGCGCCCCGCTGGGCGCCGTCTGTGCAGGGGACGGTGCGGGCTCGCTCTGCGGAAATGTCGTTAACTTGACGCTGTGTTGTGAGCCCTTATGCGCGGCACGATGCCCCGCCGCCAGCGCCGCACTGGGCGCCAGCAGCAGGGGCAGCACCGTGAGCCACAGCTCAGTGCGAGTAAGTCGATTCGCGCTCAGCCGGGCACAGGTCACGCCTAGCCGCCAAAGTTGCGGCTGGCGAAGTCCCAGTTGGCAACGCCCCAGAAACCTTCGACAAACTTGGCGCGCAGGTTCTTGTAGTCGATGTAGTAGGCGTGCTCCCACACATCGACGGTCAGGATCGCAGTCAGACCGTGCTTCAGCGGCAGATCGGCGGGGCCCTGCGACGGGTGGATCACCAGCTTGCCCTCGGCGTTCTTGGCCAGCCAGCACCAGCCGGAGCCGAATACGCCCACGGCGGACTTGCTGAAGGTGTCTTTGAAGGCGTCGAAGCTGCCGAAATCGCGGTCGATCGCCGCGGCCAGAGCTCCTGTGGGTGCGCCGCCAGCGCCGGGGGCCATGCTGTGCCAGTAGAAGGTATGGTTCCAGGCCTGGGCCGCGTTGTTGAAGACGCCGCCGCTGCCGGTGAGGATCAAATCCTCAAGCGACTTGCCCTCTTCGGGCTTGCCAGCGGTCAGGTTGTTCAAGTTGGTAAAGTATGCGGCGTGGTGCTTGCCGTAGTGAAATTCGATTTGCTCTTCGCTCAGATAGGGGGCGAGGGCGTTCTTGGCGTAGGGCAGGGCGGGTTGAACGAAGGCCATGGTGTCTCCAGGTGGGTGGCGGCGCTAGTGCCGACCGTCGCGGGCCAAGTCACTCCTTGGCAACGGGTCGTCAAGGTAAGCAGGCAGGTCGCAGTGCGCAAGCCACTTGGTCAAGAAGTCTTGTCGTCGTCTAGGGTTGTGGGGGCAGCGCTGGGGCCAGCCTTGCCCATGCGCAGGGTGGTGGGGCGGCGGGCGGGCACGGTCAAACTGGCGTCGGGCGTCCAGGTGCTCACCCGATTGCGGCCACCGTTTTTTGCTACATACAAGGCTTGATCGGCGCGTTCGAGCACCATTTCGCGCGGTACCTGCGCCTCGCTGCCTTCGCAAAGTCCGATGCTGATGGTCACGCGGCTCAGCGCCACGCCGGCCGCCGTCGAAAAGTCGTGCTGATCGACGTCGCGGCGGAGCCGTTCGGCCACCTCGATAGCGCGGGTTAGGCCCGTAGATCTTAAAATCGCAACGAATTCTTCGCCACCATAGCGGGCTAAGACATCGCCGCCGCGCACGCCGTCGCGCAAGATGGCCGCCACCTCGCGCAACACCACATCGCCCACGCGGTGGCCGTAGCGATCATTAACCAGCTTAAAGTGGTCGATATCACACATTAAAATCGTCCACGCGCCCGCCTCTTGGCCTACGCCGCGATCAAACGCCTGATCGAACGAGCGGCGATTGGGCACCAGGGTCAGTGGATCGACGTGGGCCAGCCGCTCAAGCTCGTCGTTGGCCTTTTGCAGTTGCTGATTCACTGCTTGGAGCGCTGCGTTCTTCGCCTCAACTTCGGCCGAGCGCTCGGCGACCTTTTGCTCCAAGCTCTCGGTATAGCGCTCGATCTCGCCCGCCATGTGGTCAAAACTGTCGGCCACCATGCCCAATTCGTCGTGGCGCTGCCACTCAAGCCGCACGTGGCGCTTGCCGGCTTGCAGTGCCGCCGCCGCTTCGCTCAGGCGCTCGAGCGGCGTGACCATCATGCGGCGAAAGGCCGCGTACGAGGTGGCGCCCACCAGCAGCGCAAGGGTTAGAAGCCCGAAAATAACATAGAGTTGTGAGTGGCGAATCCGCTGTTCGATGGGGAACAGGTCGAACACGCCGACGAGCGTGCCCCAGCGCAGACCCGACACTGCGGGCATCGACACCAGCAGCAGCGCGTGATCGTCGGTTGGGGCCAGCCGCTGCCAAATGGCGTAGCGCGAGCTCGCCGCGCGAGTTAAGAATTCATTGGCCATCGCGGGCGAAAGTCCAGCAACTGCAGGCGTTTGCAAGGCGGCTGTCGACGCTGCCACAATATGCGCCTCGCCGTCGAGCACCACTAGCGCCCGCACCATCACATCTTGCGCGGTCGGGCGCGCGGCTTCGGCCAAATACGAGTCCAGGCGATCCATGGCGTAATCGGCCAGGGTCAGCGCCGTAGGGGCCGACAGGGTCAGCAGCACCGCACCGGCACGATCGCGGGCCTCGTCGCGCAGCCCCTGACTTAGGGCGGCCACACCCAGGCCACCGGCGGGCCCCAGCGTGAGCAGCACCGTCAGCGTGATCGTGAAACCCATGCGGCTCGACAGCTGGGCGCGGGTGTGACGCGGCGCGGCGGGGTCACGGGCCATGCGAGCCCCCTGTGGCGGTCGAGGCGGCAGGGACCGCAGCCGGGCCAGGCTCCGCCGGCGCAGCGGTCGCGGTGGCGGCCCGTGGCGGCAGCACTTGGCGCAAAGTGGCGCGGGCGCTGTCGTAGACCGAGTCTTCGGCCGGAATCCAGCCCGTGATCGACCACGTCGGCCGCAAGATGCGCCGGCCCTGGGGGGTGCGCGTCGATAGCCCAACGAATGTCCAGCCGATTTTTTGGGCGCCGCTGCGCGGAATGTCGGCTCGCACCACGAGTGCGTCGTAGGGAATGCGGCCCGCCTTGTGCAGCACGCGCAGGCTGCCGCGATCGACCTCGCCGGTGGCTACCCGGCCGATGCGCTCAAAAATACCCGAGGCGACGGCCGCCACATCCGCACGGTGATCGATCACGGCCGTTACGGCGTCTTCGTGCGTACCGTAGAAGGTCTGGCTGGCAAAGAAGCTGTCGGGATTGACGCCGAGCTCGCTCAAGGCCAAGCGCGGGTATAAGTAGCCCGATGCCGACAGCGGATCCACCCAGGCCACGCGCCGGCCGCGCAGGTCCTCGATACCACGCGACGGGTCATCAACCCGCACCACTAGATAGGATGCGTACTCGGGCGCGCCGTGGGTCAGCGTTCGTGCCACGAGCTGCAGCGCCGGGTCCAGCCCCTTCGCCTCTACGTACGAGGTGGGCGCCAGCAGCGCCACATCGACCTCGCGCCGCTGGGTAATACCGATTAATTCTTGGTAGTTCGATGCTGCCACCAGGTCGACTGGCATCCCGAGGCGCTCTTGCATGTACTCGATGACACCGGCCATGTCGGTCGCGGCCCGCTCGCGGGTAGTGTAGGGGGTCACGCCCAGGCGCAGCCGTGTCACACCAGCGGGCAGATCGACCGCCAGTAGCCGGGTTTCTTTGCCCATGGGCGGATCGTCGGGGTAAGCGCGCCCATTGCTGAGCAGCCCCCGGTCACCACCATCGCCGCACGCCGTCAGGTTCAGCATCAGCCCGACTAGCGCCAGATTCAATAGTATTAGCAGACAGATCGGCGTGTTGCCGAAATGCGGCCCGCGGGGCTGCGCATGGCTATCGCCGTGTACCGTGCACTTGCGCCGCACCGCCATCGCTGAGCCTCGCCCCCCTCGCAACCCTTTGGCAGAGTGTCATGCCTGCGGGCGAGTTTCAAGAATCGCTTAGCGGAATAGATCGGCGCGCTTTGCCCAGCGTCGAAGGGGGATGCGCGGTCGCACGCCGCTGCGGAGGAGCCGATGTCGCACCAGCCCGCCGTGCCCTTGGGTCTGAGTCCCGAAGACGAACACGCCTGGCATTGTCACATGCAGCTGGCGCGGCAAGTACAGACGCCGTGGCTGTTTTCGACGCTGCTTGTGCTGGTGGTGCTGCTGGTTGCGGCGGTGCTCGCCCTGGGGCGCCGCAGTTCGCCGCCCGTTGCCGCCGAGGTTCTGGTGCCGCTCGACCCTGCCTCCCTTGAATTTCGAAATCATTCTAGCGCATTCGCGCCCATACGTTGACAGCCGCCGTTGCCCTGCCTACAAGGCCACGCCGCTGGCCCACCGGCCAGAACTGGAGACCTGATGGCACATTCCCACGCGCATGGCTCGGCGCCTCGTCCTTCGCCGGCCCGCATTGCGAACATTCGCTGCATCTTGGGCGTCGGCGCTGGCAAAGGCGGCGTTGGCAAGTCGACTGTGGCTGCTAATATTGCGATTTCGCTGGCAAAGACAGGTTCGCGTGTCGGCCTGCTCGATGCGGACCTCTACGGCCCCAGCGTGCCGATTATGTTGGGGCTCAAGGGTGCGAAACCCAAGGTGAATGCCAACAACAAGATCGTGCCGGCCGAAGCGCATGGCATCAAAGCGATCTCTATTGGCTTTATGATTCAAGAGGATATGGCGGTGGCGTGGCGCGGACCAATGGTCGGCCAGGCGGTCACGCAGTTTGTCCGCGACGTAGACTGGGGCGAGCTCGACTACCTGATCGTCGATCTGCCGCCGGGAACGGGCGATATCATTCTGAGCCTGTGCCAGACGGTGCCCCTCGACGGCGCAGTGGTGGTGTCGACTCCGCAAGACGTTGCGTTTGCAGACGTTTTGCGCGCGGTCAAGATGTTCTCCATGCTGCAGGTCGAAGTGCTGGGGCTCGTTGAGAACATGAGCTACTTCCACTGCCCGGATAATGGCAAGGATTACCCGATCTTTGGCCCCTCGAACAGCGACCGGCACTGCGCGGAACACAGCCTGACGTTCTTGGGCGCGCTGCCGATCGAACTTGGTGTTTCGCCCAACGCCGACAGGGGCTTACCGATCGTGGTGGCCGAGCCCGAGTCGCAGCTCAGCCAGCTCTATGTGCAGCTCGCGGCCACCGTCGCGGCCCAGCTCGAGGCCAAGTTCGCCGCGGCCGAGGCCCAGCCCGAGTTTGGCAAGGGCTTCTTTAGCGAGGCCGTGACCGACTACGAGCCGCCGAAGCCGCACACGCACTAGCCGCGAATCGTCAAATTACAGGCTATTGCACCGCATCGTCGTCGATCGGCGCGTCCATGTGCCGCTTGGGCAGCTCGGCGGGCGGTGCGGTCACATTTTCGGGCGCGAGCTCGGAGTCGTCGAGATCGGCGGCCCCGGCTTCGGCATCGATCGCGGGCCCGGGCAAGTTGGCGACCGCCCCAGCCAGCACGTGGGGCAAACGCGGCAGCGGGCGCACGGGTACGGCGGCTAGGCCCTGCTTGAAGAATTGCGTCCAAATCGGCACCGCTAGCATACCGCCAGTGGCCTTGGGCATCTCTTTGCGATCGTCGTAGCCGACCCACACGCCGGCACATAGGTCGGCAGAAAAGCCGACGAACCAGGTGTCGCGGCTGGCGTTGCTGGTGCCGGTTTTGCCCACCACGGGGCGGCCGGCATTCTGTGCTTCTTTGCCGGAGCCGCGTCGCACAACTTCGCCAAGCATATCAGTTAGTTGCCTGGTAACGCCCTCGCTAGCGACCACTTGGCCCGGCACTTGCGGCGCCAGGTAGAGGTCCTTGCCCGTGCGATCGACGATGCGGGTGATCAAAATCGGCTCGGCGAGGCGGCCATCGGCAGCGATCGTGGCATACGCATTGGTCAATTCGAGCAGCGTGACCGAGCTGGCGCCCAGGGCCAGGGGCAAACCAACGGTGAGCGGGCTGTGAATGCCCATGCGTTCCGCGAACTTGGCTACCTGCGCCGGTCCGACTTGCTGCGCTACCGCCACGGCGATCGAGTTGATCGACTGCGCCAAAGCGTCGCGCAGGGTGTGCGACTTGCCGTCGTATCCGCCCGAAAAGTTGCGTGGTGTCCAGGTCTTGCCACCCACGGGATAGGCCACGGCGGCATCGACACGCTCGGAATCGGCGGTCACTAGTCCGGCCTCGATCGCGGCGCCGTAGGTAAACGTCTTAAAAGTAGACCCCGGCTGCCGCAAAGCCCGCGTGCGATCATAGGGATGCAGATCAAAATCGTCGCCACCCACCAGCGCACGCACCAGCCGCGTCTTGGGATCGAGCGCCACCAGCGCCGCCTGCGGGCCGAATTCGGGCGACAGCGTCCAGCCTTTGGGCGTGTTCTCACGCAGCGACACTCGGATTAGATCGCCCGACCGCAATGTGACTGCCGCGCCTTGGGTCTCGCCCTTCTTGGCATCCGCCGGCGCTCGGTAGCGCTCAAGATCGCCGGCAGCCAGAGCGCCATCGACGCTGCCCAGCGAGACTTTGTAGGCTTTAGCCGTAGTATCAAAATCTTGCACGATGCCGAGCAGCACGCGCCCAGCTGCCGGACGGTCGCCTTGCTGCGCGATCAATTTGGCGACGCCGGCCTGCAGCGTTGCCGGATCATCGTAGTGCTTCAAAGGGGTTGCGACCTTATAGCGGGCATCGACACCCTGCAACCCGTGTCGCACGGCATCCTCGGCGGCCTGCTGCAGCCCCACATCCATGGCGATCTCGATGCGCAGACCACCGTTGTAGATCAGATTTTTATCTACTTTTTCAAGCGCTTGGCGGCGCACAGCCTCGAGATACCAGTCGCCGCCCATGCCCGTTGCCTCTGCTGGTGCGCTGGGCAAAGGCGCGGCGTCGGCGCGGTCGTAATCGGCCTGGGCGATGTAGCCGTGATTCAGCATCTGCCCCAGCACATAGGTGCGGCGAGCCTTGGCGCGATCGGGGTGCTGCAGGGGCGATAACCGCGCAGGACTATTAACCAAACCTGTAAGCAGCGCCGCTTGGGCCAAGTCGAGCTCACTGGCCGACCGCCCAAAGAAAAAGCGCGCCGCCTCTTCGATGCCGTAGCGGCCGTGGCCGAAGTACACCTCGTTCAAATAGATAGTCAGAATCTCGTCTTTGCTGAGGTGCGTCTCGAGCTTGCGCGCCAGCACCAGCTCTTTCAGCTTGCGGGTAAAGGTCTTTTCGCGGCCTAAGAAGCGCGTCTTGGCGAGCTGCTGTGTCAGCGTCGAAGCGCCTTGGGCATAGCGGCCCTTGGTCACATCGACCCACAGCGCGCGGGCGATACCCGTCACGTCGAGCCCAGGGTGCGAGTAAAACGCTGAATCCTCAGCACAGACCATGGCATAACGCACGGTCGGCGGAATCCGCTCCGGGCCAATCACCGTGCGAATTTCGTCGCCAAACCGCGCCACCACCTCGCCGCCGGCGGCATACACGCGCGTACTTTCTTTGGCGAGATCGCGATAAGCGGCCAGCGAAAAAATATCGGGAAGGGTGGCGTCGACCCACAGCCAGACCGCAGTGCCCACGCCCGCCCCGGCCAGCAGCATACCCAGACACAGCACCACGATCCGCGTTAGGCAACCCTTCTTTGGTGGCGCAGTACGCGTGTTTTGCGGCACTCGCGGCGGGCTGTTGCGCGGCTCAGACTTCGAATTGGATTTGGTGGGGTCGCCGGCCATGGCCCCACAGTGTACCCCAAACTGGGGCAATCGCGATGGCCCATGTTCACTCGCCCGCTCGACGCGCAGCGTTGCGCCCACCCGCCGTCTGTGGAAGCATCGGGGGCGCCGCGGGGTCCTTGCCCGCGCGAGGCCAGTATGGTCAACATCGTCTGCGGCACCTGTGGCGCGTCGTGGCCACCTGCCTTCCAATTCTGCGGCAAGTGCGGTGGCGTAATGCCCTCGGCCACAGGGTCGGCGGTGGCAGGTCCCCCGCTAATTCCGCCGCCACCTAGCGGTCCCGCCCCGCAAGGTGCTTTGCAGCCTGCGAAAATTCGTTTGGTGGTGCTGCGCGGTCCCGGTGCAGAAGGGGCCACGAGCGACGTGCCCATCGGGGCATCGGTTTTGGGGCGCGAGGCTGACCTCAGCTTTGCCGCCGACCCGTCGCTTGCGCCGCAGCATCTGGTGCTGGACCGTAGCCCTGAGACTTTAGATATTACAGAGATTATAGGGGATTCGGGGGTGTTTCGCCGCGCCCGCGAGCCCACATTGATTCGATCGGGCGAGGTGGTGTTTGCCGGCGAGCAGTACTTGCTGGCGCGCTTAGCCGAGGATATCAGCTCGGAGCCATGGCCGGCGGGCGATGAACCAGCTGAAACCTTTGGGACTCCCCTGCCGCCGCCGCGCTTGCATGTCACCCAGTTGCTCGGCCGCGGCTTGCCGGGGCGGGTGTTTTCGACGGACCGCGACGTGGTCTCCATTGGTCGCGAAGGCGCCGATCTCAGCTTTCCGCACGACCGATTTATGAGCGGTCGCCACGCTCGCATCGAGATCGGCCACGGTGGACTTCTGCAGGTCATCGATAGCGGCAGCTTGAACGGTACCTTTGTGCGCGTGCAGCGCTTGCCGCATCGGCTGCAGACTGGCGACGAAATCCTTTGTGGTTCCATGCTTTTTCGCGTTGAGATCGAGCTAAGTCACCCCGGCCCTACCCCTTGAAAACGAGAATAACTCTATGATCAGCGACTCGAACCAGTTGGCCAGCGAGATCGTGGTCCTTGGCAGTGGCATTGGCGGCCTGTGCGTGGCCTTGCAAGCGGCTGAATATGCTACGGTAACGCTGCTGACCAAGCGCGGCTTGACCGAGAGCAACACGGTTTGGGCCCAGGGCGGCATCGCGGCGGTTCTCGACCCGCGCCACGACACGTTCGATCAGCACTTAGACGACACGCTGGTGGCGGGCGCAGGGCTCTGCAGGCGCGATACGGTCGAGCTAGTCGTGCGCGAGGGGCCGGCGGCGATCGACTGGCTGGTGGCGCAGGGTGTGCACTTTGATCGCGATGGCCACGGCCTGATGCACCTGACCCGCGAGGGTGGCCACTCGACGCGGCGCGTAGCCCATCATGCTGATAATACTGGCGAATCTATTGAACAGGCGGTGGCGGCGCGGGTGCGGGCGCATCCCAATATTCGTGTGTTCGAGCACTGCCAGGCGATCGACCTGATTACGCGGGCGCGGCTGGCGCGGGGCACGGGGCGCGGCACGCCGGGTGGCCGCCATGACCGGGTCTTGGGGGTGTATGCCCTTGATATCGCTAATAATCGTGTGCTCGCGGTGGCGGCCAACGCGGTGGTGCTGGCCACGGGCGGCGCGGGCAAGGTCTACCTGTACACCACCAATCCCGATGTGGCGACCGGAGACGGCGTGGCGATGGCGTGGCGGGCCGGCGCGCGCGTGGCCAACATGGAGTTCTTCCAGTTTCACCCCACCTGCCTATACCACGCGACCGAGAAAAACTTTCTGATTTCAGAGGCATTGCGGGGCGAGGGCGGCATCTTGCGCAACCGCCGCGGCGAAGCCTTCATGATTCGCTACGACCCTCGCAAAGAGCTGGCGCCGCGCGATGTGGTGGCGCGGGCCATCGACGCAGAGCTCAAAAGCTCGGGCGACGACTGCGTTTTCTTAGACATGACCCATCTACCGGCCGAGTTCTTGGAAGCGCACTTCCCCACCATCCACGCGCGCTGCTTGGAGCTGGGTATCGACATGCGCACCCAGCCGATTCCGGTCGTGCCCGCGGCCCATTACCAGTGTGGCGGCGTGCTGGTGAATCACCTGGGGCAGACCAGCCTGAACGGGCTTTTTGCTGTGGGCGAGGTGAGTTGCACGGGGTTGCACGGCGCCAATCGCCTGGCGTCGAACTCGCTGCTCGAGGCGGTCGTGTTCGGCAAGCGGGCGGCGGCGGCGGCGGTCGAACTGACCCGCGAGCGGCGCCGCGACGAGGGCGGTGGTCCCGACCTGCTGCGCGTGCCCGAGTGGGACACGGGGGCTGCGGGTGATCCCGACGAACAGGTTGTAGTTACGCAGAGTTGGGACGAGATTCGCCGCTTGATGTGGAACTACGTGGGCATTGTGCGCAGCAACCGGCGCCTGTTGCGGGCCCAGCGGCGGCTGCAGCTCATTGAGCAAGAAGTGCGCGAAGATTACTGGCGTTTTTTGCTTACGCCCGACCTGATCGAGCTGCGGAATATCACGGCGGTGGCGCTGCTGATCGTAGAGTCGGCGCTCGCGCGGCGCGAGAGTCGCGGGCTGCATTACTCGACCGATTACCCCGACCTCGACGACGAAATGGGCTTGCACGACACAGTGTTGCAGCGTCCCGCTAGTTAGACCCTATTTAATAGGTTGGGTCTGCTCGATCGCCCACTGCAGATACGCGGGCCACACCTGCCCCGCCGGCAGCTCGACCAGCTCGGGCACGGCAAACGGGTGCAGCGCCTTTAGCCCCGCCATACACGCTGCGACGCGCTCACTTGGCGTCTTGATTAGCAACAAAGCCTCGAGTTCACACTGGACTTCGCCCTGCCAGCGGTAGGTGGACTGCACGCCGGGCAGCACCGACACGCACGCGGCGAGTCGCTGTTCGACCAAGGCGCGCGCCAAGCCAGCGGCCTGATTGGGCGGACAACTGCTTAAAATTACAGACAACATCGACTTCCTCGCTGGCTGGGGGCCGGTCTATCGCAGTCGCGGCCCCACCAAGAGCCACAACTTGCGACCAGCACGCAATTGGCGCCGCCGCCGCTGGCAGTGTACGATCGCGGCATGGCGAGCGATATCCACAACATTCTTGCGCTCTACGGGCCGCTCGATGATGGCGCAGGGCCCGTGCCGGCCGCCGACTTGCCGGTCGAGACGCTGGCGGGCGGGCTGATCAACGCCACCTTTGCCCTTGGGCAGCGGCATGTGCTGCAGCGGCTGCATCCGATTTTTGCTCCGGCAGTCAATAGCGATATTGCAGCGCTTTTACCCGAGCTGCGCGCTGGCGGCGTGCCGGTGCCCGAGCTGGTGCCAAGTCGCGACGGCCAGCCGGGTGTCGTGGTCGATGGCGCGGCGTGGCGGATACTGACGCGTTTGCCCGGCAAGACCTTGCATCGCCTAGAGAATACCGCCCAAGCACAGAACGCGGGCGCCATGATTGCGCGCTTCCACAGCGCTGTGCGGCAGAGCCTGCATGTGTTTGCCTTTCGTCGGCCCGGTGCGCACGACACCGACCTGCACTTGCAGAGGCTGACCGAGGCGCTGCAAAGCCACGCGAATCATCGCTATGCCGCTGAGATTGCTGATATTGCCACTGATCTTTGCCAAATATGGCAGTCGTGGGGCCGGCCTGCGCAGCTGCCGCGACGGCTCATTCACGGCGACCTAAAGGTCTCGAATCTGCTGTTCGCGGGCGATCTTGTGTGTGGGGTTATCGACCTCGACACCATGGGCTGGTCGAGCCTAGATATCGAGCTGGGCGATGCGATGCGCTCGTGGTGCAATCCGGGCCGCGAAGACGACCCTCAGCCGCAGTTTGATCTGGGGCTTTTTGCAGCGGCCATGCAAGGTTATCTAGGGGTGGCCGGCGCGTGGCTCACCGAGGCCGAGGTGGCGGCGTTGGCTCCGGCGGTGCAGCGCATTGCTCTAGAGCTGGCGGCGCGTTTTGCCGGCGACGCGCTAAACGAGAGCTATTTTGGCTGGGACCCTGCGCGCTTTGCCAGCCGCGGCGAGCACAACTTGGTGCGGGCGCGCAATCAGTGGCAGTTGGCGCGGCAAATCGGCCGGCAACAGGCGCAGATGGCGGGCGTGGTGGCGGCGTGTCGCTAGCTCGGCGGCTACGGCTTGCTTCGCGTTTGCGGCATGGCTAAGGTGTCAAGGGTGCGGAGCGCCGGCGACCCAAGACGAGGAAGACGATGAACACAAAGATCTTGAATGCCAGCATAGTTATTGCCCTGTGCGCGGCAATACAGCTTGCGGGTTGCAGCGGTGGCAGCACCAGCGCGGTAGGCTCGGCCGGCACAACCGGCGGGGGCAACGACACCACCGTTGCCGGCAACGATCTTGGCAGCCAAGACTCGACTGCTGCTGGCGAAGATGCCGTCGGCGGCGACACGAGCCCAGGCGCCGATGCGGCGGATACCGCAGCCCCCGACACTGCTGAAGCGGATACCGCCAAGCCCGACACCGCTGTCAGCGACACGGCGCAACCCGACGTTGAATCGGCAGATGTGGCACAGCCGGATGTGGCTGATCCTGTTGATATCATTTCGGTCGACGATGCGGTGGCGCCAGACGCTACACCGGCCGACACCGCGGCGCCCGACACAGCAGCGCCCGACACAGCAGCGCCCGACACGGCCGCGCCCGATACAGCAGCACCCGACACGGCCGCGCCCGACGTGGGCGTCACCTGCGGCGGTGTGTCGTGCGATGACGGCAACCCCTGCACGGTAGACGGCTGCACGGGCGGCCAATGCAGCTGGTCGACCCAAGCTGGCTTGCTCTGCGACGACGGCAACGCCTGCACGCAGGGCGACGCCTGCCAGGGGCTCAAGTGCGTTGGCGGCGCTACCAAGCCCGACTGCGACGACAAAAATGCTTGCACCACCGATGCTTGCGACAGCAAGGCAGGCTGCGTGCATACCAGCATCACTGCGACGTGCGACGACGGCAATCCCTGCACGAGCGGCGACGCCTGCAAAGACGGTACCTGCGCGGGCCCCACCAGCACCTGCGACGACGGCAAGCCGTGCACGACCGATAGCTGCGACAAGACCAGCGGCAACTGCAGCTGGGTGGCGGCCAGCGGCGCGTGCGATGACGGCAACCCCTGCACCGCCGGCGAGGCCTGCAGCAACGGCAGCTGCGCCGGCGGCACTGCCAAGAACTGCGACGACAAAGACCCTTGTAGCATCGATAGTTGCGACCCTAAGTCGGGTTGCGTCTACGCTGTGAACCAGGCCAAGCCGCCGTGCGACGACGGCAGCAAGTGCACGGCCAACGACGCTTGCGTGCAGGGCAAGTGCACGGGCACCGCCACCAACTGCGACGACGGCAACGTGTGCACGACCGATGGCTGTGACCCCATTACCGGCAATTGCAGTTTGCTCGCCAACACCTTGCCGTGCACCAGCGCCGACAAGTGCGTCGCAGCGGCTTGCGGCAACGGCAAGTGCACGGCAGCCAGTACCCCCAAGTCGTGCGACGACAAGAACCCGTGTACTGCAGATAGTTGCGAAGCCTCGACCGGGGCGTGCTTGCACAAAGCCGCCAACGACGGCGTAGCCTGCGATGACGGCATCGCCTGCACCGCGGCCTCGCAATGCGCCGGTGGCGGCTGCAAACCCACCAAGGCCTGCGCAGTTTTCGCCGACACCTTTGAGTGCAACGTTGCGACCAAGTTCGCCGTTAGCGTGCCCGACCCGACACCGCCGAATGCGCCCCGCAAGGTCATCTGGGCCGTGGACCAGAGCCCAGTGGTGGCCGCGCTCAGCAGCACCGGCTGCAGCCTAAACTTTAACGATGGCACAGACTTTTGTGACCTATTGCCCGGCAGTGGCGGCACCGGCGGCGCCCCGCAGATGTGTCAGCTGCCCACGGGCACAGCCACCTCGCCAATCCTCGATTTCTCGGCTACAGGTGGTCTGCTTCCGACGGTAACCTTTGATACATACTACGATGTCGACAACGGTAGCCCTGAGAACGACACCCCGCGGCTGCGCATCCTAGATGCCGCCACGGGCACGGAGCTCAAGTCGGTTTTGCTCGCCAAGAATGCCAATGATCTTAAGACTCTTAAGACGGGCTACACTGTCACCTTCCCCGAGGCGATCGGCAAGAAGGTCAAGCTCGAGCTCAGCATGAACATATCGGGCAACACGCCCTACGACCAGGGCAACACCGGCGCGGGCTGGTTTGTCGACAACTTGAGCATCACCGCCGCCCCTGGCACCGCCGAAGTGTGCGGCAACGGCCTAGACGACGACTTCGACGGGGCCACCGACTGCGCCGACAGCCAATGCAGCAGCCAGCCCGCCTGCGTCGAGAACTGCAGCGACGGCATCGACAACGACATGGACAGCCTGACCGACTGCGCCGACAACGACTGCAGCGCCAACTTCGCCTGCATCAAGCCGTTTGCCAGTTGGACCTTTGACCAGTGCACGGCGCTCGGCTGGACCCTCAGCGCTTCGGTCGGCAACGGCGTCGCCTGGGCCGTCGATGCGACCCCCAACATCGGGCCGATGCCCAAAGGCGCGTGCGCGATCAACTTCAACAACGGCACAAACTACTGCACGGCGGCTAACTGTCCGAATAATATGCCGATTCCGCAGGGAAGCGCGACTCTGGCGACAACGACCGCGGTGCCGGATAAGAAGAAGATCACGGTGTCGTTCTGGGCGTACCTCGACGTAGAGGACCCGAACGTGTCGCAGGGCGCGAACTTTGACAATACCTTTGTCGAGTTGTCGTCGAGCGCCGACTTTGGTCAAAACGCTACGGTCTCGTACAAGCTGCCGCGCGACACGCTCAAGAAGTGGCTGCAGTTTAGCTTTGATGCCAGTACATTGGCAGGCAAGTCGGTGTACCTGCGCGTCCGCTTCGACGCCGGCGACAGCCAGTACAATGACCACGGCGGCCCGTTTATCGACGACATTCAGCTCTACGCGCTCTAGTCGCTAGCCTGAAGCGAAGATGGCTATCGGTGCGGCTATGACGGGCCGGTACTGTCGCGGCCGAACAACTGCCAAGTAGCGCTCAGCTAGTCCGAATCGCTATGGAGTGGTGGCGGCTGAGCGGCGGGCTGGCAGCGTGCGGGGTCAGCGGGCCGGAGCAAACGACGCATCCGGCGCGGCGCCGCTACCGTACAGAGATGCCCCACTTGGTCCCCGCGACCGGCACCACCGTGATGATGACGTCGGTACGCACGACCTTGTGCTGGGCGTCTTCGTGGCAGTTGTGGCACTTGGTCTGGAAGGGCTGGCCGGTCTGAATGCGATCAAGCAGATACGTGCCGTGCACCGCCGACTTGAAGCGATCTTCGGGCTTGGTCGACCACACGGCGAAGCCCACGTCGTCAAACACTTGCACGTTCTGCGCGGGGTCTTTCTGCAACGCGCCGAGCAGCGCCGCAGTCGTCTTGCCCGCGACCGGAAAGGCCACTACGGCGGTCTGAGCGGTAGCGCCCTCGCCCATCATACGGCCCTGGGCCACCCAAAACTTCTTGTCGTTGCCGGTCCACACTTCGGTAACCATGGGCTTATTCGCCTGCTCGGTCTTGCGCAGCAGTGGCATGACCACTTTGTACGGCGGCAGGCCCTCGGGGGCGAAGTCGCCGGCAACGAGCTGTCGCTTGGCGTCGAACACCATCAGCATCGCATGGTCGGGCAGCTTGGCGCGCGCCGCGGCGAGCTTGGCCGCGAGCTCGGGCGTTTGGGCACCGGCGAGCTGCATGTCGCTCAGCACACCTTCGAGTACTTTGATATTGCTAGCAAAGTAGTCAGAAAGGGCCTTGCTCGCCTTGGTGGCAGCGTCTAGGGTTGGCCCGCTCGGCGCGCTGACAGCGTTTTCTTCGTTGTGACAACCGGGGGCGACGGCCGCGGTCATCGCCAGCAGCAGGCCAGCCAAGCGCCGGGCGAGGCGCAAATCGTGATCGCGCATTGGCTTACTCCTTGTTGTCCGCCGGCTGGGCCGGGGCAGCGGGGGCGGGTGCCGTGGGGGTTGCTGCGGCCGGCGGATCTGCCGGTTTGGGCGAGCCCGCGCGGTTGTAGGTGTTGCCGGTCTCGTCGTGGCACGCGCCCTGGCAGGTGCCGCCGCTGGGTGTGCCGATGTAGCGGCCGGGCTGGCCGTCTTTCTCGGCTGGGCGCAAGAAGATCATGGCGCGCACCGCTTGGCTACCGTGGCCGTCGTGGCAGGCCAGGCACAGCTTCTCGCCCTGATCCGACGCATCTTGGGCATGCGAGGCATGTAAGTCCGCACCGTCGTTGTTAAACGAGGTCACCGTGGTGGGCGTGGGCAGGGCCAGCGCACCCGCAATGTCCTTGTGGCAGCCCAGGCAGAATGCCTTGGTGGGCTTCGGCCCGTCTTTGTACAGATACGCCGGCGCCATGACCTGATGGCACGAGTTGCACGTGCCGTCGGCGAAGGGCTTGTGCTTCGACACGTAGGTTGCGGCTTCTTTTAGCTTGGCATCGTGGCACTTGCTGCACATCGGCGTCAGGTTGTTGTGGTCGAGGAGGTAGTGGCGCCCGCCCTCTTTGTGCTCGTGGCACTCGAGGCAGGGCTTGCGGGCCCGCGCGTGTTCGTTGTTGCCAAAGTGGTCGACGGCGTGTTGCGCGTCTAAGTGGCACTTGGTGCACGAACCCTCGTCGGTTAGGCCGAAGGCGGTGACGGTGCCCTTGCCGCCGGTGACCGTGTGCTTGCCGTCGTGGCACTTGAAGCACGCATCGGTGTCAGCCAAGCCAACGTAAGTATTGAGTGAATCCTTGGGCGTGGGGTGCGCGACGCGGCCCGAGTGGCAGGCGATGCAGGCGACGCCGATCTCGATGTGGCGGCTGTGAGCCAGCTTGCGACCGGCGCGCTCCGATACCCGCGCGGCGCCCGAGTGGCAGCGTGCGCAGTTGCGGCTGACGATGTCTTCGTGCACCTGGCCGAGCGCGATGTCGTCATGGCTGACGCTCTCGACGGTCAAGTGGGTGTAAAGCTGCACCATGCCACCGGTTTTTGCGGCGACCCAGCCGGCGAGGCCGGGGTTGGCGTGGCAGTCGACGCACTTGATGGCGTGGTGGCGCGAGTTCGCCCAAGTCTTGAAATTTACGCCCATTTCGTGGCAGCCACGGCACATCTCGGGCGACTCGGTCTTGTGGTAGACCACGTTGCCGGCCGCGCTGACCCATGCGACGGAGACGACTAGCAGGATCGCATAGACCCAGAAGTAGCGCAGCGCGGTGCGGGCGACGACGCGCAGTCGGCGGGCTATGTTGGGCTGTTCCAACAGAGCACGGTCGGCAGGCGACGCTAGGTAACCGATGATACGGTCAATTCTATTCATGACCTTGGCTCCACAGCGCCGGGGGCGAGCTGCCTTGTTTGGTGGGGCAGACGGGCCGAAATGGCGCGGGCGGGGGTGAACGGAGGGGGTCCGAGGTGAACGGTCAAGGGCTACGGCGTCTTGGTCGTCGGATCTGCGGCCGGCTCAGCCGGGGTGGCAGTTGGCGCCTCGGGCGTCGCGGCCTGCGTCGTTGCAGTGGTGGTTGCAGGGTGCGACCGGGTACCGCTCAGCGAGGCCAAGATGCCTGCCTTTTCAAGGAGCATAAGCAGCCCGAGCACCGCCACCAATGCCAGCAGGACTATGCCCGGTGTCAGAGTGAGGATCGCTGCGGTCAGTTCGCTCTGGAACTGGGGGTCCATTCGAGTCTCCTGTGCGGGCGGGCTGTCGCCTTACCCTCCGGCGCAGAATAGCGCACGCCATGCAGCGGTGGCAGGCCGCTACCGGCCTTCATGGTCACGCTGCTGTCACGTGAAGGAATTGTTAAGACGTCTTAGTTGTTTGAATTTAATCAGGAAGTATCGACACGCGTAGCAATAAGGCGGCTCTGGTGTGTGGTTGACCCTAGAGCGGGGCAGCCGCGGCGGCGCGCGCGCACGCAACTACAGAGGGAGCGGGCTGTCGAACACGGAGCGAATGTCGGTCGGCGTAGCCATCCCGGGCGGTCCGCGCATCGGCCGCGGCCAGTGGGTACGCCGGGCGCGCTCCAACGCCGGCAGCGCAGCGGCGATGTTGGCCCAATTCTGCTGCCAATGCGGCCCCTTGCGTACCAGCACCACCGCCTGGCCGTCGCGCCACGCCAAGAACCACTGCTGCGGATCGGGCGGGGGCACTTGCAGATAGTCGCCCGTTCGCTGCACCAGCACCTCGATGTCGTAGTTGGCGAGCAGCTTTTGTCCTAGTGGATTGCGCACTTGCATGGCGATCAGATCGAGCACTACCTGCCGGCCACCCAGCAGCAAGCGCCCGTCTAGGAAGACTTGGCTCTGCGCCGGCTCGGTCAGGTTCCACGCCAGCCAACCGCCCCACGGGTCGGGGTTGAACAGGCGGCCCTGTAGGTGCGCACGCTGCAAAAACGCAGTCGCCGCCTCAGGAAAGCTGCCTTGCCGCACCGCCCGCGTGCTGAGTACGTCGCTGGCTCGCGGCGCCAGCACCGCCACACTGCCCGCCAGGGTCGCCGCACCCAGCCACGGGCTCGATGGCAAGGCGCGTGCGCCAAATAGTAGGGGAATAAACAGGAAAATGGCCATGCGCCGCGTCACGGCTGCGTGCAAGATGGCCACCAGACCTGCCAGCGCGCCGGGCCAAGCCGCCAGCGTGCCGCGCCAAGTTCGCCGCGTCGCCACTGCCAGCAGCGCCAGCGCAAGTGCCCACGAAAAAAGGGCAAACGGCTGACTGAACAGCACATCGGGCGCCAGCAGCGGCAGCCACTCGTCCGATAGCCCGGCGCCAATCTGCTGCGACTGCCACACATACCACGGCAGCAACGGCCCCAGCGGCTGCAAAAGGGCCCCAACTCCGCACACCGTAAACCGAAGCAGGCCATCGCGCCACGGCAGCGGCTGTCCGGCTTGGCGGGCCAGCCACGCGCGATCGATCATCACTAATAAAGCATAAACAGGTGCAATCAAGGCACTCGAGTGCAAGTTGGCCCACAGTGCCATCACCGCCAGCCAGCCCAGGGCCGCGCGCCGCGACCAAGGCTGCGGGGTCAGCACGCCGAAGCCGAGCACCGCGATCGCCAGCGCCCAGCCCAGCAGGTGCGGCCGAGGCGCCAAGTGCGGCTGCACCGCCAGCAGCCAAAGCCCAACAACTACGCCTACTTGCACTCCATGTCGGCGCGCCAAACGCACCAGCAGCCATGCGCACACAGCTGCGACCAGGCCGCCGAACACGCGCAGCGCGCCCAGACCGCCCAGCTGCACCATCGCGCCCAGCAGCAGCTGCGCCAGCCACTCGTGCTGGTGATCGCCGCCGCGGTCGGTCCACACCAGCGGGTCGGGCGTGGGCAGCAGCTGGCCGTAGCGCACCATCCAGCGGCCAATGGCGGCGTGCATCACCGCGTCGCCGTCGCTGACCGGTACCGCCCCGAGCAGCATGGCGGCCAACACCGCAAAGGAGCTAACTACACGCTGAGAAAGCGGAAGTGTGGTGTTTGGGGGTGGCAGTGGCTGTTGCGCGTTGTCGACCATGTGGCGATGCTGCCACGGTCGGGCCGGCACGACAAATCGACCCGCGCGTGCTAGGTTGGCGGCGTGCAGAACGCCTTGATCCACACCCTGCCGAGCCCAAAGCCGCTGCCGCGCCAGCTGTCGGGGGCGCCGTCGCCGCTCGTGCTGGCCGTGATCGCTCTGAGCAGTACGGTTTTGGGGGTCTTGCTTGCGCCCTCGCTGGGTGAACTGACTGCGGTGCACGCCGCCGATGTGGCGTTTCGCCTGGCGGCCTTGGCGGCGATCGCGTTGCCCGTTGCGCTGTTGCAAATGCTGACCACTCCTCGGCACGGTGCAACTCGGCGTTGGCTGGGCGAGGCGGCGACGGCGCAAGTGCGGCGGGCGCTAGTCGATTCGGTAAAGATTTTGCTGGCTACTCTCGGTGGGCCGCTGGGGCTGGCGCTCATGCTGCCGCACGGCGACAGGGGCCAGACGCATCTGGCGCTGCTGGTGGCGACGGGCCAGCTCGGCGCGTGGTTTGGCAGTGCGGCGGCCCTGCTGCTGGCGTTGGGCATGGTGGGGGGCGAGCGGCGGCAGGCCTTTGAACTGCTGTCGGGCGGTGGGGTTTTTGGCCCGGCCGAGGCGGCGCCGCTGCTGTATGCGCCGGCCTTGGGGCTGCTGCTGGGGCTGGTGCCGGCGGCCGTGCTGTCGGCCTGGCTGGGTGCGCGTCCGGCGGCGGACCCGCAGCTGGCGGCCTGGTTGGCGCTGGTGGTGACGCTGGCGGCTGGGGCTGTCTGCTTGCTGCGGGCTTGGCAGGCGACATTGGCTGGTATTCACGCGGGGTTGCGCGCCGTCGAGTTGGCGCACGCCACGCCATTCGCCCAGGGGCAGCTGCTGCCGCCGTTGCCGCCGTGGCTAGATTGGCCTGTAGTTAAGCGATCTTTCGAGCGTTGGTTGCTGCTGGGCTGGTCGCGCACCCACCCGGCTTCGCATATTGCGGTGGTGCTGCTGGTGGGCCTGGGGGCGGTGGCGGCGCGCGACGAGCTGGGGCTGGTCAACTGGCTGGGTGTGGGGCTGGGGATCGGCTGGTATGCGGCTGCGCGGACTGCAGAAATCGCGGATAGCGAGCTGTTCTCGACCGCCATGTGGCTAGGTGCGCCCGCGACAAATATGCAGGCATTGCGCCGGCTTGCGACCCAAGTGGGCGGTCAAGCGCTGCTTACCGTGGGGCTGGTGACCGTGGCGACGCCGTTCTGGGCGCCCGCATTTGGATCGATGCTAGGCATTTCAATGGGTTGGGCTATGGTCGGGCGCTGGCATGGGCCGGCGGCGCGCTGGTGGCCGCGGCTAGGGCCGGCGCTGGCGATTGTAAGCCTAGCTTGGACGGGTAACTCTGGAGCATCATGACGCAAACTTTATCTGCCGTGCTGCGCGCCACCGGGCTGGCCAAGCACTACGGCGACAAGACGGTGCTGTCGCGCGTCGACCTGAGCTTGCAGGCCAGCGAGATTATTGTGCTTCTTGGCGAAAACGGCGCGGGCAAGACCACGCTGATGCGTCTGCTGGCTGGCGAACTGCCCGCGGATGCCGGCGAAGTCCGCGTAATGGATGTGGATCTGCGCCTCCATGCCGAGCGGGCCCGGGCGCACCTAGTCTATGTGGCGCAGCACCCACCGCTCGCGCCCCTGTGTAGTCTGCGCGAGCATGCCGAAGCAATGGCCGGATTTCGGGGACTTGCGCCCTCTTGGCCCGCAGAGCTGCAGGCGCTGGCCGCAACGTTTCGCTTGGAGCGCTCGCTCGACCTGCCCATTCGCTCGCTGTCGGGCGGCATGGCTCACAAGGCTGCGCTATGCTTGGCTTTTTTGAGCCGTGCGCCGCTGATTCTGCTCGACGAGCCGCACACGGGCCTCGATGTGCGCTCGGCCCTCGCGCTGCGCGACCTGATTCGGGCGCGGCGCGACCAGGGCACCGCCTTCGTGCTCGCTAGCCACATGGCCGAGGCGACTTTGGCCGTGGCGACGCGGGCGGCGGTGGTGGCCGGCGGTGTGCTGGCGCGCGTCTTCGAACCGACTGATCTCGCGCAATTTGGCGGGGATGCGCGGCAATTCGAGCAAGCGGTCTTGCAAGCAATGGGCTGATCGCAGCCGGGGAGAGAACCATGGTCGATCGTACCGAAGCGTTTGAGCTTACAGTGCATTTTGCGACAACGCCCGAGGCTATCTACCGCGCTTGGATTTCGGCCGAACTGCACGCCGACTTTACCCAAGCCGCGGCTACCTCCGACCCCGTGGCGGGCGGTGGCTTTACCGCCTGGGACGGCTATATCCTGGGTACTCACCTTGAGTTGCAGCCCTTCGAGCGGATTGTGCAGCACTGGCGCACCGGCGAATTCCCCGAGGGGGCGCCCGACTCGCGCGTCGAAATTACGCTGCAGGCCCGCGAGGGTGGCACGCTCTTGACGCTGCGGCACACCGAGATTCCCCACGGTGAGGGCGATCGCTACAAGCAGGGCTGGGTCGACTTCTACTTCGAGCCGCTGGGCGAGTGGCTGCAGACGGCGTAAACCGACAAGTTTTTCGCCTTTGTCGTGCTACTCGGGCCCGGGGGGCTGGGTCTTGCCGCGCGCTCGCTCAAGATGGCGCTGCCGCAGCGTCGCCACGTCTTCTTGGCCGTCGTGCAGCCAGCCGTCGCGCTCGGCCCACACCCAAAGTACGCGCGAATACGGGAAGATGGCGAGAGGCCCGGCTACGCTCACGGCTACGGCACAGGCGCCGACAATGGGCCATACCTCCCAACCTAGCAAGAATAGGCTGGTTCCGACCACGGTGGCGACGCCGAGCGAGAGCAGGTAGCTGCTGTACATGGCGCCGATGAAGTAGCCGTTGCCGCGGTCGAATACGTAGTCGCAGTGGGGGCAGCGCGGGTGCATCTTGAGTGGATTGGCGAACATCGCGCCCGTCCAGCAGGCGGGGCAGCGCAGGCGCAAAATACCGCCGAGCGAGACCTTCTTGGGCGGACTCGCGGGCGTAGGAGTGGCAGCCATCTTCTACTATCCAAAATTGCTACGGATTGTTAGGCGCAATTACTTCTTGCGATTCTTCTTGCGCGCCGTGGCTGCCTGCTTGTTCTTCTTCTTGCGGTCATCGCGATCGATCTCGCGGCGCGGCGGCAGCTTGGGTTGACCGGCCATGCCAAACGGGTCCATATCGCCGAAACCGCCGGGCATTCCAGGCATTCCGCCCATGCCGGGCATACCTGGCATTCCGCCCATGCCGGGCAGCGCCATTTTCTCGACCTCGTCAAAGAAACCGTCGACGCCCGCGCCTTTCATCTTGCCCAGTTGCGCCATCTGGCCAAAGCCGGGCAGCCGCGACAGCAGCCCCGGCGCCTGGCCGATACGCGCCATCATCTGCCGCATCACGTCGTAGCGCTGCACTAGATCGAGCACTTCTTGGGGCTTGCGACCCGCACCACGGGCAATGCGCTGCACCCGCCGCGCGTTCAAAATCGCAGGCTTCTTGCGCTCTTCGGGGGTCATCGACTGGATGATCGCCTCGATACGAATCAGCTCGCGATCGTCGAATTTCATGCCGTCGGCCAGCGCGTCCGAGAAGAACGGCAGCCGCTCCATCACGTCGCGCAAGCTGCCCATTTTCTTGAGCAAACGGATCTGCTCCAAGAAGTCCGACAGGGTGAACTTGCCCGACAACAGGCGCTTGGCATCTTGCTCGGCCTTCTTCTCGTCGATGAGCTTGCTGAAATCATTCATCAAGCTGACAACGTCGCCCATGCCCAGAATGCGGCTGGCCATGCCCTCGGCGCGGAAAGGCTCGAGCTTATCAAGCCCTTCGCCCATACCCACGTACTTGACCGGTGCGCCCGTGACCATCTTGACCGACAGCGCCGCGCCACCGCGGGCATCGCCATCGAGCTTGGTCAGCACCACCCCGTCGATGCCCACTTTCTCGTTGAAATGCTTGGCCGTTGTGACGGCGTCTTGGCCGATCATCGCGTCGATGACCAGCAGCACGTGGTCCGGCGGGGTCTGCTTGCGGATAGTGCCCAGCTCGTCCATCAGCTGCTGATCGATGGTCAAGCGGCCGGCGGTATCGAAGATCACCACATCGAAATTGCCGTCTTTCGCCTTGTCGTACCCGGTCTTGCACAGCTCGGGCGGCATCATGCCCGCCACCGAGTGCACTGGCACATCGAGCCGCTGGCCCAAGACTTTCAGCTGATCGATAGCGGCCGGGCGGTACACGTCGGCAGCGACGAGCAGCACCTTTTTGCCCTCAGACTTGAACAGATTCGCTAGCTTGCCAGCCGTGGTGGTCTTGCCCGAGCCCTGCAGACCCACCATCATAATGCTGGTCACGCCCTTGGCCTTAAACGTGATGCCCGGCTCGCCCGGGTCCATCAGCGCCATCAGCTCGTCGTGACAGATCTTAATGAAGTGATCTTGCGGAGTTACTCGGCGCGTTTTGCCAGCGGCGTCGTCGGCGCGCACTTGCACCACGTCGCCCAGGGCCTTGGCCTTGACCTCAGCCAAAAAGCGCTTGGCCACACCGAATTCGACGTCGGCCTCGAGCAGCGAGGTGCGGATGTCTTGCAGAACCTCGTCGAGCGTGTCTTCGTCGAGTTCGCGATAACCCTGCAGGCGATGGCGGGCAGAGCGGAAACCTTTGGTAATCGATTCGAGCATGTTCGCAGTGTTTCGGCCCGGTGAATGGGCCAGCAAGGGCCGCGTAGGGTAACGCCCAGGCGGACTTCTGGCAACGCACCTGGGCCGAATTCGCCCGTTGAATTCGCCAAACTGCTGCGATGTGGGCTAAGATGGCGAATCGCCCGCCTCGCTCCCGCGTCCAAGCCTGGAGCTTGCGGGCTGCGCGGCCGGCCGGAGGGTGTGAATTTGAAGCGGCTCTGCCCCAAATGCGGCAAGAAGACTCAAGAAGCGCGGTGCCCAGACGACGGAACCGCCACGCTAGTGCTGTCGCAGAACCCCGACTCGAAGCTGCCCGAAGGCACCGAAGTCAACGGGCGCTACCGCATCGACAAGATCATCGGTCAGGGCGGATTTGGTGCGGTCTACAAGGCCAAGAACATGGCCACCGACCAAGACATTGCGATTAAGTTGCTCGCGGTCGCCCTCGATCAAGACGACTCCGATGTGATCCAACGCTTTTTTGCCGAAGCCCAGGTCACGGCATCGCTCAAACATCCCAATACAATCAAAGTGTTCGACTTTGGCCAGACCGAGGGCGGCGCGCTCTACATTGCCATGGAGCTGCTGAGCGGGCGGCCGCTGAACGAAGAGCTGCGCGACCGTATGGCCGAGGACCAGCCCTTTACCGAGCTAGAGATTATCACCATTGGTTCTCAGGTCTTGCGCTCGCTATCCGAGGCACATGTGGCCAACTTGGTGCACCGCGACTTGAAGCCCCACAACATCTTCTTGCACCAGGTGCATGGGGATGACCCGGTGGTCAAGGTGCTGGATTTTGGCATCGCCAAGCGCCTGGGCAGCAACCTGACCGGTACCGGCAAGGCCTTTGGTACGCCCGCCTACATGAGCCCAGAGCAGGCCCAGAACAAGAACGTCGATCAGCGTTCTGACATTTATTCGCTGGGTTGCGTGCTGTATCAGCTGGCGACGGGCAAGACGCCGTTCGACGCGGACAACCCTCTGTCGATTCTGATGATGCACGTGACCGAGAACCCCCCGGATCTGCGGGGGGCGGCGCGCTCGCCCGTCAGCGAAAACTTTGTCCGGGTTATCGAAAAGGCCATGGCCAAGCAGCCTTCGGAGCGCTTCGACACCGCGATCGAGATGCGGCAAGCGCTGGATGCCTGCCGCGGCGCCGATCGCATTGACCCCATTCGCCAGACCATGCTGCCAAGCGGTAAGGCAGTATCGGACGATACCGAAGCAGAGACCGAGAGTTACGATGTAGTGCTCGGCCGATCCAAGACGTCGGCCTATGCCGATGCCGGTAAGCCGCGCACCCCGCCGGCGCTGCGCCCAGCAACCGGGCCGCGCGGAGTGACGCCGATTGCTGGGGTCCCATTCGACAGCGCTACGGCGGGCATTCGTGCTACCGCTGACGACCTGTCGCTACCGTCGTCGCAAAAGTCGTTACCGCTCGCGATGTTGGCTGCAGGTGGCGCCGTGCTTGCGCTTGTCGCGGCAATTGGCGGCTACTTTGCGACACGCAATGACGAAAAGCCGGTGGCACCGCCAGTTGCCCTGGTCGCCGCTCCAGCCCAGGCTGCTGCCGCTGCACCCGTGGCCGCTCCAGCCCCAAGCCTGCCTGTCGCCGAGAAAGCACCGGCTGGACCGGTAGAGGTGGTACTGAACAGCAAGCCAGGGAACGCCGCGGTCAAGGTTGGCGAGAAAGAGCTGGGTAAGACCCCTTACACGCTGAAGATTCAGGGTGCTGAGCGAGTGACTGTGCTGTTGCAGGCCGAAGGCTATGCCGACCGCGAGATGGATGTTTCGCGCAACGATGCGCCGAGCCTGCAAGTCGAGCTGCGCAAGGTTGATGTGGTAGAAGACCGCAGTGGCGAGGTCAAGAAGCTTGGCGTCGCGCCGGTCAAGCCCAAGACGGGCGGCAAGGCGAGCGGCGACAAGGCGAACAACAAGAGCGCTCTTGAAGAACGGCTCTAGTCGCTGCTGCCAAACACCGTAAATTAAACAAGGATGTAGCTGCTATTGGGGGCTGCGCGCGGCGATGCGATAGGCGCAAAGGCGGCCGCTCTGGCTGCACGCGAGCTTCTTACCGTGCTCCGCCAGCACCCGATCGATGGTCGAGCGTGGCGGCTCGGGCAGCAGCACCACCCGCGCGGCGTGGGCCGCACCAAAGGTCTGAGCACCCATCCGCGGCAGCAAGTGGCGCAGCGATGTCGCCAGATCGGCACCACCGGCGCGCGCGGGCAGCACGGCCGTGGGCTCGGCATGGGCCTGCAAAAGGGCTAAATCTTCAGCTGTTAGGCGCACTGCTTGGGTTGCATCCACGTGGGCTGGCAAACTGGCAGCGCGGGCCAGCAGCGAGCGCCGATCGTGCTTGGCTTGCGCCCACAGGTCGGCAGTAAGCCAGATCAACGCGGCGGCCAGCCACACCGCGGCGGCCGGCTGCCGCCCCAGCCACGCCAAGTCGCGCGCCCGTTGACCCGCTCCGATACCTGCCAGCACCGCGGCCATCGGCGCCAAAGCAACGGTCGCATCCAGATGATCGGCCAGGGGGAAGCGGGCCACGCCAATGGCAAGCCAGCCGACCACAGCCACCCCGGCCACGCCGCCCAAGCGCGTCTTACGCAGTGCGAACAGCCCCCGCAGCAGGGTGGTGGTCGCCAACACCGCTACCACGAGTGGCCACTGGCCGAGCACGACCCACAGCGGACCCACGAGTGGCAGCCCGGCCAGCACGCCAAGATCGGGCGGCTCGCCGCTATGGCGCAAGGCTGCAAACTGGCTGGTACCCCACGAACCCAGCGTATTTGGGCGCAGTGCAAGCAAAAGTAGCCCGGCCGCCAGCCCCATCGCCGCCAGCCACGGCAAGAACCGGTCGCCGACCGGCATGTCGGGGCGCGGTTGGGTGCTGTCGACTTCGCTGGGGTCTTGGGCTACAGGCAGTACCAGCGCCGCGAGCGCCACGCCAGGCGCCCACATCAGCCCTAGCGGATGGGCCAGCGCCAAGATGACCGTGCCCAGACCGAGCAGCACCGCAGCGGCCCGGGGCCGCGTGTTCCAGCAGAGAGTGGCGTGCGCCGCGAACAGCGAGCCCAGCGTCAGTAGCGACTCGGCTGAGACCGCATCGACCCCTTGGCGCGCCGCCGGCCACACCAGCAGCAGCAACGCGGTTGGAACGGCGGCCCAAAGCCCAACCAGCCGCAGCGCGAGTGCGATGGCTGCGTACAAATCAAGCGCCGTGATGCCAACTTGTAGGCCCTGTACCGCCCACAACGGATCCGCCTGGGCGCCCTTTGGCAGGGCGTGCACGCCGCGCACAAGCACTTGACCCCAGCCGCGCGCGTCGCCAGCCGGCCCGCTCAGCGCGGTAAACCAATGCCACGCCGACGCGGCCAGCGGCGCACCGCCCGCACAGCACCACCAAGCGGCGGCCGTACACGCGGCGAGTGTGGCGACTTGTCCGAGCCAATAGCCAAGACCGACACCGGGTTCGGGCGAGCGCAGGTTCATGGCGTGGCTCCCACCGGCACGGTCTGCGCGGGCTGTGCGAGCGCTCCGCGGTGGCCCGTCATGTGCAAGTCGATGCACGCCATGCGCAAGTTCGGGTCGGCTGTGAGGATCTCGATGCGCAAGTCGGCCCTAGCCTTGCCCGGTGGCAGCGGCTTGTCGACCGCGTGCCACCGGCGCGAGTCGCTGCTGTTCAAGCTGGCTAGCTCCTCTGCGCCCGCAAGCACACGCATCGATACACTCGCACCGCCGCCCGCGTCGTCGACGAGCCCTATGCCGGCCAGCAGCGCTTGCCCTAGGGGCTGATCTTTCCATTGCAGCACGGTCGGCACGCCTGCGGCGACTGGATGGACCCATGTGCAGCGCCGCGGCCGCCCGCTGCTCATGCCCCCATACGGGCCTACAAACTGCCAGTAATCATTGCCACAGCGAAATCGACCATCGGCCGCAGAGCGCGGGCAGGGTACCGTGCCAGTGGTCCGCTCAAGGTGCACTGAGGCCTCGCCCAAGTCGCGCTCGAGGTCAAAGGTCGCATCGGACTGCAGCGGTGGCAGCACCGCGCCCGGCCCGGTCCACAAGGCAACTACAGCGGAGACGATGGCGGCCAGCAGCCACAGCGCCACCGTCGGCGCGGACCTGCCATCGACTACCAGTGGCTCGCCGTGAACAAAGGGCTCTGCGCTCACGCTGTGGCTCCGCCGTTACTCTGTGACCGTGCGGTCGAGATCGTCGAGCACCTGCTTGATGCACGCCTGCGGCTGCAGCGACGTGCCGGCTGCGTGCGCGTCTTGCAGAATCTGGTTGCGCGCCCTGCCAATGGGCAAGCCCACGTCGAGCGTCTTTGTCAGCTCGATGGCGTCGATCTTGCTGCAGCCGGCGGCGACCACGTTGGCCAAGCAGCGGCGGCCGAACACTTGGCCCGCCAAGAAGCGGAGCACGCCGGTGTTGGCGATTAGGTCCTTGTGTCCGTCGAGCACGGCGCAATTTTGGCCACCGCGGGCGACCTCGCCGTTGAGCCAGCGCGCCAAGAACAGCTCTTGGGTCGAGTGGTCTGAGAAGCGGTAGCTCTTGGCGCCCTCGGCAGGGGCGAACATGGCACTCTGATAGGTTTTTTCGCAGATGTGGCGCTTGCGCTGGGCCGCGGAGCCCGCCACGCCGGCGTCGACGGCATTCTCGCCCCACCGTGGGTCCATGGCCTTTTCGCAGACGGCCAAGTCAAAAGACAAGTTCGATAGGCCCGTGGCGGCGTTACTGGCGCGCAGCAGTCGGTCGCCCATATCGAGCGCGTCGCCCTGGGTCCAGCGCAAATCTTCGAACTCTTTGTGCAAACGTGCGCCGATTAGCGCCTCGAAGACGGCCGACGGGCTGACCAGCGTCTCGCCAGTGCGCGAAGTCCGAAAGAAATCGCTGACAACCTGCACGTCGCGAAACGTAAACAGCGACGGATAGATGCACTGCGCACCAAAGCGCGCCTTTTCGTCGAGGCCGTAGCGGTTCAGCAACTGCGAAAAACCGGCGCGATCTTCTTCGTCTTTGAACTGCTTGGCCAAGAAGGCGTCGGTCGCCTGGCACTCAAGCGGCGGAATCTCAAGCTTGGTGTCCGCGGCAAAGCTATAGTCATCGTCGAGCACGGGCGGGCGCGCCAGCATCAGAGTCACCGCGCGCGGGTGCTGCTTGCCAAAGTCAGCGACCGCCTGCATGACAGCTGGGCGGCGGGCCAACTCGACCTCATCGGCGTGATCGACAATCAGCACAAACGCCTCGTTCGCCAAGGACTCGACGAGGTCTTTTTGCTGGTCTGGCTTGCCAGCCGCACCCACCGCCCGCGAGATCAGACCCACAATGGTGTCGGGCACGGGGCGCTCGGTGGTCGACAGTACTGTCAGGTCAAGTGGAAAAACTGGAATCACACCGCATAGTTGCCCGGTGATCGAATCGACCAGCGCAGTCTTGCCCATGCCTCCGCGGGCGAGCACAGCCACGCGGTGCACCTCGCCGCTCTCGATCGCCGCAACCAACCGCCCTTCGCGGATGAAAGGCTCGCTCGGGGCCGTTGCCTTGGGCCAAGCGGTGACAAACAGGCGAGCCGGCACGTAATCGCCGCCGATCAAGCGCTCGGTCTGCGACTTCGTCTGCGCCGCACACGCCTTGCCATAGCTCAGCGTCGGATCGTCGCGCAGCAGGTTGATCAGCTTGGCGCCGCAGCCACTTGCCAGCAGCGCCAGCGCCAACACCGCTGCAAAGCGAGGAATTCGAGAAAGGGCCAGCAGTTTTGGAGTCATCGGGCGCTCGCTGCTGGGCGTGTGCCAGCTAGGTCGTGCCGGGGTTGTACCGGAATTGGCCGCCGCGAGCAACGGTTGCCAACGCGGAAGGCATCGACTGCAAAGCAAGGTCGCGCAATCTGTCGGCTGGCCGTGCAGCAATTCGTTGCGTCGCGGCGCTTGCGGCCCTACCATCGCTCGGTTATGCGCTCCGTTTGCCCCAATTGCAGTCGCGACTTTGATTCCTCGCAATCTCTTTGCCCGCACGACGGCGCCAGGCTGCTGCTGGTGCAGCCCAACCGCGCCGCGCAGCTGGTGGGTACCGACCTCGATGGGCGGTTCAGCATCGACAGGTTGCTTGGCCAAGGCGGCATGGGCGCTGTGTATGTGGGCACGCAGATGTCGGTGGGCCGCGATGTGGCGATCAAGGTGATCCACCCCGATCAGGTCGCAGATGCTGAGACTGTCAAGCGTTTTCATCGCGAGGCGCAAGTCATCTCGCGGCTGACGCACTCGCACACGGTGCACCTAGTCGACTTTGGCCAGACGAGCCAAGGGCTGCTGTATCTGGTGATGGAACTGGTCAAGGGGCGGGCGCTTTCGGACGACCTGTCGAAGGGGCCGCTGCCACCGCCGCGCGTGGCGGCTATCGCTGGGCAGATCTGCGACGCGCTGGCCGAGGCGCACGCTCAGGGCATCGTTCACCGCGACTTGAAGCCCGATAATATCTTGCTTACCACGCAGGCTGGTGCCGATGACTTTGTAAAGATACTGGATTTTGGTATCGCTAAGGTCGCCGGTATCGACGAGCGCGCCTTGAGTACCCTGACCGAAGTAGGCGCCATTGTGGGGACGCCGCAGTACATGAGTCCGGAGCAGATCGACGCGAGCACTGCAATTACAGGAAGTTCAGACCTATACTCCCTGACGGTGATGGTGTTTGAGATGTTGGCCGGCCGGCCGCCATTTCGCGACGCCTCGCCCATGTCGCTGCTGATCAAGCACTTGAAGGATGAGCCGCCGCGCCTCAGCGAGGTTGCGCCGGCGCTGCCGGTGGCGGCGGTGGTCGACGACTTCTTGGCGCGCAATCTGAGCAAGCGCCCCGAAGAGCGCAGCCCAGATGCCTTGAGCTACAAGGCGGAGTTGCAGCGGATTTTGGCTGGGGCCGCCTCGGTTCGCCCCAATCGCCCGGTGCCGCAGCGCCCGGACCGGCAGCTTGCGAGCGATATCAAGCCGACGATGGCGATGCAGCGCGGCGCGGCTGAGTTGCTCGAAGGTGTGGCACCCGCTGCGACTGTGGCCTATCGCCCCGAAGTTGTGGCTGCGGTGCGTGGGGTTGAACCTGTTGCTGAATCTGCAGTTATGCCCGTAGAGGTGTTGCGGCCGCGGTCCAAGAAGCCTGCCGTGGCTTGGCTGGCGAGCGGGGCGTTGCTCGTGCTCGTGGTTACGGTTGGGGTGGCGTGGCGGCTGCACGGTGCCAGCCCTGCAGTGGCGGCGCCAGAGCCGGCAGTGCTTGCCCCAGGAGCGGCGGCCGCAGCGGCGGTATTGCCTGCTGCTGCACGGCCTACTCCACCACCGCCCGCGCCAACGGCCGTTGCTTTGGCTCCGGTCGCACCTGCAGCGGCCGTTCCCCCGGCGCCGGTCGCACCAGACGCGCCCGTAGCGCTGGCGGAAGCGGCCACGGCTGCGCTAGGTGGTGGAGAACCCGCGACACTTCGGCCCGCGAGCGACCGCGCCCCGGTCAAACATCCACACGCCGCGCAACCTACTGGTGGTAGTCAGGATTTTCGCCTCGAGTAGCGCGCCTTACCTGCCCGTGACGCTGTGGCGTTTCCCGGTGGCCTGCCGGCGCGTATGCTGTGGCAGCGGCGCTCCAAGGCCGCGCGAGGGCAGCATGAACCGCCAACGACCAACCTTGCGATGGCAGGCGATCCCCGCGTGGATGACCGCCGCCATCACCCTACTGGCGTGCGCCGAGAGTGCGAATCCCATCGCCGCAGCGGCGACCAAAGACACGAGCAGCGACGTGGTCTTTGAGTGCATTGGCCCGGTTGTGCCGGCGATGGCATGGCAAGCGCAAGCCGGCCCAATCGCGGCCCAAGGGGCCAAGGCGCCCACCCCGGTCGTCGGCGATGCGGCTCCCGACTTCGAGTTGCCCGATATTCAGCCCTATAGCTGTGGGTACAAGGCCACTTACGGCCTCAAAGCCTTTGCCGGGCGACCCACGGTCGTGGCGCTTCTTGCCGGGTGGTGAGGCTTTTGCGTATCCCAGGCTGGGATGCTCGACCGAATGCGCAGTGAATTGAAGTACCAAGGCGTAGAAGCCTACTTTGTCGCCATCAACAAAAGCGACGCCGTCGCCAACCAAGCAGCGCTGTTGGCGCGCTGTGGCTATCCGGTGCTGCAAGATAGCGACGCGGTGCAGGCGTGGACCGCTCAACTCGCTGGCGGCAAAGATGACATCTTTGTGTATGACGCGAATGGCAAACTTGTCCGCTACTTACCGTATGGTGGCCAGCAAGATACCGTGCTCAGCAACCCCGACAGCTATGCGGCCATCAAGCAGATCATCGTTCAGGCCGCCAAGATACCGGCAAGCCCTTGATTCAATTACTTACTTGGCAGTCGGCTTCTTGTCGTCGCAGTCGCCGCCACAGTCGGGGTGCTTGCCGGGCGCGGCCAGGATCTTCTCGGGGTCCGCGTCGAACTTGGTCTTGCAGCCCGCGCAGCAGAACGTGTAAGTCTTTCCTTTGTATTCGCTTTTGGGCGAAGTGGCGGTTGGCGCAAACTTCTCGCCGCTGACCGGGCACTCGACCGTCGCGGGGTTAGCGGGGGCTGCGGCCGCGGCCTTGTCGGCAAACTGGTCGGGATTGGCGTCGAACTTGGTTTTGCAGCCGGGGCAGCAGAACGTGTACGTCTTGCCCTTGTATTCGCTTTTGGGCGAGTCGGCTTTCGGGGTGAACGACTCGCCGCTGACGGCGCAGGTCACCTTGGCGGGCGCCGCCGCAGGGGCCGCGGTCTCCGTCTTTTGCGCGCCGGCGCACCCGGTTAGCAGCCAAGTGGCCGCGAGCAGGCTGGTCAGCAGGATTTTAAAAACGAGAGTTAAATTCTTACGGTGCATGAGCTTCCTTTGGGCGGCCGTCGATGGGCTGCCGCGGCGAAGCGTAGGTCAGGTTCACGCGCTGCGCAAACATCTGCAACGTCTTAGGGTTGTGGGCTGGCAGTGCGCGGCGTTCCGCTGGCCTGGCGAAGCTGCTAGCATCCGTGACCGCCGGCCGCGCCCGGTCTGAGTTCGCATGTCCGCTGCTTCTGACCCAACGCCCATGAACCCTATCAAAATTTGGTGGTTGGCTGCCCGCCCTGCCACCCTGACCGCCGCGCTTGCGCCTCTGGCAGTGGGCGGCGCCTTGGCCTACCGCGACCACGTCGGCGCGTTTCTGCCGTGGCTGGCGGCACTTGCGGGGGCGTTGTTCATCCAGCTGGGCACCAACTTTGCCAACGACGTGTTCGACTTTGAAAAGGGTGCCGACACGGCCGCGCGCAAGGGACCCATGCGGGTCACTCAGGCTGGACTCGTGTCGCCAGGGGCCGTTAAGCGCGCAATGATTCTCGCATTTGGCTTGGCCGTGCTGTGCGGCTCCTTCTTGGTGTGGCGTTGCGGGTTGCCGGTCGTCTACATCGGCTTAGCCTCAGTCGCGGCCGGCGTGCTGTATACCGGCGGACCGTGGCCACTTGGCTACTTGGGCCTGGGCGATGTGTTTGTTTTCGCGTTCTTTGGCGTGGTCGCCGTAGTCGGTACCTACTTTGTGCAGGCCGGGATCACCTCGCCCGATGCGTACTGGTGGTCCGTACCGGTGGGCGCTTCGTGCACGGCGATCTTAGTGGTCAATAACTTGCGCGACGCCGAGACCGATGTGCACGTGGGTAAGCGCACGCTGGCGGTTCGATTTGGCGCTCGGTTCGTGCGTGCCGAGTATGCGCTGACCGCGGTGCTCGCCGTGGGCGTGCCCGTGGCCTTGGCGGTGCGCGACCGGGCTTGGCCGCTGGCGCTGCCGCTGCTGGCGCTTCCGGCAATTTTTAGTAGTACCCGCACGGTGTTGCAGCACAGCGACGGGCCGACCTTGAACCAGGCCTTGGGTCGCACGGCGCGCTGGCACTTGCTCGTTGGGCTGCTGGTGGCGGTTGGTCTGGGCCTGCAGCGCCTGTTGGCGAGCTAGCATACCATGCAACCCCAGTGGCTGCCTGAACAAAGCTACCACCTGCCCCTTGTGCACGCTGTGCACGGCAGCCGCGATCGCCATGCCACGCTGAGTGGTCGGCTGATCGGCTACGGCACGCCTGGCAGGCAAGTGTGGATGACAGCTGCGGACTTGCCCTCGCGCCCGCAGTGGTACGCGGCGATCGACCAGTTCGCCCGCGCGCTGGTGCAGGATCAGTACCGCGCCCTCTGCGACGATCAGCTGTGGTCTGCAGAAGTTGCGGCGCTTTGGCGCACCACGCCGCGGACGCAGGTGCCCCTGGCGCTAACGGTGGATGAATACGCGGCTCTAGGTGGCAAGTTAGCTGATTTGCTCGAAAAAACGGGTGCGACGGCCGTCAAGATCAAGGTCACCGCAGCCACCGCGCTGCCGCAGTTGCTGCAGGTCCTGGCGCCCTGGGCGGCGACGGTAGAGCTGCGTCTCGATGCCAATCAGTGCTGGAAGCACTTGAGTTCCAAAGAGTTGCAAGCCGTGTTGCAGCAGTGCCAGCAGATGGGGATTGCGAGCGTCGAAGACCCGACCACGCCCGAGCGCTGGCCCGAGCACGCGCCGTTGCCGCTGGCCGCCGACCTGGTCGATAGCGATCTACCTGCGTGGCAACAGCTTTTGCGTTCGGGTCGCGCCCACATTGCCGTCGTAAAACCCAGTCTATTTGGCACGCTCGCGGCGCTGGGCGAGACGCTGCACGAGCTTGCGGATCTAGGCATTCCTGTGGTGTTTTCGTCGCTTTTTGACGCGCCGATCGGGTTGGCCCAGTTGGCCGTGCTGGCCGCCTGTGCGCCGGGGCAGGTCTTGGCGAGCGGCCTAGCGACGCACCTCGACCTCGACCCCCGTTGGTATCCGCCACAACTAGCTGTTCAGCATGGTAATTGGCAGCTGGCGAATCTTGAGCAGCCCCTGCCGTTGCCCTGTACCGACCCATGTGCCCAGGCCGCGGCGCAGCGGCCCGCGGGCTTGGCTTTGCGGTACGTGGATACGCAAGTCCTTGATCAAACCTGGCAACAGCTCGATCACGACACGGATGCCATGGCGGCGTGGCTCGCGGACCGCGGTGTAGCGCCGGGCACTCTGGTGGCGACGTGGGCCGAAAACCAGCCTGCTTTGCTGGTCTTGGCCCTGGCGGTGTGGCGGCTTGGGTCGTGCTGGCTGCCGCTGCACCCGCGCTGGACCGCGACCGAGACCGCGGCCATGCTGGGCCGGGTGCCGACCGCGCTGCTGCTAGTCGATCCAACCCACGCTGCGCTGATGCCTAAAAATGTTGACGTTCTTGTTCTGCCTTTGCCCAACGCATTGCCCCGCCGCGATCCGCCGCGCCGCTGGCTCGACCCGCAAGCCGCGGCGTTGCTGGTGGCGACGTCGGGCACCACGGGTGTCGCGCGGCTGGTGACCCATACCCCGCAGACGTTGCAAGCGGCGGCGGCGGCGCATTGGGCGCTCTGGCCGGATCGGGAGTGTAACTGGCTGCTTTGTCTTCCATTTTCGCATGTGTCGGGCGTATCGATTTTGCTGCGTACGGCGGCTGTGGCGGGCACGCTGACCCTGGCGGCACACGCCGAGGCGGGGCCCCTGCTCGCCCAGTTGCACGCGCAACAGCCCACGCATCTGTCGATTGTGCCTCTGCAATTGGCCAAGCTGACTGACTTGGGTGCGCCGCCCAGCTCATTGCGTTGGGTCTTGGTAGGCGGTGCGTCGATCGACCCGCAACTGCTTGAGCGCGCTCGGCAAGTGGGCTGGCCTGCAGTGCCCAGCTGGGGCATGAGCGAGACGGTCGGCCAGGCTGCAACCGGCGACCTTGGGCAGCCAAGCCAAGAAGTTGAGGGACTTCGGCGGGTTGGCCCGCCTTTGCCCGGTGTCTGGCTGCGCATCGCCGAGCCGAGCGGGCCCGAGGGGGTGGGCGAGATCGAGCTAGCGGCGCTGCAGCGCATGGTGGGGCACCTTGGGCAGCCGCCTGTATCTACACAAGAATTTTGGCCAACCGGCGACCTGGGCGCGCTCGACGCCGCCGGGGTGCTGTGGGTGGCGAGCCGGCGGGCCGACCGCATTGTCGTCGCAGGCGAGAATGTCGATCCGCTTGAAATAGAGGCAATTCTAGCGCAATTGCCCGGAGTCTTGGATGTGGCGGTGGTCGGTACTGCGGCGGGGGCGCGCGGCGAGGTCGT
The DNA here is from genome assembly GCA_903883645.1 of uncultured Myxococcales bacterium. Classification (GTDB taxonomy): domain Bacteria; phylum Myxococcota_A; class UBA9042; order UBA9042; family UBA9042; genus SXRM01. The sequence continues at coordinate 132,476 of CAISBR010000081.1, read as the reverse complement.
GGCAGCTCTGCTACAGATACGGCCCAATGAGCTCGTAAGTCCGCACACGGCCTTGCAGATGCTGGCCCCCTTCAAGCGCCCGCAGCGCTGGCTGCTGACTACCGAACCCCTGCCGCGCAACGCGATGGGCAAGCTGGTGCGGCCGGCGATCCGCGCGCTCCTCAAGCAATACGGTCTGCCGGCGCCCCACTGGCCAAGTGCCGCCGAACCTGTTACCAAGTAGGCATGGCTCCGAGACGATTGAAATTGGCGGCAGTTCTTGGGTGTGTCGCTCTCTTCGCTGCGGCGTGCGGCTCCAGCAATTCGGCCGATAGCGGCTGGTCCCCGGGCGATGCCAGCACGGTCGATCTCAGCGGCTTTGGCGCGGGCGACACCTCTGATATGGGCGATACTACAAAGGACTCTGGCGAAGATGTCGTCGAAGTTCCCGATGCAGCCGCCGATGTGATCAAGCCCGATGCGCCCGGCAGCGATGCGGCACTGGTCGATGTTGCCGACACTGCACAACTTCAAGATTCGCAAGCGGATGCCGATGCTGCGGTCGAGGCGGTCTGCGGCGATGGCACCTGCACTGCGGGCGAGACCTGGTCTACGTGCTGGGTCGACTGCCCGCCACCCCCCTCGGTCTGTGGCGACGGGGTGTGTACGCCCGGCGAGAACGCCGTAGCCTGTCAGATCGACTGCGATCCCGACACGGTGGGGGTGATCGCCTGCCTCAAGAAGTCGTGTGCCAGCGCCACCACCAGCTGCCTCGCCAGCACGGAGTGCATGTCGTTCTTAGCCAATGGCGCACAATGCTTGGCCAATTGCGTCGACGCCAACTGTATCGGCTTCTGCAAGGACATGGCCAGCCAGGACCCCAGTGCCGGTATCGTGGCCAACTGCGGCTTCGACGGCTGTGCCAGCGCCGCGGCCGGCACGATCTGCGGCGATGGCACCTGCAATGCCGGCGAAACTACGTCGAATTGTGCTCCCGATTGCCCGGCCGCTCCTGCCGCAGCCGCGTGTGGCAACGGCGCCTGCGACACTGGCGAGTCGGCGGCCAGCTGCCCCCTCGACTGCGACGCCGATTTTGCCAAAGCCTGGGCGTGCGGTGCCGCCAAGTGCCCTGCCGAAGCTGCTGCATGCAAAGCGGATCCAGCCTGCTTAGACGCGCTTACCAAGGCCACCAACTGCGTCAAACAGTGCGGCACCGGCTCGGGGTGCGTCGGCCAGTGCCGCGGCCCGGTGCTTGGCAATAGCAAGGCGCTCAGCTTCGCCATGTGTGGTCTGCAGAACTGCCAGTAGGCGAGCCGATTTGGCCGCCGCGGGGGCCACTTTACCGCGCCCGCGTACGATTGCCCGAGCGACCGCTTGTCGGGCAGGCCCCGGGGCGGCTATCCTCGCTCCACTTCGCCAGAGGCCCTTCTCTGGCTCGGCGGCTATGTCGACCTCTGCCCCGCCCGAATCTGCGCCAGCACCGACCGGGCGGACCGCGCCACCGGGTGCCACGCCCATCGAAATTGCTCGCGCGGACCCCAACGCCCCTATCTTGCGCGTAGCTGGCGAGACCTTATTTCGCGCGGGTACGGTGGTGGGCGACCGCTACAAGGTCGAATTGCTGCTAGGTCGCGGCGGGTTTGGCGACGTCTACCGCGCCGTGCATGTCGGTACGCACGAGCCGGTGGCGCTGAAAGTGCTGCGACCCGATTTGGTGGCCGAGGCCAAGGCCGCCGAGCGCTTTACCTCCGAGGCGCGGCTGTCGGCAAGCCTGAAGCATCCCAACACTGTGCGGGTGTTCGATTTTGGTCAGACGCCAGATGGTTTGCTGTACCTCGCGATGGAATTCCTCGAGGGCAAGTCGCTCGAAGAAATTCTGCAGACCGAAGGGCGCTTGCCGGCTGCTCGCTGCGTGCGCCTCACGGTGCAGATCCTCAAGTCTCTGACCGAGGCCCACGGCAAGCGCATCGTTCACCGCGACCTAAAGCCCGACAATATCTTTGTGGGTCACTTGGCCGGCGAAGACGACTTTGTGCGGGTAATCGATTTTGGTATCGCCAAGTTTCTAGCCGAAGGCGCCAGCGCCGTGGTCACCCAGGCCGGCGCGATCTTGGGCACGCCGCACTACATGAGCCCCGAGCAAATCCGTGGCGAGTCGCTCGATGCGCGCGCGGATCTGTATTCGGTGGGGGTGCTGCTGTACCGCTGCCTGACGGGTCGCCATCCCTTCGATGGTGACACCACCTTTGCGATTCTCGCCGCGCACTTGCAAGACCCTCTGCCGGCGGTGAACACGGTGGGGGTCGGTCGCGACCTCGAAGCGATCGTGGCCAAGTCGTTGTCGCGCGAGCGGGACCAGCGCTATGCCACTGCCGACGCCTTTCGCCAGGCGCTTGAAGGGTGGCTCGCCCACGTTGCGGCAACGCCCAGCGCCCCGGGCCAAACCGAAGATAAGACTCAGATTTCGCTCGATGTGATTGGGCCGAGCCAGCTGCGAGCGAGTCTTGAGGCGCGGCTGCCGGCTAGCGCCGAAACCGTCGTCGCGCCAGCCCTGTCGCTCTCGGGCGAGACGATGATGGCGGATCACAGTCAGACGGCGGTTGCCCCCCTGCCCGGGCCGGTCAGTTCGGACACAGCGCTCATTCAGGGGGCGATTCCCTTGGCGCGACGCGGTGTTCCTCCCCGTCCTGGGCGCGCCGAACCGCCTCGCAATCCCCAGCCCAGCGATTCAAAGCGTGCACAAGGGGCGCCCCCATCGGTGCGGGTGTCGTCGCCGTCGTCGCGGCCCGCCACACCTCGCAGCGAAATGGCGACCCAGGCCATGGACTTGGTGCTGCCCGTGGCGCCCGCTCCGGCGCCGCCGCTGACCCAAGCACCGCCGACTGTCGCCCCGGCGAAGTCGCGCGGGCCGTTGCTGCTCGGTCTGGCTGTGCTCGTCATGCTTGTAGGGTTTGGCGTGGCGGTGTGGTGGTTTGTGCTGCGTGCGCCGCCGCCCGCCCGCCCTGCAGAGGTTGCCGCCGAAGTGGCCGTTCCTCCTCTGGTCGCGCCCGCGGCAGTGGCTGTCCCTGTTGTGGCGGTGCCTGTTGTGGCGGTGCCTGTTGTGGCCGCAGTTGCGCCGGCGGTGGCGCCCACCCCGGTCGCGGTCGTGGCCGAGGCTGTTGCCGCGACCGCCGCCGCGACCATGCCGCCTACAGCTGCAGTGGCCGTGGCCGCGCCGCCCGCTGAACACAAAGCCAAACACCGCGAAAAGGCAGACAAGGTCGACAAGCCGGACAAGCCAACCGAAAAAGCCGCCGAGTCGGGCCACGGCAGCGGCAAGTACTGCGGCGCGCCAGAAGGCAGCAAGGAGTGGTGCACCGGCTGCAGCAAAGCCCAAAACCTGACGCCAAGTTCCAGAAGCTTCTGCCCATGCCTAGTGGCGCAAGGCCAGACTACGGGGCTCACCTACTACTGTAAGTGCGTGTTTCCTAAAGAAGAGCACAAGATTGGCTCGCCGGCTTTTTGCCGCTGCAATCCGCGCGACCCCACCTGCGAGCACGAATAGCGGATTACCGCGAGCGCGTCAGAACCAGCTCGTGGCGACCGCTCAGGGTTGGCTCTGCGCTCACCGCCCATGCCGGCACCTCAACCATTTTAAGTGATTTGGCTGCCTTGGACCCTTTGCGGCCTTTGCCTTTGGTCGCGGCCGCCGCCACTTCGGGTTCGCGTGTCGTCTTGCCGCCGCGATCGACCAGCCAGGCGCAGGGCTTGCCGCCGCACACGCCCTCGGCCCGCCAGCCGTTCGGCAGGCTCGCTACGCTCGACAAGTTGTCGGCCCCCGCCACCGTCACGTCGAGCAGCGGGTGTTTCTGGTTATCGAACACGACCATCCAGCCCTGGACCTGGCCTGTGCGCGTCGAGCGACCCACCACCGCTGTGCCGTCGCTGCCGCTGCTTACCGCCCGGGGTTCGTCGTCGGCGCCCGAGCCCCAGGTCATTTGCCCGCGCAGGCGCCCCGTGGTGTCGACGCGGTAGAGTCGCAGCTTGTAGCCGCCGTGTTCGTGCAAGTTGGCGCGTGCGGCGATCCAGCCTCCGCCGTCGCTCGTGCGGGCGATTCCGGCCACAATTTCGTCGCCCGAGCTGGGTAGGCCACGCCTCCACAGCGGCCGCGGCACCTTGCCTTTGCTGGCCGCCAAGCTAGGTTCCACACCCATTAGCCACGCCGGCGGCGGCCCCCACTGCGCCACCTCGGGCACGGCAAAGTCCGTCAGAATCGAGCGTAAGTGCTTCTTAACCAAGGGCTTGCGCCCCGCCTCTAGATCCGCCAGCAGCAGCTCGGCTTCGGCCAGCGCGTTCACCCGCCGCTCGAGCGCAATCCGCTTGGGACCCGTTGTCGCGTCGAGGTGCGGCTTCCACTGGCCCACCGCGTCGTCAAGTCGCCCCACGGCTTCGAGCGCGACCGCCCATTGCTGCCGCTCGGCCAGGCTGCGATCACCCGCGAGCAGCTGCCAACACTGCGCCGCCGCTAGCCATTGTTGGTGATCGCCGGCCTCAAGGCAGTCTTTGGCGTGCAGCACCGGCAACGGCTTGCGATCAGCCAGTGCGCTCGCGGGCTTGGGCGCCGGTTCCGGCTCGGCCACGACTTGCCGCACGGGCTCTTGCTCGGGCACCAGTGGCGGCGGCGCGGCGTCGTCAGCGAGTGCGGGCACGCTGGCAAGAATACATAGTACAATCAGGGTAATACGCATGATCTACACGTCGTGAGGCAGGGTGCCGCGCAGCGACCGCAAGAAAACGTACGGCGTTTCCCACGCAAAATTCGACACCCGCGAGGTATAGGCATCGGCGTGCCGCTCGACCATCCGCGCCAGCAAGCTTTTGTCGTTGCCCGTGCGCATCATCAGGCCCCAGTAGGGGTTATGCAGCGAATTCGACTCAGCTACCAGCGGTGCAATCGCCGAGTCGAGGTCGACCAGCCGCTCGCGCAGCGTGTTCATGTAGTCTTGCAAGTCGTGATGCCCCGCCATCACCGGCACCGGCCCATGGTGCGATCGCTGGCGCTGCCGCAGCACCCGCAGCTGACTAAACGCATGTTCTAGCCGCTCTTTTTCGGCCATCATCTGATCGAGCAGCGCCTGGCCCTTGCGCCAGCTCTCGACCGCGTCGATCTCTTCTTCGAGCTCGCGCAAGATCGCCACGGTGCGCCACTGCTGCAGCTTCTTGCTCGTATATGCGTCGCTCAGCATGTGATCGCCCACGTACGCGATCTGGTCGCCATCCAGACCCAGCGAACGCTCCAAAACCTCAGCCGATCCGCCGGCATAGATCTTGCCCGGCACCAAGTTATCGTTGTAGGGCCGCAGCAGCCCCTCGTCGTTCACAACCTCGTAAAGGGGCTGAATGCTCTGGAAAAATGCAGGTTTACGCGACGACACAATGATGACATCGAACAGGTCGCGCCAGCTCATCCCCTCGGGCAGGTAGCGATCGAATGAATAGCCCATCATCGCGCGGGTATACGACCACTCGCTGTTCGTCACCATCAGCAGCTTCTTGCCCGACTCGCGCTGATCGAGCAGCGCCATCGGCAAGTCGGGGTCCAGCTCGACATACAGATCGGGCTGCGCCAGGATCTCGGCCTTGAGGGCACCCTCTAAGTGCGCGCGATCCAAGGTATAGCGCACCTTGCGGTACAGCTCCTCGTAGCTCGCCAGCCCGGCCAGCCTGCCCTGGTCGTAGAGGTCCACCAGCTGCGCATACATGCAGCCTTCGCTGATCTCAAACAGGGTATTGAGGAACATCCAGCGCTGCGTGTCGACCAGTTCGACCAGCGTGCGCCCGTAGACCTCGCGCAGCTCGTCTTGCCCCAACATCCGCGTGCCGTGCATAGCCTGCTTGATGTAGCCGAAACGATTGGATTTTACCAAGTTGCCCTTGCGCTTGTCGATCACCAGCCCGCGCATCACCCGGTCGGGCTCGAACTCGAGCGCGTGCACCGGCCAACCCGCCGCCTCGAGCCGCTGCCGCAAGTGCGCGTAAGCACGACCTTCCCAGTCGCGCACCTTGTAGTGCACCAGCGTGTAGTCCATGTCGTAGCCCACCGCCTTGACCGCGCGAAAGTTCAGCGTGCGGTTGCAGTAGACCTGCCGCGTCGCCGGCGGATCTTCGAAGCGCTGGGCGATGGCAATGGGGTCGTCATGGGCCAAATCATTGAGATCCGGCAGTTGGCTAGGGGTCATCCGTGGCTCCGGCAGGACTAGAAGTGCTTGAGATTAAGTCAGTTTGTTCAGTATGCTGTGGCCCAGGCCCAGGTCGCCCACCTGCCAGTTGGCCGCGAGCGTTTGCCCCAAGCAGGCGAAGCTTTGCAAAGTGCCATGATCGCGACCGTTTTTGAAGCGGCGCGAGGCAAAGATTAGCAGTACGTGCTCGCGGGTATGGTCCGTCGAGCCCAAGTAGGTGGGATCATTGCCATGATCTGCGGTAAGGCACAGTAACCCGTCGTCGCCCAGGGCATCGAGCAGGGCGGGCAGGGCGTCGTCGACCTCTGTCAAAGCGCCTGCAAATCCCTGCGGATTGCGGCGATGGCCCCACAGCGCATCAAAATCGACCAAGTTCGTAAAGATCAGCCCATCGCGCTCGCGGCACGCCTCTAGGGTCAGCTTCAGCCCATCGGCATTGCCCTCGCTGTGGATCGAGTCTGGAACGCCACAACCCGCAAAAATATCTTGGATCTTGCCGATGCCGGTGACCAGCACGCCCGCCGCTGTCAGCCGGTCGAGCAGGGTGCCAGGGGGCGGCGGCATCGAGAAATCCTTGCGATTATAAGTACGTTTCCAGCTACCCGGCCCGCCGACAAACGGCCGCGCGATGACCCGGCCCACGCGATACGGGTCGAGCACCTCGCGCGCCACCTGGCAGATTCGCCACAACTCCTCGATCGCAATCACATCTTCGTGTGCAGCCAGCTGAAACACGCTGTCGGCCGAGGTGTACAGAATCGGCTTGCCGGTGCGCACATGCTCGGGGCCCAGCTCGTCTAGGATCGCGGTGCCCGAGGCCACGCAGTTGCCCAAGACCTCGTAGCCCGTGCGCCGGGTGAATTCATCGACAATCTCTTGTGGAAAGCTGGGGTTATACACAACGAATGGCTCGGTCGTGCGCACGCCCACCATCTCCCAATGGCCCGTCGGCGTGTCTTTGCCGGACGACACCTCGACCAGCCGCGCCAGGTGCCCCTGCGGCTGCAACACCGGGGCAATGCCTTGCAGATCAAGCAGATTGCCAAGACCCAGTGCGGCCATATTCGGCGCACGCAGCCCGCCTACCGCACGTGCACAATTACCGAGCGTGTTCACGGTTGGCGGGTCGCCAAACTCGCCGCAGTCCGCAGCCGCGCCAATACCGGCGCCGTCCAAGACCAAGATGCACGCCTTGCGAAATGGCCGAAAGCCTTCGCCTTGTAGATTCACGGGTTGCGTCACGAACTCTCCTAGGTGGGTGCGCCCAAGTCGCCGGCGCGGGCCCGGTCGATCCAACGGCGAAATTCGCGGTCGATTACGGCAACTCCGCGAGTTTGTAGTGGTCGCAGTAGCAGTGGCACCTCAAGGTCCAGCACCAAGCCATGGGCCAACACCTCGAACCGCCCCACTATCTTCAGCCCGCGGGCCGAGAACACCACTTCGGCATGGCAGCGATCATGCCATGTGAGCTGGGGATGAAAGCGCTCAAAACGCTTCATGTATTCGGCGCAGGCAGCCTCGGTGGTGAGGCACGCCAGCTCTAGGCCCAGGTCGTGATTCCAGCTGTGGCGCATGTGCGGCGCGGTCCCCTGGCGCCCCGGCCAGTGCTCTTGCAAGCGTAGCATCGGTTGGCCGCGGAGGCGAAATCGGCGCAAGGATTCGCTTATTAATTGTGCGGATAATGATCTAATATTATTGGCTAAAAATGCAAATTGTGCAAAATGATTGTGCGGTGCACAAATAACTCTTGACGGCGGTGCTCTAGGTAACTATCTTATGTTTGCGCGGTTGAGGAAGGCTCCGCCGCGACGAATCGAACCCGGGCCGCGCGGCCCATGTGCATGTGCACAATCTACTGGCGGGGAAGCCGCCGCATTGAGGACACCATGAGCGCCGACAAGACCACGAACACTGCCGCCCACACCGCCCCCGAGGCCAAGACCGTCGAGACCCCCTTTGGCAACTGGGCGATGCCGACCTTTGAGAACCTGAAGAATCTTCAGAACCTGCAGAGCGTTCCCGGCTTTGAGGCTGTGCAGAAGGCCACCCGCCAGCAGATCGACCAGCTCGAGAACATGATCGACGAGTACGCCAAGCACGAGCAGCAGGCCCTGGACCAAGCCCGCGTGTTTATGGCCGAAATGACCCGTCTGAACCAGGCCAGCATGGAGTACGCCCTCTCGCTGCAGACCGAGGCCCGCAAGCTGTGGCGCGCTCAGCTGCACACCGCCGCCAAGCAGGTGATGCCGCAGGGCTAAGTGCACCGCCCGCCTAGGGTTTGGCTCACCCCGGCCTCGATTGTGCACCCGCGAAAGCGCTGCGTGCCGTCGAGCCGGGGTGTTGTCGTCTTGCGGGTTGCGAAGGACTCGCCGCTAATGCGACGCGCGCAGCTTGTTCACCATCGACGCCGCTTGCTGAATCAGCGGACTGTCTTTGGCCAGCAGACCTTGCGACTGAATGATAAACGCGCGCAGGGACGAGATCGCCGCCTCGCGATTGCCCAACTGCAGCTCGGCTGAGGCGAGATTAAAGTAAATCTGCGGCCTTGCGTGGGGCATCTGGCTCGCCGACTGCAACTCTTCTTTGGCGCGATCGGGCCGGCCCAGGTCGAGCATCACCAGCCCCAGTGCCTCGCGCAGCTCGACCTGCTGCGGCGCAAACCGCAGACCCTCTTGCAAAACCTTGCGCGCCTGCTCAAAACCGCCCACATCGACGTAGAGCTGCCCCAGCATCTGGTAGGCCGGCGCAAAGCCCGCATCGCCCTGAATCGCCGCGCGAAGCTCTTGATCCGCGGTCTTTTTGTCGCGGTTACCCAAAGCAATCCGCGCTGCCAGCAGGTGGCCTTGCGGGTGCCCTGGGTCAAGCTTAAACAGGCTTTGCAGCGCTACGCTGGCGTCTTTGGGCTGCTTGTCTTCAAAAAGTGCTTTGGCCAAGCCAAGATGCGCCTCGGCTCGCGTCGGATCGCCCACCACCGAGGCGCGCAAGTGCTCGGCCGCCACCTTGAACTGCCCGGTGCGCACCGCGATGGTGCCCAGGTAGTAGTGCGAGTCGGCGTCGGCGGGCCGCACCTTTAGGGCCTCTTTGAAAAGGCTATCTGCCGTATCAAAGTCTTCGCGATCCAAGGCCTCGATGCCGCGGTTCGACAGGTCTACAAACTTTTTTTCGGTATCGCCGCAGCCGACCAGCAGCCCGAGCGCGAACCCGCAAATCAGCAGCCGTTTCGCCGCACGATTCGCTACAAGTCTCGCTGCTTGAGGGGTATGCATGGTCTAGCTCGACTTGAACTGGAAGGTCTTGTTGACCGTGGTCACGCCGCCATTCTTGGCCTGCGGAAAGCGCATGAGCTTGATGATCGCTTCGATGCAATCGTCGACCTTGGCGTTGTCGAGCGTCGACGACTCGATCTTGACACCCACCACCGCGCCGTTGGGCCCGATGACGAACTTGACCTTGACCGAGCCCGACAGCTCGGGATTCGACTGCAATTCGCGCTGGTAGCAGGCCTTGATCGCGCCCGACTTGTCGGCCAGCACCTTCTTGATCACATCGGGCGGCAGCTCGCCATCGGCCGACTGCTGGCCACCCATGCGAATGACCTTTTGCGCCGGAGCCTTCACATCGGCGTTCAGCTTGGGGCCAGCGCCACCGGCGGTCTGTTTCTCAAGACCTGTGGCCACTTGCTTGCCCGAATCGCCCGAACCGCCCACCTCGGGGCCCTTGCGCGGCCCGCCGCTCGGCCCATCGCCGGTATCGAGCACCACCCCAGATCCCGTGGCGCCCGACTTGAGATCGCTGTCCGCGGCATCGCCCAAGGCCAGCAGCTTGCTGGTCGGCACATTGTCGAGAGCCTGGTTGACCGCCGCCGTCGCTTTATCGACCTGGTCGGCCACCAGCTTTTGCTTGATCTCGTCGCGCTGTTCGGGCGTGGCCTGGTTCAAGGCCTTTTGAATCTCGTTGGCCTGCTTGGTGATCTGCTGCTCTGCCTTGGGCGGAGCCACCGGCTGCTCTTGCTTCTCGGGCGGCTTTTCTTCGGGCTTTTGCGCCTTGTCGTCCGGCTTTTCCTCTTCCTTGTTCTCGATCTCGATGATCTGCGCCACGCGCTCGTCGAGCTGCTCTACATAGTTCATCTTGCGGCGCGCCCGCGGGTCGGCCATCTGGAAGCTGGCGATAATCGGCCCCAAAATAACCAACGCCGACAGCGCAAAGGCGAAGACCAGCAGCCAATCTTCCTTGTCCCACAGGCTCGGCTTGGCCGGCTTGGGCACCGCGCCGCGCGACATCACAAAGGTAAACTGGCCGAACTCAACAAAAGCATGGGTCTTTGCCGTCAGCGGCACGCGGTCTTTGGGCAGCGCCGTGGCACCATTCTTCACGTCGCTGATGCTATACACATCGGAGCCGATGATGATCTGGCCACGAATCGAGGGGTTCGTCAGCGACAGCGCGAAACCGTCCTTGGGGTCTTGCAGCACCAGGGTGTCGACGGTCTTGCCGCCCATCACATCGTCGGGCAGGGCAAAAATGCCGTCGGCACCGATGGTTACGCTCTGCGGCGTCGCAAAGAAGCGCGCCTTGTGCATCTCGCCCGACCAGCGCATCACAATGTCGAGACCTAGCGCACCGGTGGTCGGCACCGACGGTTCGTGCTTGCTTGGGTCTTTGGGAATCGGCGCCGCGATGGTGTTGGCTCCAGCCAAAGCTGTCTTTGACTCCGGCGGTTTAGCGGCAACGGGCGGTGCCGGCAGCGGGCGATTGGCCGCAGCGGGCGGAGCCACACGAACCGCGTCGAGCATAGCCGTGGGCTCGTTGCCGGTCGGGTCGCGCGGCACTTGGGTTACTAGAGTACCGTCGGGATCGGAGGTCGCCAGCGTCGGCGCCGCCTCATCGTCTAGCCGCTGCGTAACCGAGTCGACCACGGTCATGTTGGCGCGGTCGGCATCGAGTCCGCCACCCGTGTCGCCCGGCAGAGAAGTCCGGCTCTTCTTGGACATTACAGATCCTCAGCAGAACGGATCAGTTCCGCGAAGAAGTTCGTGCGGATGCGAATCAAGCTGGCGCGCTTGTTGTTCTTGAGCCCGTCGGTAACCGCAGTATCGGGCCGCAGGTACTGCGTCTCGATGACGTCGTCTTCGAAGTTGTAGGTCTTCTCTTTCTTCTTCTTGCCCTTGTCGTCGGCCATCGCGGGGGTGGCCTGGGCGGCGAGCACGGCGCCGAGCGCGAGCGTACCGATGGCGATGGCGATGCAGCGACCACCAAAGCGGGTGCGCCACGAGCGGCGAGCGAGGGCGGTCTTGGGCAAAGGCGCGAGTTCAGACATGCAAACCTCGAACAGAAAGACGGTCGCAGGGGAGGTGTGGGCGCCGTAAAAACCGTTAATAAGCACTTGGTTGCCTAGTAGTCGGTACGGGGTCGACAAGCTCCTGACGAAAACCCAACTTTGAGTATACGCAGAAGCGCACAGGCTCCGCAATCTACCGATTCGACGTCTGGCGCGGCCCGGCGATCTTTGCCGCAACTACGCATTTTGCCGCCAGCGGCCTGCGCTTCAGCTGCGCAGAGCCGAGGCCAATGCACTAAGTAGGGTCGCTTCGTCGTCGCCGCCCCGGCCGGCCCACAAGCTGCGCACATCCAGCAAGAAATCGCCGGCGCGGATTCGCCCGAGCAGCGGTCGCGGGGCGGCTAAGGCCCGGTCGGCCAAAGACTGACCATCGGCTTGGCTGCTCCGGACCTGCAACGACTGCGATGGCAGGCTGAGCAAAGGATGGGTGCCGCCGCCAATAAAGCTATCCGTCGCAACAACTTGCAGGCTAACCACCGGGCCTAAGTCGCGCTGCAGTTGCTCGGCCCAGCGCTTGGCGCGAACTTGTACGGCCTCAAGGGGCTCGTCGCACGCGGCCAGCACCGGCAGCGGCGCTCGATCCCCCAGCAAGTGCAGGCGCAGCACGGCTTCTAGAGCCACCAAGGTCAGGCTGCCCGGCCGCAGCGCCCGTGCAAGCGGATCGCGCGCCAACTGCTGCAGTAAGTCGCGGCGCCCCACCACCAACCCGGCCTGCGGGCCTCCAACCAGTTTGTCGCCAGAAAATGTAACTATATCAGCGCCTTGATCGATATGCTCGGCCACAGTCGGCTCGCCCACGTGCGGCTGCCCCGGCAGTGGCATGGGCTTGACCGGCAGCGGCGCCAGCGCGCCCGAGCCCAGGTCAACCAGTAGCGGCAGACTGAACTGGCGGGCTAGGTCGGCCAAGTCGCGCAGCTCCGGACTGCTGGCAAAACCGACCATCGCGAAATTCGACCTGTGTACCCGCAGAATGGCCGCCGCCGGCCGCCCGTCGCTCGCCAGCCGCTGCAGCGCGCGCTCGTAATCGGCCAGGCGGGTGTGGTTGGTCGTACCGACCTCGACGAGCTGGGCACCCGAGGCCTCAAGAATGTCGGGCACGCGAAAACCACCACCGATCTCGACCAGTTCACCCCTAGATACCAGCACGGGCCGCCCCTGGGCGAGCGCACGCAGCGCCAAGAAGATCGCTGCCGCGCCGTTGTTGAGCACCAGGGCGTCTTCGGCGCCCGTCAGGCCACGCAGCAGAGGCCGGCAGTGGTCCTGGCGACTGCCACGCGCACCCGTCTGGGCATCGATTTCAAGCGTCGTATAGCCGCTGGCACACTCGACAAGCGCTTGCACGGCCTGGGGCGGCAAAGGCGCGCGACCCAGGTGGGTGTGAAGCAATACGCCAGAACCATTTAGAATGCGCCGAATCGAAGGGCGGGTCAGTGCGCGAATGTGCAACTGCAGCTGTGTCGCCTGCAGCTGGGCGAGTGCTGCGATGTCGAGAACGTGTCCGCAATCAATGGCTTGACGCAGCGCGGCGGTCACTTCGCGGGCCAAGCCCACGCGCAGCGCCTCGGGCACATGGGGGGGCCAAGCCGGGTCGGCGGCCAGCCGGTGCACTGCCGGAAGGGCGCGCAACAGCTCTAGTTTAAGGTCAATTGCCATCACCACTACCTCCGTGCCAGCCAGAAACCACATCGAGCAGCGGCACACCGGCCAAGGCTGGCCCCAGCTCGCACTGTAGCGCAAGCGCGAGCTCGGCCGTCTCCGCGTCGTGCCCACCCGGTCGATGCGGGTTCAGAGTCACGGCGGCCAGCGGAACAGGTTGCCGAACATAGACTTCAATACCCTGTCGCCGCAGCGCTTGCCGCCCACCGCTTGTCAGCAAAATGCGGCTGGGATCTTCGACCGCGATGCCTTGCAACCCTTTAGGAATACTTACAATCATCGCGTCAGTTAGCGCGCCGGGCAGCCATTGCATACCGTCGGCGTCGCCCTGCCAAGTCGGCCGGCTCATCGCCCACACCGTCGGAGCCGCAGCTTGCGCCACTGCCTGCGGATCCTCGCCCAAAATCGCGCCGACGCTCACCACCACCCGCTGCGCCACCTGCGGATGGGCCGCCGCTTGGCGATGGTAGGCGCCATCGACCACCACCTTGGCGGCGCCGAGACGTTGCAACGCGCCGATTGCCTTGATTAACTGCCCGCGATGGGCAATCCCCGCCAGCTGCACCGGCTGCGGCCCCCGTGCTCGTGCCACCACCGTCGGACCCAGCGAAGTGGCGATTCCCAGCTCGGCCACTACGTCGAAACTGCGCGGAGTCAGCAGACTGGCCGCGGTGGCTACGAGGGTATCTTTTTCGAGAAAGATCCAAGGTTTGGGCGTATCGAGCCACGCATCGCGGTCCTCGCCGTCTAGGCCAATCGACACCACCGCCGCCCGCTCGCCGCGCGCCGACAGGTCAGCCAAAAGGGCATTGAGCGTGGTCGTCTTGCCCGAATTCTTGCTGGCGCCAACGAGCGCCACCACGTGCACGCCCGGCTGCCACACCGCCTGACCCAAGGTGTGCGCCGCAGCGGGCAAGGGGCGCGGGCGTTGCTCACTCATCATGCTGAAATCGTTCATAAAACCTGCAAGTTTGCTGCGCCGATCCGCAACCGCTACCATGCTCCGTCCGCCAATGTCCTCCGCAGGAACCGCTTTGTCTAGCCCGCCCCCCGCCAGCCCCGCAGCCGTCGCCACCGACCGCTCGATGATCTCAGCATTCTTGCGGAGCTACGCCTGGCGTTACCGCGGGCAGTACGCTTTGGGCATGGTGTTCTTGTTGGCCACCAACGTCTTGACGGTTGGCATCCCGTGGATGCAAAAGCACGTGTTCGACGAGCTTACTGGGGCCCGCCGTGCCGACCGTGTGCACCTGTATGCGTTGGCGATTGCGGGGGCGGCCCTGCTCGTGATTGTAGTGCGCACGCTCAGCCGCGTGTTGTTCTTCAACCCCGGTCGCACTATCGAGTTTCGCATCCGCAACGACATGCTGTCGCGGCTGCTGCACATGTCTCCGGTGTTCTTTCGCCGTTGGCCGATTGGCGATCTGATGGCACGAGCCAGCGACGATGCCACGTATGTCCGCGCGCTCGTGGGGTTTTCGGCGATCATGGTGCTCAACATCGTGCTTGCGGCGGCGATGGCCCTGGCGCAGATGGTTCAGACTGACGCCTGGCTGACGCTGTACTGCGTCGTGCCGCTGGTGCTGGCGGTGATGGTGTTGCGCACGGGCGTCAAGTGGGCCATGGGGATGATGCGCGACACTCAGAAACTGCTCGGGAAAGTCTCGAACGTCGTGCTCGAGAGCTACAAGGGCATCGCGGTGGTGCAGGGGGCGGCGGTCGAGTCGGCGTTCATTGGCCGGTTTGACGAGGCGAGCGAGGCGTTTACCGACCTCAATGTGCGCCAGGCGGCATTGCGCACCTTTTTGATGCCCGTTGTCGGCGCGGTCGGCAACCTCTGTATCTTCTTGCTTCTTTACATTGGCGGTCGCCACGTCGCCGAAGGCAGCATGTCGGTCGGCGATCTCGCGGCCTACGCCTCGTATCTGGCCGTGCTGGTGGGGTCGCTGGCATCGGCCGGTTGGGTGGTCGGCGTGCTGCAGCGGGGCAGCGTATCGCTGCGGCGTGTCTGGGATGTGCTCGAACTGCAATCGGATTTGCCAGGCGGCACGGTGCCCTTGCCGATGGCCGAGCGCGGTGTGCACCTGCAGATTCGCGACCTGACCTATGCCCACCCCGGCGGCAGCGAGCCGATTCTGCGCGACCTGGCCATCGATCTGCAGCCTGGCACGATCTTGGGCATTTCGGGGCCAGTGGGGTCGGGCAAGTCGACCCTAGTGGCCTTGCTGTCGCGGCTGTCGCCGGCGCCGACAGGCGCGATCCTTTGTGATAACATTGATTTGCAGCAGATTGCCGACACAGACCTGCGCCGCGACCTAGCCGTAGTGCCGCAAGAGGCGCTGCTGTTTTCGCGATCCATCTTCGAGAATATTGGCTTTTTCGATCGGCGTGACCAGATCGACCGCGACCGGGTGGCCCACGCCGCCGACTCTGCGCAGCTCACCCGCGAAATTGACCGAATGCCAGATGGTTATGAGACGGTGGTGGGCGAAAAGGGCTTGACGCTTTCGGGCGGCCAGCGGCAGCGCGTGCAGCTCGCGCGGGCCTTTTACCGTGGATTCCGCTTGCTGATTCTTGACGATGTGCTGAGCGCGGTCGACCACGACACCGAAGAGCGCCTGCTCGGGGTCTTGCGCGCGCAGATCGCAGAGCGGGGGACCACCGCGGTAATCGTTTCACACCGCCTGTCGGCCCTCGCCCGCGCCGATCACATTGTGATGTTGGGGGATCCGTCTGGCCCGCAGCGCGGCCGGATTGTCGAGCAGGGGCGGCACGCCGAGCTTGTCGCCCTGGGTGGCGTTTACGCGCACCTGTGGGCTGTGCAGCAACAGCATGATAGTTCGGAACAAGCCGCAGTCGTCGACCCCTTAGCCGTCGCCTAAGCCGCGGATCTTGCCGGCCCCAGGTCTCCGCCATCTTCGCCGCCATCTTCGCTTGACCCAAGCCCCCGCATGCAGCGAAAATGCGCGTCGCGACGCCCACGTTTGCAACGGCGCCGCCCCCGAACTCTCGACCGTCTGGAGGCTCCATGTCCGAGGCCATCATCCTGCTCGTCGGCGGCACTAAGGTGCTCGAGCGCGAACTGCAGAACGCCGCCAACCTGCCGCTCGTCTCGGTGGCGACCATGGAAGAAGGCGTCAAGATCATGACCGAAAAGCCGACCGCGGCGATCGTGCTTGGTCCCACGCTGCGGCGCGCCTTGGCGATGGTTTCGACTCTGCGCCGCGAAGGCCAGGCCGAGCCCAAACTGATGGTGGTGTACCGCGACGACCAGCGCGACGAGGTCAAGCGCCACCAGCGCGGCAAGTCGGTGGCCGACAGCTACATCGCCCAATCGCGAATTCAGCGTGAAGTGGGGCCAGGTCTGCGCGAGCTGCTGGCTCAGAGCCAAGTGACCAATATCGCTGGCGACGACTTCAGTGCGGATAACGCCACGCAAATGCTCGACTTGATGACTATCGAGATCGAAGAAGAAGACCTGCCGCCGGCGCCGCCCGTGCAGATGGTGGGCGAACTCGACGACGAGGTGCTTGAGCCGTTCGAAGAATTGACGGACGGCGACATGCTCGAAGAGGTCCTGCAAGAAGTGGGCGACGAGTTGATCGAAGACCTGGAGCCCGACGAGGACACCGCGATCGAGGAGCTGGTCGCGCTCGATGCGGTCGAAGAACTCACCGAGCTGGTGCCGTCGTCTGAGGTTGAGTCGCTTGAAGCCGGCGATCTTGTTGAAGAGCTTTCGGACTCGCTTGAACAGATCGAAGACCTTGATGCGATCGAGTTCGACGATGACGACCTTGACTTGCCCGAGCAGTCGATCGAGCCCACCTCGGCGAGTACGGCCGAAGTGACTGCGATCGCTGCCGAGGTGCGGGCCATCGCCGCTGGAGCGCTCGAGTTGCCCGAGCTGGGGCCGCTCGACGCCGAGCCGACCGCAGTGGTGGCGCAGCCCGAACCCGCGCTCGCGCCGTTGACTGAGATTCACTTTGAGCCCGCGCCGGCAGCGCAGCCCGCAGCGGAGGTCAAACCCGTGCCGGTGGTCGCCGAGGCCGAGGTGGCACAGCCCTCGACGCGACCTGCGCCGCGGGCGCCGAGCGGTGCCCACCAGATGTTCTCGGAGCTGGCCGGCTTTATGGAGCGGCTGCAGACGGCGGCTACGGATATCAGTCGCCTTGAGTCCGAGAACGGCCAACTTCGCAACGAGCTCGCCGACGCGCAGGCGCTGGCAGCCACCGTCGCGCACCAGGCCACGAGCGGCGCAGAAGTGGAGCAGCTGACCGCGCAGCTTCGCGACTGCCAGACGCGCTTGGCGGGCTCCGAAGAAGCTCGCGCTGCGGCGGTAGAGGCACGTATGCGCGCCGAGCAGGTGCAAGCCGGCCAAGCCGACGAAATGGCAAATCTTCGCAACGAATTGGCAGCACTACAGGCCCATGTCAGCTCGACCGAGGCCCAACTCGACGCTCGGCGCCGCATCTCGGCCGACTCGGTTAAGACCCTGCGGGCTATCGCCTCGCTGCTCGAAAGCTAGACTTTACGCTTACTTCTTAGCCTTGGCCTTGCCGCGGCGGCCCTTGCTCGGCTCGGGCTTGGTCGCTGCGGCGTCGTCTGCTTCGGCAGGCTCGACCTTGGGTGGTGTTGGCGCGACCACGGGCCGCTGCGAGCGCGCCTTCATAAACAGCTGCCGCGACAGCGTGGTGCCCCGGTGGCTGGTCGTGCCCGTGGCCTCGCCCGGCAGACCCAACACCACCACTTCTTCGCTTTGCGCCGATTGCAGCACCCAAGCGGGCAGGGCGATCTTGGCATCGCGGGCATCATCGACGCGCCGGTCGTAGGCCAGCTTGGCGCGCACGCCCCAGGCCAGCCCCGCCACCACCAGCAGCCCCAGCAGCGTCATCCCCACAATCTGGTTTCGGTTCGACTTCTTCGACTCGAGGCGAAACATCACGCTGAAGTCTTGCAGCACCTGTTGCATCTGCACGCGCTTCTTGGTGTTCTCGATCGGATCGGGCAGCGTAAACAAGGACTTGCCCGAGGTCAGCCGCTCAAAGCTAGCGCTCACGGGCCGCAGACGCGGGGTGGCAAAGAAATCGTGGGCTTCGTCGGCCACGCCGGGGGGCAGCTCCTCTTCGAGGGTTTTGTGCGGGGCTTGCAGCAGTGGCGCCCGCGGCATCGGCATCGCGGACGGTGCACTCGGCCGGCGACTGGGCGCAATCTGCGCGATGGGGGTCACAGGCTTGGGCGCCAGCGCCTTGCTCGCCGGTTGGTGGGTGCCTCGCGCCGCCTCGACCGCCGCAGCGTCGATTTCGTGCTCCGGATCGATAACTGCGGTGAGCGACTCGTCGGCACTGCGGGTGACGATCAGCCAAGTCTTGCAGCCAGCACAGCGGGTTCGCGTGTCCGTGCGGGTGCCGAAGGCGCGCCTCGAAAGCTCGAACTCTCCTTCGCACGCTGGGCAATCAAACTGCATGGCTCACGTCGGGCGACGCAGCACCCTTGTTCTTAGCATTGCTGGCGGCGCGGTCTCGCGCAAGGTCGGCTTTACACAAACGCGCAAAGGTTCGCCAAGCCTCGGCTACATCGACTCCATCGAGTTGCTGTAGAACCCGTCGAGCAGGTCTTTGTACTTGCCCTCGACGACCTTGCGCTTGACCTTCAAACTCTGGGTAAGTTCGCCGCCTTCGACGCTCATATCCACGGGCAAGATGGCGAAACGCTTGACAGTCGAGTAGCTCGGCAGCTCGCCGTTGACCTTATCGAGCGCGCCTTGCACCACGGCCTTGAGCGCTGGCGAGTTCAGAAGCTCTGCATACGAGCCGCTCTGGGCATTTTGCTGGGCCCAGGTCTTCAGATCGTCTTCGGGGAAGCCAATGAGCGCGGAGCAGAAATTGCGGTTGTTGCCATGCACCAGCAGCGACGCCGACAGCGGCAGCGCCACCTTCAACTTCGACTCGATAAATGCCGGCGCTACGTACTTGCCGCCCGAGGTCTTGATCAATTCCTTAATGCGATCGGTAATCTTCAAGAAGCCGTCGCTATCGATCTCGCCCTTGTCGCCGGTCTTGAGCCAGCGCGTGCCCTCGGCATCGACCACGATCGACTCGGCCGTCGCTTCGGGCAAGTGGTGGTACCCGCGCATAATGCCGCGACCCGACAGCAGAATCTCGCCCGTTTCTGGCTCGATCTTGACGCCCGCGCCCGGCACCGCAATGCCCACTGTGCCAAACTTGTACTTGCCGCCGCGGTTGACAAAGGTGGCGGCCGACGACTCGGTCAGACCGTAACCCTCTAGAATCAGGATGCCTGCCGCGTGGAAGAACTCCGCAATGTCGCGCGACAGCGGCGCTGACCCCGACACGAAGTAGCGCAGCCGACCGCCAAACAGGGTCTTGAGCTTGCTGAACACCAGCTTGTCGGCAATCTTGGCCTTGAGCGCCAGCAGCCCAGTAGCCGACTCGCCGCGCTGATCGAGCGCCGACACTTGCCGGCCTACGCCAAACGCCCACTGGAAAATACTGTACTTGAGCCCACCGCCCGCCTTGGCGCCACTGATGACCTTGTTGTACACCTTCTCGAAAATGCGCGGCACGGCGGCAATAAAGGTCGGCTTGACCACGGCCAAGTTGCCCACCAGCTTGTCGATCCGGCCGTCGATGGCGGTGGCAAAGCCGATGCGAATTTGCGCGGCCTCGAGCACCTTGCCGAACGAGTGCGCGAGCGGCAGCCAGAAGTACTGCAGGTCGTCGGCGCGCAGCAAGTTCATATCGTCGATCGCCTTACCCTCGAACACCCAGCAATCATGGGTTAATTCTACGCCCTTGGGCTGGCCCGTAGTGCCCGAGGTGTAGATCAGCGTCGCCAAGTCTTCGGCCTGGACCGCCTCGACACCCTCTTCGTAGCCGGTTGGGTTGGCCTGGTGCCAAGCGTTGCCCTTTTGCTCAAGCTCGGCTAGCGACAGCACCCAGCCGTCGTGCCCGCCCTTGCCATCGAGCGTGACCACATGGTGCAGCGCCGGCAGCTGGTCGCGCACCTGCAGCAGCTTCTGCACCTGCTTGTCATCCTCGGCGATACACAGCACCGTCTCAGAATCCTTCAGAATATAGGCGCACTCGTCGGGCGTACTGGCGGGATAAATGGTCGACGTTGCCGCCCCGGCACACAGGATGCCCAGGTCGGCCAAGACCCAATCCAGCCGCGTGTTCGCCAGGATGGCCACGCGTTCTTGCGACTGCACGCCCAGCGCCCGCAGCCCGCACGCGATCGCCCGCACCCGCTCGCCAGTCTGGCCCCAGGTCACCTTCTGCCACGCGTCGCCCACCGGATGCAGAAACGCGAGGTCGTCGGGGTGGTTCTTGGCGCGGTGCAGAAACGTCTCGGGAAGCGTGCGGAATTCGGCCATGATCGTTACCTCGGGGCTGGCGGCGGCGCCGGCGAAACGGTGGGCAAGTCAATAGGGGGCAACCTGGCGGCCAATCTACGCTCAAACTCGGATTTTTTCAAAGCTCGAAGCGTCGGCGCATGTCCCCACCCGATTTACCCTCGTCGAGCCGGTGCGCGTCTACCGCAATGTCGAACGGCCGCTCTTGCGCGGCTTCGCCCTTGGGCGTCGCCTGCCATTCTTTAGGACGGGCAATCAGCTTCGGCGCAAAATCGGCCCCCGGCTGGTCATCGGGGTGCGTGCCCTCGACGATGAAGTTGCGCCCCAGCCCGTTGTGCACACTGGTCGCCTCGGGGCCGTACTTCAGGTCCCACGGGTCTTCGAGCACGAGCCGCCGCAGCTGGGCGCGCATCCGCTTGACGTAATCGACCGACCAAATCTGCACCGGCTCGACCGGCGGCACCTCAGCGCGGCGGGCTTCGGCCAGATCGTCGTTGTTGATCTCGCCGCCAATACCAGCCAGCCGCTGCCACGGCAGGGGGTCTGCCAAGTCGACCGCCATCTCGTAGCGGCCGATGTTGCGCAGGCTGAACTGCGGCATGGTGTTATGGGCGATGGACTCGGCTGTCTTGTCGTTCAGCTCGGAGTCGCGCGCCTCGCGGATCGGCCGCGCATATGTCTGCTCGAACTTGTTGCGCTCGGTGACCCAGGCGCTCAAACGATCCGGCTCAAAGGTGTGAGCCACCATCACCGCAAAGTGATCCTTGCGATACAGGTAATCAAACATGGCAAAACGTTTGCTATTTTTTGGGATGTGCTTGGCGAGTCGCTTGGCCAACGGCCAGGCCAGCGGCTGATGGATCAGGTCGAGGGCGCGCGCTTCTTCCATCGCCGTCCCCTGCTACGAATCGCCGTCCGCGTTGTCGCCTTCGCCGCTGCCCACCGACTGCACAGTCTCGGCCTGCGAGTAAAATTCACTCGTATGCGTCCGCTGTTGCACTACACCTAGCGCCAACTCGATCTCGCGGGTAATGCGCTCACACTCGGCGCCCTTGACCCCCAAGACTTGGATCGACACCTCGCCGTTGTCATCGATCGTGAACTGGATTTCGCGACGATTCGCCATGTTGCCCTCCGCTCCAGTAGCCTAATCGCCCCAGCTCGAGACCTTGATGTGGATGTGCTGCTTCTCGTCGGTCGTCTCTTCTTCGAGCGTGTAGCCGCGCTTGGTCACTTCTTCTTTGACCGTGTGGTACGCATAGCGCTGCATGACCTTGCGATTGAACTCTTCCTGGTTATAACCAGCGGTAAGTTCAACAAATTCCCAGTCCGCCACAAAGTTGACATTGCCCGTCGTGGCATCCACGTTTACGCCAATGTCGTACGTCTTGCTGGCGTGGATGACCATCTTGGCCTTGGCCTTTTGCCCCAAATAGCCTTTAACATGCAGAAGTTCCTCGGCCTCGGCCTTGCTATAGGCGAAGCCCAGCTCCTTGAGCACCAGCTCCAGCCGCATCACGTTGTTGATTTTGGTCTGCACGGTGGTGAAGTGCGACATATGCGGCCAACTCCTGAGGTTCTTGTTTCGCTTGTGGGGCTACATCTCAAGCCGCGGTTGGTTTTCTTCGGTCGTCAGCGGCGTGTCGTCGGGCGGCGAAGCCCGGCGGGCGCGCGACTTCGACCATTCGCGCATCTCGGCCAGCCGCTCGCGCATCGTCTGCGACAGCGGAATGACTTCTCGACAGGCCGACACCAAGCTCGTCGTGCCGATATCGATGGTCCCCTGGCCCTCGTCAAAGGTGTCGTACAGGGCACCGACCACGGCTTCTTCGAGCTCTGAACCCGAGAAACCAGCAGTGACATCAAGCAGTTGCTTCATGTCGAACAGGCCCGGATCGCGACGCCGCTTCTTCAGCTGAATCGTCAGAATTTCTTCGCGCTCGTTGCGGTTGGGCAGGTCGATAAAGAAGATCTCGTCGAAGCGACCCTTGCGCAGCAGCTCGGGCGGCAGCATCGACACATCGTTGGCCGTGGCGATCACGAACACCGGCGAGGTCTTTTCTTGCAGCCATGTCAGGAACGTGGCGAACACGCGCGCCGTCGTACCGCCGTCCGACTGGCCCGAGCTTTTGGTGCCCGAAAAGCCCTTTTCGAGCTCGTCGAGCCACAGAATCGCCGGCGCCACCGCCTCAGCCGTCTTGATCGCCCGCCGCATGTTCTCTTCGGACGAACCCACCAGCGAGCCGAAAACCTTGCCCACATCCAGCCGCAGCAGCGGCATTTGCCATGCCTGCGAAATTGCCTTGGCGCTCAGCGACTTACCGCAACCCGGCACGCCGAGCAGCAAGATGCCCTTGGGCGCGGGCAGGCCGAATTCTTGGGCCGCCGGGGCAAAGGCGTTGCGCCGCTTATTCAGCCATTCTTTCATATGGATCAGACCGCCCACGGACTCCATGCCCAGCGCGGTCTCGTAGAACTCCAAGATGCCCGACTTGCGGATAATGTGCTTCTTTTCTTGCAGAATCGTCTTGAGGTGGAAGCCCTTGTCGCGCACGGTGGTCTTGGCAAACACCTGCCGCGCTTCTTGCTCCGTCAGGCCCAGGGCGGCTTCGGCGATCTCGCGCTGCAACTCGGGCGATTCGAGCACCTTCTGGAAATTCTTGCCAAATCGCTGCGATTTCGCGCCATTGAAGGCCATCTCGCGCACAATATCTTCCATGGTGTCGCGGTCTGGCAGGTCAAAATCGACCACCACCGCGTCTTTTTCGAGCTCCATCGGGATCTTGACGATGGGCGACAAGAACACCACGGTCCGCTTGCACTGCGAGTCGGCAAACGTGTGCGGCAGGTCGCGAACGCGGCGCGCCACCATGGGATCATTGAAGAACGGGTGGAAGTCGCGCAGCACCACCACCGCATCGCGGGTCAGGTTGTTCGACACCCAGTCGAGCGCGCGGATCGGGTCGCGAATGTCGCCCGGCACATCGGCGGTATCACAGCGAAACCCTTGCGAACACGACCACTTGATCAGCTGGCGCGGTTGCCACGCGGTCACATCCCAGCGCTCGCGCAGCATGGGCGAATCCAGCACAGCCAGGTCGCGCAGCCACTTCTCGACGCGCTCTTCTTCGGCCGAGACCACATACAGCAGCTTGTATTGAGCCCGAATCAGGTAGTGCAGGTCGTCGACGGCCGGCGGAACGGGGCGAAACGGCGAAGCCTCGGCGGCCTCGGTGACCATGTTGCTCGACATCGATCCTCTCTGCCGGCGCCCGTGCGCCAGGTCTTGGTTGATGGGAGCGGCGTGCTGCCCGTAGGCCTACACCAGCCCCAAGTCGGTCTGAAGGGATTTCACCATGCGCTCTTGCATGCCCAGGTCTTGCGCCAGCACCACTGTGGCATCCAGAACCAATTCAATCTGATCGGCCAGCTCACCCGTCTTGTCGCGCTGGCGATTCAGCCGGTCGGCGGTATCGCGCGCCAGCAGGGCATTGCGCTTGCTCGCCACAATGGCCTCAGCCAGATCCGCAATCTGTTCGCCCATTTCAGCGGTGATCGCTGGGCCTGCCTTGGCACTGCCTTCGGCAACCAACTCGTCGATGCGCCGCTCAGAGTCTTTGATCTGCTGCTCGGCATGGTCGGCGCGCAGCTTGTGGCGCTCCAATTCCGCTTGCAGCGTGCGCAGATTGCCGCTCTCGCTCGCCGCCGCCTCAAGCTTGAGCTCGGCCTTCGCCATATCGCGCTGAACTTGCTGCAGCTCTTCGCGCATCCGTTCGACTTCGCGCACTTTCGCCTTAAAGTCGGGGTGTTCAGTAACGTCGATTTCTTTGGGCTTCTTGTCCGCCGCCGACTTGGCCGCATCCAGGTCTTTGCGCAGCGTGTCGATCTGCCGGCTCTGCTCGTTGATACGGTCGCCCAGCTCGTCGTTGCGCTTGATTGCGTTATGAAAGTCCTGTAGCAGCTTGCGTTTCTCGTCCTCAAGCCCGCTGATACCCACACCCATCTGCGCCTGGCGCAGCTCGAGCTCTTTGGCCCGCAGCTCCGCCTTCTTCTCTTGGATCAGGTTCTCTTTCTCCTCGATGATCTCTTGGAGCATATTGATCTTGCGCTCGTACGAGTTGTTCGAGAAGTTGCCGTCGTTGATGATCGACTCGAGCGACAGGACCTGGTCTTTGAGCGCCCGCGCCTCGTAGTCCAACTGGTCGTACTGTCGCTGCAACTCTTCGATCTGCCGATCTTTTTGCGTAACGCGGACCTTCAAGCCGGCGATACGCTCCTGGGCGTCGGCACTTTTGTCCTCGGCCTCTTTGGCGCGCCGATCCAGCTCGCGAACCTTGCTCTCTGACTCGAGCGCGTCGTTCTCTTTATGCGAAAACTTCTCGCGCTCTTGGTCGAGTTGCCGGCTCAGCGTCTGGGCATGTTCCTTTAGCTGCGAGTACTTATCGTACAAGCCCTCGTCGGCCACCGCGTTGCGCTCCATGTCGCGGATGCGGTTCTCGGCGTTGGTGGCGCGCTGCAGGAGCCTGCCGTTCTCGGCCTGAATGTCGGCGAGCGTGCGCCGCAGCGCGTCTAACTCGGCGTGATTCACCGCGACGATGGGCAGCGATGCGCTAGCATTTTGTACTTGCGGCGGCACGGGCTGCGGCGGTGGCGCTTGCACCGCGGGCGTGGGCGGTACCAACGGGCGTGCCATTTGCGCCGAGGGCTGGCGCTCTGCTGGCGCCGGGGGCCGCTCGGCATGGGCGCGATCGCGCTCGACATTGCGGAGTTCGGGCAATGCACTGCGCGCTTCGATCTGGTCGCGCAACTGCTGGGCCATCCCAGGCTGGTGCATGGTCGGCACCGGCATGTGCTGGCGCGGCACGGGGGCGGCAGCGACCGCACGATCTTGGGTCGGGGCATCGCCGGCGCGGGCAAAGATCTCGAACCGCTCGCCACAGCGCACAACGTCGCCCTCGCGAATTCCGGCGCGCTTGACCTGTTTGCCGTTGACAAACGTGCCGTTGGCCGAGCCGATGTCTTTGATGTAGTAGGTGCGGTCCTGATCGTCGTAGCCGATGCGGCCGTGGTCGCGCGACACCGTCGACTCATTCGAAAAGATCATCGAAACATTGGGCTTACGGCCGATGGTGACCGGCTCGATGTCCTGGCTCATTTGCAGCTGCATGAGCTTGCCGTTGACGTCGTGCCACTCCAGGTACATCCGCGCCTGCCTCCCAGCTATCCGCACCACTTCCGCAGTAACCGCGGTCCTGCACATGCCCCTGTGCCGGAGTCTCAACGCCGGCTTGGCGCGCAGTCGCGGCAGGAGCCCTATGTTTCACTGGACGCGGCAAACTTGCAACCCTGAGCGCACACTTGCCCGCGCTCAGAAGCCCTTGGCCATCACTGCCGGCATGCCGCGCTCGATCTCGCGCACCGACTGCGTCAGCACCGCCAGCGAGTGGCGATCGTACGCCTCGACCACGGTCGCCACGCCAATTTGCTCGTCGGGGAAGTCTTTTAGGTCGCCGACATCGCCGCGCCGCAGACCATCGCCGCGCCACATAATCTCGAAACGATTGCCTTTTTCGACCCCGTCGTCGGCGCCCTTGTCGATATACACATACTGGAACTGGCCCGCCGCAGTCGTCTCGTGGTGGAAGTCGACGATCGTGCCGAACAGCTCGACTTTATTCGGCGTCGGCTTGGTCATCGTCAGTGGCTCGAACACATTGGTCACCAAGTCGCCGCGGCTAATTTCCGAGTACGACCGCGTCAGCAGCACGCTCGCCAGCGGCTTATTGGTGCGCAGGACCTTGCCCTCGCCCAGAAAGTTGATTTTATAGCCGATTACCTTGCCCGTGAGCGGATGCACAACCTCGCGCTCGACGCGGTATAGGGTGTAGCGGTCATTCTCTTTGACGCACGGCCCCACAAACGCGTCGGGGTCTTTTTCGCGCGCCTCGGGCGTGTCTTCACTGCAGCGGCGCATCTGGAACCGCACGTACACTTCGTCGAGTGTTCCCAGCATGTTGCGCTCTTCGCGGCTGGCTTCAACGGCGCCCGATTCGCGGTAATCGCGCGAGCTAATGTAGCCCACCCGCCGCACCAGCTCGCTCGGCGCGTTCTTGATGGGCTGAAAGCGCGACGAGGCAAACGTAACCGCCTTCTGGGCTTGCGCGGGCGGAGCTTTGCGCGACAGATACAGCACATCGCCCGGATAAATTTGGTGCGGATTGGTGATCTGCGGGTTGTACGACCACAGCGACGGCCAATACCACGGATCATCGTAGAGTTGCTCTGCGACCGACCACAGCGTATCGCCTTGCTCGACCACGTAGATGCGCTCGCCGGTTCGCGCCGAATCCTGAACCTGGATCGATGGTTGCGACTTGTCGGGCAGCCACTGCGCCAGCGCCGTCTGTGGCAGAAGCAGGGCCAAAGCCAGCAGCCAGAAGGTGTGTTTCATGGTTCCGTCCGTGCCGGCCGATGGGCCAAGTCGTCACCCGCGCGCTTGGCCGCAGGCGTGCCCGGATAGTGCTTGCACAGCTGGCGCAGCACATCGCTCGAGCCGGAGTCATCGCCGAGTTTCTCGTAACTTTTCGAGAGCTTGTACATCGCGTCGGGCACTTTGTTGCCGCGCGGGTACTCTTTGGCCACGCGCACGAAGTGGTTCGCCGCCTTGAGCCACTGCGCCTGCGCGTACCAGCTCTCGCCAATCCAATACAGCGCGTTGTCGGCCAGATCGTGGTCGGGATGGGCCTGTAGCAGCTGCTCAAAACCGGCGCGCGCGGCCGGCAACTGGTCGCTATCCAGCAGCGCCTTGGCCTGATTGTACAGCATAACCGCCGGATCACCCTTCGGTTTCTGATTATCGAGCTGCGGCGGCAAGTCGCCACCCGGCCCCGACGGGCTGGGCAGCACCGCGGGCGGAGCCACGGCTACCGGCGTATCAGGCAGCTCGCCACTGCCCTCTTCTTCGGCCTCGACCGCGCGCGGCGTCGGCTGGGCCGGGCCAACACGCACCGTCGGCAATTTCGGAATCCAACCCGAGTCTTTGCGCGAGCGATCGACCCGTGCCGAGTCGGCTTTTTCTTCGACCATGACCAAGCGCCCGCGCAGTTCGTCGAACTGTACCCGCGACGCGGCCTGGCTGCGTTTGAGGTCGTCGAGATCGTCGCGCAGGGTCTGCACCTCGGTTTCGAGTTGCTGGGCCCGCGACGTAGCACAGCCAGAGGCCAGCAGCAGCAGAGCGCCAGCCATCAAGCCGGGGGTAACAACTGCTTGCGGAAATAGGGGAATTCGCAAGCTCGCCTCGCCTGCCAGGACCAGTCCCGGTCGCAAATGCCGCACACCGACCAGCATGGCCAGCAGCACGACTACTAGACCCTACCGCAAGGGCGGCTCATGTCAACATTTCTAGCCGCGTTGGCGCAGGGTTGCAACGCCACTCCGCAGCACGGGTGCAAGGTGCGACCACGCCTGGCCCAGCCGCCGCAGCACCACTGCGCGCACGCCGTGTTCAGGAATCTGCACCACCACAGCGTCCAGGCGCACGGCTGCCAGCTTGCCGATAACGGCCTGGCGGGGAACCGGGGCATCGGCGTAGCGGTTGGTGTCGCCGCGTGCTTCGATCTGGTCGCCGCACAGCCCCACCACCCGATGCAGCACGAGCGTGCCGGGGCGGTCGCCAATAAAGCCGATAATATCGCCGGGAAGATAGGTCTCAGTCTGGCTTAGTCGCACCTGGAGCGGCGCTCGCAGCGGCCACATCGACACGCCCTCGACTTGCCACCACACATCGGCGCTCATTTTGTGTCGCCAACCCGCGCACTTCGGCCCTTTTGCGGGCGGTAGATGGGGAAGATGAACTTGGTGGGGCGGGGCGGCGCGCTGCCGCCATCGGGAATCGTCGCCCACTCTTCGGCAGTTAGCTTGGCGCCGCGAGCAAGCTCGTATCCCTTTAGCTCCGCACGGGTGCGGCTGTGGAAGTGCGCGGGCGGCACTTTGTAGTCGCCGGTAGTCTTGTAGGCCTCGCCTGGGCAGTAGAAGCACATGCCGCTGCCGGCGCACGATTGGCAGCCGTCGCGGTCCTTATTGGTCCACTTCTGCAGGCCCTTGAGCTGGGGCGAGTTTTCCCAAATGTCGACAAGGCGATGCTCGCGCAAGTGTCCAATTTCCATTGGGAACATCACGCACGGCCACACCGAGCCATCTGGCGAAATATAGAACTGGCTGCGCCCGGCGCCGCATGGGCCTTCGTCGGGGCGGTCACGGATCGGCACCATCGAATTCCCAATCGCAGTGGCCGCCGCGTACGCTAACCCCTTGGCTCGCTCGCGCTGTTCGTCGGTCAAATCAAGTAGGTCCAAGCCTTCGCTTCCCATATGGTCGCGGAAGATGGAAGTGCCAAACTTCACGACCATGCCTTGTTTGCTAAAGTGAGAAAATAGTGCGGGAATCTCGTCGATCGTGTGGGGCTGGATGATGAACTCAATCTCAACCGCGACTCCCGCTGCTTTTAAGCAAGCAATACCAGTCATTGTCGCCTGCCACGAGCCCGGTCGCCGCGTAAATGCGTCGTGTACGTCGGCGCTCAAGCTGTACACCGAGATCTTGGCCTCCATGACGCCGGCGGCCGCCAATCCTTGGGCCATGCGAGCGTCCATCGTGCCGGCGTGGGTGCGAATCACCTGACGAAATCCCAGCTTGGCAGCTGCATCGATCAGTGTCAGCAGATCGGCGCGTTGGGTCACTTCGCCGCCGCTCCACGACACGAACCACACCCCAAGCTCTGCCAGTTGCTCGAGCACCCCAAGCCACTCTGCCGTTGTCAGCTCGGGCCAGGTCGTGCGGTTGTCTAGATAGCAATGCTTGCAGTCCAACTCGCAGCGATAGGTCACGTCGATCTGCACCCGCGCCGGCCGACCACCGGTGCGATACGCCGCGATCAAGCGATCAAGAAAGTTGTCTTCGTCGTGAGCCTTAGGCTGTTCCATGGCGTTCCGTGCCGGTGGCATACCGGCGGCTAATCCCAGAGCACGCACTCCAATACGTGCAGTGGGCTCGCAAGGCAATGCGTAAGGGCGTAACACGGCACGCCTTCAAGTAAATTGATCAAGTTGCCGGTCAGCTGCTGCGTGGCCCACGGCGTGGCATAGTACGTTTGCTCAAGCAGTTGCTGCAGCCCATCGCCGACGCTTAGCCTGCGCTTGGCCGTGATACTGCGGTCGCGGTCGATGCTAAAGAGGCGCTTGAGGCGTGCTTGGTCGACGTGCTTGCCCGGCCCGGCGCGATGGATGTCTTGAAACCAGACCTGCCAGCCGGTCTCGCTTGGCATGATTAGCGTCGTGTCGTCGTGCAGGTAGCGGCCGTGGAAGCGCCTCGCCAACGTCGATTTACCAGCACCAGATGGCCCGCTTGCTACGACCGCGTCGTCTCCGCGCGTCAAGCTAGTGCCGTGGAGCAGCACGCCACCGTGCCGCAGCGCAAGTGCCAGCAGCGTGGCCAGCGCGGTGGAACTGCGCAAGTCTTGCTGTGCGTAGGCACTCTCTGGAATTGGCCAAGACCATCGGGCTGTTGCAGCCTGCCAGTCAATCTCGACGATGGTGCGGCGCGCGACTATGCGACAGCCGACGGCAGTCCACTCTTGGATTTGTGCGTATTCTTCGCTGGCTGGAGGTGCCGTGTGGGCGGTTAACTCAATTGTCAGCTTGGCATGGCCACGCTCAGGACGCTCACGGCAGCCGAGGGGAAACCACGGAGCATCCGCCGCGCGAACTTCGACGTCGAGCGGCCCAAGATACCAGCCATACACCGTGGTGGCCTCGTTTCAGCAGGGGTCGGTGGCACCCGCGGTGGGGCAGGCAACCGTGTCAGGACAGCTTCCCTCAGTGCAACCCGACTGAACCAGGGCTTGCAGCACCCCTCGCTGCGAGTGTACCGCCGGCGGCGTGTACGTTCGCCGACTCTTTGCGGTATCTGCGGTCTCGCGGTTGCTGCCCGCGTTGCCGTTCATGTTTTGCATCGTCTCACTCCTGCAAGCGGCCACTGTGCGCGGGATTCCTACCACGCCTGCCGCTGTTAGTACACTATCACCAAGCTGCCGTCCGTCGACCCGATGACGACATCGGCAACACCGTCGCCGTTAAAGTCGCCGACTGGCGCAAAACTGAGCGGCACCAGCACCGATGTAGACACTACGCCCCAGTTGGTCTTGGTATTGTTCGCCGGATCGTAGATGGCCAAATCCGTGTTTATAAACGACACTTCGCCAGGGATGGCCGAGTTGGGGCGCTTGAGACCAAGGCGCACCACCACGCGGTTGTTGCCGCCCGTGTCGGCCGCTGCCGGACGCCCGTGAATCAGGTCTATAATTGGCGTAGCGGCTGCCGGGCGATCTGCAAAGTTGCCGATGGAGCGAACACCGAAGTGCCAGTCGCGAACCCGGTAGCCGCCGGCCACCAAGAACACGTTCGAGGCTCCCGCCATCGCCACTTCGGCGGCCATCGATACGACTTTGCCCAAGTTGTTGTTTAAGTACGCCCCGTGCAGCCAATAGATGCCGCCGCCGCCCTTGGCCGCCAAGCCCGAGTAGTGCTGCAGGGCAATGTCGGGGATGGAGTCGTTGTCGAGGTTGACTGTGTCGGCGTACAAGCCGAACCCACTCGTCGAAACATTCAAGTTGCCAGATACTTGTACCGCGGTCGCGTCGGCACTGCCCGTGGTCATGGCCTTCGACAAGCCCAGGTCAAGCTGGCCTGAGAGAGGACGACCCTGAACTATCCAAAGCGCTTGTGAAGAGCTCGGAGTAAACTGGCCAATCGCCAAATCGTCGTACTGCTTTGGGCCCCCATCGGCCAGCACGTTGCCAACGCCGGTCGGGAAGGCGAAGTAGGCAGCTCCCACCTGATCGACCAAGTGAATCGTAGCCACATTGTTCACGGCAAGGCTTGCCGGGTTGTCGATGTCAATCGTGACAGGCGTCGCATCGCTCCACGCTGGGTTGCCCGGGATTACGACCACACGGTCATACGTTACGGTCGACTGCAGCGACGAAATGGCGATGTCGTGAATCGGCTTGCCGCTGGGGCTGGTGTCACCGTTGAAGTTGCCGATGGTGGTCGCACGCACGACACCGTCGCCCAGCGAGTTGGTGATCTTGCTGACAATTACCGCAGGATTGGCGGCAATGGCCGCGCCCTTCTTGCCAAGATAGACATGGACAAAGCGCGGGTTCGATGTGCCGGCACCCAGGCCGACCACCAAGTCGTCTACGCCGTCGCCGTTGACGTCTCCACTCTTACCGATCGGTGAGCCAAGCCCGCCCGGATTGGCCAAGCACACATGGCTCGGATAGGCCGAGGGGGTCGACAAGTCGATGTCGGCTAAGTTGAATTTGACGCGCCCGTATACGATGCACAGCGGGCTCGTCGCCCCGCCGCCCAGTGCGAAGTCGCCGAGGCCATCCCCGTTTAGGTCGCCCACCGCCGCAATCCGTTGTTGCATGTCGGTCGTCTTCTGCGCGCCGCCCAGCACGATGTTGGCGTAGTGCAGGCGCAGCGCATTCGTCGACAGGGTATTCGACAGCGGCGACGCATTGCCCGCGGCATCGACCGCTTCGACGGCGAAGTAGTAGCCCGACGAGCCGCCGTCGATCATAGGCGAGAACTTGCACGGGTCCGACAGGTCGCGCTCGTCCGGGCCTTCGACGAATACCGCGTCGCTCGTACCGCTGGCCTTAGGGGTGCCAATCGTCGAGAACAGCACCTTGCTGGCGTCGCAGGCGGCATCGAAGTCGGCTTGCGTGTTGATCGGCGCCTTGCTGTACCGGACCGCGTAGGCCGTCGCCGTGCCGACCGAGCCATTGTCGCCGGTGGCCGCAAAGTTGATCTTAGCCATTGGCCGGCGTGGGTTCAGGTCCGCAGTCAAGAAATCGAGCAGCGTGAGCTTGGCGGGCGGCGTCCAGTCGACGAGCACCACTACCTGGCCCGTGCCCACGTTGCCCGCCGCGTCACTTACGCTGGCGATCACAGTGTTGGTTGCATCTTCGGTCAAGGTGGCGAACTGCAGGTCGATGGTCTGGCTCGTGCCGCTCAGGGCCACGGGCAGAGTTGGTGCGCCCACGGCCAGGGCTCCAGTCGTCGCTCCAACCGTGTCGGTCAGGCTGGTCAGCTTGCCGCCGGCCAGACCCGAGTCCGTCACCTGCAACTGCAAGTGAATCTGATGGTTTGGACTACCATTGAGGTCGCGCGCCTTGCCCACAATATTGACGGTCGTGCCGCCGGCAGGGGTGTTGGTGCCAAGCACCTGGCCAGCAACAAACGCGACCTTCGGGTTCGACAAGTCGGCTTTGAGGGGCAGGGCGCCCGAACTGCCCAGTACCGCAGCAGTCCCGTCGAGGGCGACCGCTTCGACAGTGGTATTGTCGCCATCGGCCACGGTCAGGTTGAAGATGGCCTTGCCGTCGGCGGCGGGCGCAACTTTGCCTACTTCGGTGCTGCCTTTCTTTAGCTGTACATTGGCGACAGCGCCGCACGGCCCGACGAGGGTGGCGGTGAGGCTCACGGCCACGCTGGCGCAGTCCTTGCCGGGGGTTGCGCAGTTCTGCGTGTTGTAGACGCCCGAGCCGGTTAGGCCCTGCAGCGACACCAAGCAGCCCGATAGGGTGACCTGGAAGCCGCGGTCGACCACAGTGACGTTGCCGTTGACGTCGGTGCCCGAGAGGCGCGCCAAGTAGTAGTCGCCATTGCCAAAGGGAATCGTGACCAGTACAGGCGCTTCGAGCCCGCCCGGATTAACGGCGTTGCCGCCGGCGACCTGCTTAAAGCCCGCAGCGCAGTTGCCAAAGGTGGCGTCGCAGCCGCTGCCGAGCTCAAGCTTCCATGTCGCCGCATCGGTGGTCGTGAAGCTGACCTGTACTTGGTAGCCGCCCTGGCTCGGGGCCGCGTCGTCTTTGTCGCCGAATTTGGCCGCTTGGGCCGGGGCCGTGATGGCCAGCGTCGGCGGCAGCAGGTCGACCGTTACCTTCGACGGGGTGGTGCCGAATACGCCGGTGTTGCCGCATTGGTCCATTAAGTCGGCAGTTAGCGTGTGGTCGCCTTGGGTTAGCAGCTTCCACTTGGTGTCGGCAAACGTGACCTGACCGCCGCTCATGGTCTCGGTGGCCTTGTTCACACCGGCGTCTTTGACCAGCACGCTCGCGCCGTTCACATCGATCGCGGTTGAGGTTACCACGACGTCGAGCAGCGAGCCGAGGATGACCTTGCCGCTCGAAGGCGAGGCAAAGCCGCCCGTGGGCTTTTGCGTATCGACGACGATGGGCTGCAGGGTCTTGACCACGCTGACGTTGCCGACCAAGTCCGTGGCAGTGGCGGCGAACACTTGGGTGCCCTCGGTCGCCAAGCTGACGCTCAGGCTCGAAGGGGTGCTCGTCGCAGTGCCGCTGGCCAGCTTGACGCCGTTGCCCACGACGATGATGCTCGAGTCCTCCGAAGTGGCTACGCTGAAAGCAAAACTGCCGCCCAATGCGGCCCCGTCGGGGACAGTCTGGCTGGCCTCATTCAAGCAGGCGGCGATGGCGCCGGGGGCGCTGGGTGGGTCAAAGCCCGTAACGACCGGCGCCAGCGTGTCGATCAGGATCGTTCGCTCCTTAGCCCAAGTCTGCAGACTGGAGAGGCTGGACGTCGGCGCGATCAGTGACCCGAACGACACCTCGGCAATCAAAGTGTAGACGCCATCGGGTATCACGGCCGGGATGATGAAGTCCATCGACTGCGAGGTGATGGTTGCCTTGACGACTTCTTTGTAACCGGCCGTGGCGCAACTGCTACCTGTGATTCCGGGCGCCTTGCTGCAGATGCGCAAGGTGCCGCCCAGCGGTACGCCAACGATGTTGACGGAGCCTTGCCGCGAGGAGCCTTTGTTCATGCCCGCCACACATGCACCAAAATAGCAGAGTCCAAGCGGGCAGTTGGCGTTCGACGTGCAGGAACTGCCCTCGGCCACGTTGCTCGGCAGGTTCATATCGACGCGGGCCTGGTGTGCCTTGACCGCGGCGACCATCGTCAGATTGCCAACGTTGCCGTGTACGTCTTCAACCGTCAGAGCGAGTTGAACCTTGTCGCCGTCAGGCAGCGAGACTAGGCCGAATGCGATGCTCGTGCTGACCGAGTCGCTTGCTGTGGCGAGGGCGGTGCCCGTAAAGGTGCCTGTCAGCTTGCCGGTGTCGTCCTTGACGGTGAGCGTGGCCTTGGCGTCTTTGGCAACGCCGAACACTTCCATCACCAAGTTTGTCAGCAGCGTGTTGTCGGTGGGGTCGCCGATGTCGTCGGCCGCGATAAAGTATAGCGACTTTATGGACTTGCCGGTAGGGAATATGAAAGCGCCGAATGCCGGGGCAATGCGATCGACAAACACCGTAACCGCTTCGCTGGTCGCCCCTTGGGCTGCGGCATCGGTGACGCTCGCCACCATCGTGCAGGTGCTCTGGTCGGCCAAGGCAACGCCGGGCAGCGACAGCACGTTGCCAGTGGCCTTTGCGCTGTACGACTGCTTGACCGAGCCGCACGTGACATCGACCTGAACCGGGCTGCCGACTTCGACATCGCTCAAGGTCAGGCCTACCGTGGCGATGCAGTCTTGCGTGCCTGGCAGACACTCGACCGACGCCAGGTTCAATACTTTGCCCGCAGTCGGCGCTGTCACCGCGATAGTCGGCTTCGCAGACTTGTAGGTCAGCGTAAGAACGATGCTATAGCCGATCGCATCCGGAGTCGCGCCAGGAGCGCCGGCACTGAATTGCACGGCCGTGCTCGGCTTGGCAGATAGGCCAGTAATGGTAAATGTGTATATGCCAGGCGAGGTTTCGCTGACGTTGACCGGGGCGGCCACGCCGTCGAGCAAGACCGACGTCGTCGCCGTAGGCACCGGTGCACCGCCGACCTGGGTTACCTCGGCGGTAAATGTTTGTGCGTCTTGAATGGTGGTCAAGTTGCCCTTTGGGCTCAAGAACTTAACTACCGGCGCCTGCGACACGAGCGTGAGTACCAGCGGCGCCGCCGTGGTCGGGTTGCCAACGCTGTCCGTTGCGGTCGCGCCGACGATGTTGAGCCCGGGATCAAACGTCACCGAAGCAAAGGTCACTGCCGTGTCGCTGGGCAAGGTTGTCTTGCAGGTCGTCTCGCCGGCCGAGCTAGTAATGCACACTTGCACGGCGTCGCTGATCGCCAGGGTTACATCGGTCTGGTAGCCAGGTACAACGGGATTGCTGTCGACGTCGTCAAAGGTCGTCAGCGTCGCCTTATTCGGCAGCGAGAAGGCCACGATGGGCCCCGTTGTGTCGATATGCACCACGCGCACCACGCTGCCGCACAAGCCCACTGCGGCGCTGTCGGAGGCCTTGTTGCCGTAGGCGTCGATGGCTTCGAACGCGATGGTGTAGGTGCCGTCGCCCAAGTTGCCGGCAGCGGCAAGCTTGAGCGAGCTGCTCAGGCCGAGCGTCGACAGCGTGCCCACCGTTTGCGGGTCGCTCGCCACGCCCAGTTCGGACGTGATCGTCGCCACAGCGGTCGCACCCTTTAGGTTGCTGGCGGAGAGCGTAACTGCAAGATCGTGCGTCGTAAGTGTAATTTCGCTGGCCGGTGCAACCACCGTCAGGCAGGGCGCGGGCACAGCTACGGTCGCCGTGATCTCGGCCGAAAGTGCCGCGTTGGGCGCGCCAAAATCGCCGTAACCATCGGTCACGCGGCACGAAATCGCTGTGCCGAGGAGCGCGGTGTCTAAGGTTACCGGCACGCTCACTAGCCCATCGCCGGCCACAGTCGCCTTGCCCACAGGGGTTAGCTGCCAGCTCGAGCCGAGGATCGCCTTGCGGCAAAATACCGAAACCTCAGAATCGACGGTGCCTTGCTTGACGTCGATCGCGAAGGTCGTCTCGTACAGCGCGCCGGTGCTCAGGTTCTGGTCGTCTTTGGCGAGCAGCACGGCGCCTGAGGCTGGCGTGGCAATCGTGAGCGCTGCCAGATCGACAAAAGCTTGCACGGGCCACGAGTCCGACGTGCTCAATCCACACGAATTCGTTGCTTTAATCGCGATGTTGTAGGTCTTAGACGTGGGCAGCGTCAGCGCGATCGGAAAGGTGCCATCGGCGCCGAGGTTCGCCATGCTGGCGGTGCCACCATCGAGCTTGATCTCAACGGTGCTGCCGATCAGCATTGATGTGGCAGAACCACTCGAAACCAGCTGAATCCCAGGCGTTTGCGGATCACTGTCGTTGCCAAGCGTTACGGCCTTGGGCAGTTGCACGGCGAGGACGGGCGCCTCTGTGCTCAGGGTCACGCTCAGTGCGGCCGAAGGCTCCGACCCGCGGTCGGGGTGCTGGCTGTCGACCACCATGGCGATGATATTCAGCTTGACGCCATCGAGTCCGCTGCTTTTGCTCGACAATGTCGCGGTGACGGGGGCCGAACTGGCGCCGCCCAGGGCGACTTTCTCGGTGGTGATGGTCTTGCCCTCGGCGTCCGTGAACTGCAGAAAGGCGTCGGTGCAGCCCGTCGAGTTGGTCGTGACCGTAAACGTGTACTGGAAGCCCGCGTTGCCGTTGCCGTCCGTCGTGATGCAGGGGGTGTCGATGGCGGCGATCGCCGCTTGGCACGCGGTGCCGCAGTCCAGCACCAGCGCCTTGGTCTTCTGCCCGCTCTGGCTACCCGACGTTACGGTCGCGGTCAGGTTGACGCCGGTCTTGCCACAAGCGACGGTCACCGCTTTGAAGTCGGCCTTGCCCCCTTGCAGCGTCACCGGGCCAAACGAGGTATTCCCAGCCTTTAGCGTAACTTGTGAACCGTCTGGCGCCTGGCTCGCGGTCACCACCACGTTGACTTGCACGCCAACCGTAGTGGCGTCTAGGTCGGCCTCGTTGGTGATCTGGGCGCTGGTGGTCGTCGTGCTCTCAAGCGCGTTGCCCACCGCCGTCTCGACGTAAAAATTGACTACGGGGGTGAGCGGCGTCACCTCGCTCGCGTCGGCGTCCGTAGTGGCGACGTCGTTGTCGATCGCGGTGTCGGTGTCCGAGGTTGCATCCGGGCACGGGCCGAAGATGTCGTTGCCGCACTTGGGCCCCACCACCGGGATGTCCGCGGCGCAGCTGCTGAGCGCGAGGAGCGCGACCAGCGTGGCCACGAAGCCCGACCAACGGCGCGCATGGCGTTGCGACTCACGTAGATTCATCAGCTGGGCATTGGTCAGGCGTTTCATATCACTCCTGCAAGTCATGTACCGGCGCGTGGTGGCCGGAATGCTCATTTGGCGCGTGCGGTGGCGGTTGGGGTCGCCGTTTCGGTGGTGCTGCCCGGTGCGATTGTCTGCTCGGCGGTATCCTGTTGATACTGAACAGCAATTCGTCGCTCGATCAGCACCTCCACAAATTCATCGAGGTCGCGGGCGGCTACCTCGCGTTCTACCTCAAATTCGGCCACTACGCGGTCTAGCAACGAGTTGCGGTCGCAGACGCCGGCCATCAAGGCGCGGAAAATCGTTACCGCCGTGGGCACTTCGAGCCGATGCAGGCCGCGATCGTCCGTTACCACAAAGACCTCGCCAGCCACTTCGCGCGCCGCCGCCGTGGGGTGGAGCTTGTAGGTGGGGTTGGCGGGGCTCGGCTGCATCGTTTGACTCACTCGCGTTCGGTTGCCCTGGCCGTCGGCCGGCTGCGGCTGCGGCAGACTCTGCCGCTGGTGGTTTTCGCCGCGCTCGCTGTGGCGGGGGCGCGGCCTGTCACTCACCTAGGCTGCCCGTCACTCACCTAGGCCGCCCGTCACTCACCTAGGCCGCCCGTCACTCAACTAGGCTGCCCGTCACTTAACTAGGTTGCCAGACGCCCGGCGTGGGTTGCGACAGCGGTCGCAGGTAACGCGCCGGGCATGGGCACCGTCGTCGGGATGCCGTGCTGGCGCTCGTCCGTAACAATTACCTTTAGGATCATAAATCTTATGGCCCTAGGTAGCACGTTACCAACGGTACATTGTGCCCAATGTCCTCGCTTGGCGCAAGCACGCCTGCAGGCACGGATTCCTAACAACTTGCGCCGACTTCGACGTATCTGTGAAATTGTTTGTGATTCATGGCGCGATGTCTGGTTCGACGAAGGACCAGCGCACTTCGGGGCGCCGGTCGTGCAAGCGCTGCTCAAACGCATTGATCGTGGCCACTACGGCGGCGGTGTCGAGCCCGTTGGCCAATCGCAGCTTGCAGGCCACCAGCACCTCGCCCGGCCCCTTCTGGATGGTAATCGACGTCAAAACTTCGAGAATATTGGCATCGTCTGCCGCAGCCGCGGCGATAGCAAGGTCGACATCGGGGTCAGCCCGTTCGCCCACCAGCAGACTTTTGATCTTGATCGCGAGCAGGACGGCTACCCCGACCAAGATGGCGCCGATCGCGAGTGACCCGGTCGCGTCCCACAGGGGATTGCCCGTCGCGGCCGCGAGCACCAAGGCCACGGCAGCGACCACAAGGCCCAGGACAGCTGCGGCATTTTCGCCAAAAATTACGATTAGATCGGAGTCTTTTGTGGCTTGCAGATACGTCCAGAACGGCGTGCGGCCGCGGCGGTGATTCAGCTCAGCCACGTTGCCGTACAGCGACCAACCTTCGAGCGCGAGCGACCCGAGCAAGACAACCAAGGCCAGACGCACGTCGCCCACGGCCTCGGGCTCGGCGAGCTTGTGCGCTCCCTCGTAGATCGAAAACAGCCCGCCGCCACTGAATAGCAGCAACGCTACCAAGAACGACCAGAAATACAGTGCTGCGCCGTATCCCAGCGGGTGCTGCGCATCGGGTGGCCGGTGGGCGCGCCGCACCCCAAGCAGAAGCAGAAGTTGGTTGCCGCAGTCTGCGAAGGAGTGCAGCGTCTCGGCAAGCATCGACCCGGAGCCCGAAACCACCGCGGCGACCAGTTTGCCTATCGAAATCAGTAGATTAACCGCCAGAGACTGCAGGATGTGGCGGGTGTCGTGGTGTTCAGCCATGCTAGTAGTGTCGATGATCGCCGCGCCGTCGGCAACCTGCTCGGGCCGCCGCCCGGCAGCGAACGGCTGTGGTGGGGCAAAACTGCCCAGGTTTCAAGGGCGATCCCGCCCCCCGATCGGCCAGTGGGGCGTAGCAACCCCAGCGATCTAGGGCACTGCGAGAGTGCGGTTGACAGTCGCAGCCCGCTGGCGCACTTTGAAAGCGAATGTGGCCACTTCGCGCCCGGCCGCAGGAGGACGTCATGAGCAGCCCAGAGAAGGTCAAGGCAGTCAAGGCGGATGCCAAGACCGACATCCACAAGATTCAGAAGAAGGCCGAAGCCGACGTCCATGCCGTCAAAAAGACGGAAGCGGCGTCGGTAAAAGCCGGCCAAAAGACCAAGAATGAGGCTGCCGCCGACACCAAAAAGCAAGGCGAAGTCATTGTTGATGTGGCTACTGGAGAGATCCAGGCCCGCAACGAACAGGCCAAGTCGGTGCTCAAGGCCGAGTACAAGGCCATGGAACTTAAGCCGACAGATGCCACCGGTAAGGATGGCAAGGCGGCAGGTTCGAGCGACGGTACAGGTGGCGCCACTTCGGCGGGCAGCCTAGATGCCGACGCGGCCGAACTCGATGCTGCGGCAGCCGCGGCCGGCGGTGCGCTGCTCGTTGTGGCAGCGGCGGCTGTCGAGTTCATCCTCGACCTCATCTTTGGCAAAAGCACGGCCGCGGCGCAGGCTCCCAAAGAGCAGAGCACCTCGAATCGCGCGTTTGACTACCGCGGTAACTTCAATTTCCGAATCGAAGTTGGTGGCATTGCTGCGGGCGCCTTCCGTGCCGTCGAAGGCCTGTCCACTTCAGTCGAGCTCATTGAGTACCAGGGCGGCGGCGACATGTACGCCCGGCAGATCCCGGGCCGGCCCAAGATCGCGCCTGTGACCCTAAAGAAGGGCTGGGTGGTCAGCGCGGCGCTGTGGCAGTGGATGCAAGACACGATGGAAGGGCGCTTTTCGTTCCACAACGTGTCGGTGGTGCTGATGGACGACGACGGCCAGACCGATGTCGCCCGCTACGAGTTGTCGCAATGCTGGCCTTCGTCGTGGAAGGGCTTTCAGCTCGACGGCATGGGCAACGAGGCGATGGTCGAAGAGCTTGAGTTGCAAGTCCGCGGAATTTCGCGGGTCTCGCCCTAGCCGAGTCCGCGCCAACCCGTGACAGACGCCGCCCGGCTTTGCCCAGACGACCTGCGCCTTATCGAACAGGCTGTCGCCTATCTTGAAGACCCCAGCTTTTTGATGCGGGTGGCCGACTTGCTTGGCCGCCCTGCCGATTCGTTGATCGAGCGGTTGCCGGATCGCGCCCGCAAGCTGGTGGGGCGCGCATCGGAGGCGGCGCTGAATCGGGCGCTGACTTGGGCGATCGCTTCGCTGGGTGATGATGGCGCAACACCAAGTATGCATTCCCTTTCAGCGGGAGCGCTGGGCGGTCTGGGCGGTTTGATGGGGCTGGCGGCGCTGCCGATCGAGCTACCCGCGACCACGGTGGTGATGCTGCGGTCGATTGCGGCGATTGCGCGGGCCGAGGGCGCGGACCTGCGCGACCCTGAGGTGCGTCTCGAGTGCCTGTCGGTGCTCGCGCTGGGTGGGCGACTGCCGGCACCGATCGATGCGACCTTTGAAGGGGAGCCAAGTCCGCTTGCTGACATGGAATCGAGCTATTGGACGGCGCGCCTGGGTATGGCAATGGCGCTGCGTTCGGCGGCGCGGCAGATTGGGACGCTGACCGGGCGGCAGTTGGCGAGCGAGCTGGCGGCGGGAGCCAGCCCCATGCTGACTCGGCTGCTGGGGATGGTGGCGGCGCGTTTTCAGACGGTGGTCGGCGAAAAAGCGGTGGCGCAGGCCGTGCCGGTCGTGGGCGCGGCGGCAGGTGCTGCCTTCAACATTGCGTTTACCGAGCACTTTAATGCCGTGGCGCGGCATCATTTTGGACTGCGGCGGCTTGAGCGTCAGGCGGGTGCGGCGGAGGTGCAGGCGGCATATGCCCGTGCCCTGCAGCGCCACCGCCAGAAGAAGCTGCAGAAGCCTTGACGTTGGCTGCCCTGGCGCGCACACTACTGAACAGATGTTCTGTGGTGAATCATGCTGCCTCCGCCTCCCCCTCGCGAACCCAATGGACTGACGGAGCGCCAAGAAACGATCTTGCGCTATGTACAAGACTTTCAAGTGCAGAATGGCTACCCGCCATCGATTCGCGAGATTGGCGAGTTCTTCGGCATTCGTTCGACAAATGGCGTGTCGGATCACCTGCGAGCTCTGGAGCGTAAAGGCTTTTTGCAGCGTTCGGGCCATTTGTCGCGCAGCTTGACGGTGGTGCGCGGCCCGGATGATGTGGCGGATGTGCGGCCCGACGTGGTGAGCGACGACTTGCGCCAGCCTGAGCTCCGCGAGCGAGTCATTCAGCGCGACGTTGATCCAGAACTGCCAAGTAATGTCAGAAGGTTGCGCCCTGAGCGACAGTTCCGTCCCGATGCGCCGGATGCGAACCTGCAGAGCCAGATGGTGCCCGTTTTGGGCAAAGTTGCCGCGGGGTTGCCGCTGCTGGCCGTCGAAGAGGCAGAAGAGACCTTGGTGGTCGACCGTTACCTATTGGGCGGCGGATCGGGCGAGGTTTTTGCGCTGCGGGTAGTGGGCGAGTCGATGATCGACGCGGGCATCTTGCCGGGCGATTACCTGTTCGTACGCCGGCGCGATACGGCGCAGTCTGGCGAAATTGCTGTGGTATTGCTGGGTGGCGAGGCGACGGTGAAGCGTTGGTTCCCCGAAGGCGATGTGATTCGTCTGCAGCCCGAGAACCGCACCATGCAGCCCATCTATGTGCGGCGCGGCGATGTGAGTCAGTGCCGGGTGGTCGGCGTGGTGGCAGGCGTGTACC
This sequence comes from uncultured Myxococcales bacterium, assembly GCA_903883645.1. Taxonomy (GTDB): domain Bacteria; phylum Myxococcota_A; class UBA9042; order UBA9042; family UBA9042; genus SXRM01. Next base: position 89,993 of record CAISBR010000081.1, on the reverse strand, counting down.
GCAGGCTTTAGAACCACTGACGAATCGATTATTGCCTTAAAGTTACAGAGGAATGCGCCGACCAGATGCGCCGACCAGATGCGCCGATCAGATGCGCCGATCGGATGCTTCGATCGCGAGGTCGGGCGCAAACCAGCCCTTGGCGATTTCTGCTTCGCTGGCGGCTAGATATGCGGGCATGACGGCCAACGCGGGGCCCGGTTCGCCGGCCGACTTTGCGACCCATGCGGCAGTTGGTTGGGCGGCGGTGGCGGCTGCCGTCAGGCTGAGCGACTCGAGCAGCGCTGCGGACCACGCACCCACCGCAACGGCTTGATTAGACTTGCGTTCGGCCACCCAAGCGGCCAGCTCGGCATCGGCTACAACCGCGACCTCGGCGACGCGAGCGCCATGCCCCTGGCCCACGTACCACCAGCCGCGACGGGCAGGAACCAATGAAAACACTTGCTGGTCGCGGGCATCGGCTTGGGCCGCAAGCGCTGCGAGCGAGGTTGAGGTCGCCACCGGGCGGTCGCAGGCCCAAGCCAGGGCGCGCACCGTCGCTAAGCCCATGCGCAGACTGGTAAAAGACCCCGGGCCCACGTCGACGGCCAGCCCTGCAAGATCCGAGAGCTGCAGCCCTGCGGTTGCGAGCAGATCCTCAATCGAACCCAACAGATCGCGGGCATGGCCCCGCGGCGCTTGCAGCTCGACTTGCTGACCCTCCCCTTGGCGCGGACCCAAGTACACGGTCCACAGCGGGCCCGACGTCGACACGGCAAGCCATTGCTCGACGCTAGGAATCTTTTTTGTATTCATGGGTTATTGCATCAAGACGCGCTGCAAGTCGTTCTTCATCACCACCAGAAACAAGATGCCGAGGAACGTCAGGCCCGCGTAGGCCGCGATCTGGCGGGTGCGCAGCGAGGCCGGGCGACGGCGCACGCCCTCGATGGCCAAGAACAGCAGGTGGCCGCCGTCTACCAGGGGAATCGGCAGCAAATTCAGAATGCCCAGGTTGATGCTCAGCCACGCCACCAGGCGCACCACCGCCTCGACCCCATGGTCGGCGGCCTCGCTAGTCATTTGCGCCATGCGCACCACGCCGCCCACTTCTTTGACCGGCACATTGCCGCGGAACAGCTCGCGCACCGTGACCAAAATCACCGTGGCGCCGCGCACAAACTCCTCGCCAGCCACCTGCACGGCATGGCGCACCGGACGCGGATTGCGCACCATTTCTGGGCTGTTGCGATCCATCAGGCTAGCCAGGTCCAGGGCTAGGTCGGGCCGGTCGTTCTTGTCGAGCTGCACCTTGAGCCGCCAGGGCACCGGCCGATCCCACCAGCCGCGCTCGACGAGCTGGGCGGCCTGGGGCTGCGAAACCAGCCATTTCTCAGCACCCGTGGTCGCCTGCACCGTGCCGGCGGCCAGTGCTTGCAGCCGGGTGCGCTCGGCGTCGCGGATCATGTGCCGTACGAGCAAAGTATGGGGCGCTGCAGCCGTTTGCAGGTGCTCTTGCCGCTGTTCGGGCGACCAGCTGCGGTAACTCGGCTCGACCAATACGGCTTCTAGGGGCTTTTTCTGGCGTTCGATCGCGTCTTCTAGGCTGCCCAGGTCGGTGCCATCGAGTTGCAGTAGTTCGTCGCCAGGCACCAGGCCCACTTGCGTGTCCTCTTGGCTGCCTTGCACCACGGGCCCTACCAGGCGATAGCCCGGGCGCAGGCCTAGCGAACCAGCGGTCGTTTTAGCGTCGTCGCTCACAAGAGAAATTGTCTTTTCGCTGCCCTTGTGTGCATTGCGGAACGACTCGCGCCAAGCCGTGCGCGGCACGGGTCCGTGCAGGTCTAATGGCGTGTAGTCAATGCTAATCCCGTTGCCATTTCGGCTGTCGGCAAGGGCCCGCTCCACATCACCCCAACTTTGGACCCGCTTGCCAGCCACACTGCGAAGGCGGTCGCCGGAGCGCAGGCCAGCGGCAAAGGCTCTCGACCCCTCTTGGACCGCGACTGTCGGCACCATCTCGCCGGGATACAGCAAAATACGACCTACGCGCTCGACTAGCCCCACCTCGGCGGCGGCGGCATTGACCACCTCGCGGGGTGTGACGTTGCGGGTGTCTTCGCGGCCGTCGCGGCGGAACGTCACGGGCGTCGGCTGCCCGGCGCGCTTGCTGATCTCGCGAATAAGGTCATCAAAGCTCTCGACCTCGACGTCGCCGACGCGGAGGATGCGGTCGCCCGCCTGCAGGCCCATTTCAGCCGCGGGCCCCCCAGGCACCACCGTACCCACCCGCGTCGACACCAGCTCGTCTTCGTAGACCAGCGCACTGCCAAACAGCAACAACAGCGGCAGCACAAAGTTGAAGAGCGGCCCCGCAGCGATGATGAGCGATCGTCGCCATACTGGCTTGTTCTGGAAGGCCATCGGATCGCGGGCGATTTCGTCGTCGAGCGGCGCCATGGGGTCGTCGCCCAGCATGCGCACAAAACCGCCGAGGGGCAGCCAGCGGATCGAATACTCGGTATCACCGCGCCGCCATGTCACCATCGCAGGGCCGAAACCGATTGAGAACGCTAGAACTTTGACGCCCATCCAGCGCGCCACAATGTAGTGGCCGAACTCGTGGAACACCACTAGCAGGCCAAAGACCAGAATCATCAGGGCGGGCTTGGCGATGACGTCCATTCGACTCCAGGGCACGCGCGCGCGCCGACTAACCTTGCCGCAGGGCGAGTGGCTGCGACCCCCGCTGACTTTGCATTTTGTGCGACGACTGGCGGCGAAGCAAGCGCCAAGCCACACCGATGCAACCTAATCCGCCGTGGCCGTTGCGCAAGTCGGGGGGCCAGCGTACCCTTTCGAGTGTCCGACTGTCGCGCGGACCGGCCGCTAATCTGGAGAACTGAGCAAGTATGTCCATGAAAATGCTCAAGAAGTCGTGTTGTGCTCGCCTGTCGAGCTTGGCTGTGCTGCTGGTCGCCGCCGCGGGTTGCGCCGATACAGGGTCCGAACCAGTTGCCGAGACAGGTGGAATCGGCTTGTGGTTCGCGGGTTTGGCCGATGGCACTTGCTCGGCCACGACCAACGGCACCAAGCAAGTTCCTGCCGGGATCGAGACTTTGGTCGCGCATTGGACCGCGCTGGTGACTGAAAACGGTACCGTCGTCAAGAAGACGGGCACGGCCAAGGCCACCAAAGCGCAGGCGGCGGATTCGCGTTGGGAGATCAAGAACATCCCGGCTACCGATAACCTGCAGGTGGATATCTACGGCTGCGGCGCCGACAAGAAGCTGAGCTACGCCGGGCGCACCGACAGCGTGCAGGTCGAGGCGGGAAAGAAGCAGACAGCGCATGTGTTTATGGCCCCTGTGGGCGATCTGGCCTGCACCGGGAGTCCGGTAGGTGCCTCGAAGCTAGCGGCGCCGCGGGCGCTTGCCGGTTGGGCGGTGCTGCCGAGCGGCGATGTCGTCGTGGCCGGCGGCATGGGCAGCTGGGACAAGGACCAGGCGCAAGGCACAGCTGCTACGACGATTGATTACTATGATCAGCGCGCTGGCCACTTTAAGCCGGCGTGGAATGCGCACTTGGGGGTGGGTCGCATCCTGCCGCACGTGTTGCCGCTGGGGGCGGACTCGGGGCATGTGCTCGTGGTGGGCGGCGTGTCGGATGCCAAGCGGATTAGCGCCGATGGGGTGTTGGCGATGCCGGTGCTGGGGCCCTCGCAGCTCAAGGCGGCCGTGCCGGCGACCAAGGCCGAGCTTGTTACGGTGAGCGACCCACCGTCGTCGACCGCGAGCCCGATCGACCCGGGTGTGGGCACGGCCGTGCTGTCGTCGGCGGTATCGACGGGCAAGTCGATCCTGTTTGTGGGCGGCCAGCAGCAAGGTGGGCAAGTCATGGACACTGCGACCCGTTTGCGCGACCTCGAAGGGGTGGCGAAGGGCGGTGCAGGCATTACCGAGGGCAATATCAAGCTGAATGTGCCGCGACTGCGCCCCGCGCTGCTCACCTTCCCCGGCGACGACACTGTGATCGTGTGGGGCGGCATGGCGCCGGCGGGTGCGTCGGGCAGCAACGTGAAAATGGGCGAACTCGTGCTCGACACCAACCAGCCGCAGCTCCTTACGTTAACGGGCAATGCTGCGCTGATCGCGGACGTCAATCTCAACACCATCGCACCTAGCGCGACCTACCTGAACCGGGCGGCTGGGGTGGTCACGTTCTTGGTCGCGGGCGGCGTGCAGAAGTCGAGCCTGAGCGCCGACAAGGCGCTGACCTACTTGGTGCGGGTCGACAAGGCGGCGGGTACCGCAGAGTTGCGCCCCTTCAACATCGCCGGCGGCGTGGCGGTGCGCGCGGGGCTGTTTGGCATGGCTGTGCCGCTCGATGGCCGTCGCGTGCTTGTGGGTGGCGGCTTGATGTCGGTGACGGGGGCGGTTGCGGGCGTTTGCGATGCGCTGGGCGCGGGCGAAGACTGTCCGCTTGGCACCGCGTGGACTGTGCGTATCGCCGCGGACCTGCCGGTGGGTGATGGCCCAGTTGACCTAGAAATACTTGCAGTTCAAACACTTTTGGCCGCCCGCTTCGCCATGGTTGCGGCGCCTCTGCCCCTAGGTGTGCTGCTGGCAGGTGGTCAGAAGAGCACTACGAGTGGCAGCGATGCGGCGACGTTAGCGGATGTAGGTGCGGTCTTGACTATCGTGCCTCCCGATCTAGACGCAACTGCGATTTGCCAGTAGATCATGCGAATTTCACTTGAAAAGACCGCGCTGCTTCGACAGCGGCAAGGTGGTGCGCGGCAGCGGCTGCCCGAGTGGCTGCGTGCGCCGTTGCCCGGTGGCGAGCGCTATGCTGGCATCAAAAGTCGCTTGCGCGACCGGGGCTTGCATACCGTTTGCGAAGAGGCGCAGTGCCCCAACATCGGCGAGTGCTGGAACGAGGGCACCGCGACCATGATGTTGATGGGCGACACCTGCACCCGCACCTGCCGGTTTTGCGCGATCAAGTCGAACCCGCGACCGCCAGCCCTGGATCCTGAGGAGCCGCACCAGGTTGCCGATCAGGTGGCGCTCATGGGCTTGGATTATGTGGTGCTGACCAGCGTGAATCGCGATGACCTGCCCGATGGCGGCGCTGCGCATTTTGCCCAGACGGTGCAGGCGATTGCGGCCCGTACCCCGCAGACGCTGATCGAGGTGCTGACGCCCGACTTTGAGGGGCAACTGCACGATGTCGCCACGGTGGTGCTGGCGGGTCCGCATGTATTTGCCCATAATATCGAGGTGGTCGAGGCACTGCAGGCCACCATTCGCGACCGGCGGGCGAGTTGGCAGCAGAGCCTAGCCGTGCTGGCCCACGCCAAGCAGGTGCGGCCCGATGTGGTCACCAAGACCTCAATTATGCTTGGGATTGGCGAAGAAGCGCCGCAAGTGGAGGCGGCCCTGCTGGCTCTGCGCGCCCACCACGTCGATGCGGTGACGTTTGGCCAGTATCTGCGCCCCAGCCCGTGGCACGCCGACGTTGTGCGGTTTGTTGAGCCGGCCGAATTTGCGCTTTGGCAACAGCGCGCGACCGAGTTGGGCTTTGCGTATTGCGCCTCGGGTCCGCTGGTGCGGTCGAGCTATCGGGCCGGCGAGCATTTCTTGCGGGCGATGGTGGCGCGGCGCGAGCAGGGCGAATAGCGGCTAGATCAAACGCACTTCCTTGGCCTGTGGCTCGGGTTCCAGACACGCGGGGCCCTCGTGGCGGGCATCGTTGACGTAGCGCTTCAGGCGGGTGGCGTCGAAGTGATCGGCGTGGGGACGCAGCAATTCCCTAAGATCATTGGCATGTAGCGGGCCGGCCTGCAGCCAGCGCTGCCAGGTGTCGCGCGGCAGCACCACCGGCATACGGTCGTGGAACTCGGCCACGGGGGCCGCAGCCTCACAGGTGAGCAGGCACGCGGTCCACAGGGGCAGTGGCGGCTCGGTATGCTCGCCCGGCGGCAGCCACCGTTCGTACAAAGCCGCGACCGCAAAGGGCTCTTTGCCAGGCCGGCTAAAATAGTAGGGCACCTTGATCCGGCCCTCGGTGGCCCACTCAAAGAAGCCGTCCATGAGGAGCAGCCCGCGTCGGCGCTCAAGAGCCTGGCGGAAGGCGGGTTTTTCGTGGGCACTTTCGCTGCGCCCATTGGCTAACCGCGCACCGATGCTTGGATCTTTGGCCCACTGCGGCACCAGACCCCATTGCATCGGCACCGCCCGCCGCGGCCCTGGGCCGCCTGGCACCACCAGCACCGGCGACTGGGGCGCGATGTTAAAGCGCTCGCCCAAGTCATCTGGAATAGCAGCCAGATCAAACGCGCGAGCCAGCTCTTCGGGCGTGGTTTTTTGGGTAAAACGTCCGCACATCGCTCGCTTGCACCTCTATGGCCGTTGGAGCATGGTCTGCCACTTGCCGTCGCGCAGGCGCTGGTGGGGCAGGTAGTCGGCCTTGTAGCGCATCGCCCGGCTTTGATCGATGACAAAGCCCAGGTAAAGATAGGATAAGTGCCACTGTCGGCACAGCTCGAGTTGCACCATGACGGAGAATACGCCGACCGACAGCCCTGGCAGATTGGGCTGGAAGTGGCAGTACACAGCGGACAAGGCATCGGCAGCGCGGTCAAAAATGGCAATACCTACAAGCGTATCGCCCATGTGGTAGCTGAGCTCCCAGGTGTCTACGCACGATTCGACCAAGAACGAGGCGTACTCCGGCTCGCCGATCGGCTCGTCGCCGTGGTCGAGCCCGCGCAACGAGCGATGCTGATTGTAGAGGGCCACCCGTGCGGCATCGACTTGGGGGCGCTGTAACTCAACGCGCAGCCGCCGCAGCCCCGTGGTATAGGCGCGCAGCTGTTGGCGACTTGGCTCAAACTGGCCGATTTCAAGGCGGATCGGCGTGCACGCGCTGCAACCCTGGCAGGTCGGGCGGTACAGCAGCACACCCTGACGGCGGTCGCCCTGCGCCAAGAGCGCAGAAAACTCGGCACTTGTGACCCGTCGCACCGGCAGCCGCATCGGCAAGGTGGCCATACGGTAGTCGAGATAAGGGCACGGGTGCGGCGCCGAATCGACCACCACTTGCGGCGGACTGTCATAGATTGGGCTGATAGTCACAGAATATTACTCGTCAAGCGAGCCGCGGTGGGCCACGAACAGAGCCACGCCCGCCACGCCCGCCAGCTGCCGCTGTGCTTCGGCCAGCACACGTTCGACCAGCTCGCGCCGCGACCCGTGGTACGTCACTGCCAGCGAACTCATCGCAAAACGGTCGAGCACGGGCACTTCGGCGGCGGCTTTTAGGAACGACGCGGCTTCGGCGCACGAGGCGAAGCGGTCGTCGGGCTCTTTTTGGGTAGCGCGCAGGATGAATTCGCGCAGATCCTCGGGCAAGTCAGGCACGGTCAGCACGGGATCGGGCAGCGGCGCGTTGATATGCTTGGCAAATAGTTGCTGCAGGTTATCAGCGTCGAACGGCAGCTCGCGGCAGCACAGCTCGTAGGCCATGATCCCGAGCGAATACAAGTCGCTGCGACCATCAACCGCCGCGCCGACGATCTGCTCGGGGCTCATATAGTACGGCGTCCCCATCACCTTGCCCCCCGCCGACCCGCCCGGATTGGTGGCGATGCCAAAATCGAGCAGCTTGACCTTACCATCGGTGAGCAAGAACACGTTGGCCGGCTTGATGTCGCGGTGGACCAGCCCCTGGCGATGTGAATAGGCAAGCGCGTCGCACACTTCGCGCAGGATGCGTCGCACATTGGGCCAATCGATCGGCTGGCCGTTGTCGATGATCGACTCGAGCAGGTCGCCGGTCAGCTTCTCCATTACGATAAAGTGGGTACCGTAGGCGCGCTCTGTATCGAGCACCCGCACGATGTTCTCGTGGTTTAGGGCCGCAACCAGCTGCGCTTCGTGGCGAAAATGCTCGGCAAACGCTTCGTCGTACACCAGCGCGTGGCTCAGCATCTTCAGCGCTACCGGGGTGCCCAGAATCGGGTGGCGCGCTTCGAACACGGTAGCGACGCCGCCAGAGCCCAAGCGGCCAATCACCTCGTACTTGCCAACCTTTCGGATTCCTTTGCTTTCCATCAAGCGCTCGCCGACCAGGCGCGTGAGGAAGACGGCGGTCGTCGGATGCTTGCTGAACAGTTCTTGGACGGTCAACTTGTTGATGCGCAGGCAGGTGCAGTCGTCTTCGGCGGTAATGCTGGCGGTGCGCGGTTCGTGGGTAATCAGCGCCATCTCGCCGAACAACGCCGGCGCGACGCTGGTGCGCTCGAATTCGACCACGCCCTTGTCGTTGCGCACGGTGATGCGGATAGTGCCGCGCTCGAGCACGTACATCTCGTCGCCGTTGGCGCCCTGCTCGATGATGGTCTGGCCGGGCACAAACTGCACCCGCACCATGGCTTCGCGGAACCGCTCGACCGCGTCATCGGTCAACCCACCAAAAAGTGGCAGCGATGTCCACGGCTTGGCGGGTGACGGCGGAATCGGCTCGCCCAAGCCAGCAAACTGCTGGGTGGCGGCGTAGGGTGAATGCTGGCTGCTCATGCGTGGCCTCGCGACGACCGGTCGATCCTACGAGTTTTTGCGGCCCTTGCCCAGACCTGCCGGAGTGGCAAGTGGTGGTGCGTGTGCTTGCAATTCCATAGCCAAGGCGGCCCACGTCGGGTTGTCGAGCTCTTCGGCGCGCACGGTGGGCGATAGCTGTAGGCTTTGCAGTACGCGCCGCACCTCGGCGCCTGGCCAGCGGGCCGCCATCAAAGCGTTGACTAATGTCTTGCGGCGCAGGGCGAAACCATCGGTAATTACTTGCGAAGTTATACTCCACGCCGGCAGCACCCACGGGCACGGCCGCGGTCGCAGCACCACCACCGAGCTATCCACATTCGGCGGCGGCTGGAAGGCTCCGCGCCCCACGCGAAACGCCACCTCGACTTGGGCGCGCAGCTGCAGCTTGACCGACACTTGGCCGCGATCGCCGCCGCGTGGGGTTGCCGCCATGCGATCGGCCACCTCGCGCTGCACCATCACCACCAGGCGCTCGGGCGGCACCGGACTGTCGAGCAGAGCAAACACGATCGGCAATGCCGCGTAATAAGGCAGATTTCCTACCACACTGGGCCGCGGCCCCAGGCGACCGAGCAACTCGGGCCAGTCGACTTCCGCTGCGTCGCCCATGTGCAGCGCAAACCGGTCGCCAAAGCGCCGCCGCAGCACCTCGGGCGTGCGCTTGTCTACCTCGATGAGCGTGAGCGGCAGTTGCGGCGCCACGCGGTCCATGGTGGCGATCAGTGGCGCGGTCAAATTGCCGGTGCCAGGGCCGATCTCGACCACGCCTGTGGCATCCGGCGGCACCGCCAGTTCGGCAATACGGGTCAGAACATGTTGATCGTGCAAGAAATGTTGGCCCAGCGACTTCTTGGGCGCGAGCGCGGGGCGAACCATAGCAGGGCCTCGTGGACGGTGGGGTGGTCAGAGCTGAGCGGCGGCCAAGCGGCGCACTTCGCCGGTAGCTAGCGCATCTAGGCTGCGCGGGTCGTCGTGGAGGCCTAGGCGCAACAGAGCCTCGCCCAAGCCGGCCACCATCGCGCCGTTGTCCGTGCAGTACGCGGGAGGCACGGGCCAAAACCGCATTCGCTTGCGGTGGCACGCCTCGGCGAGTCCTTGGCGCAGGGCGCTGTTCGCCGCTACGCCGCCCGCCAGCACCAGATCGCGCAGACCGTGGCGCTCCGCGCTCGCTAGGCTCACCCGCACGAGCTGTTCGACCACGGCACCTTGGAACGTAGCGCACAGGTCGTCTGTGGCCTGCTGCCGCTCGGCCTCACCTAGGTCGGGCGGCAGAGCTTCAAGCGCGAGTCGGGCGGCGGTCTTTAGCCCCGAAAACGAGTAAGCCCCGTCGTCGCGCCCCAACATCCCGCGTGGCAAGCGAAACCGCGTTGCATCGCCGCGCGCGGCCGCGAGCTCGACATTGGGGCCACCTGGGTAGGGCAACCCCAACAGTTTAGCCAGCTTATCGAATGCCTCGCCGGCCGCATCGTCGAGGCTGCGCCCCAGCAGTTCGAACCGGTCCGCACCGTGCACCGCATACAGGCTCGTGTGCCCGCCCGACACCGCCAACGCCGCAAATGGCAGCCGCGGCACCGGCCACTGGGTCGCGGTCTCGGTCGGTGGCCGCAGAAAACTCGCCCACACATGCGCGTGAATATGGTCTACGCCAATCAAGGGCTTCTGCCACGCCCACGCCAGCGCCTTGGCCGTTTGCACACCCACCAGCAGCGCGCCAATCAGGCCCGGGCGATTCGTGGTAGCGATACCGCTGAGTTGTTGAGGAGTTAACTGGGCATCGCTCAGCACCGCCTGCAGCGTCGGCAACACCGTCAGTAGATGATTGCGGGCTGCCACTTCTGGCACAACCCCACCAAAACGCTGATGAATTGGTACTTGACTGGCGACGCGATGGGCGAGCACCACGCCGCTTTGCACCACCGCTGCGGCGGTCTCGTCACACGACGTTTCTAGGCCGAGCACGGGGCCGGCAAGGTTGGTCATAGGCCGGCTGCTGGACCTGCTGCGACTGGAGGCGCGCCAAACACGTGCTCATACAGGCGGCGGGCGCGATCGCGGTGCGATGCATCGGTGCGGGTCAGGTAAGTCTTCAATTCTCGCTGGCTAGCGCCGAAGTCCTTCGCTTCGATGTCGAGCACGGCCAAATGCAGCCATGACTCAGCCGGCGCCTGCTCGTCGCGCACCAGCTCGCGCAGTTCCGCGCGCGCCAGCTCGCCGTGATCCCTGTCAATCAGATCGACCGCCTCCTGATAGCGCTGGGCTTGCGGAGGGAGCGCCCGACTGCTGCCGTGGGGCACCACGAGGAAAACCACCACACCCAGCGTCAGCACCGCCGCGAGCGCCCACGGCCAGTTCTTGGGCTTGAGCAGCGGAATGCCTTTGGGAGCAGGTGGTTCATGCACTTCCTCTTCGAGTTGTGCGGTGGGGATCCAAGCGTAAGGCCGGTCCGTCGGCCGCGCGTCGCCGTTGACATTGGCGCTTGAAATGCGGGCACCTGCGCCGGGCCCAGCCACCAGGCGGTCGCGGTCGCTGTCGCGCTCGACGCTGCGCACGCTGGAATTGGCGCGCCGGGCTTCGAAGGCGTTGATGGCCTCGTTTTCGCCCGTGTCGCCCGAAGCCACGCCAAACCAGCCCGTGACGGGGCCTGGGCGGCGCGAGCTGGCGGTGGCGAGCAGCGACGAAGCGGGGCGGCTGCGCAGGGCCGTATCAGCCTGCTGGCCGCGTGCCGCCGCGCTGTCTTGCGTAAAATCACCCGAAATCTGCCGAATCGGCTGCGTGGGCCCGGAATACGCGGGTCCCGATCCATGTGGCGCGGTGGTGCGCACAGCCGGGTCGAGAGCCGGTGGAGTTGGAGACGGTGCGGCGGGCAGTTCAGGTGCAGGTGTCGCGGGCGCGATCGGATCGGTAACCCGGTACAGGTTGGTACTGGGGTGCGAGTGTTTGCGCTCAGGCAGTTGCGCGCCTTGAATCATTGCGGCTTGTGCGGACTCGAACCCCGCCGACACGCCTGTACGGCGCAGACTGGCCAACATGCCGGTGGGCGCGGTCGCAGCCTCGGGCGCAGTCGCCACTTTCGATGCGGTGTCGACAACGGGCACTACTGCGCCGCGTTTGATACGGGCTTCAAGTGCGGCAAAGGCTTCGAGTTCGTCGTCGCCTTCGCCGGCAATCGCGTCGCCCAGGGTGAGCCCCGTTGCGATGCGGCGGAACAGCGCCTCCGCCACCACCGGTAGCGGCCGCACCCGCTCCCACCGCACGGTGCAAACGCTGTCGAGGTAGGGCAAGTTCAGGCGAGCCTCGTCGACCCGCCGCGCGTACTCTTGCGCCACGGCCAGCAGCCCCAGCGAAGACCCGGTCAGGCTCGGTTGGCCGCTCCAGGCTAGAGCATCCAGGGCAAAGGTGCCGTGCTTCCAAGTCGACATGCGCTCTAGGGCGTGGCGGCCCCCGGCGTCGTCGATTTGGGCGTGGACGAGCACACCTTCGACCAGCGCCACCATGCCGTGCCGATCGCCCGACGACAGATGAATCGTGGCCGTGCGCCCAGTTCCAGGCCGCGGAATTCGATCAATTAGTCCGGCCAGCAAGTCGAGCAAGTTCTCGGACTGCAGATCGCCTGTGCGCAAGTCGCGGGCTATCGCTTGGGGGCGATCGGCGGCGGCGCCGACCAGGTCGACAAGATCCTCGGCGGTGACTGGCCGGACAGCGACGCCCGACCACCCAGAATTTTCGATGTACTTGGCGGCAGTATCCCGCTGACTTCGCAAAACTACTGCAACGAATGCGGGGGCGGGCGCGGCTCTCTGCAGCACTTCCCACAGGTGAACTGCCTGGGCGAGCTCGCGAAACGCGGCGACCACCACCACCGTGCTGGCGGCGTGGCCGTGCAGCTCGCCGATCTGGAGAACGGCGGCCTCAGCGTCGCGCACGGCGTGGGCGGGAGCGCCGGCTTGGACCAGATCGAGGGCCAGCATGCCGGCTTCGATCGGATCATCCGCAACAACGATGACTTGCAAGTTGGTAGGAAGTGGCGACATCGAACCTTGGGCGGGCGAAAAACCCGACCCCGATCATGCCCGAATTCCCTGCGCGGTGCAAAAACGCCAAAACCGCGAGAGCAGCGGGTGCAACTCGCGGTTTGGCGACTCTTGCGTCGTAGCCGAGACTACTTGACGAGCGTGTCGATCTTGCCCGACAGGATGAACGCGATCACGAGCGAGTAGATGACCAGCGACTCGATGAGCGCGAGCGAGAGCAGCAAGGGGGTGAACAGTTCCTTGGCGGCGGCCGGGTTGCGACCAATGCCTTCGAGAGCAGCGGCCGCAGCCTTGCCCTGACCGAGCGCGCCACCAATGGCGGCGAGACCCAGGCCCAGACCAGCCGAGAGCGCCAGAGCGGCCGCGACAGTCTCTTTATTGTCCGCCGCGCCGCCGTCGGCAAAGGCAGTGCTCGCGAAGAGCAGCATGGTGGCGACGAACGTCAGGGCGGCCGTCAGATTGCGCTTGAACATCATCAGAATCCTCCAGATACGGACGGCCGCAGCCGTCGCAGGGGTAGCCAGGCAGAGCCCTTCTGCCGTGCATTTAGTGGTGAGCGTGATCCTCACCGTGACCATGATCGTCGTGAACCGCCACGGCCATCGACAGGTACACCGTCGTCAGCAGCGTGAACACCACGGTCTGCACGACGACCACCACCATACCTAGCGCCATCACGGGCAGCGGCACTAGGGGAAGGTGGAAGTTCAAGAAGTTTTCCATGACCTTGTGGTCACCATACATGTTGCCGAGCAGACGCAGCGACAGCGACATAGGCCGAACGCAGTGCGACACGATCTCGATAATCACCATCAGCGGCGCCAAGAAGATCACGGGGCCGGCGAAGTGCTTGGCGTAGTTCACGATACCCTGGGCGCGGATGCCCGAGATGTGCGTGGCGAAGAACACCGTTAGGCCCATGACGATATTGGTGTTCAGGTTGTCGGTCGCCGGATCGCCCAGCGGCAACAGCGCCATCGCGTTCATGGTGAAGATGTACAGCGCGAGCGTGGCGACGAGAGGCAGGTGCCGGCGCGCCTCGGCCTCGCCCATCATGCCTTTCATCATGTTCCAGACCGAGCCGATGACGTACTCGAAGAAGAGCGTCATGCCGATCGTGCGCTCGGGCAGCACGCCGACGTCGGGGTTGGCATTGAGCTTACTGCGCACCGAGAAGGCGCCGCCCAGCAGGATCAGCATGGAGATAAAGGCAAAGAATACATGGGTAACGTGGCCATCGGTCGAGAAGGGCTGGCCGTCGATCAGCGTCTTTTCGAACGCAGTGCCGCGCAGTGCCTCTTCGATCTTGCCGCGTAGGGCCACAGTACCGTCGTGCTCGGCATTCTTGCCCAGCATCAGCGACAGCACCGTAAACGGCTCGGGGTGGGCGTGGCGGTGCTCGCCGTGTTCCGCAGCGTGTTCCGCACCATGCTCGCCGTGTACCGCAGCGGCCGCGGCAGGTTGCGGGGCAGCCTCGTCGGCGAGCGCCAAACCGCTCCCCAGCATCGAGGCGGTGGCCAGCATCACGGCGGTGGCCAAGACCGGCGCGAGCCAGCGGCATAGGCCAGAGAAGTTGGTATTATTGAGCCGTTGCGTCATGGAGTGCATCCCTGGTCGCCTAAGGCTGCGGGGGCGCTGAGGCGCCCGGCGTGTGGGTTTGAAGGGTGGCCGCCAGCAGCAACCCCAGGGGCGCCGCCGAAAAACCGACCAAGAAGCCGACGAGCGGCATGGGCACCAAGTAGACCGTAAAGCCGACCACCGTGCACAGCGCCGCGAGCTTGAGCGCGAGCACCAGTACCGCGCGATTGCGGGCGCTGGCATCACCTTGCATCAAGCGGGTCGCGACCCAGCCCAGCACCTTGAGATTCGCCGCGCCGATCGCTGCACCCAGGGCGATCGCCATCGTCCACTTGGGCCCACCCAGCCAACCGCCAAGCGACGCAAACATCAGCGCGGCCAGCAGATGCAGGCGCAAGGTCGCGGGGATGATGGCGGGCAGGTCGGGCATGGGGCTCGCGAGTTGGGGTCGGATGATCGCGCCGCGGGTCGAACGAGTCAGACGGCGCGGTGCTGGCTATGGGCGGAATGAAGTGTTGAAAATGGTGTAAATCTGCAGTGTTCTGCTGCCTCTGGGCCCGTGCAAGGATGACCTCGTTCGGGCGCTCGGCCGGTCTTTGTGGCGCCGTCGTCACTGCCCGGTCGTGGGCGGTGCTGGCATTCAACTCTAGAATACTGCGCTCGTTTTGCTGTGGCGGCCAGGGCAAACCCGGCTGCGCGCGGCCGGCTTCGTACCATGCAGCGGCGATACGGTCAAGGCATTGGCGCTCCGGCTTGAATCGACCCCGACGAAAATGCGTATACTTGCCGGGCGCAACAACCGCTGCCGCATTACCGAGGTTCGCATGACGCACGTCCTTCCGCTTGGTCTGTTTCGCTTGCCGCTGTGGCTGCTGGTCGTGGCTAGCGCCGCGCTCGTTTCGGGGTGTGTCTCGCAGCAGACCGGTAAGTCAGGCCTGCTCAAATTCACCTATGCCGCAGACGATAATATCTTGGATTTCAATAAGCCTATCGCTATCGGCGCCAAGCTTGACCTTGTGGTGAGCGCGGTCGCGGACGGCAAGGCGGTCACGGTTCAGACCGCGAGCTCCGACGACGCCACGATTCTGTCGGTCGTGAGCTATTCGGGCAACAAGGTCACAATTCTGGCCAACGCCGCCGGCACCGGCACCATCAACGTTACGGCTCGCACCAGCTCGGGCACCACGGTCGACGACTCGATCGATATGCGCGGTGGCAAAGCCCTGAGCGTCAAACTGAGTCCGGGCTGTGGCGGTACCGGCACCCCCTTGTACCTGACCGGCGGACATAGCAATGGCATTTTCATACCTTACGAACTTTATGGTGCGAATAACGAGCCGGTGATCGGCTATGGCTACCACCCGTTGACGATCGCGCCGGCCGCGTCGCTTGCGCTCGACACCACGAGTACCGCGCAGTGGGCCTACCTGTATCACACCAACGGCGTGCCCGGCAGCGTGGCGCTGACCAGTACCCTCGACAAGAATACGTGGGCAATTCAGCTGGTTGGTGAGGGTGCGATCGATGGCGCCAAGCTCGATATGCCGAGCAATACGCTTGTACTCGCGGGGGGTGCGACGGCGATCGTTTATGCGCGGCCCACGGTGGCTGGCCAGCCGCTGTGCCAGGCTGACGGAACATTTGCTGTAAAAACAGTGACGACAGCCATCTGCGAGGTAAAGGCCGCCGGTCAGCAGCCCACGTCGCAGAGCATCGACGGCTGGAGCTTTGTCGAGGTCAAGGGCTTGACGGTGGGCGTCTGCAAGTTCGAAGTGAACTGGCAAAATGGCAAGGGTGGGCAAGGGGTTACCCAGAGCTTGCAGATCGATGTAGGCAAGGTGCAGACACCGTGATTCGCTTGCACACGCCGCCGCCGGCCGGCAAACCGCGCATCGATGAGCTCGAGAACTGGTGTCGCGACCAGGGTTTGTGGCCCGTGCTGGGCACCGACGAGGTGGGGCGCGGACCGCTGGCGGGGCCGGTAGTGGCGGCGGCGGTGGTTCTGGGCGATCAGGTGCCAAGTGGGCTAAATGACAGCAAGAAACTGACCGAGGCGGCGCGCGAAAGGCTGGTGCCGCAGATCGAGGCGACGGCGCAGGCGTGGGCGATCGAGGCGGCTTGGCCCGAGGAGATCGACGAAAAGAACATTCTGCACGCGTCGTTAGCGGCCATGCAGCGGGCGTGCGAGCGGGTGATCGCCGACCTAGAGGCGCGCGGCCTGGGGCTGCCGTCGGTGTTGCTGATCGATGGCAACCAGCCGCTGAAGCTGTGGAATGTGTCGGCGCAGGCTACGGCGGTGCAGGGCGATGGTCGCTCGCTGGCGATTGCGGCGGCGTCGGTGCTGGCCAAGGTGTGGCGCGATCGCTACATGGTTGAACAGGCCGAAAAGCTGCATCCCGGCTACGGATTTGCTCAGCACAAGGGCTATCCGACCCCGGTGCACCTGGCCGCGTTGCAGCGTTTGGGGCCGTGTCCGTTGCATCGGCGGTCGTTTGGGCCGGTGCGCCAGGTGGGGCTGTTTGGCGATGGCGGCTGAGCTGAAAACTCCGAAAATCAACAAGCTGCGCGACCAAGAGACCGGGCAACGTGGCGAGGATTTGGCACTTGAACTTGCGGTCTCGCGCGGCTGGCAGGCTTGGCAGCGGCAAGTGCGCGTGGGTAAGACAGAAATTGACCTAGCTTTGCTGCGCGATCGGCCGGATGGGCGGCACCTGCTTTTGCTTGAGGTCAAGACGACCCGTGGCGATGGGCTTGATCACGCGCGGCGCTGGAGTTCGGCGCAGCAGCGGCGGCTGTGGCGAGCGGCCGAAGTGCTGGTAGAGCAAGCAGAAGCTAGCCATGTCGAGGTGGCATTGGTGCTGGTGCAGCTGGCCGTGGACCGCGAAACGGTGACCTGGCTCGACGCCCAGCCCTTCTAAGCGAGGGGGCTTCGCGGTAGCCTGTTGCCCATGCGCATCATCCTTGAAACTGCTGAATTCTTTGCGATCGATAAGCCGGCGGGGCTGCCGACGATCCCCGACCGGCTGGGCTCGACGAGCGTGCACGACCAACTTGAGGTGGAGCTTGGGCAAAAGCTCTGGATTGTGCACAGGTTAGACCGCGAAGTGACGGGTGTGCTGCTGTTTGCCCGCACTGCCGCTGCGCATCGTTCGCTGTCGATGGCCTTTGAGTACGGGCAGGCGCACAAGACTTACGAGGCGTGGACCGGAGGAATTGAGCCCGAGCAACGCACATTTCGTTGGCAAGACAAGCTATTGCGGGGTAAGAAGCGGGCCTATGCCCATGCCGCGGGCAAAGATGCGATCACGCTGGCCGAGTATACGGGGCAGGCGGCGCAGGCGGGGCTGTGGGCCTGGCAGCTACAGCCGCTTACCGGGCGAAATCATCAACTGCGAGTGCACCTTGCGTCGCACGGCTGGCCGATCGCTGGCGATCAGCTCTACGGCAGCACGGTACAGTGGCGAACGGGTGAAATTGCTTTACGTGCAAGGGTTTTGACTCTTGAGCCGGCGGTGCTTGGTCGGCCGATCACTATTGAAGCGGGACCGATCGAAATTAATTCTTGACAGGCACGCGCCGATACCTGAACATCTGTACAGTCCCGAGGCGAACTTGCTGCCTCACCTGAACAAGTACCGACCACTTACCGCGAATCCGCATCAGCACTAGGAGTTACCATGGCACGCCCGAAGAAGGAACTTGAAGCCGTCAGCCAAGCCGCCAACGAGTCCGCCAAGTCCGCCGCGATCGCCACCGCCCTGGCCACCATCGAGCGGGCCTTCGGCAAGGGGGCCATGGTGCGCCTCGGCGATTCCGACTCGAATTTCCGCGACATCGAAGTCGTCACCTCAGGCTCGATCGGTCTCGACATCGCCCTCGGCGTCGGCGGCTTCCCGCGCGGCCGGGTGATCGAGGTCTACGGTCCAGAGTCGTCGGGCAAGACCACCATCGCGCTGCACCTGGTGGCCGAAGTGCAAAAGACCGGCGGAATCGCGGCGTTCGTCGATGCCGAGCACGCGCTCGATGTCAGCTATGCCCGTCGGCTGGGTGTACGCACCGACGATCTGCTGGTCAGCCAGCCCGATACCGGTGAGCAGGCTCTCGAGATCGTGGACACCTTGGTGCGCTCGGGCGCGGTCGAAATCGTGGTTATCGACTCGGTGGCGGCGCTGGTGCCCAAGGCCGAAATCGAAGGCGCCATGGGCGATGCGCAGGTGGGCTCGCAGGCGCGCCTCATGAGCCAGGCGCTGCGCAAGCTGACGTCGTCGATCAGCAAGTCGAACTGCATCGTGCTGTTTATCAACCAGCTGCGTATGAAGATCGGCGTGATGTTCGGCAATCCCGAGACTACCACGGGTGGTAACGCATTGAAGTTCTACGCATCGCTGCGTCTCGATGTCCGTCGCGTCGGCGCGCTGAAGTCGGGCGAAGAGAACATCGGCAACCGCACCCGCGTCAAGGTGGTCAAGAACAAGGTGGCGCCGCCCTTTAAGCAAGTCGAATTCGACATCTTGTACGGCGAGGGCATCTGCTCGTCGGGCGACCTTATCGACACTGCAGTCGAGATGGGCATCCTCGACAAGGTGGGTGCGTGGTACAGCCTTGACGGTGAGCGCCTGGGCCAGGGCCGCGAGAAGGTCCGCCAGCAGATGAAGGACAACCAAGAGTTGTTCAACAAGCTCGACAAGCGCGTGCGCGAAGTAGCGTTTACGGCCGACGGTCAGCTCTCGGCGGCGGCGGCCCATGTCGCCTCAACCGTGGTCGCCGAAGGCTAGCGCACCGCAAGAGTCTGCGGGCGGCGAGGGCTGGGCAAAAAAGACGCATCGTTTTCACTAGTAGAAAATGCCCTGCATGTTGTGGCAGTCTCCGCCGCGTCCGCATTCCACCTCGCCGGACCCGGAGCCGACCATGTCGCCGAAGCCCTACCAGAAGAATCCTGCCGCGCCTGCTGCTAAGCCCGCCGAGAAAGCGATGTCGAAGCCCGCGAAGGCCGAGAGCAAGCCCGCCAAACCCGCAGCGAAATCGGCAGGCAAGTCTGTATCGAAGCCCCTGCAGCAACACGACGGCTGGTTGGCGACCGTGCTCGGCTTCCTCGATGCCGATGGCTGGCCGCACGAAACGGCGGAGGACGGCAGCGCGGTGCTCACGGGCTATCAGGGCGAGAACGGCGTGCTGTCGCTGACGATTGAAGTAGAAGAAAGTGTTGGTCTTTTGGTGGCCCATGCCGTGCTGCCGGTGGGCTTTGGGCCGGTCGAGGGCGAAGAGAGTGAACAGGGCGAAGATGCCGAGGCGAGTGCCGAGCAGGCCGTGTCGGGCGTGGCAGAGCTGTGTCTGCGCCTGAATGCGGGCCTGCCGGTGGGCAGCTTCGACTTCGACCTGGACGAGACGGAGGTGCGCTTCCGCATCGGCTTCTTGTTCGATGGCGTTGAGGCCAATCCGCAGATCGTGCGCAACGCCCTGTATACTGTGGTAGATTCGGCGGATCGTTACCTGCCGCTCATCGCTGCGGTGGCCTCGGGTCAAGCCGATGTCGAGAGCGCGATGGACATGCTCAACGACGACTAGCGCTTCACGCTACTTCTGCGGCGCGCACACACCGGACCGCAGCGACTGCACCTCAGCCTTCAGGCTGTCGATCTGCTGTTGCTGGGTCTGCAAGGTCGCCACGGCCATCGACAGATAACCATACAGATCAACCATGTCGCGCTGCGGGTCGATGGCCGGGCTCTGCGGATCGTTGTCGATGATAAAGCCGAGCTGGCGCTTGCCCTGCGGCCCCGTCGCCGTATAGCGGTAGGTGGCGAGCTTGGTCGCGAGCAGGCGGTCGGCGAGGGCTTGGCTCTCGTGGCCATCGACATAGCGAATATCACTCTTGTATTTGGCGCGCGAGATCGGGCAGCCGGCGCCCAGCTTGGGGTCGGTGTCGGTGCACTTCAGCAGGGAATTGCACAGGTCTTTGGGGTCGCACAGGCTACCTGCGGCACTGCAGGCTTGGCCCGCCTTTTCCGAGGTGCACAGCGGAACATCGGTCTTGGCCGACCAGCCCTTGCACACGGGATCGCCGCAGGTGGCGAACCAACTGGTCTTGCTGGCCGAGCACGCGTCTTTGCTGGCGACGTTTTGGCCCGCGGAGCCGGCTTCGCAGTCGTTGCCATAAGTCTTGCCGTCGCAGCCGCACACCGGAATGTAGATGGCCGGGCAGATTGCGCCTTTGGCCGTGCAGACGCCGCTGCCGGTGCAAACGCCCACGCCGCTCGACTTGCAGAACTGGCCGGACGCGCAGCCCTTTTGAGTGGCGACGTCGCAGCCGCTGGTGGGCACACACTCGCCGCTGCTGGCGACCACCATGCCGGCGCTGGCGGCCGAGCACGCGTTGCCGTAGGTCTTGACGTCGCAGCCGCAGACGGGGGCGTACATCATGTCGCAGGCCTCGGGCTTCTTGGCGCAGGTGCCCTTGCCGCTGCACTGGCCCACCGGAGCCGCGCAGTACTCGCCGGAGGCGCAAGCACTTGCATCGCCCACGCCGCAGCCTGTGCCGGTGGGGCAGTTGCCGCTGCTGGCGACGCCCGTGCCCGCAGCGGCGGCCATGCAGGTGTTGCTGTAGGTGATGCCGTTGCAACCGCAGACTGGAGCGAGTTCCTTTGTGCACCCCGTGGGTTTGGTGGTGCAGGTGCCCGTGCCGCTACAGCCTATCGTGGCGCAGTACTGGTCGCTGGTGCAGTCGGCGTTCTTGCTGCAGCTGCCGGACGAGGTGTCGGTGGGGCCGGCGTCTGGGCACGAATCGGGAGGAATCATGCAGGCATCGGTGGCGTAGCAGGCCCACGTGTTGCCGTCGCAGGTGCAGACGGTCGACGGGTAGCACTTGCCGCAACAGCATTCTTGGCCCCATTCGCACTTAAGACCCGACGTGCCGGTGCAGCTGGCGCCAATGGGCGGTTGGCTCGGGCAGGGTTGGGTCGAGTCGTAGTACGTATCCAGCGCGCTTGTGTCGGGTATGCCGGTGTCGGCGAGCACATCGGCCGGGGTGGTGTCGGTCGTCGCGGCGTCGCTGAGCGTGCCACTATCCGAGGCAGTATCGGGTGTTGTGGCAGGTGTACTGCCGGGGTTGTTCTCACAGCCGACGGCGAGAAGCAGAGCTAGCGCGGCGAGGCTAAGTTGCAGTTGCAGAGCAAGACGAGTGCGCATTGGATCCTCCGCGGCGGCCCACAAGGGTCGGCACGCTGCTTAGAATAGCACGAACCATGCCAGACGCACGCAAGATTCGAGTTGATTCAACATCATGAAACATACACTGAAACTGTGATGTGGCAATTTGACGCATGTTGATAAAACCCGCATGTGCCGAGAATTGCCGCAGCGATAGGTGGCTGGGCGGCCGCAATGGCTTGGTCACAGGCCCCCTTTGCCGCAAGGCGCCGCTGTGCTACCAAGTCGCCTGCACGCCACTGCGGTGGCGCAGAGGTACCTGGCCATGACCGACCGTTTTGCTAATCATCGCCCCGCGTTCGCGCCCAAGGCGCCGCGCGGTACTCAGCTGAGCTGCAAGGGCTGGCTGCAAGAGGCGGCGCTGCGCATGCTGCACAACAACCTGGATGCCGAAGTGGCTGAAAATTGGCAGGATCTGGTCGTATACGGCGGTATTGGTCGGGCGGCGCGCGACTGGCCGGCGTTCGAGGCAATTGCCAAAAGTCTTCGAGAGTTGGACGATGATGAAACGTTGCTGGTGCAGTCGGGCAAGCCGGTCGGAATCCTAAAATCCCACAAAGACGCGCCGCGGGTGCTGATCGCCAACTCGAACCTGGTGCCGCGCTGGGCTACGTGGGAGCATTTTCGCGAGTTGGATCAGAAAGGCCTGATGATGTTTGGGCAAATGACCGCGGGGTCGTGGATCTACATCGGCACGCAGGGCATTGTGCAGGGCACCTACGAGACGTTTGCCGAAGCGGGCCGGCAGCACTACGGCGCGAAGAAGGACTTTGATCTCATGCGGCCGCTGGCCAAAAAGCTGGTCGTTACAGCCGGTTTGGGCGGTATGGGCGGTGCACAGCCGCTGGCGTGCGTGCTGGCGGGCGGTACGATGCTGGTGGCCGAGGTGGACCCGGTGCGCATTCGGCGGCGGCTCGACACCAAGTATCTGGATGAATTTGCGGAGAATCTGGACGAAGGGATCGCGCGCGCCGAGCAGTATGCCAAAGACGGCGTGGCCAAGTCGGTGGCGGTGCAGTGCACGGCGCTCGAATTGCTGCGGCGGATGGAGGATGTAGGGGTTATTCCAGATCTTTTGACAGACCAGACTAGCGCCCACGATCCGCAAAATGGCTACCATGTGACAGGGACGACGCTAGAGCAGGCCGCGCAACTGCGGACTACTGAAGCGGAAAAGTGGCTGAAGCGCGTGCGGGCCGACATCGTGGAGCATGTACAGCGCATGGCCACGTACATCGACCTGGGCGTGCATGTGTTCGACTACGGCAACAATCTGCGCGGCGAGGCGGTGCAAGGCGGACTGGATCGCGAAGAAGCGTTTCGTTTCATCGGCTTTGTGCCTGCCTATATCCGCCCGCAGTTCTGCTTGGGGCGCGGGCCGTTTCGCTGGGTGGCGCTGTCGGGCGATCCCGAAGACATTGCGGTCACCGACCGGGCGATGCTCGAGGCGTTTGCCGATAACCCCGGTGTAGTTCAGTGGTTGACGCATGGCGCGCCACGGATCGCCTTCCAAGGACTGCCGGCGCGTATCTGCTGGCTGGGCTACGGCGAGCGAGCAAAAGCGGGCAAGATCTTTAATGATCTGGTGGCGCAGGGCAAGGTCAAAGCGCCGATCGTGATTGGCCGCGATCATCTGGACTGCGGCTCGGTGGCGAGCCCCAACCGCGAGACCGAAGCGATGCAAGACGGCTCGGATGCGGTGAGCGACTGGGTGTTTTTGAACGCGCTCATCAACGCGAGCAACGGCGCCACGTGGGTCAGCGTGCACCACGGCGGCGGTGTAGGCATGGGCTATTCGCAGCACGCAGGCGTAGTTATCGTGGCCGACGGCACGCCTGAGGCGGCGGCGCGGATCGAGCGGGTGCTGACCTCGGACCCGGCGATGGGCCTCTTGCGCCACGCCGATGCGGGCTATCCGAGCGCGGTGGCCTGTGCCAAGCAGAACGGCGTCAAAATCCCGATGCAGGAGTAGTACATGCGCGAACCCCGCCTAACTGGACCCCTGCCGCGACGCCGGGTGCGCCTGACAGGTGCCGGGCATGTTCTGACTTGTACCGGGCCGGAGCGCGGGCCGCTGACCTCTTGGGAGCAGCTGGGGCGGCACACGGGCGTTGATCTGGTGATTCGCCATGAGCTTTGGGGTGGCTGGCAGCTGGAGTGGCTGGGGCCGACTGGCAGCGCTGAGCAGCCCCATGCCGACGCAACCATTGATCTTGGTGGGCGTTTGCTGCTGCCAGGTCTGATCGACTGCCATACCCATGTGGTGTTCGCGGGCGATCGCAGCGGCGAGTTCGTGCAACGGCTAAATGGCAAAAGTTACGGTGAGATCGCGGCGGCGGGCGGAGGGATCCTGCACACGGTGGCCAAGACGCGCGCGGCGAGTGTGCCCGAGCTGGTCGAGGCCGCGGCGCCCCGACTGCAGCAGATGGCCGAGTGGGGCGTGCGGGTGGTCGAGTGTAAGACCGGCTACGGTCTGGAGTTAGCTAGTGAGGTCAAGATCTTACAAGCCATTGCGGTGCTGCGACAGCGGTTTGCCGGGCAGCTGCGGCTGGTGAGTACGGCGATGCCGGCTCATGCGATTCCGCCGGAGTTCAAAGCGAATCCAGAAGGTTACGTGGCGCTGGTGTGCGAGCAGATCTTGCCGGCGATGCGCGCGGCCGACCCCGAGCTGGCCTTTGTCGATGTGTTTGTCGAGAAGGGCTACTTTACGGTCGAACAGGCCGAGAAGATTGCGAAAGTTGCCGACGCGCTGGGGCTGCCCATGAAGGCCCATGTCGACGAGTTTGCCGACCTGGACGGCGTGCAGTGGGCGGTGGAGCAGGGCGCGGCGTCGGTCGAGCATCTACTGCAAACAGCTTCTAAGTCGCTTGAAATACTTGCAAAGTCGGATACTGTGGCGGTGGGGCTGCCGCTAACGTCGGTGTTCTTGCGCGAGCCGTATGCGCCGCTGCGGCAACTGGTCGACGCGGGCGCGCTGGTGGCAGTGGCGACGGACTGCAACCCCGGCTCGGCCATGACCACGAACCTGGTGCTGGCGATGCAGATGGCGGTGTTGGGGGCAAAGCTGAGTCCGCAAGAGGTCTTGCGGGGTGTCACCCGGTGTGCGGCGCTGGCTCTGCGCGAACCGGGCGGCTACACGGGGCGGCTCAAGGTCGGCGAGCCCTTTGTGGCGACGACGCTCGACTTGGACGGGGTGGACCGGCTGTTTTATGAGTTGGGGGTGGGGCCGCGGGCGAGCCAGGTCTTGACCGAGGCGGGCATCGCCTGAACGCAGACACGGGCGCCAGGTGATCACCGCCGCGAGGCCAAATACGAATGGTGGGCATTTTCTACCCGTTGAATTGATTGGGACTGACAATCTTGTTGCCTGTCGCGGGAACTTTTTTCGCCCAGCGCCGCGGCAAAACCAGTGGCCAGATCGATCACCCTAGTACCGAGCGGAAGAACGCCCGGAGGGAGACCGCTATGAGCCGCCGATTCTACGACCCCGCCCACCTGCACATGGTCAGCCTTGCCACGATCGAGCGTCGGTGGGCGCTGATGCCCGAAGATGTGGCGATGCAGGCTGAATTCATTGGCGCGCTCGCCGCTGCGCAGCAGGAAACGGGGGTTCGTGTCCACGCATTTACCTTCTTGTCGAACCACTACCACGGGCTCTACTCGTTTGATTACCCAGAACAATTCGCCGCATTCCTCTGTCAGTTCCATGCCGCGACGTCGCGGTTGGTGAACAGGGCGTTTGGGCGTAAGGGCCCGATGTGGCACCCGCGGGCCCATGTCAAGGCCGTGCTGCCGGGGGAGGCTAGTGAACTCGTGGCCTTACAGTACGTTTTGCTACAGGCTTGCAAGGCGGGGCTGGCGGCGCATCCGTGCGAATGGCCCGGGGCATCGAGCGCGCAGTGGCTGCTTCGTGGAGAGGAGGTGGCCGGGCGGCGGTTCCGCCAGACTGAGTGGACCTTGGCTGGCCGTAACGGCAAGAACCCTACGAATGCTGAGGATTTTACCGATGATCTGGTCGTAGCGATGACCCCGCTGCCGTGCTTCGCTGGCCTCGCCGACGAGGCTTGGCGCCGGCAACTTGCAGCCACCGTTGCGGAGTTGTGCCCGGCGGCGGCACCCGACGAAGCGCTCGATACGGCAGATTCAGAACATGCCCGGCATAGTGTATCTATCGAGAATCATACGCGCGGTGTGGACTGGGAGGACCTGCCGACCTCCCCTAAGCCTGAGCGCAAGCCGCAGAGCCCGTGCATTGCCCCCGACGCCACGGCCCAGGCGAACTACTGCGAACGGTTGAAGCTGTTCCGGGAAGCCTGCGCGGTTGCGTGCTCGGAGTTGCGTGCGGCGACGGCGCAGGCTGCGCGCGGGGGGCCGGCCTTGCATGTGGAGTTTCCACCCTACGCCTTCCCTGCCGCTGCGCGCAGTAGCCCGATCTGGCAGGGGGCGGGTGGTGGGCAACGGCCATACCTCAATGAAAACGGGCAGTAGAAAATGCCCGCCATTGCGCAGCGGCTACTTCATCGTGGGCATGACGAACTCTGCGCCCGCCCGAATCCCCGTGGGCCACCGCTCGGTCGTGGTCTTCAGCCGCGTGTAGAAGCCGATGCCCTCGGTGCCGTACACATTGCGGTCGCCGAAAATCGAGCGCTTCCAGCCGCCAAAGCTGTGGAAGGCCATGGGGACCGGGATTGGCACGTTGACGCCAACCATGCCGACCTGCACGCGGTTGACGAAGGTGCGGGCGCTGTCGCCGTCGCGGGTAAAGATGGCAGTGCCGTTGCCATATTCGTGGTCGTTGACGAGCTTTAGCGCGGTCTCGAAGTCGGGCACGCGGACCACGCAGAGCACCGGGCCAAAGATTTCTTCTTTGTAGATGCGCATGTCGGGGGTCACATGGTCGAACAGGCAGCCGCCGAGGAAGAAGCCGTGCTCCGAGCCTTCGACCACCAGCTGCCGACCGTCGACGGCTAACACTGCGCCCTCGTCGACGCCCAAGTCCACGTAACTGCGCACTTTGGTGTAGTGTTCTTTGGTGACCAGCGGCCCCATCTCGCTCGCCGGGTCCATGCCCGGACCCACAAGCAGGCTCTGGGTGCGCGGGATCAGCCGAGCGACCAGCTCGTCGGCCACGTCGCCCACCGCCACCGCTACAGAAATTGCCATGCAGCGCTCGCCCGCCGAGCCATAGGCCGCGCCAATCAGCGCGTCGACCACCAGGTTCATGTCGGCATCGGGCATGACCACCATGTGGTTCTTGGCGCCGCACAGAGCTTGCACGCGCTTGCCGTGGGCGGAACCGGTCTTGTAGATGTACTCGCCCACGTTCGTGGAGCCCACAAAGCTGATCGCCGCAATTCCCGGGTCGGTCAGCAGGGTATCGACGGCCTCGCGATCGCCGTTCACCACGTTGAGCACACCCTTGGGCAGCCCGGCCTCGGTCAGCAATTCGGCCAAGCGCATCGAAGTCGAGGGATCTTTCTCCGACGGCTTGAGCACGAAGGTGTTGCCGCAGGCGATCGCCACGGGGAACATCCACATCGGCACCATGGCGGGGAAGTTGAATGGCGTAATGCCCGCGCACACCCCCAGCGGCTGGCGCAGGCTGTACGAGTCGATGTTCCGGCCGACGTTCTCGGTCAGCTCGCCGCGCAGCAAGTGTGGAATGCCACAAACGAATTCGACCACTTCGATGCCGCGGGTGACCGAGCCCTTGGCGTCTTCGAAGGTCTTGCCATGCTCGCGCGTCACCAGCTCAGCCAGCTCGTCTTTGTGCTTCTCGAGCAGTTCTTTGAACTTGAACATCACACGGGCGCGCACCAAAGGCGGAGTCTCGGACCAGGGGCCAAAGGCGGCTTGTGCACTGGCGATGGCGGTGCGCACTTCGTCGGCGCTGGCGAGGGCGACTGCGGCACTTTGCTCGCCGCTCGCGGGGTTGTAGACGGCGCCGAAGCGGCCCGACTGCCCGGCGACGTGCTGGCCGGCGATAAAGTGCCCGATCGATGCGATGTTGCTACCCATGTTCGCTCCAGGCAGCGCGTTGGCTGCGCCGCGCACGGTAGCGCTGCCCGCGGCGTAGATCAATCGCTCTCGAGTCCTATCCGCGCGCTGGATAGGGGCAGGTACTCGAAACGCAATTGGCGCCGACAGGTCCTGGCAAATCCGAGGCAGCCGTGTCCTTGCGCTGCGGTGGACGCGATCCTTATACTGTGGGGTTTGGAGCGGTAGGCTCGCCGCGCGGCTGAATTCAGTGGCCTCGCGGACCTGCCCCGGCCAGAGGGAAGAGCCAGGCCCTGGCCCTGGACGAGGAAATTGAGATGCCCCACGTGCTGCTACCTGCCGTCCGATTCCGCAACCGCCTTGCGGTGGTATGGGCTGCTACTGCGACCAACTTGGCCATGCTCGTGTTGGCCACAGGTTGCGGCAGCAACACGGCCTCGCCGGCGGACGCGGGTGGCTATGTGTTCCCCGGCTTTGATGTCAGCGTGGGGGGAACGGACACCCAGAGCGGCGGCCCAGACGTAGGCAAAGATAGCGGCCTCGACAGCGGCTGGGACTCCGTCGCGGAGGAAGTGACCACGGATGCCGCGGACGGCTCAGGCGACGACACGGGCGACGTCAAAACCGACACCGGCGACGCCAAGAGCGAAGTCGTGAGCAGCGACCCCTGCACGCCCAATCCGTGCACCGACCCCAACAAGACCCTGTGTACCAAGTTGAATAACAAGGCGCAGTGCAACTGCAACATCGGCTACGAGCTGCAAACCGACGGCACGTGTGGCGAAAAATGCACCCCGCCCAAGACCGCGCCAGCGCCGCAGAAGAGCTTGAAGGCCGGCGACTTGGTGATTACCGAGATCATGGTGTGGCCGCTCGCCGTCAAAGACGATGCGGGTGAATGGTTTGAGGTCAAGAATAATTCGAGCAAAGACGTCGACTTAAACGGTCTGACCATGACCGACGACAGCGGCACCGACAAGCATGTGATCAATGGCTGCACGGGCAAGCTGACGATCAAGCCCGGCGAATACAAGGTGCTGGGGCGCAACGGCAACAAGACGACCAACGGCGGCAACATGTACGACTATGTGTATGCCAGCACGTCGTTCAATAACCTAAAGGATACGCTGCTGATTCGTGCCGATTACGCCGTGCCGGTGGTGCTCGACAAGGTGGCGTGGACGCAGTCGTGGCCGATCATCGACTGGAAGGGCGCGGCACTGAACCTTGATGTGACCATGACTTCGGCCACTGGCAACGACGACTGGAAGGGTTTTTGCGCCTCGCCGAACAAGCTGCCGAGTGGCGACTACGGCACGCCGGGCGTGGCCAATCCAGCTTGCCCAGCGCCGCCCGACTTGGACCAAGATGGCGTGCCCGACTCGATGGACGACTGCCCGAACAACTTTGACCCGGCCGAGTCCGACGGCTCGCAGCCAGACAGCGACGGCGATGGCGCGGGCGATGCTTGCGACAACTGCGCGGCCGAGCCCAATCCTGACCAGGCTGATGCCGATAAGGACGGCAAAGGCGATGCATGCGATCCGGCCATCTGCGGCGACGGCGAGCTCGACCTAGGCGAGAGCTGCGACGACGGCAATGACTATGTGGGCGACGGCTGCGATGCATGCGTGATCGGCGCAGCTTTGCCCGGCAACTTGGTGATCAACGAAATTGTGCCCCACGGCGACAACATCGACGACGCCACGGGGCAGTGGTTCGAGCTGTACAACAATACGGGCGCGCCGGTGCCGATTAAGGGCTGGCAACTGCAGGTAAAGAATGGTGTCGCCGGCAAGCCTAAGACGCATGTGATTACCGATACGGTCATCGTGCCGGCCAAGGGCTTTGTGGTGTTGGCGGCGAATAACAACAAGGCGCTAAATGGCAATGTGAATGCGCAGTACGCCTTTAACAAGCCGGGCGCGGAGTTCTTGCTCGACCCGACGAGCGATACCCTGACAATTGTCGATGTGCCGGGTAAAAAGATCGTGGATATCCTAGCTTATGGCCTGAATACCCCCCCGGTCAAGACCAACATTTCGCTGCAGCTCGACCCCAGCTATGCGACGACGCTGCAGAACGACAAGCTGGTGTACTGGTGCTACTCGTCGACGGCGATTAGCGGCGTGCCGGGCAACTTTGGCAGCCCTGGCCAGCCCAACCCCACTTGCACGCCTGCCGGTCAGGACCAAGACGGCGATGCGGTGCTCAACGAGATCGACAACTGCCCGTTTGTAGGCAATTTGGGCCAGACCGACAGCGACGGCGACAAGCTGGGCGATGCGTGCGATGTGTGCCCGAAAGTGGCCAATCCCAAGCAGGGCGACATGGACGGCGACGGCGTGGGCGATGTGTGTGACAACTGCCCCGGCACGCCCAACCCGACGCAAATCGACAGCGATGGCGATGGACTGGGCGACGGCTGCGACTCGCCGACTTGCGGCAACGGCACTGTTGAAGCCGCCGAGACTTGTGACGACAGCAACACCTCGGGCGGCGATGGCTGCTCGCTGAACTGCCAAAAAGAGAATTTTGTTGCCGGGCAAGTTCTAGTTACTGAAATTATGGCGAATCCCAAGGCGGTGGGCGACGAGTATGGCGAGTGGGTTGAGTTGTTCAATCCCGGCGACCTGCCGGTCGACATCAACGGGTGGGTATTGCGCGACAACGGTACCAACAAGTTTGTGCTGTCGTCGCCCAAGCCACTCTGGATCGCGCCCGGCAGCTACTTTGTGGTGGGCGGCTCGGCGGACAAGCTGCTCAATGGCGGCGCGCCGACGCAAGTAGGTTGGTTCACCGCTCCGCCGTCGCCGTTTTCGCTGGGCAATATCACGGGCGACGATGTGGTTTTGGACTGGAATGGCAAGACGATCGACGGAGTGACGTACATTCCGAAGCAGGCGGCTTGCTATGCGCCAGGGCCCCCCGGCAGCTGTGCGACGCAGTTCCCCGTGGTCGAGGGCAAGTCGATGCAGCTCGATCCGTCAGCCTACGACCCTGCCAAGAACGACGATGCCAAGAATTGGTGCGAAGGCAAGGCTGCTTACGGTGCGGGCGACTTTGGCTCACCTGGGCAGGCCAATCCGCCGTGCATCAACCCGTGCGAGGGCCAAGCCGACAATACAGCGTGCGGCACCGACCTGATCTGCGTCGGCGGCCAGTGCAAGCCTGCGCCCAAGTGCGGCGACGGCCTCATCACTGCGGCCATTGGCGAGGAATGCGACGACGGCAACCAGACCGATGGCGACGGCTGCTCGGGTCAGTGCAAGAAAGAAGCGCCGCCGCAGCCCAAGGGCACGCTGGTGATTAGCGAAGTGATGGTCGACCCCGATGCGGTCATCGACAGCAAGGGCGAGTGGTTTGAGGTGTATAACCCAACCAGCGAGACCATCGACCTGACCGGTTGGAAGCTGGTTTCAGACGTATATAGCCATGTTGTGACGGCGGGCGGGCCGAACGTCGCCAACCCGCCGGTGGTGCCGGCCAAGTCGTACGCGCTGCTGCTCGCGGTGGCAGACCCGGCGCAAAACAACAACTTGAAGCCCGTGTACGCCTGGATCGATATGGCAACGGCAGGGCTGTTTCAGTTGAAGAACATCCACTTGGATTGGAAGCTGCAGCTCGTCAACACTGCGGGGGCGGTGGTCGACGAGGTGAATGCCGGCAAGCTGCCGTGGGGCCTGGGGAACTCGGCGATGCTGTCGCCCACCTGCTTGACGCCAGCCGACAACGACAAGCCCGAGTGCTGGCTTGCGGCCGGACCGACCTGCGGCTACGGCCTGTACATGGGCGCATCGACGTACGCCACCGACCCGCCACCTTGTGCATCGGCGAGCGACTGCCCCGCGCCCACCGTGTGTCAGCCGATGACGGCGGTGCAAGATGGCAGCAAGGTCTTGTGGAAATACGACCTGTTTGCCGTCCAGAGCCGCTGCGGCGCGCGCGATCGCGGCACACCGGGCTATGCCAATCTTTGCCCGTAGGCGGCGCAATCCCCAAGCTGAATCGAGCGGAGACCACCATGGCAAGACAGGCTAGAGCCAAGCTTTTTGGCACGGACGGCGTGCGCGGCGAAGCCAACTCGGGGGCGATGACGGTCGAGAACGCGGTGCAGATCGGCCGGGCCATTGGTGTGCTCTGTGGTCGCAGCAGTCGCCACGAGCGGCCCCGGGTGCTGATTGGCAAGGACACGCGCAGGTCGGGCTATTTGTTCGAGAATGCTCTGGTCGCTGGGCTGTGCTCGGTGGGCGCCGATGCGTACCTGGTCGGGCCGCTGCCGACGCCGGGAATCGCCTTTATGACCGTGGGTATGCGCGCCGATGCGGGTGTGGTGATCTCCGCCTCGCACAACCCCTATGGCGACAATGGCATCAAGGTGTTTGGTCGGGACGGCTTTAAACTGCCCGACGAGCTCGAAGTGCAGATCGAGGACTGGGTGGCTGACCCAGCGCCGCTGCTGGCGAGTCTGGCGCGCGGGCTCGACATTGGCCGGGCGCATCGCGTCGACGACGCCTGGGGGCGCTATACGGTCAAGCTAAAGACGACGTTGGCCAACGACTTGACCTTGGATGGTCTGAAAATTGCTGTGGATGCTGGCCACGGTGCGGCCTACAAAGTGGCGCCGATGGTGTTTGAAGAGCTGGGCGCCGAGGTGGTGCTGCTCAATGGCCGGCCCGACGGCGTGAACATCAACGAAGGCTGCGGCGCGTTGCACCCCGAAGGGCTGGCGCGGGCGGTGGTTGAACACGGTTGTCAACTGGGCGTGGCGCTCGACGGCGATGCGGACCGATTGGTGCTGGTCGATGAAAAGGGCCAAGTGGTCGATGGCGACCACACCATGGCGCTCTGTGCGACGCGGATGAAGGCGCAGGGCACGCTGCGGGGCAATACCGTGGTGGCCACCGTGATGAGTAACTACGGCTTTGAAATTGCCTTGCGCGAGGCGGGGATCGACGTGCTGCGTACCGATGTGGGCGACCGGCTGGTGGTCGAGGCGATGCGCAGGGGCGGCTACAATCTGGGCGGGGAGCAGTCGGGGCACTTGGTGTTCTTAGACCACGCCACCACGGGCGATGGGGTGCTGGCGGCCTTGCAAGTACTGGGGATTTTGCAGCGCGAGCAGCGGCCGCTATCGGAACTGGCGGCGGTGATGCACACGGTGCCGCAGGTGCTGCTGAACCTGCCGGTGCGCGAGAAGCCGCCGATCCACACGTTGCTGGCCGTGTCGGGCATCATCAGCGAAGTTGAGCGCGAGCTGTTGGGCCAAGGCCGCGTGCTGGTTCGCTATTCGGGCACTGAGCGCAAGTGCCGGGTGATGGTCGAAGGCCGCGACGCCGAGCAGGTGCGCGCCCATGCCATGCGCATTGCCGATAGTGTGGTGGCGGCGATTGGCGCGTAGGGGCCACTAGTCCGCGTAGTTAAACATGATCTTGCCATCGACCGCATCGATGACCACCTTGGAGCCGGGCGGAAAGCGCCCTTGCAGCAGCTCGACCGCCATCGGATTCTCGATGCGGGTCTGCAGCGTGCGTTTGAGCGGCCGGGCGCCATACAGCGGATCGTAACCCTCGTCAGCCAATAGCTTCTTGGCCTCGTCCGTGACCGTGAGCGTCAGCTTGCGCTCGATCAAGCGCTTCTTGAACCGCTCGAGCTGAATCGCGACGATGTGCTCCATATCCTGCTGCCGCAGCGAGTTGAAGACCACGATCTCGTCGATACGGTTGAGGAATTCGGGGCGCATGTGCCGGCGCAGCTCTTCCATCACCACCGAGCGCACCGCGTCGTCGCCCTTACTCTCCAAAATCAGATGGCTGCCGATATTGCTGGTCATCAGCACCAAGCTGTTGCGGAAGTCGACCACCCGGCCCTGGCTGTCCGTCAGGCGGCCCTCGTCGAGGACCTGCAAAAGCACATTTAAAACATCGGGATGCGCCTTCTCAATCTCGTCGAACAGCACTACGCTGTAGGGCCGGCGCCGCACCGCCTCGGTCAGTTGACCGCCCTCTTCGTGGCCCACATAGCCCGGCGGGGCACCGATCAGGCGCGCCACTGTGTGCTTTTCCATGTATTCGCTCATGTCGATGCGGACCATGGCGTGGTCGTCGTCGAACAGAAACTCTGCCAAAGCCTTGACCAATTCCGTCTTGCCCACGCCGGTGGGCCCCAAGAAAATGAACGAGCCGAGCGGGCGATTGGGGTCTTGCAGCCCCGAGCGCGAGCGCCGCACCGCATTGGCCACCGCCGTCAGCGCCCCCTCTTGGTTGACGACGCGCTTGCGTAATTTATCTTCGAGTTCAAGCAGTTTACTCAGCTCGCTCTGCAGCATCTTTTGCACTTGCACGCCGGTCCAGGCCGACACGACCTCGGCCACTTCTTCGGCCGTAACCTCTTCGTTGAGCATCTTGCCGTGGGCCTGGGCCTCAGCGAGCTTTTGCTGCTCGACCTCGATCTCGCGCTTGATGGTCGGAATCTCGCCAAAACGCAGCTTTGCCGCCGTTTCGTTGTCGTAGCGGCGCTCCGCGGCCTCGAGCTGAATCTGCAGTTCTTCTACGCGGTTGCGCTTCTGCTTGATGCCCTCGATCAGGTCTTTCTCGCGCTGCCACTTGGCCTTTTCGGCGGTCGCTTTCTCGCGCAGCCCGGCCATCTCTTCTTGCAGCTTTTGCAGCCGTTCTTTCGAGGTCGCGTCGGTCTCGCGCTGTAGGGCCGCCTGCTCAATCTCGAGCTGTTGAATGCGCCGCTGCAGCTGGTCGATCTCGGTGGGTAACGAGTCAATTTCCATACGCAAGCGCGACATCGCTTCGTCGATGAGGTCGATGGCCTTGTCGGGCAAGAAGCGGTCGGTAATGTAGCGGTCGCTGAGCGTCGCCGCGGCCACGAGGGCCGAATCCTGAATGCGCACGCCGTGATGCGCCTCGTACTTGTCTTTGAGGCCGCGCAGAATCGAGATGGTGTCGTGTACGCTGGGCTCGCCACACAGAACGGGCTGGAAACGACGCTCCAAAGCGGCATCTTTCTCAATATATTTGCGGTATTCATCGAGGGTCGTCGCGCCAATGCAGTGCAGCTCGCCGCGGGCCAGCGCGGGCTTGAGCATGTTGCTGGCGTCCATCGCGCCCTCGCCCTTGCCGGCGCCCACCAGATTGTGTAATTCGTCAATAAATAGAACCACTTTGTCGCTGGAGTCGGCCACTTCTTTGAGCACTGCTTTTAGCCGCTCTTCGAACTCGCCGCGGTACTTGCTACCC
This sequence comes from uncultured Myxococcales bacterium, assembly GCA_903883645.1. Lineage (GTDB taxonomy): Bacteria > Myxococcota_A > UBA9042 > UBA9042 > UBA9042 > SXRM01. The sequence continues at coordinate 55,349 of CAISBR010000081.1, read as the reverse complement.
GCGACCATCGAGGCGAGGTCGAGCGCCAAAAGTCGTTTACCTTTAAGACCTTCAGGTACGTCGCCTGCGATGATGCGCTGCGCCAGGCCTTCGACGATGGCCGTCTTGCCCACGCCCGGATCGCCGATCAAAACCGGGTTGTTCTTGCGGCGGCGGCTTAGCACCTGCATTAACCGGCGAATCTCGTCGTCGCGGCCGATGACGGGGTCGAGCTTGCCCTGCTGGGCCACGGCGGTCAGGTCGCGGGCATACTTTTCGAGCGCTTGGAACTGCGACTCGGCATCCTCGCTGGCCACGCGGGTCGAGCCGCGCAAGGGCTTGAGCGCCGACAGGATTTTCTCGCGGCTCAGGCCTCGGTCGTGCAGGGCGCGGCCAGCGGCACCTTTGCGATCCGCCAAGAAAGCTAAGAACATGTGCTCAGTTGACAGATAATCATCGCGAAACTTGCTGCGCTCGTCGTCGGCCGCTTCAAAGAACGCTTGCAGCCGCTCGGAACCCACTAACCCCGGTCCTTCTTGGGCCGTAACGGCAGGCATGCGCGCCAATTCACGGGCCATTTCGTCGCGCAGCGGCTCTACGGGCACTTCTAACTTGCCCAGCAGCGGCTTGACGATGCCTTCGACATTTCCGGTCAGCGCCCACAGCAGGTGCTCGGGCTCAAGCAACTGGTGACTGCGGCGAATTGCTTCTTCTGACGCCAACTTGACGGCCATTTGCGCATTGTTGGTCAGCTTATTGGGCTGCATAGAAACTCCTTGTGCCGGCTTGGTTCGACGCTTGTCCTGCGCGCCTCTCTGCCCGTTGCTTTGCATTCACACGGCGCAATGGCCGGCGAATACTTAGTCGGTTGAGGTGGTTAAGGTTATCGCAACCCTCGCGTCGGCGACAGAAGTCAGGAAAGGACGGCGGCCGCGGCTGTCAAGGCACCGGCGACTAGCGCGAGATGGCCTTGTAGTAGCGCTGCAGGCGGTCGTGCCAGCCGCCGGGCTCGGGTTGCTGCATCGATTTCAGCACTTCGTCGCGGAAGCGGTCGACGGCGTCGTTCTGGTTGCCCGCGCGAATCTCGGCCGAACCGCCAGGATCCATGCCCACTTGCTCCACATCGTCGGGCACAGCTTGGCCCGAGCCCTGGCCTTGCTGCAGCATCTCGCTCGCACGCTCTAAGGTGTCGAGAATTTCAGCAGTTTGCTCGAAGGCGCGCTTGGCATCGCTGCGGCGCAGGCTATCTTCGGCCTCGCGCAGGACTTGCAGCGCGTGCCCCAGCCGCTCGCCGACCTGTTGCTGCAGGGCAGGATGGGCATCGCCGGCCTCGCGCAGGTGCTTCTCAAGTCGCTCTAGGGCATTGCGTACCTGTGCCTGCGGCTCACCCAGGCTGGCAACCCGCTGACGACTCGCGGGGCGCATCAACTCGGCCGCCTCGGGCATGGCTTCGCGCAGGCGTTCAGCCACTTTGTTTAGGCGGTCGAGGGCGGCATCGACTCGCTTGGCATCTGCTTGAACGTCTTTGGCATTTTCGCCACTTTGGGCCAAAGCCCGCCGCGCCGCGCCCGCCTCGTCTTGGGCCTCTTGCAGCGACTGCATGGCCGCATCTAGGCTGCCGCGCTGCAGGGCATCGGCCACGCTATCTAGGGCGCGCCGGGCATCGGCCATCGCCCCGCCACTGCGCAGGGCCGTGGTGCGCAGCCGCGCTGGTTTGAGCGTTTCGCGAATATCGCCAATCATATCAAGTAGCTGCGGGGCAAGCGTGTCGCGCATTTGCCGCATCACATCGTCTTGGCCGTGCTGCTGCTCTTCGGCCGGGCTGCGCAGCTCGTCGCGGATGCGGCCCTGGCCATCGAGCGCGCGGTCGATGCCGCGGCGGAGGTCCTGCAAAAGCCGTTCATACGAGCGATCTTCGGCACCGCGGTGCTGCGCCAGCCCCTGCTGCACGCCGCCGGTCGATTGCGCCAAGTTCTCGGCGAGCTGCCGCATCTTTTCAAGCGCTTCACGGCTCTTGCCCTCGCGCAGCAGCCGCCGCACCTCGGCCAGCCCGCTGCGCTGATCCGCCAAATCGCGAGGCAGTCCGCTGGGATCGATGGCCTGGGCATTAACGTGTTCGTGCGGCACTTGCCGCGCCTGCTTTTGCGCGGTGGTGGCCAGTCGGTCGATCTGCTGCTCGACCAAGTCGAGTAAGCGTTCCGCCTCGGCCTGCATCGGCTTGCTGTTGGTGTCGGCCATTTTTTCGAGCGTTGACAAGAGCTTGCGTTGTGTATCCGCCAGCATAGCACTGTCGCGTACCAAGGCGGCCTCGCGCTCGTCGCCGGCTAGCTCCGTCAGGGCCACCACGGCTTGTTCTTGCGCGGCAACGACTTGTGCGTGGTTGCGCTGCACTTGGTACAGCTGGCGTACGGCGGCATAGCCCTCGGCGATGGTGTCGCCACTTGGCACCGCGCGGGCCTCGTCGCTCAGGGCGTCGCTCAGCAACTTGTCGATCGCGTCGAGGTCGGCGAGCGAGCGCGGGCGGGCCAGTGCGTCGTCGGCCAAGTCGATGCGCAGTTGATGAAGGGAATCAAGCGACTTTCGCTCTTCGCTCGAGAGCTCTTCGCGGCGCTTGAGGGCTTCGGTTAGCTCGGCGTGGGTCTCGCCGGGATCGCGTTCGACGCGGTCGGCCAGCCGCAGGGTCCACGCGTCGGCCACTTGCCCAAGCGAATCGAGTACTTTACTGTGCTGCCGGTCTGCCGAGAACATGCGCACTCGCAGTTTGCGCGAGGTGCCCTTGCGGGCGCCATCAAACGGGTTGGTATCGGCCGCTTCGACATAGATCTCGGCAGACTCCCCAGGGCGCAGTTGGAGTCCGTCGACCGGCAGACTCTCGCGCAGCGTGTGGTGCGCCGGGTTACCGCGCACCTCGATGGGCCGGCGCTCCAGACCCGTGGCCGGCCGCTGGATCACCAGTTCAACCTGTAAAAGACCAATATCATCATCAACTTGGGCCTGTAGCGCGACGCTCTGGCCGGGCCGAACCTCGACATCGCCGCCCGGCTTATCGAGCGCCACCCGCGGCGGATGGTCAGCCTGCACGCGCAGCTCGCGCCACGCGGTCTCGCGCACCGGCTGGTGCTGGTCGTCGCGACCCAAGTAGCGGTATTTCGCCGGGTCCAGCAACGTCGCCTGCCACACCATGCCCTTGCCTGGCAACTCAGCCACAGGCTGGCGCTCGCTGTGGGTGTGGCCCGCCACGGTCGACTGAACTTCGACGGCTTCGATGATCATGCCTGGAAGGGGTGAAGTCTCGATGGTGACATGACTTCCTCGCAGCACCGTCGTTTCAGCTCCTTCGTCGTCGCGCGCCGGCACTACCGTGGCCGCGTAGGCCGGCGGGTCCACGCGCACCCGCGAATCGCTGACCATTGTGCCAATATCGCGAGGGGCTACTTCAGGTTGCACGGGGTCTGCCCACCAGTCGTGCCAGGTATCGGGCACTACCCGCCAGGCCAGCACCGCCAGCAGCAGCGCAGCCACCAGCGACGCCGAGTAGCGCTGGCAGCGGGCACCGATCGCGGCTGCGTCGATGTCGAGCCCGCGCGCTTGTTCTTCGGCTTGGTGCAGGGTCTCGACCAGCAACCACGGCGAGCCCAGACTCAAAGCGGGCGCTCCGGCCTGCAGCTGCTTGGCTAGCTCTGCTCCAGTCTTTAGCAATTCACCATCAACTTCGGCATGGCGCACCGCCCGCAGTGCGGCCCACTGCGGCAAGTCGCGTCCCGAGTTGAACCGGTGCACCAGCATCGCTAGGGCTGTGCCCAGCGCCGGCACCAGTGCAGTCCACGCGAGCAGGCGCCCCACACCCAGGGTCTTGTGCAGCAACGTAGCGATCGCTAAGCCAAAAGCCGTCACAAACAGGGCAGCCACAAGGCCCAGCAGCACGGCTTCGACCGACGTGACCCAACGCCAGCGCGCGCGCGCGAGCAGCAGCCGCCGGGTCAAGCCATCGGCGGCACGCAAGGGCGCAGCTTCGGCATGACCCCGACTGCCGCGCGCGAGCGACGTGGGGGCAAACACCCCTGTGATGCTTTGCAGAATTGGCGGCGGCTGGCTCGACATCGTCTGCGGCGAAGCGAGAGCGCCTCGCTACACCGCCGCGAACCGCAAACTGCCGATCGTGCGGAGGGTTGTCAACTGTTTGCGCCGACATGGCTTGCTGCCGCCGCGCTACCGTGGTGAAATCCGCGCCCCCGCGCCGACCCCGTCTTGGCGCAACGAGGTCACCATGGGTCTGTCGTGCGGTATTGTTGGGCTGCCAAATGTTGGAAAATCTACGCTTTTCAATGCACTGACGCGCGCCGGTGCCCAAGCGGCCAACTACCCGTTCTGCACCATTGAGCCGAACAAGGGCATCGTGCCGCTGCGTGATCCGCGCCTCGACCGGATTGCCAAGATTGTGGGTACGCCGACGATCATCTATACAACCATGGAGTTCGTTGACATCGCAGGACTTGTCAAGGGTGCCAGCAAAGGCGAAGGGCTGGGCAACAAGTTCTTGGCGAATATCCGCGAGACGGACGCAATTGCCCATGTATTGCGCTGCTTTGACGACGGTGATGTGGTCCACGTCGAGGGCTCGGTCGACCCCGAGCGCGATGCGGCGATCATCAACACCGAGCTGGCGCTGGCCGACCTGGAGCAAGTGGAGCGGCGGCTGTACAAGCAGCAGAAGCTGCTGAAAACGGGCGATAAAGACATCGTGACCGAGGTTGCGCTGCTCGAGCGCGTGTACGCGGTGCTCAACTCGGGACAGCCGGCTCGCACGATGCAAGTGGCCAAAGAAGAAGAGATTCACCTTAAGAATCTGCAGCTGATGACGCGCAAGCCGATGCTGTACGTGGCCAATACCACCGACCCGGGCACCGAAAATCCGTACTTAGAGCGTGTGCGGGCGCTGGCCAAGGCCGAGGGGGCGGCGGTGGTCGAGCTGTCGTGCAAGACGGAGGCGGAGATCTCGGAACTAGACGACGAGGACGAGCGCGCCGAGTTCTTGACCGCGCTGGGCCTGCACGACTCGGGCCTGGATCGCTTGGCGCACGCGGCCTATGATCTCGTTGGATTGCAAGCCTATTATACGGCGGGCGTCAAAGAAGCGCGGGCGTGGACCATTCACAAGGGCTGGACGGCGCCGCAGGGCGCGGGCGTGATTCACACCGACTTTGAGCGCGGCTTCATTAAGGCCGAGATCTACAACTGCGAGGATTTGTTCGTGTTGGGGTCAGAGAGCGCGGTCGGCGCCGCGGGCAAGAAGCGCATGGAAGGCAAGGAATACGTGATGCGCGATGGGGATGTTTGCAACTTCCGGTTTAATGTGTGAGACATTGCCCCGCATTGCCCGGTCTGGCCCGTTCTCCGAAGCCGTGTGCCCGCCGGCATCGGCCGTCGCCGTCGACTCGCTCCCGCCGGTTCGCGTCGGAGTGTCGCACAACCCACTAATTTCGCATGGTTCTCGCACCCAGATTGCACGTTCGTGCACCGCCGACTATCATGGCCACAGGGCTGGAGGCCCGATGGCCATGGTCGCGAAGTTCTACAATCTGTCGATGCACTTTCACCACCCGGACGACTTGCCGTCGGTCTGGGCGGTGCATGTTCTCGACTTCGACGTGATCACCCAGGGCGACGATTTGCAGCACGCCCTGAAGATGGCGGTCGAAGCGTCGGCACTCGTGGTGCAATGGGACGTTGTCGCCGGCAAGGATCCAGCTGACCGGCGGGCCCCGCCCGAGGATTGGGACACTTTCTTCGATGTCGTGACGCACGGACAAGCTACGGCGGGATTGGAAAACCTCGTCGAGAGCAAGATTCACACGTTGGCCGTTCAGGCCCTGTGTCTGTTTCAGTTCGAAATGCCCACCTCGGACGCCGAAAAGCTCGTATCCATTGGCACTTCGGTAAGAAGTTCCAAGCCCAAAGCACCCGAGCCGGTCCTGCAGCGTCAACCCGTCGTTTGGCCGACGGCAGCGTAACCGAGGCCAGCACCCATGCCTCCGCGTTTTCGCAACGTCAAACGAGCGTTTGAGCAGTTTGGCGTCGAAGCCACGCCGCCAACCGGCGGTGGTTCGCATTGGAAACTGGCCAAGGACGGCAAGACCTACCCGATTCCCGCGAGCCACGGCGACAAGACTGAAATTGCTGAGATTTACATCCGCAAGGCGTGTCTGCTGTTCGGCCTCGACGAGAAGGAACTCCGGAAGCATCTTTGACCGCACCGGGGACAAAACGGGGAAACCGCCCGCAACCCCATGAAATCACTACGCCGCGAAACATCGGTTTAATGTGTAGTGAATCGCGTAATTTCAGATACTTACAACACATGCGCCTTGCCAAATCACCTCCCCGCACTGCCTGGCGTGTCCCGCAGCGGGGATCGAATTCGGGCCGGTTGATCGGCTTCACTGGGTCAACACGTTATCACGCTTGCACGGTATCCGTGTATCCGCTATCTTGAAGCCAAGCCGCATTTTGGCGGCGACGAGACCGGCGTGACCCGCAGCTTTGGCGACCAACGCACTGAGGACGTGTTCCACGGCCACGCGACCCGCGAGGTCAGGCGGCTCGATGCGGCACTCGTCAAGGCGACCGCCCGCAAGTTGGACATGATCGTGGCGGCAGCAGCCGTTCAGGATCTGCGTTCGCCACCCGGCAACCGCTTGGAAGCCTTGCATGGCGACCTGGAAGGCTGGTTGAGCATTCGTGTGAACGACCAGTGGCGGATCATCTTGCGCTGGGTCGACGGTCAAGCCGATGATGTGAAGCTGGTGGACTACCATTAGGAGGTCAAGATGTTGCCGCAGAACCGTACGCCGACGCATCCGGGCGAAATCCTGCTTGAAGAGTTCTTGGCCCCGCTCGGCGTGACCCAGGTCGCGTTTGCCGCCCACCTGGGCGTGCCGGTGCAGCGGGTGAACGAGTTGGTCAAGGGCAAGCGGGGCGTTACGCCCGAGACGGCGTGGCTGTTGTCGCAGGCTTTGGGCACGACGCCAGAGTTCTGGATGAACCTGCAGGCCGCGCATGATTTGGGCCGGACGCGGCCTGGCAAAGCGGTCAAGCTTCTGCGGGATGCGGCGTAGATCTCAACGGGGACAAAACGGGGAAAACCGCCACAACCCATTGAAACCACGAGCTAGCCAAACACCGGTTTAATGTGTGAAATCGAAACATTGCGCGACGTTCTGGCCGACGATCTTTCAGCGAATGCTGTGGGCCACTGGCCGCGCTTGTACACAGGTCTGGGACGTTCTGCCCGCAGCGCTGGTGGCTGGGATGGTATGAACGCTTGCCGTTACTACCGGGCCCCGTTATTATGTGGCCATGATCCGGTCCTTCGCCGACATCGAAACCGAGAAGCTCTTCCGCCGCGAGCGGGTGCGTAAACTGCCGCCCGACATCCAGCGGACGGCGCTGCGCAAGTTGGTGCACCTGGACGCGGCGATTGCGCTGGACGATCTCCGTGTGCCGCCCGGCAATCGGCTGGAAGCCTTGAGCGGCGACCGTGTGGGGAAGCACAGCATCCGTATCAACGACCAGTGGCGCGTGTGCTTCCTGTGGACGGCCGGCGGCGCTGAATCGGTTGAAATCGTGGACTATCACTGAAGGAGTCAACCATGAACGACAAACTGGCGCCGATTCACCCGGGCGAAGTGCTGCTCGAAGACTTCCTGCTGCCGCTCGGTGTGTCGCAGTACCGTTTGGCCAAGGACATCGCCGTGCCGCCGCGGCGGGTCAACGAGATCGTGCACGGCATTCGTGGCATCAGTGCGGACACGGCGTTGCGGTTGGCGCGGTTCTTCGGCACGTCGGCGGAGCTGTGGATGAACCTGCAGTCGCGGTACGACCTGGAACGGCAGCGTGATGAGGCGGAGGCGCGGATTCTGGGCGAAGTGCATGTGCTGAAGCCGGCGGCGGCCTAGATCGGAACGGGGACAAGACATCGCCCCCCGTCACTCCATCGAATACGTATTGCCCAGCTCATCTTGCACGACCGTGGCGTCGCCGGCAGTCGCCAGCAGATCTAGGCCCTTATCCAGGGTCCGCGGCGCATAGCTCCAGCCGGTCGGCAGCGCCGTCAGCTTCGTCGCTAGACCGGCCAAATCCTCGATAGTTAACGCCATTTTCTGCGCGCTATACGACTGCATCACATACGCGTGGCCACTCGCGTCGTGCAGCTCGTACGCCGGCTGCCCGGCCAGCCAGTGGAACGCGCTCTGCCGGTGAATCATGTGCAGCGCATACGGCTGCTGCATCTTCGACAGGTCGGCCAGCGGCACTTCGATCTTGCCCGCGATGCGCATGCCGATGCCGCCAAAGGACTTGACCGCGGTGTCTTGCAGCACCGACCCGGCCAGCGAATCGAGCATCCAGTACCGCGGACCGTTCAGCACCACGATATCCGCACCCGCCGCGGCCTTTAGCGCTGAAGTATCCAGGGCTTTCCACGCGGCGTCGGGGCAGCTGTTCAGGCCTTCGGTCGAGTACACATCGATGTGCACCGCGCCTGCGCCAATGCTGCCGAACAGGATTTCGCAGTAGCGGGAATTGCGCTTGCCCGCTGCGGAGCTGTCGCCACCGCTGCTGTCGGCCGTGTTGGCGGCGCTTGAATCGCTACATGCAACAAGGAGCGCCAAAAGCGCAGGAGCAAAACGATGCATCTACAAACCCCTTGAATTTGTCGCTATTTTACTAAGAACTGCCCCATCAACCCGCCGTCCTCGTGGTTGGCCATGTGGCAGTGGTACATGTACGGGTCGGTCGCGCTGGCAAAGTCGTCAAACTTGGCGACAAAGCTTACGGATTCGTTGATCGGCAAAAATACCGTGTCTTTCCAGCCCTGTTCCCACGCGTCGACCTTCCCCGAGCTCCGCGACACGATCTTAAACTGTACGTCGTGGATGTGGAACACGTGGCCAAAGACTTGGTCGTTGGTGATGGTCCACTTCTCGATGGCGTTCAGCGCCACGGTCTGGTTGATGGTGTCCATGTTGTAGCTCGCGTTGTCAAAGGTGAACGGCGTGCCGGGGCCCTTGTCGGTGACCTTGAGCGTGCGGCTGTTGGTTGCGTCGGCGGCGGTCCAGTAGGTGTTCTTGACGAGCGCAGCGGGGATTGTTGTGACCGCGCCGGTCGTTGCGGCGCCCACAGTGATCTTGAGCATGTCGAACGTCTTGTTGTTTAGCAGGCTGCCGAATTGGCCGCTGCTCGCCGGCTCACCGCCCGGAAAGCCGAGCGAGAATCCGCCGTTAAAGGCCTGCATCGCCAGCGTCGCCCCGGGCGCATCCTTCGACAGATCGAGCAGAATCTCGACGCGCTCACCCGCAGACAGCATCAGCTTTTGCAGCGGCACAGGTGCATCGAGCAGGCCACCGTCGGTGCCGATGAGCTGGAACGTGCGCCCATCGGCAAAGCCCACCATGTAGCTGCGCTCGGTCTCGGCGTTGAGCAGCCGCAGCCGCACCACCTGCGCCGGCAACGTCGTAGTCGCGTCGATGATGCCGTTGGCCATCAGGTAGTCGCCGTATTCGCCCGTGAGATCAAACTGGTTGTCGGTGGTAAAGCGGCGGCTGCTAAAGACAATCGGAATGTCATCGACGCCGTAGCTCCGCGGCAGCGCCAGCTTGGCCTCTTCGTCGTCTTGAATCAGGATGAAACCGCCCGCACCGTAAGCCAGCTGCTCCTTGGTGTGCTCGTGCATGTGCGGGTGATACCAGAACAGCGCTGCGTGGTTCATGACGTCGAACTCGGGCGACCAGGTCGCTCCCGGCGCGATAACTTGGTGCGGCCCGCCGTCCATCGCTGCGGGCAGGTGGAGCCCGTGCCAGTGCGTCGTCGTGTCGGCAGCTAGGTTATTGGTTACGTTCAGCTTGACGTGGTCGCCCTTCTTCATGATGAGCGTCGGCCCCCAAAAGTCCGCGCCGTTGTAGCCGTACGTGGCCGTCGCCGCGCCGGTACGCAGCTGCTTGGTGGTCTTGGCTAGGTTCAGATTGAACGACTTGGCAGCCAGCGCGGGCGGAATCCACAGCGTTCCAGGCAGTTTGGGCGTAATCGTCGTGCCGTCGAACGGGGGAATGTCGCCGGTGGTCGAGTCGACATAGCTCATGTCCATGCCGCCCATGCCGTCGGTCGTGTCGGCTTTGGCGCTGCTGGTGGGCGCAGGATCGCTGCCGCAGGCGGTGACGGCGAAAACCGTGCCGCTCAGCCACAAAAGCAAGCGACGGCGACGAGAAGTGGGCATGGGCATAGATGTGTCCTTGGTGACGAGAGTGCGGAACTGCACCCCGCTAGTAGACCGCTCAAAGGGTGCTAGCGTTAGGCGGTGCGCGGAGAAATTTGAACTACCGCGGCTCGCCGGGCATCGGTGGATTCGTCGCCAAAAAGGCGTCGAGCTGCTTGTTCTGCTCTGGGGTCAGGATGGTGCGCATGTCGGCGTCGAGCTGCAGCCGCACCGCGCGCATCTTGGGAAACGCCACGTGCAGCGCATCCTCCATCGCCGCCGCGTGCCGCTGCACGATCGTGCGGGCCTGGGCTTTTTGCGCGGCACTCAGACCAAGCCGGTCGAACGGCGGCAGCACGCCATCGGGCTCGCGCGCCAAGTAGTCCGGCGGCGGTGGCGGCCGAAACGTGTACGCCAAGCCCAGGCCAGCGACCACACCCAGCGCAAAGACGGCGACCAGGGTCAGCACGGCGAGCCAAAGCCGCGAACTCGGTTGGCGCTCACTTTTCATGCAAAACCTCGGCAAGCTTGAGCAGCTCTACCCCACTTGGCACCTGGCCGCGCTCCATCCAGTGCGCCAAGGTGGCGGTGGTCGGCGCGGTTGCAGGCGGCTCGTGCGGCATTAAGCTCGGCAGCAACCAGATCAGCGCGGTTGCCAGCGCGGCCGTGAGCACACCGCGCGGGGCCAGCGACACCAGCAGCGCGTAAAGCGGCATGCGCTCCGTCGCAGCTCGGTGCTCCTCGACAATGCTTTTGCTAAGCGCCTGAACCTGTTGGGCCTCTCGCCACGGATCGAGCGCCGTAAAGTCGATGCGGTCGTCATCCATCCACAACCTCCTTGCCTGTTCCGTCATCCAGATGTTTGCGCATCGCCCGCCGCGCCACAAACAGGTGCTGGCGCGACATTGTCTCCGAGATCTCGAGCGCAGCGGCGATCTCTGCGTGCGTCCAATCTTGCAGATCGTGCAGCAAGACCACCTCGCGCTGCGCCGGGTTCAACACTTCGAGCGCCGCAATGAGCCGTTGCCGCGCGGCCAGCGGGGCGGGCGCGACATCGGGACCTGGCGGCAGCGTACCCAAAAGGCGAGTCCGATTCCCACGCTGCTGCACGACGCTCAGGGCGCGATGGCGCACCGACTTGAGCAGCCACGCCGCAAAGTGCGCCGGCTCGCGGCACTGGTCTAGGGTTCGCAGTGCCCTGAGCAGCGACTCTTGCGCGGTATCTTCGGCATCGGCCACATTGCGCAGCACGCCCAGCGCGACAGCGTACGCCGGCCGCAAAAAGGCCTGGACCAGCGCCTCTTGCGCGGCCCGATCCCCGCTCCGTGCCGCCAGCACCCGCGCTGTGAGCTCGACTTCGTTCAACCCAGCCTTCCCCTCTGCCGCGGCGCATCATCGCCGGTCGACGGCCGCAGTGCCACTCGCTCGCTCGTCATCACGGAGTGCAATACCCCGAGGTGCACTTGAACGTGATTCCGGGCCCTTTGGGGCAATCGCTCGCGACGCCGCACTTGGGGATGCACGCCTTGCCGCTCGGGCCCGCGGTGCAGCCGCAGCCCTTGGTGGCATCGGGTGGGCAGGCGTTGGCGGCCGAGCAGTCGCTCTGGGTGGTGCAGGCGACGGGTCCTTGGCTGCCGCCCGTGTCGCCGTTGAGCGAATCGATGCTGAAGTACCCGAGAGCCTTGCCAAAAGCGATGTAGACCGCGCTCCCTCCGCTGATCGCCTTCGACGCGTCCATCGACTGGTGCGTCGTGCCGGCCCAGAAGAACGGATAGTCCGAGTCGCCCGCCTCATCCTTTACGGTCGACGTGTTGAACAGCGCATCGATCGCCGGCGAGTTGGTCGTAGACGGCGAGCGCGTGTAGTCGACAATGCTCTGCAGTTCCTTGGCATTCGGCAATCGCCAGTCCGCGTGTCCCTTGTAGTTTTCAGCGTTTTTCGCCTGCACCCACGCCAGCGCTTCTTGCCAGTTGAGGCCCTTACCGCTGTCGTCCTTGGCCCACAGCAGGCCTGTCGCTGTGTCGGCAATCGTCCCGTCTTTGTTGTCGACAAAGCTGTTTTTGCCGTAGCTGCCGTTGCCGCTGCGGACGTACTTGACAAAAAACGTCATGTCCCAGCTTTCCTGCGGCAAAACAACGGTCTCCTGCGGGTACGACTTGATCCGTCCATCGGCTAGATTCAGCCCGAACGCTCGCTTCATCAGGGCGCGGTCGCTGACGCACTCCGTCGCCGAGGCGTATTGCGCGTCGATGAGCCGGTCGTTGATGTGGGTCGCGCTGGTGCCCGGTCCATAGGCAAAGGTGAAGAAGTTCGTGTCGATAAACGCAACGAGCTTCGACGTATCGCCGCAGTCGACAGGCGGATCGGTGCCGTCAAAGCGCATCAACGAGTACAGTTCCTTGATCGTCGGCAGTCGCCAGTCGGTATTTTGGCTTGCAGCTGGGGTGACCGTGGTGGCCGCCTGGCTGGGCTTCACTGCCGCTCGCCTGCCGTACAACAGCGAAGGTCGCTACTTCGACGCTGAGCAGGGCGTGGTCTACCTGGAGCAAGACGTGGAGTTTTGGGCGGTTGTCGCGGTCGCTTGCCGAGTGCTCGCCGTTGCCCTGCGGTGGTGGTCCAAAAGACGCCCCAATTCGCATTTTTCGCCGTAAAGTTGGCCCGTTTCCGCCAAAAGGCTAGACTGCAGGCGGAGGCCCGCGCGTCCAAGGTGTCGCGGCGTGTCCGGTGGAGTTTGCTTGGCCGATAAGATCGCCCGTACAGTCAGCAAGTCCTTGATTCGGCGCCGCTTGCGTCGTGTCGGGCAGTTGGCGTACTTGGCGACCATTCAAGCGCTGGTGGGCCTGGTCTGGCTGCTGCTCGGCGCCTATCTGACCGTCAATTCGCCGTCGATGGCGGCGGTGGCTAGCCGGGTCGTAAGCGAAATCCTGCCTGGTTCTCTGCGTGTGCAGTTTTTGCACGTTGGTCCTGTGCTTGCCGATGGTGAGCTGCGGGTGCGGCTGCAGACCCGAGGGCTCGAAATGCGCGAGCCGGGTGGCGCGGTGCTGATTGCCGCGGAGCGGGCCGAAGTGGACATGGCTCCGGCGCGCCTAATCGATGGTCTGCGGGCCGGGGCGCTGCGTCTGACCCTGCCGCGGGTGGTGCTCGACAAGCCACTGCTGCAACTCGACACAGATCAGCTTGGAAGGCTTCGACTCAACAGCATTTTTGTCGATCCGAATGAGCCGCCCAAGCCGAACCCCAAGCCGCTGCCGGTATATGTGCGGCTGGGCAAGACTGTGGTTACAGATGGTCGCTATATCATGGACTTGCCGTCTATGAGCATCGACAGTCGCGGCATTTACTTCGACAGTCCGGGGGCCGCGGTCACGATTGAGCCGGGGCGGCCCGAGCCGGTGGATGTGCAGTTCGACGCGCGCCACATCGTTGCCGCCTACGCGCAGACCACGATTGACTCGATGCGGCGGCTGCCGGCGATTCCGCCCGGATCGCTGCAAGCCGAGTCGGCCGTTGGCGATTTGCGCGAGATGGTGGTGACGGGCGTGAGCTGTCAGATGCCGCCGGCGACGCTGGAACAGCCGCTGCAAGAACCGATTACCTCCCTGTCGAGGGCGCGGGTCGTGGTGCAGCTACAGCCCGAGATCATGGTGCATGGCGATCGGTTGCTGCTGACGACATCGAGTAAGTCCTCGTTTATTCGTGATATGTTGGGGCGTTTGTTCGACGCCGAGGCGCAGGCGACTGGGCAGTTCCATTTCGACCCGAACGTCGGCTTTTGGACCGAATGCCACATTCTGGGGCGCGGGCTCATGTCGGGCTTCCATGCCGAGGCGGTGCGCGGCGAGGTGCGAGTCGAGACGGGACCGCCTGGTGACTCGCTAGTTCGTGTAATTACGCGCAATATCGGCATAGCGGCCTATGGTGGACACATCCGCTCTGAGCGGGTCGACTATCGCATGGACCTCGAGCGCCCCGAGCACATTACGCGGGGTATTTTCGCGATCGACCATGTGCGCGGCGATGCGCCCCTGCTCGACGAGGCGATCAAGCTGGGTGGCATTACCCCGCTGCTAGCTAGTGGTTATATTACAGGCACTTTAGGCACATATACCCGGACGCACTTGCCCGACGGCCAGCCGCTCGACCTGGATGTGGCGCTCGACGCCGACCTGGACCTCGTCCGCGATGCGCCGCTGAAGATGATTGCGCAAAAGCTGCCGCGGGTGCTGTGGCGCGGTGGGCTGCGGTTTGGCATGGGTCCGCAAGTTGGCATGTTTGTTGACTTTATTGACTCGGAGCTGCGAACCGAAGACGCCGAGCAGTCGGGTGCGCAGACGGCGGCGCTGCACTGCGACGGCCGGCTCGACCTGAGCGGCGATACGACCAATTTGCGGGCCGACCTGGCCATTCCGCAGCTAGAAGACTGGCTTGCGCCCCTTGGCATCGCCGATGTGGCGGGGGCAGTGCGGCTTGAAGGCGGTCGTATCGAGGGGGCGCTGCTGCGGCCCGGTGTATTGGGTAGGGTAAGCGTCGACGACTTGGCGGCCTACGGCTACAAGGTGCGGCACGGCACGGCGATGCTGGGGATTCGCGGTGGCGAGGTGGCGCTGACGGGACTGCGCGCAAGTACGGATATCGGCGATGTGAGTGGCGATTTGCGCATGGGGCTGTTTGGCGCGAGCTTGGGCGAGCTGGCCGCCGAGCGACCACTGCGCATCGATCACTTGACCGTGCGGCAGGTGGACCTGGGCAAGCTGCTGGCCCGTTGGCGGGTCGCCGGCATTACGGGCCAAGGCGACTTGTCGGGTGGGCAACTAAGTGCTGATCTTGGGCATTTTATGCCGTCGCTGCGGTTTTCGGGCGATGTGGCGTTGCAGGGGGTGCACGCCTACGGCGAGTGGTTCGATCGCGGCGGCGGCCACGTCGAGCAGCACGGACTTGTTACGGTTTTGCCCAATGCGCGGCTGCGCTTGCGAGGCAGTCCGGTCGACGGCAGCGCCGATATCCAGACCGTGGGGCGGTTTGACCTGGCTACCAAGCGCCTCGACATCGACGTCGCGCTACCCGAGACGCGCTTTAAGCAGTTCTCGTGGCTCGAAAACCTGCCGATGCCGGGCACGGTGGCGGCGACCATCAAGCTCAGCGGCGATGGCAAAGACCTGTCGCTGGCCGCCGGTGTGGATATCAAAGGCCTGGGCTGGGACGCGATTGAGCTGGGCTCGGCGCACCTCGACCTTGAGAAGGCGCCGCTGGGGCCGTTACTGCTGAAAAGCGACCATTTTTTCGAGTCGTTTAAGCTCCTGAGCGGCAGTGAGGTCAACTTTAAGGGCTGGCTGCCAACGACCTCAACCCTGCGTATCGGCACCGAAAATCCGCTCGACCCCTTTGAGCGCCTAGGCCTGCCGCGGCCGCAGGGTATTGCGGTGCGGGTCGAAGGCGAGGTGGCGGTCGAGATGGCGCTGCAAAACAGCAAGTTCGACTGGCGGGTCGAGACGATTGTGCCGGCGGCAGGGCTGTGGCTCGATCCGGGCGGCGGCGCGCGGCCGATTCGCAACACCAAGGCCGCAGTCATCGGCATCTCGGCCGACAAAATCACTTTGGGCGGCACGTACTTCGAGCTCAACCGCAGTGGCATCGAAGTGTGTGGCGAGTGGCGCTACCCGCACGACGACGAGCCTGCAGCGCTGCTCGGCTTTGTCGCGGGCACCTTTGATATTCAGCGATTTGGTGCACTTAGCCAGAGTTTGTCGGACCTGGATCTGCGCCTCAACGTGCTGCGCGACCCGGTGGTGGCGGCGGACCCGCGGGCGAACTGCCTTGAAGCGGCGGCGGCGGGTGGTGGAATGCTGCGCGTGGATGGACCGCTGGACCGGCTGCACGTGCAGGCCCTGCTCGAGACGGAGACGGGGCGCGTGGCACTACGGCGTTTTGGCCATGATATCACGATACAAGATGGCGCGCGCCTGCAGATTGCCACGAGTCCGCGCGGCGTGATGACCGTGGCGATCCCCCTTGACCACGAGCTGAAAGGCCAGGTCGACGATGGGCATTTTACGGTGTCGGGGCGCGCCTCGCTGGTCGATTTGCAGCTCGACTCGGTGTATGCGCGGCTGTGGGCGGGCGATATTCCGTATGCGGTGCCCAAAGAGTACCAGATGCTCATCTCGCCCGACTTGGTGCTGAGTGGTAACCGCTTGCGCGACCTAGCGAATCGCGACCTGCGCCTGGCTGGCGACGTGCACATTGGCGAGGGCAGCTATTACCGCAGCTTTGACCAGATCTCGAGCGTGCTGGGCAACGCGGGCGATCGCAAAGTCGAGACCTACAGTAAGCCGATTACCGAGACGATGCCCTGGCTGGCCGAGCTGGGCCTAGACCTCAAGGTGCACGGCAAGAATTTTGAAGTGGCGAGTCGCGTGCCGGGCGGTAAGGCCGACTTGGTGACCGAATTCGACATGCGCGTGTCGGGCAATCTGAGCAACTTGCAGGTGCACGACCGCTTGCGGGTGGTCGAGGGCTCGGGCAGCCAGATCAGTGCATCGCTCAACAACCTGATTTTTGAAGTTGTTTCGGGCACCCTCGACTTCAACGGCGACGCCACCAAGCCCTATCTCGAAGCGATGGCCCGCACTGACATCCCCGTGCGCGCCGGCACCCGCACCGGCACCATGGCCTCGACACTCGGCACCGACCTAACCACGGATGCTAATCAACTCGACGAAATTGTTCAGGTCTTTGTTCAGGTCAAGGGCGTCTTTGGCGATCGCCGCAACTTCACTTTCCACCTGACCAGCAACAAGGGCGACACCGAGGCCGACTGCATGTGTCTGATCGCCGCACGCCGCCGCTGCAACGACCAGGGCACGGGTGGCACGCGCCTAACCACCGACTTCTTCTTTGGCGAGGCGCTGAACACGGTCGTCACGGGCCTGCTGAAATCCGTGGTCGATACGGTGCAGATCGACTTTGATCCCGTGAACTTGGGCGTGTCGGCCGACGTGACCAAAAAGCTGGGCAAGTCGATCGCGCTGGGCACGCGCGTACAGACCGGCAAAGAAAACCGCTACAACGCCAACTTCTCGTTCCGCATCACGGACCGGCTGTCGCTCAACGGCCTGTGGCGACGGCAAAAACTGCTCGACTCGTCGAGTAGCCAAGAGACCAGCGTCGATGTGTACGAGAGCAAACTGCGGTACAAAGTGCCGCTTAGCGACGAGTAAGGACCGCCCGCGCCGATGATGTTGCCCCTGCCCCAGCTTGGTCTTGCGTTGCGAGCTCTGATCGCATCGCGGCGCATGGGTTGCAGTGTGCTGTTTATCTTGGGGATATCGCTATCCTGCACGGTCCTGGCCGCCGAAGTGCCGCCGCCGGCCGACGCCAGTGCGGTGAGTGCCCCGGCAGATGCGAGCCCGGTCAGTATGGCCAGTGGCTTGGCGGCGGCTCGGCTGATCTTTGGCGAAAACGGTGTGGCGGCGGCGGAGAAAGCCTGTGTTGGCCTGCCGATTGCTGAGGTGCGCCTCGATGGCTGCGACGCGACGCCGTGCCAGCCCGACGATGTGCACAGCGCGGTGACGAGCCTGCTGGACCTGAAGCAGGGGCGTAACCTGTTGATTGGGCAGCTGCAAAAGGCCTACGAGCGATTGCTGCACCTGGGCTACCTCAAGTCGGTGTCGGTGCAGTGCCGGCGCGACCCCGATGGCCGCTCGACGATTCGCTGGCGGGTGGCGGGCAGCACGCTGGTGCGCGGCGTCGACATTGTGGGCAACAGCGCGATGTTCCAAGACGAAGTGCGCGCCAAGCTGCAGATCCAAAACGGCGATGTGCTGAATATCGACACGGTGGATGGCAAGAAACAGCTCGAATCGCAAAAGGAATCGATTGAGTCGCTGTACCGGCGCAACGGCTTCTTGGATGCGAAGGTGCGGCTGCGCACGGTGCCGGCTGGCCCGGGGCAGCTGCGCGTGCAGGTCGATATCGACGAAGGCGAGCGCAAGCGCATTACGCAAACCCATGTGCAGCTTCAGGATTCGCCGCTGCCGACCGAGCTTGAAGAGCGCCACGACCTGCGCTGCCCGCGCATCGGCGAGCGGGCGCTGCGCATTGCCGCCGACACCTCGACCATGGAGGTGTTTAGTCAGCGCGAGGCCAATCGAATCCGTTCGCGCGTGCGGACTTACCTGCGCAAGCTGGGCTATGGCAACCCGCGGGTTGATGTGCTGCACGACCCGCTCGACCAGGCGGTGCGCATCGATGTGCGGCCGGGCAAGTGCGCGCTGGTGCAGGTCTGGGTGCGCGACGATTCGGGTGGCGGCAAGGCGGGTTACGTCCTTAGCGAAGACCAGAGCTTGTACGACGCGCTGCCCTTTGGCGACAGCGGCCAGTTCGACTTTGAAGAGGGCGAGCGCGGGCGCTTGGACCTGTTGGCCCTGCTCGAGAATCGCGGCTTCTTGTTTGCCGATGTGCGCCTCGACTTTCGGCCTGTGCCGCCGCGCCTGTCAACGCAAGTTATTGCTGCGGTTAGCTATTATGTGACTACGGGTTACGTGTCGCAGGTGCGCGGCATCTTTTTTCATGCGGTCGACCGGCCCAGCGCGCCCCTGATCGCCCCGGACAAGCTGCGTACGGTGCTGACCAGCAAGGCGTACGACTTTTTTGATGCCGGCGGCTATTTGCAGGCCGATCAGGTGCTTGCGGACCTCGATGCGCTGCGACAGCACTATTTAGACAATGGTTTTTACCAGTTCCACTATGCGGTCAGCTTGCCCGAGGGTGCGACCCCGAGTGCGGCCAACCGTCGCCAGCGCCTAGAACACATGGGCGAGACTGAGTTTGTTTATCGCTATGACAACAAAGGATTCCGTGTTCGGCGGCCACTCGGCGAAAACTTCATCTACATCGACATCGACTACCACGAGGGTGAGCGCAGCCGCCTGCGCACGCTCGCGATCGAAGGCGCAGGGCAGGTTACCTTTAATGAAATCAGACGATTGACGACCTTGCGCCAAGGCGACGTCGTCAGCTACTCGATGCTCGACGACGCCATGCGCGCGGTCGAACAGCGCTACCGCAACAACGGCTTTTTCCGTACTACGATCAAGGCACTGTGCTCCTCCGTCGAGCCGAACCGCGACGAGGCCGTGTGCACGCCGGCGACCATGCTGGCCCGCTATGTCGATGTGCGCTTGGTGATTGCCGAGGGCGAGCGCGTCGATTTCGGCGAGTCATTCGTTGTGGGCAATTTTGTAACGGATCGCAGCGTCATCTTGCGCGACATGCCGCCCTATGGTGGTCCTTATTCGGCGGCCGCCGTGTTTGAGACGCAGCGAAAGCTGAGGAATCTAGGTCTATTTTCGCAGGTGTCGGTGGCGGCGATCGGCGATGAAGAGCGCCCGCCGCGCGACCATCTGGCGACGCTGGTCAACGTGGTCGAGGGGCAGAACCGCTATTGGGAGGCGTCGCTGGGCTTTCAGACTATCAACACCGCACGGTCGCCCTACGAGCAAGAAACCGTTCAAACGCTTAAGGATTTTATCGATCGCACCACCACGGCGGCCGACCGGCTGACCACTGGCTTTGGCATTGCGCAGAACCTGACGCTGCCCAATCTGCTTGCGACCGGCGAGGCGGCGTATGTGAACCGCAACTTCTTGCATTCAGGCAAGATGCTCAAGCTATCGGCGAAGCTGGGTGCCGCCGTGCCGCCGAGCTACGATACTGTGCCGTATGAAGGCTCGGATGCATGCAAGACCTTGCTTGCTAAAGCGAAAAGTTGTGCGCCATGGTACCAGCCAGACGGCTCTTCGGCGCGCCAGACGCCGCCGTGGTATTCGGATACACTGCGTTATGCTGCAATTCTGCCTACATACCAAGACAGTCGCTTGCTTGGCTCCGAATTCGGTTTGCGGGTGGTGCTGCCCTACCTGATCCACGATTACGCCATTGGGCCGATCGATGTCGACAAGGCCGGCGCGCTGATCGAAGTCACCAGACGTTTCGGCAAGTTGGCCGCCTCGATCGCCACCGACGCCGGCTACATTCGCACCCGCCTGCCCGAGTCGCGCAATCAAGACTTTGCCGAGTCGCCCGAGCCACAACTCAGCTTGATTCCTTCCGTTTCGTTCGACAATACCGACAGCCCGCTCAATCCCCGCCGCGGCTTTTCGCTCAGCTTCAGCCTGCCGTATATCAACGCCAGCGTAAAACAGAACGAAGTCAAGACGGTGTACGTGCCGGCCAACTTCATCAAGTGGGAGCTGAGCGCCCGCTCGTATGTGCCCCTCGGCGACTCGATGGTGCTGGCGCTGCTGTTGCATGGTGGCGCTGGCCGCTCGTTGGGGGCGAGTACAGGGCAGAACCTTCCACAATTCGCCAGGTTTCGTCTGGGCGGTCAGTATTCGCAGTCGCTGCTGCGCGGTTACTCCGATTTTGGCGTGCGCCAGTACGACGCGAGCGGATGTACCTTGGTCGAGGACGTGAACGGCCAGCCCAAGGCCTGCAATGCCCCGCTCGCCTCGGGCGACAAGGTGCTCGGCGACGGCGATGTGGTGGCCAACGGCTCGGCCGAGCTGCGCTTTCCGATCGTGTCGACCATGGGCCTATGGGGTGCTACCTTCTGGGATTTTGGCGGGATTTCGGAGACGTGGAGTGGCGTGCACTCCGCGTCGATTCGCCACGGCCTGGGCGTGGGCGTGCGCTGGCTTCTCTCGGGCCAAATTCCCGTGCGCCTCGACTACGCCTTTGCCTTGGGCGCCGCGCGCTGCCGCGACATCAAAAGTGACGTAGCGGGCAGTATTTCGTGCACGACTGACGAGTTTGGTCAGTTCAACTTTGGCCTGCTCTACGCTTTTTGATCGGTGGCCGCGGTCACGGCGCGTGGGCTGTGGTCCAGCGGTGGCAGGCCAGGCTTGACCCTTCCGCGCACCCGGCGTACCGTCGCCGTGTTCGCTTACCCCTGTCTAGTTCGGGAGCGCATGCCTTCGCAAGCAGCCAACTACTATCGCCCACAAACTCCTGAAATGGCAGTTGAATTGCTGGCCAACCTTCAGGGTGCAGCCGTAATTGGCGGCGCAACACTCGCGCTCGGCAAGCTGGGGGGCGGGCGGCCGTCGCACCTCATCGACCTTTGCGACGCGGGCCTCGACCGCATTGGCTGGCGCGGCCATCACCTGTCGATTGGCGCCACCACGACCATGCGCGACTTGCGCCGCCATCCTGAACTGAGTGCACCCGGTCTTGCCGCGATCATGGCCATGGCCGGCCACTTTGAGCCCTTGCCGGTGGCGGCCCAGGCCACGTTGGGCGGCAACCTGTGCACAGGGGTTGGCTCGCTGGTCGCGCCGCTGTTGCTCTACGAGGCGCACGCCGTGCTCCTTGGCCCCGACGGCGAACGCCACGCGCCGATCGCGCCGTTGCGCCTACATCCCGGCGAAATTATTCTGAGTGTTGAGCTTGAGCCCGGCTCGCCGATGGCGCGCTCGGGTTGTCAGTCGCTGCGCCGCACCCCCGTGGGCCCTGCGCTGGTCACGCTGGCAGCGCTTGTCGATGGCGATCAACTGCGGCTGGCGGTGTCGGGGATCGAGGCGCCAGCGCGGCGTTTGCGCGACCTTGAGGGGCGGTGGGACCGGCGCAGTGTTGCGCAATGGGCTGAAAGTATTGCTCATGTTGTTCGTCCAATCGACGATGCGCGGGGCTCGGCCGATTACAGGCGCGCCATGGTCGGCGTGTTGGCCGAGCGACTGCTAAAAGAGTTGCTGCCGACTGAACTGCGCGAGGTGCATTGATGCGTTGGTCTGCCGAAGTCGACGGCCGCCTTGTCGAGTGCGATGTGCCAGGCAATGCCTCGCTGGCCGAGGCTTTGCGCGGTGGCGCCGAGAACACTGCAGTCAAAGTCGCTTGCGGCGAGGGGATTTGCGGGGCCTGCAGTTGCCTTGTCGCCGGCGAGCGCGTGCATGGCTGCATCTATCCCGCCTTTCGAGCCTACGGGCAAGTTATTCAAACTGCAGCATCGTTTGCAGATGGCCCTGTAGCCCGCGCCCTAGTCGAAGCCGGCGGCGTGCAATGCGGATTTTGCACCCCCGGCATGGTGGTCGCGGTGCACAGCTTGTCCACCGATGTACCCGCGACCGAGGCTGGCATACGCCACGCTTTAGCCGGAAACCTGTGTCGTTGCACGGGCTACGCAGGCCTTGTCGCCGGCGCGGTTGCGGGCTTGCAGCGCTTGCGTGCAGGTGAGCCATGAGCGGCATGCCTCTGCTCGACGCGGCTGACAAGGCCGCCGGGCGTGCCAAGTACTTGACCGACTTCCACTTGCCCGGCATGTGCCACGGCGTGCTGGTGCGCTCGCCCCACGCCCACGCGCTGCTCGAGGGGCTTGATCCGGCGCTGGCTTTGGCGATGCCCGGCGTGCTGGCCGTGCTCGGCCCCGACGATTGCCCGCCGCACGACCTGCCCGGCGAGGCGTTCTACGGCCGCAACCTGATGACGCGACCGCTTTTGTGGCGCGAGCCGGCTTGGCTGGGCTGCCCGGTGGCGGTGGTGTTGGCCGAGACAGCCGATCAAGCGCGGGCGGCTGTGGCTAAAGTGCAGGTGCGGTACCAAGTTTTGCCCCACGTCCTCGATCTTGAAGACGCGCTGGCCAAGGGTGCCGTGGCGGCCCATTTGGGGCGCAGCAACCTGGCGTTGCCGTTTGGGGCGATTACCTATGAATCTGGTGATCTGAAAGGCGTTTTTTCGAGCGCCCCGCATACCATCGAGACCACTTACCATACCAGTACGGTCCAGGCGGCCGCGATGGAGCCCTATGCCTGCTTGGTTGAGCCCGGTGCCGATGGCGGGCTGATCGTGCACAAGGGTACGCCCGCGCCGTACGAGCTGCGCCACCAGATGGCCCATTGGCTCGGTCTGCGGCCTGAGCAGGTCCGCGTGGTGGTGCCGGCGCAGATTGGCGGCGGTTTTGGCAGCAGAATGGACGACTTGGAGTACGTGGCGGCCTTGGCCTGTCGCAAGCTGCAGCGGCCGGTGCGGCTCGAACTCGAACGCAGCGAGGGGCTGGTGGCTGGCCGGGTGCGTCACGGTGCACGGATTCGCGTGCGCTCGGCGATGGACGACGATGGCAACCTGCTGGCCCGCGAGATCGAGGCCGACTACAACGCGGGCGCGCACTTGGACTTGGGACCCTACGTAGTGCTGCGGGCTTTGCGCCCCTTGGCCTTGTATCGGTGCCAGGCCGTGCGTTTTTCTGGCCGGCTGGTGACGACCAACGCGCCGGTGGCGTCGGCGACGCGCGGTTTTGGCAATCCCCAAGCCACGTTTGCGGTCGAGTCGCACAACGACGAGCTGTGCCGTCGCTTTGGCCTAGACCCGATCGAGTGGCGGCGCCGGCACTTGCTGCGCAGCGGCGACAAGAACCTGTCGGTCGGCGTCGTCGATACACAAACGGGCCAATTCGTTGCGAAAGGTGCGACGATTTCGTCGTGCGCGCTCGACCGTTGCCTCGATGTAGTGCAGGGCGCACTCAGCGAACCCGTGGGCGCGCCGCTCGAGGGGTGGATACGGGGCAAGGGCATGGCCGTCGCGATGCACACCACTGGCAAAGGCCGCAACGAAATCAGCAACGCTAAGGTGGTGTTGCGGGCCGATGGCGGCGTCGAGGTACACAGCGGCGCTCCCGACCAGGGCGGCACCGGCGTGGCCACCAGTCTGGCGATGATTGCCGGCGAGGTGCTGGGCCTGCCGCCGCAGCAGATTCGCGTGGTTCTGGCGGATACGGCGGCCGAGCTGGCCGACTCGGGCGCCCATGCCTCGGGTCGGACCTACATTGCCGGCGAGACCGTGCGGCAGGCTGCCGAAAAAGCCAAGCAACTGCGTGCAGATGGCGCCCCTTTGCCGATCGACGCCCACGTGGCTTGGTCGCCGCAGACCAATGCCCCGCCCTTCGCCGCGTGTGCCGCAGTGGTCGATGTCGACCCCCAGACCGGTCAGTCGCGGGTGGTCCGACTGCTGCAGGCCATCGACATCGGTCGGGTGCTAAATCCCCTTATGGCCAAAGGGCAAATTCAAGGTGCCGCCGCCCAGGGGCTGGGCTTTGCCCTGATGGAGCGCCTGGATTTTACGGCGCACGGCAAGCTGCTGACCCGCGGGTTGCTCGATTATGGCGTGCCGCGGACGCTCGATCTTCCTGATCTTGAAGTAGTATTTTGCGGCGAGCCCGAGCCGAGTGTGCCGCTCGGTGTCAAAGGCGCCGGCGAGATCGGTCTGATGGCCGTAGCCCCAGCGATCGCCAATGCCATTGCGGACGCCACAGGTGCGCGGGTGCGGCGCCTGCCTATGGACGGCGAGACGGTGTGGCGCGCGCTAAATAGCTGATTTATGACAAGCTGTTGTGCGGCAATCTGCGGTCCGAACTACTTCTGCAGACCCGCGACCACTTTCTCCATACCGTCTTTCGCGTCGGCATAGAACATGCGGGTGTTCTGCTCGTAGAACAGCGGGTTATCCACGCCGGCGTAACCCACCGAGCGCGAACGCTTCAGCACGACCACGCGCTTGGCCTTCCACACTTCGAGCACCGGCATGCCGTAGATCGGGCTGCTGGCGTCGGTCTGCGCACCGGGGTTCACGATGTCGTTGGCGCCGATCACCAGCACCACGTCGGTCTTGGGGAAGTCGGCGTTGATCTCGTCCATTTCTAGAACGATATCATAGGGGACGCTGGCTTCAGCGAGCAGCACGTTCATGTGGCCAGGCAGGCGACCCGCCACCGGGTGGATGGCAAAGCGGGTGTTGCAGCCCTTGGCCTTGAGCACATCGACCAGCTGCCGCACTGCATGTTGTGCGCGCGCGACGGCCATGCCGTAGCCCGGAACCACGATGACCTCGCGGGCCTCGCTCAGTTCTTCGACCAGCTCGTCGAGATTGGTGGCGATCGGCTCGCCCTCGTGCACCACTGCCGGGCCCGCGCTGCCGGGCTTGGGGTCGGCGCCAAAGCCGCCAAAGATGACGGAAAGCAGCGAGCGGTTCATCGCCTTGCACATGATGTAACTCAGGATTGCGCCTGAGGAACCGACCAATGCGCCGGTGATGATCAGCAGGTTGTTGTCGAGCATGAAGCCCGCGGCCGACGCCGTCCAACCGGAGTAGCTGTTGAGCATCGACACCACGACGGGCATGTCGGCGCCGCCGATGGCCGCGACCAAGTGGATGCCTTGTAACCCCGCCAAAACCGACATGATTACCAGGTAGATGATGCCGCTGGTGCCCTCGGCCTGCGCAAACGGCACGACCAAGCCCAGGCTCGCCAAGATCACCACCAAGTTGAGCATGTGGCGCCCGGGCAGCAACAAGGGCTTGCCCGACACCGAGCCGCGCAGCTTTAAGAACGCCACGATCGAGCCGGTAAAGGTGATCGCGCCGATCAGCACGTCGATCCAGATCTCGACGTCGTGCACCTTGTTGCCCTGGCCGTCGGGTGGGTCCAGGTACGCGGCAAAGCCGACCAGCACCGCGGCCAAGCCGACAAAACTGTGCAGAATTGCAACCAGTTCTGGCATGGACGTCATCGCCACACGCTGGGCCATCACGCCGCCGACCACTGCGCCGCCGACCAGCGCCGGCACAAGCAGCTCTAGGTTGGCCACCTTGCCCGAGGCCAGCAGCGCCACAATCGCGAGCGCCATGCCCACAATGCCGAAACCGTTGCCGCGGCGGGCGGTTTCTTGGTGTCCAAGACCGCGCAGCGAGCTGATAAACAGCACGCCCGCCACCATCCAGGTCAGAGTTAGGAAGGATTCCACGGTCTACTCCCGTTACTTGCGGAACATCTTTAGCATACGCTGGGTTACCAAGAAGCCGCCGCCGATATTGACCGTGGCGAACAACACGGCCAGCAGGGCCAGAATCAGCGCAGGACCATGGGCTTTACCGTGCAGGTGCAGCATGCCGCCCACCACGATCACGCCAGAAATGGCATTGGTTACGGCCATTAGCGGGGTGTGAAGCGCAGGCGCCACACTCCAAATCACTTGAAAGCCCACAAAGCACGACAGCGCAAACACGGTCAGCTGTTGCATAAAATGCACGGGGCCGGCGTCGTGGCCCATCTGGGCGGCTCCAAACATCAGCAGAACCGCGCCGATAGCGCCCCAGGTCAAGCCGGCCTTGCTCGCCGGACCCGCTGGAGCTGGCGCCGCGCCGTGACCGCCGTGGCCCGACTTGGCAGGAGCCGCAGTCGCCGCCGCAGGCTTTACAGCTGGCGCCGGGGGAGCAGGGCGCACCGGTGGCGGCCAAGTCACTTCGCCGTTTTGCGTTACCAGGGCGCCGCGCACGACCTCGTCTTCGAGATTCAGGCCCAAAATCCCGTCTTTCTCGGCCTTGGCACCGCCGATGTCGCTCAGCATGTGCACCAGATTCTGCGCGTACAGCTGGCTCGCCGTGGTGGCCAACTGACTGGGCAAATCCGTGGGGCCAAGAATGGTTACGCCGTGCTCGACCACGACTTCGTCGGCGCGCGTGTACTCGCAGTTGCCGCCCGATTCCGCAGCCAGATCAACCACAACAGAGCCCGGCTTCATCAGCCCGACCATGTCTTTCAGCCACAGCTTGGGCGCTGCCTTGTTGGGGATCAGCGCCGTCGTGATGACGATGTCGACCTCTTTGGCCTGCTGGCGGAACAGCTCCATCTCGGCGGCGATGAACGCGGGGCTCATCTCTTTGGCGTAACCGCCCGTACCCTCGCCGTCTTCTTCGATGGTCACTTCGAGGAACTCGGCGCCCATCGACTTGACCTGATCGCGCACCGCCGGCCGGGTATCAAACGACCGGACGATCGCGCCCAGGCCCTTGGCCGCACCCAGCGCCGCTAGGCCCGCCACGCCTGCGCCGATCACCAGCACCTTGGCCGGCGCGACCTTGCCCGCCGCCGTCATCTGGCCGCAGAAGAACGAGCCGAAGTGGTTGGCCGCCAAGATCACCGCGCGGTAACCGGCGATGTTGGCCATTGAACTCAGCGCGTCGAGCTTCTGGGCGCGCGAGATGCGCGGCACCATGTCCATCGCTAAGCACTGGATTTTGTTGGCATTTAGCCGTTGCAGAAGCTCGGGCGAGCGGGCCGGATAGATAAAGCTCAGCAGCGTGGAGCCCGGCTTGAGCAGGTCGATCTCGTGGCCAACCCCGTCGCGCTCACACGGCGGCCGGACCTTGAGCAGGATCTGGGCGTTGGCATACAACGCTTTGGGATCACTCTCGATCTCAGCCCCAGCGGCGACGTAGAGCCGGTCGGGGTAGTGAGCCGTCTCGCCGGCGCCGCTTTCGACTACGACCGAAAAGCCAAGGCCTTTCAGCTTCTTGACGCTTTCGGGGCTGGCGGCCACCCGGCGTTCACCGGGGTAGGATTCTTTGGGAATGGCGATGCGCATGAGTTTCTCGCGGGCTGGGGCCCAGTGCGCCACGCAGGCGCTCCGAGGCGGCCGGAGTTTGGGGCGACCGCTGCCACAAGTCAAACCGCCGACGAAATGATGGATCGCGAAAAAAACCTTGCATTGCGACCCTGTTGCAGAATATTTCTGGTCGAACCCTGGCGGAGGGCATCGCGACACCCATGGCCGGTCGGTGCCGACCAACGATATTTTACTAAGTAAAAACAGCTAGAAGGCGCCGGCCCCAAGCCAGCAGCGCCGCTGTCATGTTCGCGTCACGTGCCGAGCGGAATTTGCTGAAGTTGCCGGGATGTGCCGCCGACAGCTTGCGATACAACTCACGGGTCGTTACAGTCTCGGCACGAGCCCCGATCGCCCCGCGTCGGTGCCCTTTCGAGTGACCCACATCGAACGGAGGTCTTTGGGTGGAAGTAACGTTTTGGGGTGTGCGAGGGAGTTATCCCACGCCTGCCCCCGAGACAGTTCGATACGGTGGCAACACTTCGTGTGTCGAGGTGCTGGCTGACGGCGGCGAGCGACTTGTTGTCGACGCCGGTACCGGCCTCACGCGCCTTGGCGACCACTTGATGAGCCGCGGGCAACTCGCTGGCACGCATCATATTCTGCTGTCGCATCTGCACTGGGATCACATTCAGGGCTTGCCATTCTTTGCCCCGGCTTACGACTCGCGCGCTCGCATCTCGATCCACGCTATGCCCGACACGGCCAAGCCGCTGGCCAAAGTGCTGGCCGGTGTGGCGCGCCACGAATTCTTCCCCGCCGCGCTCGACGACTTTGCGGCACCATTCGACTTTCACGAAGTCTTGGCCGACGAGACGTTTACGCCCCAATCCTTTCGCGTTACGGCATTTCGCCTCAACCACCCGTCGGGTGCAATGGGCTACCGCATCGACGCCGATGGCACCTCGTGCGCCTATGTCTGCGACACGGCCCCGTTCACCGAAGTGCTGCATAAAAAGCATTTCTTGCATGGACTTGAACCCATTAGCGAGGCGGACGGTCTAGAACTGCAAGAGATGCGAGACGGCGTCGTGCGCGCGATTCGTGGCTGCGACACTGTTATCTACGACACCCACTTTACCCCCGAAGAGTACGCCAAATTTCCCCATTACGGCCACTCGACGCCCGACCAGGCCTTGGCGCTCTGTACCGGCATCGGCATCCGGCAGCTGGTGCTCTACCATCACGCGCCCAATCACAACGACGCGATCTTGGACCAAATGTCGGGCCTGTACGCCAACTTGGGTCGGCAAGTCGGTCTTGAAGTGACCACTGCGCGCGAAGGCATGGTGCTCCGGATCGGCGGTGCCGCGCCGGCCAGACGGGTTGCATCATGAAGCTGCACTTCTGGGGCGTCCGCGGCTTCTATCCGGTGGCATCTGCCGCGACCCAGTGCTACGGCGGCAATACCGCAGCTATCGAGGTGATAAGCGATAGCGGATCACGGCTGCTGGTCGACCTGGGCACGGGGGCGATCCCCTTTGGTCGGGCGCTGATGGCGCAAGAATTTGGCCGTGGAAATGGGCACTTGTCGGTCCTGCTCACCCACACTCACCTGGACCACACTGCTGGGCTGCCGTTCTTTGTTCCGGCCTTCATCCCCGGCAACAAGATCGATATTTATGGTGCTGCATCACAGACTTCGCTGCGCGGAGTGCTCGACGATTTGTTCGACTCGCATGTGTGCCCCATCAACAGCCTGGATAATCTAGGCGCGACGCTCACGATCAGCGACCTGTGCGACCGCGACATTGCGATTGGTGAATTCCGCGTTCAACAACTCTGCGTGCCCCACGGACATGGCAGCGGTGCGGCGTGGCGGGTAAGCGCCGACGGGCGCGATGTGGTGCTGATGACCGGCATCGACCACCCGACGGGCACGATTTTGCAGCGCGCGGCCGACTTTGCCCGCGGTGCCGACCTGCTCTTGCACGACTGCACGTGGAAGGTGCCGAATGAGCTGAAGTTGCGCTGGGGCGGCTCGACGCTGGCGCAGGCGCTCGAGATGGCGACCGTGGCCCAGGTCAAGCGCCTGTGCCTGACCCACCACGCTCCCGGTTGCGACGACGAGGGAATTGTGACGATGTTGGCCGAAGCACAGAGCGGCATCAACATTCCGGTCATGGCGGCGGCTGAAGGGCACGACTGTCCGATTTAGTTGCAGTTACAGCAGATTGCGCAGCTCAAGGTCGAGCCGATCCATGGTCGTCTGGGTAGACAGTTCGTCAAGATGAACGGGCGTGAAGCTGCGGCCAGCTGCGAGCTCACTCAGGGCTTGGCGCATCCCCGCATCGTCGTCGTCGGCCACGGCCCAGCCCAAGTTGTGGCGACGCACGAGCGCGGCGGCTGCGCTTCGCGCGGGGCCAACCAGCAGGATCGGCCGGGAGGCATTCAAAATGTCGAAGATCTTGCCGGGATAGGCGTAGAGGTAGTCGGGCGACGCCAGGACGAGGCCCGCGCGCGCCTGCTCGACAAGGGCCGCAGCGCGGGCGCCCGACACGGGGCCAAGATCGCGTAGACGCGCCGCGTGCGGACCAGCCGCGGCCCGGGCGGCGGCGCCATCGGGTCCTGCATAGACAAGCTGCAAATCGTTGCCGCCACTCGATAAGTCGGCCATTGCGGCCATCAGCGGCGCCACCGACCGCCCATACGCCAAGCTGCCGGCATAGGCCAGCGTTGACTCGGGCCCGCACACCAAGTGCTCGGGTACCCTGTCGACCGCATTGGCAATCTCGACCACGGGTGCCGTTGTACGCCGCGCCAGCTGCTCGGCTAGCACCGGCGTGACCGCGACCACGAGCGCTGCTTGGCGGAGTCCCCGGTCTTCGAGGCGGCCGTGGCGGTCGCGCAACACGGGCTCAAGACGGGTAATTTGATTCAGATCACCCCATGGATCACGGTAGTCGAGCACGAGCTTGGCCCGGCAGCGCTCGGCCACCGCCCGCGCAACCACGCCGACTGTAAACGGCGGCAGCGTGCCAAGGACCACGTCGAAGCGGCGTGCGGCCACGGCTTGCAGGGCAAATGGCAGCCAGCCGTTGAATTCATCGGGGAACAGCACCTTCTCGCGGAGCCCCTGCAGCCGCGACCGCCCGCTTTGCGCCGGACTTGCGCCTTGGCTGGCCACCCGCGCTCGCGAACCGCCTTGCGCAGCCCGGTACCGCTCGCGCAGCAAACGGCCCCAGGCCAAGGGCATCAAGGCATGCGTTCGAATTACATCGATATTCTGCAGTTCTTCCCGGCTGGGATCACTGGGCGGGGTGTACTCGGGCCGCAGGGTCAGCACGGTGACCTGCCAGCCACGGGCCTGCAGATGGGTCGCCATCCGCTCCGCTCGCCGGGCTCCCACGGCCTGGGCTGGCGCCAAGTAGGCACTGACAATCAGAATACTCGGCATCAGCTAAGCGGGCTTGTCCGACAGGTCGAGGCTCGACGAGCGCGACAGCTGCGACAGCACGGAGCACGCCTCGATGTTGCGCAGACCCGAGCGCGCGATCACCTCACCGAGAGGCAGCGTACCGTCGAGGTGGCGCACCAACTGGGCGACCTTCTCAAAGCTATAGAACGCCCCGGGCAGTGCCGTCTCGCCCTCGCGCAGCCGCCCCGTGCGCGTCCATGGACCGAGGACCGACTCGTAGTATTCGACGAGCCGCGCCTCGTTATGCTCCAAGAAGCTCTCAATTTGCGGGGTAATGGGCGCCACCACGAGCAGCCGCTCGAGGGATACCAACGCGCCTTCGCGATCCCCAATTTCGAACAGAGCGCCGATGTCTTCGTACAGCACTTGCGCCACGTAACTGGGCATGATCGATTGCTTATGGCGAATCTTGCGCTTGATCTCCGGGCCCGACAGCACGATGGTATCGGCCGTCGCAAACTGCGGCATCTTGATCGTCTGGGGCAGCGTCTCGTCGTCGGGGGCGGGCGGCGCAAAGCCAGCGTCGCTCACTTCATCCGGCGAAAGCTCAATCGCCTCAGCAATATCGTCGGGCAGTTCGTCTGCTAGGTCGCTGTCGAGGGCTGCGGCCACGTCCACTGCGGCGGCGGGCAACTCTTCGGTCTGCTGCCGCACGCGCACGGTCCTGGTGGCGGCCTCTGCGCGGGTAGGCACGAGCAGATCGATGTGCTCTAGCGCCGCGAGCAGGCTGAGAGTGCGCTCGTCGAGAGGCAGGCCCAGCACGGCCATGTGGCGCGCACGGGCCCACTCGGGACCTTCGGCCGCTGCGAGGGGGTCGTTCGGCACATCGGGTTCGACTGCGAAATTGGTGATCGGGGGGTTCGCCACTTCAACTCCGGCTGCGCGCGTTCTACCGGTTGGGGCCGCTCAGGGTGATCCGCTCAGAGTGACCGGCTCGGCGTGGTCATTCTGGCGAGGCCTGCTCCGACGCTGGACCCGCGCGACGACTAAGGGGCATGATACGGCAGGTGAGGCAGTTTGCCAAACCGGCAGTGACCTAGACAAAAACTTTGTGCACCGGCGGGGTTGTCGCCGCAGAGCGCGCCCGGCCCGCCTTGGCCCGGATAGGAACGTGACGATGGGTCCCACTGGCGAAATAGATCAACAGCCCGTTGAGTTTGCAGTGCAATCGCCGATGCGGCTCGACGTCGCGGTCAGCTCCGCGCTGCAATGGAGTCGCGGCAAGGCCCAATACTTGATCCGTGACGGCGCGGTATATGTGGCGGGCCTGCGCGTGCGCGAGCCCGGCGTGCACGTGGTAGAGGGGCAGCAAGTGCGGGTGCAGCCTCAGGCTCCGGCCGAGCGGCGTGACATTGATGCCGGCAAGATCGTTACGATTTACCGCGATGCGCACCTGTGGATTGTGAACAAGCCGGCGGGCCTGCCCACGCAACCACCGCCGCGCGGGGGTGATGCGCTGAATCTGCGCCTGCAGCGCGAGCTGGGCCCGCACACGTATCTTGGCGAAATTCATCGACTTGACCGCGATGCCTCGGGGCTGGTGGTCTACGCCCTCGATCGGGAGACTGCTGCCGATCTTGCTGAACAATTTCGGAGCCATCGCGCCCGTCGCCGCTACTTGGCCGTTGCCCGTACCGGCCGTGCTCCAGGGGTGATGGACATCGACGAGCCTGTCGACGAGATCGAGCCGGGGCGGATGGCGCTGACGGCGACCGGCATGCCGGCGCATACATGGGTAAATCCGCTGGCTTATGATGCTAAACGGCAACTGTCGCTGCTCGAATTGGCGCTGGACACCGGGCGCACGCATCAGATTCGTCTGCATGTGGCGTGGGCGATCGGGCCGCTGCTGGGCGACCGGCTGTATGGCGATCCCACCGGGCCGCACCGGGGGCGCATTGCGTTGCACGCGGCCGCTTTGGGCCTAATCGAGCCGGCGACGGGGCAGCCGCGGCGCTATTACTGCCCGCCACCTGCCGAGTTTTGGCCCGAAGATCATGATTTTGGCGATAATGACTGGGG
Organism: uncultured Myxococcales bacterium; assembly: GCA_903883645.1. Classification (GTDB taxonomy): domain Bacteria; phylum Myxococcota_A; class UBA9042; order UBA9042; family UBA9042; genus SXRM01. The sequence goes on along the minus strand of CAISBR010000081.1, from coordinate 22,252 downwards.
CGCAGTAGTGGGCAACCGCGGCGGTGATCGCCCGCCCGCTCCTGTAGACGTCGCCGCGCCAGATGGAACAACGCCAGATGGAACAACGCCAGATGGAACAACGCCAGATGGACCAACGGGAGTGTAGACCATGACGGAACACCAATCTTCGCCGCTGAGCCCGACCGTACAGCAAGCGCAGCAGGCTTGGGCCGGCCGGCTGCTGGCTGCGGCTAAGAAAAAAGGTTTGCGGCGCGCCGAGTTTACTCGCTCGACTGGCGAGGAGGTCGCCGACTTGGCGCTGCCTGCGGGCGATGATCCGCAGTACCTGAGCCAGCTTGGCTTGCCCGGTCAGTACCCGTATACGCGCGGCGTGCAGGCGACCATGTACCGCGGACGGCTCTGGACTATGCGACAATACGCAGGTTTTGGCACAGCCGCCGAGTCGAACCAGCGCTACCGCTACCTTTTGCAGCGCGGCCAAACGGGGCTATCGGTGGCTTTCGATCTGCCGACGCAGATGGGCTACGACCCGGGCGATGCAATGGCGCTGGGCGAGGTCGGTAAGGTCGGCGTGTCGATCGCGAGCGTAGAGGATATGCATGTTTTGATGCAGGATCTGCCGCTCGACAAGGTCAGCGTGTCGATGACCATCAACTCGACCGCGACGACGCTGCTGGCCTTCTTGGTGGCGGTGGCCGAAGAGCGGGGCCTGCCGCCCAGCGTGCTGACGGGCACTGTGCAGAACGATATCTTGAAGGAATACATGGCGCGCGGCACCTGGATCTACCCGCCGCGGCCGTCGATGCGCCTGATTACCGACCTGTTCGCCTGGTGCGGCCAAAATGTGCCCAAGTGGAACACGATCTCGATCTCGGGCTACCACGTGCGCGAGGCGGGCTGCGATGCCGCGCAAGAAATTGCCTTTACGCTGGGCGATGGTATGGCCTATGTGCAGGCGGCGCTCGACGCGGGCCTCGACATCGACGATTTTGCGGGTCGACTGGCGTTCTTCTTTAATGGCCATAACAATTTCTTGGAAGAAGTCGCCAAGTTCCGTGCGGCGCGGCGGCTGTGGGCCACGATCATGCGCGAGCGTTTTGGCGCGCAGAGCGACGAGTCGTGCAAGCTGCGCTTTCATACCCAGACCGCCGGCTCGATGCTGACGGCGCAGCAGCCCGATAACAACATTGTTCGCGTGACACTTCAGGCACTTGCGGCGGTGTTGGGCGGTACGCAGTCGCTGCACACCAACTCGCGCGACGAGGCGCTGGGGCTGCCGACCGAGGCGAGTGCGCAAATTGCCTTGCGAACTCAGCAGATTATTGCCTATGAGTCGGGCGTGGCCGATGCGGTCGATCCGCTGGCCGGCAGTTACTTGATCGAGCAGTGGACCGACGCGCTCGAGAAGAAGGCCCGCGAATACCTGAGCCGAATCGACGAGATGGGCGGCATGGTCGCGGCGATCGAGAAGGGCTATCCGCAGCGCGAGATCCAGGACTCGGCCTACCGGTGGCAGCTTGCAGTCGAGAGGGGCGAGCAAATCATCGTAGGTGTCAACAAGTTCCAGGTCGAGAACGAGGCGCCGATGCCGGTGCTCAAGGTTGACCCCGAGGTGGAGCGCCAGCAGATTGCCCGGGTGCAGCAGCTGCGGGCGACGCGCGACCCTGTTAAGCACACCGAAGCATTGGCGAATCTGCGAGCGGCCGCGCAAGGTGGCCAAAATGTGATGGACGCGATGGTGCAGGCGGCGAAAGCCCGTGCGACGACTGGCGAAATCAGCGCGACGCTGCGCGAAGTGTTCGGCCGCCACCAAGAGACGCTGGTGATTTAAGTGCCGAGCGCGATCGTCCTCGCCACCGTCAACGCCAAGTACATCCACGCTTCGCTGGGTTTGCGCTATCTTTTCGCGAATATGGGCGAGCTAAGGTCGCAGACGCGCCTGCTCGAATTTACCCACGATCGCCCCGCGGCCGAGATCGTCGAAAAGATCCTGGCCGAGAAGCCGCGCATCGTGGGCCTGGGCGTGTACATCTGGAATACGGTGTATACAGCTGAGATCGTTGCGATTCTAAAGGCTGTGGCGCCCGAGGTGCTGGTGGTGCTGGGCGGGCCGGAGGTGAGCCACGAGACCGAGTTGCAAGCCGTTGTGCAGCAAGCCGATTTTGTGATCACGGGCCAAGCGGACTTGGCTTTTGCCCAGCTGTGTCGGCAGATTTTGGCCGGCGCTGTTCCGCGCAAGATCAGCCACGCCGAGACGGCCGAGCTGGGGCAAATTCAGTGGCCGTATGCGGAGTACAGCGACCACGACCTGCAGACGCGGCTCGTGTATGTCGAGGCCTCGCGCGGTTGTCCGTTTCGTTGCGCGTTTTGCTTGTCGGCGCTCGACAAGACCGCAGTTCCGTTTGATTTAGAACGGTTTCTTGAGCAGATGCGCCGCTTGTACGACCGCGGCCTGCGCCACTTCAAGTTCGTCGATCGCACGTTTAACCTGCAACTGGGACACAGCGCGGCGATTCTCGACTTCTTCTTGGAGCGGCTGACTCCCGAATTGTTCTTGCATTTCGAGATGATCCCCGACCGGCTGCCCGAGCCGCTGCGCGAGCGCTTGGCGCAGTTCTTGCCAGGGACGCTGCAGCTTGAGATCGGCATCCAGACGCTGAACCCCGCGAGTCAGAAGCAGATCGACCGGGTGCAAGACATGGAGCGCTCGGCGGCGAACCTGCGCTGGCTGCGCGAACACACCCATGCCCACCTGCACGTGGACCTGATCGCCGGGCTGCCAGGCGAGGATATGGCCAGTTTTTCTAAGGGCTTCAACTGGTTGTATGGCCTGGGCGTGCACGAGATCCAGGTCGGAGTTCTCAAGCGCCTGCGCGGAACACCCCTGGCCGAGCGGGCGCAGAACCTGGGGCTGCACTTCGACCCGGTACCGCCGTACCTCGTGCTGCAGACGCCCGACTGGCCATTTGCCGACCTGCAGCGCTTGAGTCGGCTGGCGCGCTACTGGGATTTGGTGGGTAATTCTGCGCGCTTTCCGCACCTGCTGCCGTTGCTTTTGGCGGATGCGCCGTTTGCGCGGCTGCTGGCGTTTGGCGATTGGCTGTTCGCGACCACGGCGCAGACGCACCAGCTTTCGGTCGACCGGTTGGGCAAGTTGCTGCTGGCCTGGCTGGTGGGCGATGGCGGTTGTGTTGCAGAAACAGCCGAGCACGCGGGCCGCGACGACCAGACCCATCAGGCACGGGCGGTGGCCAAATCGCGGCGAGCGCGGCAAGATCGCAGTGTCGCCGCAGAGAATGCCGTTGCCGCCACGGGTGGCAGTCGCTAGACTCAAACGACGCCAAGGGAGCTGGCGACCCATGCATTGCCCCATTGCAACCCCGAGTCGCACGCCACGACCCGCCGCCGTGTTGACGCTGCGCGCCGGCACGCTCGTATTGATTTGTGCTTTGTTGACAGCTGCTTGCAGCAACGACTCGACGGGCACGGTGGCAGCGCCGACCGATATCGCGCCCGACGTGACCAGCAATGACTTGGCCGCGCCCCCCGATGCCCAGACCGATGTGTACGACTTCGATGAAGGAACGGACGCCACGGGCAGCGACAGCTTCGGCGACTCGGGCAGCGACACCCTGGGCGACGTGGGCAGCGGCGAGTGCCCGGGCGGACCGTTCTGCACCTGCACGCAAGACACTCAGTGCGACTCGGGCGCGTGCATAACCACCGCCAACGGCAAGCAGTGCAGCAAAACCTGTGGCGGCGCATCGACTTGCCCGATCGGCTGGGAGTGCCAGCTCTACGGCGCGGTCGACCCCGTGTCGATGTGCTTGCCCAAGCAGGTCTCGCTCTGCTCGCCGTGCAAAGCGCACAGTGACTGCCAAGTAGGGGGCGATAAGACCGCTTGGTGTCTAGACTATGCTGTCGACGGCAAGTTCTGTGGCGCCACCTGCGCCAGTGACGGCGACTGCCCCGATGGCTACGGCTGCGTCGACCAGAAAGACGGGGCGTCGCAAAGCAAGCAATGCCGCTTGAAAGCTGCGGCGGCGCTGTGCACCTGTACCACCTGGGGCAAGCAGTCGGGCCTCAGCACCGATTGCCAGATCGTCAATAGTTTCGGAATGTGCGGCGGTTCGCGCTCGTGCGGCCCCGACGGCCTGAGTGCGTGCAGCGGCAAGGTAGCCAAGGCCGAAGAGTGCAACGCCGAAGACGACAACTGCGACGGCAAGATCGACAACTTGGCGCCCGACGCGACCTGCTTTAAGACCGCCTACCAAGCCGGCGGCAGCGGCAAGGCCTGCGAACAAGACGGCGACTGCCTGAGCGGTGAGGGTTGCGACGCATTGATCTGTAAGATGATTTTGGGCAAGTGCCCCGGCAAGCCCACCTGCACAAGCGGCGGACAGCTCGTCTGCACCGATGCCGCGACGCCCAAGAAAGAGATCTGCAACAACGAAGACGACGACTGCGACGGCCTGACCGACGAAGACTTCTTTGTGGTCGAACTGTCGACCGGCGCCACCGTGGGCGTGGGCCAGCCCTGCGGCAGCGGCCTGTGCGCCGGGGGCAGCGTGCAATGCCAGACCATCATCACCGCCCTGTGCACCACCAGCAACTTGGCCAAGATCGAGATCTGTAACGGCAAAGACGACGACTGCAACGGCAAAAGCGACGAGGCGACGTGCGTCGACGACAACGCCTGCACCGCCGATAATTGCGATGGCACGACGGGCAAGTGTCTGAATCCGGACTTAAAGAGTTGCAACGACGCCAACCCCTGCACCGGCGATAGCTGCGACAAACAAAGCGGCGGCTGCGTGCACAGCGTGCTGAGCGGCGCGTCGTGCAGCGATGGCGATGCGTGCAGCGTGGGCGACCACTGCGAGGCTGACCCGGGTGGCGGTGCGCTCTGCTTGGCCGGCGCGGCTAGCCAGTCTTGCGACGATGGTAACCCGTGCACCGACGATTCGTGCGACCCGGCCAAGGGTTGCGTGGGGTTACCCAATGCCGCTACCAGCGACTGCTACAGCGGCGGCAACGGTACAGACGGCGTAGGGATATGCCATAATGGCAAGAAACTCTGCAAAGACGGAAAGTTCGGGGTATGTGACGGCGAGGTCGTGCCGAGCGGCGTAGAAGCGTGCGATGGCGTCGACGACGACTGCGACGGCTTTACCGACGAGGGCTGCAAGGCCAATGCGCTCGAGATCGGCTTTGCCGGCTTGGCGGGGCAGGCCGCAGTCGGAGATCAAGCGGCGTGGCTCGAGCTGGGCGGCGAGTCACTGACGATCGGGCCGGCCAACGCGACGGGCAACGGCAATTCGACCTGGACGGGGCTTTTGCGCTGGTTGGCGGCCTGGTTGCCCTAGGGCACTGGGCGCACCATGTGAGGTGGATGATGAGGATGCAACGCACTAGAACAATGGGGAAAACCTGGCTGCGGGCGCTGGCGGGGCTGGCGCTGCTGCTCGGGCTGACCGTTGCGCTGCCGGCGCTGGCGGTCGAGGACCAACTGGCGCTGCAGGGGCGTTTGACCAATGCCGCCGGCTTTCCGGTGCCCGACGGTGACTACGCGCTGACGCTACGATTTTACGAAAATGTGAATGATACCAAGGCGGTATATACCTATATCGATCCGGCGGTCAAGGTCATCAAGGGCATGTTTGCGGTGCAGGTTGGCGCCAAGACCCCGCTGGATAAGTCCGTGTTTTTCGGCGGTCAGGCGACCTGGGTTAGTGCGCAAGTGGGCGCGGAGGCCGAATTGCCGCGGCTGGCGCTGCATCAGGTGCCGTATGCGCTGCGGGCGCAGGTGGCGTCGTCGGCCCAGGCGCTGCAGTGCTCGGGTTGTGTGAATGCCGACATGCTGGCCGCCGAAGTGCTGCAGCCGTATGCCAAAAGTGCCTCGCTTGCTGCGGTGGCAACGTCTGGCAACTTCGCGGATTTAAAGGGAACGCCGCAGTTGGTGCCGACGGGGCAGGCGTGTGGCAAAGGCCAGACGGTGGTCGGCGTGGATGCGAACGGCAAGGTGGCATGCCAAGACTTGCCCACGTACGATGGTAATTCGTTTGCGCTTTCGGGTCAGACCTGCCCCAGCGGCCAGATCGTGGCGGCCATTGGCGCGGACGGCAAGCTCACCTGTGTGGCCGATCAGAACACGCCGAGTGTGTATGATGGCAAGAACTTTGCGCTTTCGGGTCAAACGTGCCCCAGCGGTCAGATCATCGCGGCCATCGGCGCGGACGGCAAGATTACTTGCGTGGCCGACCAGAACACCCCGGTTAATTACGACGGCAAGAATTTCGCTGTATCCAACCAGGCTTGCCCGAGTGGTCAAGTCGCCACCGGCGTCGATGGCAGCGGCAAGGTGGTGTGCGCGGTCGATAAAGACACGCTGTACAGCGGCAAGGATTTTGCGGTGTCGGGCCAGGCCTGTGCCCCCGGCCAAGTGGTGTATGCCATTGATGGTACAGGTAAAGCTCAGTGCGCCGCCGACGCCAATACCACCTACAGCGGCAAGGATTTTGCGCTGGCGAGCCAAGCCTGCCCCAGCGGCCAGGTCGCGACCGCCATCTCGGCCAGCGGCGCCGTCGTGTGCGCCGTCGACAAGGACACGACATATACAGGAAGTAATTTTGCAGTCAGCAGCCAGGCTTGCGCGTCGGGCCAAGTGGTCACCGGCATCGACGGCAGCGGCAAAGTAAGCTGCGCGGCCGACGCGAACAACAGCTACTCGGGCAGCAATTTCGCTTTGTCGAACCAGACTTGCGCCTCGGGCCAGCACATGCTCGGCATCGACGCCACTGGCAAGCCCACCTGCACCGCCGACAAAGACACCACCTACTCGGGGGCAAATTTCGCAGTCAGCAGCCAGGCTTGCGCGTCGGGCCAAGTGGTCACGGGCATCAACGCCAGCGGTGCAGTGACCTGTGCCACCGACGCGAACAACAGCTACTCGGGCAGCAATTTCGCTTTGTCGAACCAGACTTGCGCCTCGGGCCAGCACATGCTCGGCATCGACGCCACCGGCAAGCCCACGTGCACCGCCGACAAAGACACGACCTACTCGGGGGCAAATTTCGCTACATCGGCGCAGAGTTGCCCGGGCGGCCAGTATGTGAGCGGCATCAACGCCAGCGGTGCGGTCACCTGCGCCGCCGACGCCAACAACAGCTACTCGGGTGCCAATTTCGCAGTCAGCAGCCAGGCTTGCGCGTCGGGCCAAGTGGTCACGGGCATCAACGCCAGCGGTGCAGTGACCTGTGCCGCCGACGCCAATAACAGCTACTCGGGCAGCAATTTCGCTTTATCGAACCAGACTTGCGCCTCGGGCCAGCACATGCTCGGCATCGACGCCACCGGCAAGCCCACGTGCACTGCCGACAAAGACACGACCTACTCGGGCGCGAATTTCGCCACATCGGCGCAGAGTTGCCCGGGCGGCCAGTATGTGAGCGGCATCAACGCGAGCGGTGTGGTCACCTGCGCCGGCGACGCCAACACTACGTACTCGGGCACAAACTTTGCGGTTTCGAACCAGGGCTGCCCCGCCGGGCAGTACGTCAGCGGCATCAACGCGAGCGGCGTAGTCTCGTGCGCGGCCGATGCCAATACCACCTATTCAGGAAGCAATTTCGCCATATCGAACCAGGCGTGCCCGTCTGGGCAGCATGTCCTTGGCATCAGTGCCACGGGTGCGGTCACCTGCAGCGCCGACGCGAACTCGGGCGGCACGGTCACGTCGATTGTCGCAGGCACGGGCCTGTCGGGTGGCACAATTACCACCAGTGGCACCGTTGCGGTCAACTTTGCCGGCAGCGGTTCGGCAGTCACCGCCTCGCGTTCGGACCACAGCCACCCCAACGCCGGTTCGTGCTACACGCACTGGGGCAGCACCAGTTGCGCGTCTGGCTTTACTGCGGTGGTCACCGGGCGGCCTGGCGGCTTGGAGAACTACCAAACGGGCGGCGGCACCATGCACGGCAACCTAGAGTGCGTCACCACTGGCGCGGCCACCAAGACTGCGTGGGCGAGCGGCTTTAATAACCGCTTGATGCGCGCCCAAGACAGCTCGAACGGCATGCAAGAAGTGCCGAATAATTGTGCCATTTGCTGCACCGGCGGCTGCTATACCAGCTTGGGCTCGACGGCCTGCGCTGCGGGCTACAGCACGGCCTACTCGGGTCACATCGGCGGCGTCGAGGCCTATAACGGCCCGCAAGTACACGGCAAGACCCTCTGCATCGACGACAGCGCCGTGGCCACGCAGATCTGGGCGAGCGGCTACGACACCCGGCTCATGCGGCACAAAGCCACGGCCACCAGCGGCACCTCAAACGGCATGGAGTCGGTCACCAACACCTGCTCTGTCTGCTGCCTGTAGCCAATACCTACAAACAAGTGTGTTTTTGCGCGCAGTTGTAGATCGCCAGCAAGGTGGGGTCGACGGTCGTGCCAAACGGCACACAGCCCTGGACGCAGCTGTTGCTCGTGCACTTTTGGGCGCACACCCAGACTTGCGTGCACACGGTGTTGGTTAGGCACGCGGCCAGCTCGGCGGGGCACTGATCTTTGACGCAGGTGGCCGGGTCGATCTTGCAGTCCTTGGCGCAGTAGATCTGCTCGCCGATGTCGCACGCGCCGTCGCCACAGGTCCAGGTGTTGCTGCCACCCTTGCAGTCGGCCTGGCAATTGCTTGTTGATTCGCCCGGTTCACAGGTGCCGTTGCCGCAGACGGTGCCCGGCTTGGTGTCGGTTGGCGGGGCAATGTCGGGCGCTGCTGTGTCGGGCACCGTTGTGTCGGGCGCTGCTGTGTCGGGCACTGCTGTGTCGGGCGCCGCCGAGTCGGGTGTGGTGACGTCGGGCACAGCAGCATCGGCCACTGCGGCGTCGGCTGGCACGCTATCGAGTAGGTCTGCATCTGCAAGCGCACTATCGGCGACCAGTGCGTCGGCTGGGGCCGTGTCTGTCGGAGCGACGTCGGCCGGGGGATTGCTGTCGGCCCCAGCGTCAGAACCTGAAGAATCGTCGAGAGTTGTGTCGGCGGCGGGGGTCGCTGCGTCACTGGTGTCGAAGGCGGCGCTGTCGCCTGCGGTATCTGAACCGGCCAGCGCATCGCTGCCGCCGTCTGCCGTGCCCGCGCTGCCAAACGTCAAGGTAGGGGCAACGGCGGAGTCGGAGCAAGCGGACAAGTTGGCCAGTAGAAGCCACGGGACTAGCAAGAAAATACGCCTGTTCATCGCTCGACTCTCGCGTGCGCGGGGCACAGCACCCCTACACTATGGCGCGTGCGGCGAATCGCCTCAAGTGCTGGGCGTGTTGATCGTGTAAATGTTTAGAACAACCCGATAATTTAGCGTATTTGTCAAGCGCTGCGGCGCGCACGCGCACCGGTTGCGCGCGCCCCGGAGCGTTGGTCGCCACGGCGGTTGTATTTGAAAATGAAATTCATTATCATTATAGGCGACGCCCATCCCGGGCGAGTCGTGGGCGGCGATGCTGCTTCAACATCCGATATTGCTTAGACTTCTTGTGGCTACGGCGGCGATCACTCCGACTTTGGCCTACGCCATCGACCGCCACGAGATCCAGGTCTACGAAGAGGATGTGAATGATCCCGGGCATTTTGGCCTTGAGCTGCACACCAACTACGCGCACGGTGGCCGAAAGACGCCAGACTATGCGGGCGAGCTAGCGCCGGCCGGGGTGACGCGCTTTACCCTGGAGCCCGCGTACGGACTGAGCGAAAACGCGGAGTTGGGTGCCTATTTGCAGATGGCGCTGGGGCCCGATGGGCAGGCGCACTGGGCCGGGGCAAAGCTGCGCGTCAAGCTGCGGGCGCCGCAAAAGCTCCGGAATCGTAAGGTGTTTATGGGCCTGAACATCGAGCTAGGTGCCGTGCCCAAGACTGTGGAAGAGGCGGGCTGGGCCAACGAGTTTCGCCCGTTTATCGGCTGGCGCAATCGCTGGATCTTGGTCGATTTTAACCCGATCTTTGGCTACGCCCTGTCGGGCAAAGACGCCTTTAAGCCTGACTTTGAGCCGGCCGGCAAGGTGAGCGTTGACACCCAACACGGTGTGGCAGTAGGTGCTGAATACTACGCAGGAATAGGCCCGCTGGGCACGACGCTGCTGCCGCTGAGCCAGCAAGAACACCTGCTTTTTGGCGTGCTGGACCTGGCGGCGGCTAAGGGGACCCCGCTGGGCGAGTGGGAAGTGAACCTGGCGGTTGGCAAGGCGCTGACCCACGCTGCGGGCACGGACTGGGTGGCAAAAACCATTGTAGGTCGAAGCTTTTAGCCCCTAGGGCTGGCTCGCCGCCGGCCACGAGTACAGCTGCGGCAGCAGGGCGGTGTAGCTGATGATCGGTGTGGAGCCGTTGGCGCCCGCATTGGTGCCGATGATGAACACCTTGTCTTTAGGCAGGTTTACCGCGTAATACGCGCCAATGTCGGTGGTGGCGTTGCCAAAGCCGGCGATCAGCTGCAGCTTTACGGTGCTTTGCAGACCGGCCAAGAAGTCGGCCTTGAACTTTTGCACGCCGGCCTCGGTGGGCATGGTCTGGGCAATGTCGTCGGTTACGTGCACGGTGCCTAGCGGAAAGTCGTGGTCCATCAGCCAGTTGCGCGAGTAGCGGGTGACGAGCTCGGGCCGGCCGGTCAGGTACACCATGCGATAGTCCTTCTTGCCAAACTGCTGAATGGCGGTGTTGGCATCGGGATACATCTCGGCCGAGGCGCCGAAAATGATGTCTTGCACGGCCTGCCAGTCGCTGGTGGTCAGCGTGCCGTCAATATCGGTGACGATCACCTGCATGCCGGCGGGCCAGGCTGCGATCATGCCGTCGGCCACGGTTTGATCGCCCAGCACCACGATCTTGACGCGGTAGTCGCCGGCGGGCAGGCTGCTGGGCACGTCGAAGTATACGTAACCATTGCTATCGGTCTGTGCCGCGCCCCACTTGACCCAGCCGGGACAGGTCTGAACCCATAGCTCGACGGTTTCGTCGCCCAGATCGCTGTCGAGGGTGCCGTAGGTGAAGTGGCCGCGCAGCTGGCCGGCGCTGCCAAGGGGCAAGATCACATCGCGAATTCGATGGTTGGGCCCGCCCTGGATGGTGACGAGCGGGGTGGCGATGTTGTGTTTCCAGGGCTGGGTGGCCGGCAGGGCAAAGGGCGCGTCGCAGTGGCCGCCGGTGACGGTCGAGACAGCCGGCTTGCCTGCATCGCTTGAAGAATCAACAGTTGTATCGGTTTGAACGTCTGCCGCGACATCAGCTGTATCGGCGAGCGACGTATCGGGCACGCCAGTATCGGCCAGAGCTGCATCGGCTGGAGCTGTATCGAGTGGTGCAACATCTTGAGCGGCAACGTCTTGTGGAGCATCGTCTTGGACAGCGGCATCGGGTGCGCCGAGATCTTCTGCTTGTGTATCGGGGGCTTGCAATCCATCGTTGCCCGCATCGCCAGCGCCGTCGAGGCTCGCGGTGTCGCTATTTTTCGACGAGTCTGCGCCCAGCGTAGTGGTGCTGAGGGTCGGATCTCCGCACGCTGCCAAAAGAATTACGGCCAACCAGACGATGCGCACGCTGCCTCCGAAGTGAGCCACTCTGTGCGTTGGGCTCGCGGCGCAGCATACTCGCGCAGCTGGGGGCGAATCCAGCACTGTTGATCAGGCTCGTACGTCCGCTGCACAAAATAGTGCGGCGGCCAGCTGCAAAGGGGAACGCGATGGGGTGGTTGAGTAATCTGCTAGGGGGCAAGCCGGCGCCGATGCCGCTGCGGCTCGACGACAGCAACTTTCAGCAAGAGGTGCTGCGCAGTGACCGGCCGGTGTTGGTCGATTTTTGGAGCTCGACCTGCGCGCCGTGCCGCCAGCTTGAGGCAGTGATCCTAAATCTTGCCAAGGACTTTGATGGCAAGGTCAAGGTGTGCGAGGCCAACATCGAGACGGCGCCGCGCATCTGCAGCCAGCTGGGCGTGCAGTCGACGCCTACGGTGGTCTACTTTAAGAGCGGCGCCGAGGTCGAGCGCGTCATCGGCTTTCGCGGCTCGCTGTACCACCGCGACATCATCGAGAACGAACTGCTGAAGTAGCACATGTTGCGGCGCATTTGACCTGCCGCGCCGATTGTCACCCCACCGTCTTGGCCGCGAACCGTCGCAGATTGGCGTCGGCTCCTACGACTTGAGGCTCGCCCCCTGCCGGCGGGTCACAAGCGTAGCGAGGCGATGGTAATGCAACGACGCGACTTTATTAAAATTACTGGCACAACGGCTCTGGGCGTGGCGGTGGCGACCTCGCTGGGATTGCCCAAGTCTGGCCAAGCCGAGAGCGATCCGGGCACGGACGGCGACCATACCGTCGCGACCTTTTGCGAGCTGTGCTTTTGGAAGTGCGGTGTGCTCGCGCATGTCAAAGATGGCAAGGTGACCAAGATCGTGGGTAACCCCATGCATCCGCTGTCGAATGGTGCGCTGTGTCCGCGCGGCACGGGTGGCACCGGGCTGCTATACGACCCGGATCGGCTCAAGAAGCCGATGATCCGCGTGGGCGAGCGCGGCGCGCAGAAATTCAAAGAGGTCGAGTGGCCCGAGGCGCTGGACTTTGTGGCCAATAAGCTCAAAGAAATCGCTACGAAACATGGACCCGAGGCGGTAGCGCTGTTTGTGCACGGCTTTGGCGGCTCGTTCTTTCGCCACCTGCTGAATGCCTATGGTTCGGACAATGTGGGGCAGCCCTCGCACGCGCAGTGCCGTGGGGCGCGCGAGGTCGGTTTTCAGCTGACTTTTGGCGCGCCGCTGGGTTCGCCCGAGGTGATCGACCTGGAGAATTCGCGGGCGATCGCGCTGATTGGGTCGCATCTAGGCGAAAACATGCACAATACCCAGGTGCAAGAATTTGCCAAGGCCATCGAGTGCGGCGCGCAGTTGGTGGTGGTCGACCCGCGGTTTTCGACGGCGGCGGGTAAGGCCCGGTATTGGCTGCCGATTAAGCCCGGTACCGACATCGCGCTGCTGCTGGCGTGGATCCACGTGATGCTGGGCGAGGGATTGTACGACCGCGAATACATTGCCAAGTACGCGATTGGTCTTGAGCAGTTGCGCGCACACGTGGCCGACAAGACGCCCGAGTGGGCCTCGCTCGAGACGGGGCTGGACCCCGCGCAGATCGTCGATTCGATTCGGCTTTTGGCGGGGGCGCGGCCGGCGGCGCTGCTGCACCCGGGGCGCCACACGGCGTGGTATGGCGACGACACGCAGCGGGCGCGGGCGATGGCGATCGTCAATGCGCTGCTGGGTAACTATGGGCGTCGCGGCGGCTTTTACTTTCCGACCAAGCTGGGTGTGCCCAAATATGCGGGCGTTCCGGAATTTGCCCATACGTTCAAGCGGGCGCCCGATCGACCCAAGGGCAAGGTGTTTCCGTTTGGCGACGAGGGCTTGGCCCATGGGCTGCGCGACGCGACCATTCCGGGTACGGCCGACTACGACCTGAAGGCGTGGATTGTATACGGCACGAACTTGGTCCAGGCGCTGCCGGAGCCCAAGAAGACCCTTGAAGCGATTCAGCATTTAGAACTGCTGGTGGCGATAGACGTGCTGCCGGCCGAGATCGTGGGCTACGCCGACGTGGTGCTGCCCGAGGCGACCTACCTCGAGCGGTGGGACGATGTGGTGGTAACCCCTTATAAGTCCCAGTATATCGCCGTGCGGCAGCCGGCTGTGGCGCCCCTGTACGACAGCAAGCCGGGCTGGTGGATCGCCAAGGAGCTGGCCAATCGGCTGGGCCTCGGCGCCTACTTCCCGTGGAACGACGCGAGCGAGCTGGTCAAAGCCCGTTTAGAGGCAGGCAAATTCGATGTAGCGGCCGTGTTGAAGAACGGCGTGGCGCTGGGGCCGGGCAAGCCGGTGTTCTTAGAAGACGGTGCCCCGGCGAGTTTCGCCACGCCCAGCAAGAAGATCGAGCTGTTTAGCCAACAATTGGCCGATGCGGGGCTGGATCCGCTGCCCAACTATACGCCGCCCGAAGAGCCGCCGCGCGGGCAGTTCAGGCTGCTGATGGGGCGCACGCCGACGCATACCTTTGGGCGGACGACCAACAACCGCTTCTTGTCGGAGATCTATAGCGAAAACGAGCTGTGGCTGAACGCGCAAGTGGCGCGCGACATGGGGCTCGACGACGGCGCGCAGGTGCGGCTGACCAACCAAGACGGGGTCAAGTCGACGCCGCTGCGGCTCAAGGCGACCCAGCGCATTCGGCCCGATTGTGTATTTATGGTGCATGGTTACGGGCATACGGCGCCGGGGCTGCGCTTTGCCAAGGGCCGCGGCGTCGACGATACGGCGCTGGTGTCGCGGTCAAAGATCGACCCGGTGTTTGGCGGCACGGGCATGAACGTGAACTTCGTCGCGATCGAGAGGGCGTAGGGGGGCAAGATGAATGGCGAAAAACGCTACGTGATGGTCGTCGATACGCGCCTGTGCGTGGGCTGCAAAGCCTGTGTGCTCGCGTGCAAGGCCGAGAACAACACCCCCGACGGCTATTGCCGCGACTGGATCGTCGAAGACATCTGGGGCATTTTCCCCAATCTGCGCGCCGAGATCCGCTCGGAACGCTGCAACCACTGCAGCAATGCGCCCTGCGTCGATGCGTGCCCCACCGGCGCCAGCCACAAGGTCGAGGGCGGCATCGTGCTGGTCGACCACGACAAGTGCACCGGCTGCAAGGCCTGCATCGCCTCGTGCCCGTACGACGCGCGCTACGTGCACCCCGAGGGCTATGTCGACAAATGCACCTTCTGCGCGCACCGCGTGGCCAGCGGCAAGACCACGGCGTGCGTGGCGATTTGCCCAACGAAGACGCTGCATTTTGGCGATGTTAGCGACCCGCACGGCGAGGTGGCGCAGCTGCTGGCCAGCCGTCGCCACAAGGTGCTGCACCCGGAGACTGGCTGCGAGCCGAACCTGTACTTTTTGACCTAGGCGCTGATTAGCCTAGAACTTTGCGAGGTTGCGATGCTTCCGACCCTGCTTGAACACACCAGTACCCGCGTCAACGCCGAGATCGATCCGGTGCTGCACATCTGGGGCTGGGAAATTGCGGTGTATTTGTTCTTGGGCGGCCTAGTGGCGGGGCTGCTGATCCTGTCGTCGCTGCTGCTGTGGCGACCGCGCGACACGGCCCCGGCGCGGATTCTGCAGCTGGCGCCCCTAGTTGCGCTGGTGCTGCTCAGTTTGGGCATGGGTACGCTGTTTCTCGACCTGGCCTACAAACTCCATGTTTTTCGGTTCTATCTGGCGTTTCGCCCCACCTCGCCGATGTCGTGGGGGGCGTGGATCCTGGTGCTGATTTACCCGGTGGCGGCGTTGAGTGGGCTGCTGGCGCTGGGGCCCGAGCTGCAGGGTAAGCTGCTGAAAAAGCTGCCGTTGGTGGGGGTGCTGGCTTGGGCGCAGCGGCAGCGGCAAGTGCTGCTGGGGGCGACGCTGGCGGGTGGCGTGGGTCTGGGCATTTACACCGGCCTGCTGCTGGGAACGCTGACGGCGCGAATCCAGTGGAATACCGCGGTGCTGGGGCCCCTGTTCCTGACCTCAGGTCTGTCGTCGGGCGCGGCGTTCTTGCTGCTGTTCAAGTTGGACGAAGCGGATCGGCACCGGCTGGTGCGTTGGGACATGCTGGCCCTGGCGGTCGAAGGGGTGCTGATTGCCTCGATGGTATTGGGTTTTGCCAATGCCGGTGCGGCGGGGCAGCTGGCGGCGGATGCGCTGCTGGGTGGCGCGTGGACCGCGTCGTTCTGGTCGCTGGTGGTGGTGATGGGTATCGCGGTGCCGCTAGTGCTCGAAAGTATTGAAATAAAGAAACATCTGCCGCTCGTGGCGGTGACGCCGGCGCTGGTGCTGCTGGGTGGGCTGGCGCTGCGGGCGGTGCTGCTGGCGGCGGGGCAAGATAGTGGTTTTCGGCTGTTGCCATAGGGGGTTGTGATGAGCGACAAGACGCACAACGAAGCGCCGTTCTGGAATCCGTATCTGGCGGGTATCTTCTTAGGCTTGGTGCTGCTTGGCAGTTTTGTGGTGATGGGCAACGGCCTGGGCGGCTCGGGCGCGGCGAACCGGGTGGCGATCGGCGCGGCGCACCTGGTGGCCCCGCAGGCGGTTGAAAATAGTGCCTATATGGGGCCGATGGTCGCGCCCGGCCAGCACATTTTAGACGACTGGCTGGTGTGGGAAGTGCTGGGCGTGTTCTTGGGCGGCGCGCTGGCGGCCTATTCTGCTGGGCGCATGAAGCTTGTGCTGCTGCGCGGGCCGCGGGCCACGGTGCTGTCGCGACTGGCTCTGGCACTAATCGGCGGTGTAATCATGGGGGTAGCGGCGCGGCTGGGTCGTGGCTGCACCTCGGGCCAGGCCCTGACCGGTGGCGCGGCGCTAGCTGCGGGTTCGTGGGTGTTCATGTTCGCGGTCTTTGGCGGCGGCTACTTGGTCGCGCCCCTGCTGCGGAGGTACTGGAAATGATGCTACCCCTTTATCCCAATGAATTCTTTGGGCGTTCGACCGGCATGGTGGTGGGCACGCTGACCGGTATCGGCTTTGGCTTTGCCCTAGAGCGATCTGGCTTCGGCCGGGCACCCATATTGGCAGCGCAGTTCTACGGCACCAACATGCGTGTCTTTAAGGTGATGTTTACGGCGATCGCCACGGCGGCCACCGGGCTGGCCATCTTGGCGGGGCTAGGATGGCTCGACCTAGGGCAGCTGACCATCCCCGAAACCTATTGGTGGCCGCAACTTACCGGCGGCCTGCTGCTGGGCGTCGGCTTCATCATCGCCGGCTACTGCCCGGGTACGGCGTGCGTGGCGGCGGCCTCGGGCGATATCGGCGGCATGCTCACCTACCTGGGCGTGATGCTGGGGTCGCTGGTATTTGGCTTTACTTACCCGGTGTTTGCCGACCTGTACTTGTCGGGCAAGGCGGGGGTGCTGCGGCTCGACACGCTCTTTGGCCTACCCTATAGCGTGGTCGCAGCGGCGGTGGTAGCGCTGGCCGTGGGCTGCTTCTTTGGCGCCGAGGCCATTGAGCGGTGGTTCTCAAAGCGGAATCAGCAGGTTGCCCCCGATGCCCTGATGCGGCCGCGCAACCGCAGCTTTGCGGTCTTGGCGGTCTTGGCCCTGGCAGCCCTGGCGACCCTGGCCTTGCCGCAGACGGTGCAGTCCGCTGTGGCAAGAAAAGCGGGGACCATCAAAGTGTTGCCGCTAGTTGATACCGCGCTACGCCAGCCCGAGAAGCTGTGGCTGGTCGATGTGCGCGAGCAAAAACTGTGCAAAGACAGAACACTGCCGGCGGCCGTGTGCCTGTCCGACGTAACCAAGGGGGCGGCGGCGGCGATGCCCAGCCACCAGCAACTCGTGCTAATTGGTGGCGACACAATTAAAGAAGTGCCTACACAGCTTGCAGAATTCGCGGGTGAAGTGGTCAGTGTGCAGGGCGGCTACCCGGCCTATGCCGCTGAGTTGCTGGCGGACTTGCCGGCGGAGGCGACCCAAAGCATGTCGCCGGCCCGGCTTGCCGAGTATCGCCTGCGCGGGGCTCTGCACGCCCGCTTGACCGGTGCCCAAGCGCCCGTAGCGGCTCCTGCTGCGGTGGTGCCCACGGCGGCGCCCGCTTCAGCGGCCAAGAAGGGGGGCGGCTGCTGACCGCATGGCGCCTCCGTTGCTTGAGCACGCAGCGGCGGTGCGGGCTGGACATTTGGCCGCATCGGCCGGCTAGCCAGTTACGACGCTGAAATTGAACATGAACGCCTAGCGCCGCGACACGGCTCTCGCCGCGAGCGCCCCGACTCTGCTAGGCTCGCGCGGTGCGCCGCCTTTTCGCCATCGCTGCCCTAGCTTGCGCCCTGTTGGTGGCCATAGGCTTTGCTTGGTGGACTAGCCGCCAGCGCCCTGCCGCGCCCCCTCCCGACCATTGCTTGGCTTGCCATCAGCACGAAAATCCAGGTGGGGTACACGACGCGCGGGCCATGGGCTGTGCGACGTGTCACCTCGGCGACCCGCAGAGCGACGACAAAGCGAAAGCACACCGAGGCATGACCCGCGATGCCGGTGATTTAGCTGTAGTTACAAAGACATGTGGCAAGTCGGGCTGCCATCCTGGCGAGCACGAGCGGGTGGCCGACTCGCTGATGACCACGGCGCGCGGCATCGTGGCCGTCGACCGCTGGGCCTGGGGCGAGGCGGAGTTGCCCACTGGCGCGACGACGATCCAACAAGTGCTGACGCTGCCCCCGCACTCTGACGCGGACCGCCACTTGAGCAAGCTCTGCGCCGGCTGCCACATGGGCGCGAGCCGCAGCAACCGCGACGACGTTTTGCAAGGCCAGGGCGTAGGTTGCGCGGCGTGCCACACAGCGGTGCGCGGCGAAAAAGTGCAACCGGGTCACCCCAGCCTCGACAGCCGACCCGACGACCGCCGTTGCCAAGGCTGCCACAGCAGAAGCAGCCGGATTAGCTTGACCTATCAAGGGCTTTACGAGCCTGCGGCGTGGGCCAAGTGCCCTGAGCCCGTGGCGTTGCCCGACGGTCGTACGCTATGCCAGGCCGAGGCCGACGTGCACCAAACGGCCGGCCTAGCGTGCATCGACTGCCACGGTTACAGCGACGTGATGGGGCGCAACCGCTCGGAACAGCGCGAGTTTCAGGCGGTGGATGTGCGCTGCGAGTCGTGCCACGGGCCGGTGCCGCGCGCCGAGCAGACCACCTGGCCGAGCGTGCTGCCCGAGCCGCTGAGCCATCTGGCGGGCCTGCGCGCGCACCCGCGGCAACCTGGCGCGCCGGCGCGGCTGGGCAAGCTGGGGGCGCTGTTGTGGAATATTGTGCCGGCGGGTCCTGGTAACCCAGCGCAACTGCTGCGGAAAGCTAGTGGAGAGCCATGGGACATCAAGCCTACGCCTGTGAACCTCGACCATCGCCGGCCTGGCCACGAGCGCCTGAGCTGTCAGGCCTGCCATAGTGCGATGGCTCCGACCTGTCCGACCTGCCATACGGGTCAGAATGCTGCGAAAGAACAGTGGGATTTTGCCGCCGGACGGCCGACGCAGGGGCAGTTTGTCGAGGCTGGGGAGTTGCAGGGCCTGCTGCCGCCCGCGCTGGGCATGGGGCCCGATGGCCGCATTCTGCCTGCAATTCCGGGGATGTTGGCCCAGCTCAAGCGCGCGGATGGTCGGAGTGTGGCGCTGCACCTGTTTGCCACGCTGGACCCGCACAGTACCCGCAAGATTTCGAGGACTTGTAGCGACTGCCACCGCCAGCCCCGCGCTCTGGGGCTAGGGCAGGGTCAGCTCGATGTCGATCTGCAACCGGCTAAATTTACGCCATTTATTGCGCTTCCCGCCGACCCGAGTCGCGCCACCGATGGCTGGACCACACTGACGGACCCACAGCCGGGCCACAGCTCGCAGCCGGGGGCGCGGTCGCTGAATAGCCTTGAACTGCAGAAGATTACGCGGGTTGGTCGCTGTCTGACCTGCCACGATGCGCGCGAAGATGTGCTTTTCGGCGAGTTTGCGCCGGCCCTGCGGCAGCTCCAGCAGCCGGGTAATCGCTGCCGCGGTGCGCTCTAACTACGCCTATTTCTGGCGAATCTCGCCGCGCCGCAGCTGCCGGTACATGTCGAGCGACTCGCGCAAGATGTTCAGCGCCTCGGTGGGTCCCAAGAAGTCTTCGACCACCACTTGCTTGTTTTCGAGCACCTTGTAGTCCTCGAAAAAACGCTTGATTTGCCGCATGGTATGGCTGGGCAGCTGGCCGTGATGGGTATAATCGACAAAAGCCGGGTCGTGAACGCTGACGGCGATAATCTTGTCGTCGATACCCTTGTCGTCGCGCATGCGCATCACGCCGATGGCCCGCGCCATGACGATGGTGAGCGGGTACACGGGCTCTTGGCTGAGCACCAGCACGTCGAGCGCGTCGCCGTCGTCGCAGTAAGTGCGCGGAATAAAACCATAATTCGACGGATAGTATACGGCGCTGTGCAGCAGGCGATCCAGGCGCAAGAAGCCGGTCTCTTTGTCGATTTCGTACTTGTTCGAGCTGCCCTTGGGTACCTCGATCACTACGGGGAAGTCGGATTCGATATGGGTTTCGTCGATGTAGATGTCGTGCCAAGCGTGCATGGGTCTACTTGAGACGCGCCGGGGTCTGGCGCGGCGGCCGAACGATACGCGCCACCGGAGGGTGCCGCAAGTCCGCGGGCATTCGCGTTTAGAATACCTGTGCTTGCACCCAAACATT
The DNA here is from genome assembly GCA_903883645.1 of uncultured Myxococcales bacterium. Taxonomy (GTDB): domain Bacteria; phylum Myxococcota_A; class UBA9042; order UBA9042; family UBA9042; genus SXRM01. The sequence goes on along the minus strand of CAISBR010000081.1, from coordinate 1,995 downwards.
GACACACCGGTTGGGAGTCGCAAGCATGCGGGCCTCGGGAGCGTTGCCGCCCGCCGACCATCGAGGACTCCGTGCCTGACTTGAAGACTCCTGCACCCGTCACGACACCGGCTCCTTCACCAGCCGCCAAACCGGCTGGAGCGCCGACTACTTCGGAGCGCGCTGGAGGCGGGGCCCCGGGAGCTGCTGGCCGAAGTGCCGGGCTGGCCAAAACCCCACCTAGCAGTGGCGAGTTGGCAGGCGCTGGCGGTCACAAAGCGCAGTCCGCCCTGGTCAGGCCGCCCACGGTAGCCCCTGTGGCTGCTCCCCCGTCGGCTGCTCCCCCGTCGGCTGCTCCCCCGTTGGCCGCTCCCCCGTTGGCCGCTCCCCCGTTGGCTGCTCCCGCGCCAGTCGCCGGTGCCGCTCCTGCAGGGCCGGATGCCCACGACGGCATCACCGGTGGCAAACGCACGCTCGAAGAATTCAACGGAGGCGCCGTCGGTGCGCAAGCCAAGGCCGCGGCCGGCATCCAGCAAGACGTTGAGAATAGCAAGTCGATGGCCGAGCAAGTAGACAGCATCGCCACGCAAACAGCGCGCAGCGAAAAGGAAATGCTCGCTTCGATCGCTGCGGGTGGTATGCCGCGCTACGTGTGTCGCGTCGATGAGGCCGGCAACTTCGCCAGGAATGGCACGTTTGGCAATCCCGCCCGCGAGTTTGTGTACGCCACCGAGCCGGCGGACCTGCGCGGCTGCAAGCCCGGCCAAGCGCTCATCAAAGTAGGTTGGACCAAGGCGTGGCTGGGCGGCAAAATCGGCAAAGAAATCGGTGTTTGCATCCTTGACACCTCGATGGCCATCCCTACCGCCGGCGGCGACAAGAAGATGGGGGTCGGCTCGATGGGCTGGCCCGAGATTACGGCAAAGGCGTTGGGCGACGCCAAGTTCAAGCGCGAGGCGACGGCGGCCGGGGTTAAAGACGACGCCGAGCTCGCGGGCATTTTCGACATCCTAAAGGCCACGCCGGTCAAGGCCGAGCCGCGCAGCGACGATGCCGACATGCGGATGAAGGCGAGCAAAGTTCGCAAGTTGCTCGACTCGAACTACGGTGCCAACGAACTGTATACCGGTGCCGGCGCGACGATGGACACCCAAGGCAATCTGGGCGCGCGCGAAGTCATGGTGATGGGCAACGAGACGGGCCTGAAGCTCACGCCCGACAACCACAAGATCGTAAGCCTTGGCGCGCTGACTCAAGCTGAGTTCGACGCCATGCAGGGGTAGAAGATGGCTGAGATCAAAGAAGAACGCGTGGTGGTGAGCCCTGAGTCGGCGACGCTGCTGCGGGTAGAGCTGGTGCAGATTCATAGCGACGGCATTGACATGGGCGGCGCGCTGGTGCTTGAGCGCAGTGCCGCGGCGTGGCTGGCTGAACAGGTCGCAAGTGCAGCGGATACCTATGGTTTTGCTGAGGTCGATGCCGAGCACGGCCCGGACCACTTTACGGTATACGTGGGTGGCAGCGACTGGCAGCCGTTTGTGCATGTGCATAACCAGCGGGCGGCGGCGGCGGAGCTGGGCGGGGTGTATGCGCTGGGTATGACGGTCGATGCGGCGCGGAGCCTGGCCGAGCAGCTGCGGCGGTAGGGGCGGCGGGGCTGGCGATTTCGCTCTATAGTCCGAGCACCAACCGCACGCCTAGCGCAACTTGAGCGAGCCTGTCGGCAGGTAGTGCGGGCCCTGTCAACAAAAGTGAGACACATTTTCGCAAAAGTTTGACTGGGAAGGTCCGGCTTCGGCGCCGCCACGGGCGGGTTGATCCAGGCCTTGTCCGGCGCCACCTTGGCCCGCGGCAGTCGGGCCTGTCACGCGAGAGCTTGTACAAGGCGCTGTCGGGCGAACGGAATCCGGACTTCGCAACAGTTCTGAAGGTGCTGGGGGCCTTGGGGCTTCGGTTGCACGTTAGTGCGGAGCCGCTGGTTTTGGCCGGGTGATGCCCAGGTTCAAGCTGAAGGAG